>NZ_BLPF01000002.1:1981189-2641586 GCF_011764425.1 Phytohabitans houttuyneae
GGAAGATGCCGGCGGGTCAGGACTGGGTCCTGGTCCAGTGCTGGTTGGTGCCGGAGCCGCAGGCGTACTGCTGGATGTCGGCGCCGTCGGCGGTGTTGGCGTTGACCACGTCGAGGCACTTGCCGCTGTGCCGGGCGCGCAGCTGGAAGTAGCTGCCCGTCGCCACCCACTGCCACTGCTGGTTGGTGCCGCCGCCGCAGGTGTACTGGATGACGTTGGCGCCGTCGGCGGTCGAGGCGGAGGCGACGTCGAGGCACTTGCCGGAGTTCTGGTTGACCAGGCGGACGTAGCCGCCGCCGGCGTCCTGGAACTCCCACTTCTGGTTGCCGCCGCCGTTCCAGCTGTACTGCTTGACCTCGGCGTTGTTGGCCGTGGAGTTGCTGACCACGTCCATCACCCGGCCGCTGTTGCGGTTGGTCACCCGGTAGTAGGTGGGGGAGTTGCCGGTGACCGTGCCGGTGGCCGCGTCGATCGTGATCGACGGCGACCAGCTCAGGCTCATGCTGGTGTTCGACGGGAAGGTGATCGGCAGCCAGACGTACTGGGAGTCGTTGACCGGCCCGCCCCACGCGCCGGCCCACCGGTCGCCCATGTAGAGGTAGCTGGTCGTCGCGCTGCCCTGGATCGGCAGCACGTACGTCGGCTGCGAGCTGAACGTGGTGCCGTTGCCGACGTTGGTCCAGCCGCTCCACGGGCCGGAGATGCTGGACGCGGTGGCGTACTGCGCCTGGTTGGGGTTCCAGCCGGTCGCGGCCGAGGTGAGCAGGAAGTAGGTGCTGCCGCGCTTGAACATCGCCGGCGCCTCGCGGTGCGCGTCGTTCCAGAAGTTGCCGACCAGGCTGGCCACGTTGAGGTAGTCGGCGGTGAGGCGGTAGATGTGCAGGTCGTAGTTCTCGTCGGCGGCCGAGATCATGTACGCGGTGCCGCCGTCGTTGTAGAGCGTGATGTCCCGGGACATGTGCTGCCCGAGCGGGCGGAAGCTGCCGTGGTACGTGTACGCGCCGTCCACCGTGGCCGACGAGGCGACCGCCGCGCGGGCCTCGCTGTAGTTCGAGCCGTTCTCCTTGTGCATCCACATGACGTAGCGGCCGGTGCTGGCGTTGTAGATGACCTTCGGCCGCTCGATGTTGGCGACCTGGAGCTCGGCGGCCGAGGACTGGGTCAGCACGTTGCCGCGGAACTCCCACGTGCGCAGGTCCGTGGAGCGGTAGGCGGAGACCGCGCGGAAGGTGTTGTTGGCGTTGCGGTTCTCGCCGAACCAGTAGTAGTAGGTGCCGACCTTGAGCACGCCGCCGCCGTGCGCGTGCACCACCGCGCCGGACGTGTCGGTGAACTGCGTGCCGTTGGTGACGGTGACCGGTGCCGCGTGCGCGGGAGCGGCCACCGCGACCGCCGCAGCGCCCGCGGCCAGTACCAGCGCCGCTCCCACGGCCAGCAGCCGCTTCTCGCTTCTCACTCCGTGTCCCTCCCACACCCAAGACATCGATGTTCATCATATTGGTAACACCTTCGTAACCGGCGGGCCAGGGTTCGAAGCGAGTCGATCGGTAACGTTCACAAACGAACAGACGAGGCGCGCACGACCAGATCGGGCGCCAGCAGCACCCGGTGCGCGGGGCGCTGCCCGCCGCCGAGCAGGCGGGCGACCATCAGCTCCACGGCGAGGCGCCCGAGGTGGCTCTTGGGCGGCCGGACCGCGGTGAGCGCGGGCTCGGCGAGGTGGGCGACCTCGTCGTCGTACGAGACGATCGCGAGCTCGCCGGGGACCGCGATGCCGCGTTCGGCGCAGCACTGCGCGACCGACACGGCCTCCGGATCGCTGTGTACGACGAGCGCGGTGACCCCCGCCCGCCGGCACTCGCGCACGACGCGCTCCTGCTGGCCGGGCGCGACCAGCTCGGCCATGCCCGCGTGCCCCGCCCGCCAGGCGCGCATCAGGTGCGCCGACGTCGGGCTGTCCCGGGCGAGCACGAGGCCGATGCGGCGGTGACCCTGCTGGCACAGGTGCCGCACGGCGAGGTCGAGGCCGTGCGCGTGGTCGGTGCGCACCCACTCGGCGGCCGTCCACCCGCGCGGCTCCCGCTCCAGCAGCACGGCGGGCACGGGCAGCCGGGCGATCCACCCGGGTACCGCGCCGTCGCCGTCCAGCGTCGGCGCGAGCAGCAGGCCCTGCACCTCGCCGGCCTCCACCAGCCGGCTGACCTGGCGGCGGTCCTCGTCCGGGTCGTAGCTGGAGCCGCGCAGCTGGATGCTGACGCCCAGCGCCGCCGCCGCGGCCCGCGCGCCGGCCACCACCGGCGGCCAGTAGAAGTCCAGCGACGGGACGACCATCCCGATCGTGAACCGGATGGCGACCCGCCGCGGCGGGCCGGCCGCGGCGCGGTGCGACGGCAGCGTCGCCCCACCGTGCACCTTGGACACCAGGCCGCGGGCGGCGAGGGCGGCGATGTCGCGGCGGATGGTCAGCTCGCTGACGCCGAGTTCGCGGGCCAGGTCGCGCACGCGCACCGCGCCGTGCCCGCGCAACTCGGCGAGCAGCCGCTCCTGCCGCTGCGTACCGAACATCCGCTCACTCGTCACGGGTACTCCTAGCGGGCGAGCCAGCCTCCGTCCACGGCGAGGACGGCACCGTGCACGTACCGGGCGGCGTCGGAGGCGAGGAAGACGACGGCGCCCATCAGGTCCTCGGGGCGTCCCCAGCGGCCGGCCGGGATCCGTTCGCGGATCTCGCGTTCCCGGTCGGGGTCCTCGCGCAGGACCGCGGTCTGGTCGGTGGCGATGTAGCCGGGCGCGAGCGCGTTGACGTTGACGCCGGCGCCGGCCCACTCGTTCGCCAGCGCCTTGGTGATGCCGACGACGCCGTGCTTGGCCGCGGTGTACGACGGCACCCGCACGCCGCCGTGGTACGACAGCATCGACGCGATGTTGACGATCCGGCCGTGCCCCTGCGCGACCATGACCCGCCCGGCCGCCTGGCACAGGTGGAAGACCGCGTCGAGGTCGACCCGCAGCACCGCCGCCCAGTCCCGCGGCGAGTGCGCGAGCGCGTCCGAGCGGCGGATCATGCCGGCGTTGTTGACCAGCACGTCGAGCCGGCCCAGCCCGCCGACCACCGCGTCGACCGAGGCGGCGAGGTCCTCCGGCCCGGCGGTGGCGAGGTCCGTGGTCACCACGAGTGCCCGCCGGCCCAGCGCCTGCACCCGCGCCGCCGTCTCGGCCGGGTGGCTGCGGCCCAGCAGCGCGACGTCCGCGCCGGCCTCGGCCAGCGCGACCGCGAGCGCCTGACCGATGCCGCGCCCGCCGCCGGTGACCAGCGCGACCCGGCCGTCGAGGCGGAAGCTGCCCAGAACCCCTCCGGTCGTCACCACGGATCCTCCCAGCCCGGCCCGGCGGCGCGGGCGAGGGCCTCCAGGTAGAAGTAGTCGCCCCACAGGGTGCCCTCGTCGACGCCGATCCCCTTGGGCTTGTCGTACACGCCGTGCCGGATCAGGGCCTGCGAGCCCGGGCGCCCGCCGGTGGAGTACCCGTCGACGAGCGAGCGCAGGATGCGGCCGGCCGCCTCACGGTACCGCTCCGCCCGCGCCGGGTCGCCCACGTGGCCGGCCAGCTCGGCCAGGCCGCAGGCGGCGATGGCGGCGGCGGAGCTGTCGCGTTCGGCGCCGCTGCCGTCGCCGAACACCAGGTCCCAGTAGGCGACGTGGTCGGCGGGCAGGTGGGCCAGGAAGTAGTCGGCACAGGTCTGCGCGGCGGCCAGCAGCTCCGGCTCGCCGGTGTACCGGTGGTTGAGCGTGAAGCCGTAGATCGCCCAGGCCTGCCCCCGGGCCCAGCACGAGTCGTCCGCGTGGCCCTGCTCGGTCTCGCCGCGCAGCGGCGCGCCGGTCTCCGGGTCCCAGTAGAAGGTGTGGAACGTCGTGCCGTCCGGGCGCAGGATGTGCTCGCGCAGCTGGGCGGTGTGCCGCCGCGCGACGGCCGCGTAGCGCTCGTCGCCGGTGGTGCGGGCGGCCCAGAACAGCAGCGGGGTGTTCATGAGGCTGTCGATGATCGTGCGGCCGCGCTGGCGGGGGTCGTCGAGGTCGCCCCACGCCTGGATGATGCCGGCCGCCGGCAGCACGCGGCTGGTGAGGTGGGCGGCCGCCGCCAGGGCCGCGTCGCGGGCCCGCTCGTCGCCGGCGCGCCGGGCCGCGGTGACGCAGGAGAGGGTGTACAGGAAGCCGAGGTCGTGCGTGTCCAGGTCGATGCCGCCGTGCACGCGCGCCGCGAAGCTGTCCACATGCGACAGCGCGGCCAGCCGGTACCGCTCCTGGCCGGTCAGGTCGTACGCCCGCCACAGCATCCCCGGCCAGAAGCTCGTGGTCCAGCCGACGTTGCCGCCCTCCGGCTGCCCGGCCGACGGCGGCCGCGGCGGGTACCGGTCGCCGGCCGTGGTGTCGTCGGGGTACCGGTCGCCGAAGCTGTCGAGGTTCGCGTCGACGGTGCGCAGGGCGGCGGCCACCGCGGCCGCGATCGCCTCGGCGTCTGGGCTGGGACGGACATGGATCGCCGTCATGGGCGTGGTTTCCCTCCGTGGTCGGACTCGGGCGTGAGGCGGGGGTCGGGCGTCAGGCGGGGTCGAGCGCGGGGCGCAGCGTGAAGCGGGTGTTGGCCCAGACCACGTAGAGCAGCGGCGCCGCGGCGAGCCCGAGCGCCAGTGCCGGGCGGGCGGCCATGAACTGGGCGAGCAGGGCAAGGACCAGGAGCGAGACCCCGGTGAGGTACCAGCGGCGCACGCCCAGGTAGAGGCAGGCGCGGGCCACGTCGCGCAGCCGCGCGGTGGGCCGCTCGGCGATCGTGACCAGCCCGAGCAGGCCGGTGGCGACCGTGAGCAGCGCGAGCATGGCGAGCACCGGCAGGGCGAGCGCGCCGACCCGGTGCCCCCACGCCGCGGCGGCGTCGACGGCGAGCACGACCAGCGCGGCGGTGGTCGCGGCGCCCCACAGCATCGCCGGGCGGGCGGTGGCCCGCCACGCGCGGGCGAAGGTGCGCAGGACGCCGTCGCCCCGCCCGGCCGAGAAGCCGGACATGACCGCGAACACGCCGCACACGCCGGGCGCGCACAGCGGAGCGGCCAGCGCGTACAGCGGCCACGCGCGGGCCGGGTCGGTGGTGAACGCGAGCAGGACCAGCGGCAGCGCCCCGGCGACCAGCAGCAGGTTGCTGAGCAGCGCGACGTGTACCGCGTCGAAGACGGCGGCGATGGTGTCGTGACGCAGTCGCATGGTCACCCCTTCAGTCCGGTCGTGGCGATGCCCTCGACGAAGTACCGCTGCCCGAGCAGGAAGATGACCGCCACCGGCAGGACGGACAGCACCGAGCCCGTCATGATCAGGGCGTGCTCGGCGTTGTACTGCGAGACGAACGTGTTCAGCCCGAGCTGTATCGTGCGCAGCTCCGGGCTGCGCAGGTAGATCAGCGGGCCCAGGTAGTCGTTCCAGGTGGTGACGAACGTGATCAGCGCCAGGCTGGCCAGCGCCGGCCGGGACAGCGGCAGCATGATCCGGCGGTAGATGCCGAACTCGGTGAGCCCGTCGACCCGGGCCGACTCGCTCAGCTCCTCCGGGATCGTCTCGTAGAACTGCTTCATCAGGAACACGCCGAACGCGCCGAACGCCTGGATCGCGATGATGGCCCACAGCGTGTTCGACAGGTGCAGCTTCGACATCAGGATGAACTGCGGGATCATGTACGACTGCCACGGCACCGCGATCGTGCCGACGTACGCCAGGAACAGCAGGTTGCGGCCGGGGAAGCGGACCCGGGCGAAGCCGTACGCGGCGAAGCTGCCGGTGAGCACCTGGAGCGTGGTCACGACGACCGACAGCAGCAGCGTGTTGCCCAACCAGGTGGTCAGGTCCGAGCGCTGCCAGATGTCGACGTAGTTGCGCCACACCACCGGGTCCGGCATCCACTTGATGGGGATGGTGAACACGTCGTTGTTCGTCTTCAGCGACGAGACGACCATCCAGTAGAACGGCAGCAGCAGCGCGGCCGCCGCCAGCGCGAGGGCGGCGTAGCCGGCCACCCGCCAGCCCCGGGAGGCGCGGCGCCGCTCGCCGGCCGGGCGCCCCGGCACCGTGAGAGTCGCGTGTGGACGCAGTTCGGTGAGGGCCATCAGCGTTCTCCTCGCCGGTTGACCAGGAACTGGACGGCGGTGACGCCGAAGCAGACGGCGAACAGCACGATGGAGACCGCCGACGCGTAGCCGAACTGGTTCTCCACGAAGCCCTTCTGGTAGATGTACTGCGACAGCACCAATGTGGACTGCCCCGGCCCGCCCTGCGTCATCACGAGGATGAGGTCGAAGACCTTGAAGCTCTCGATGGTCAGCATCACGGTGACGAAGAACGTGGTGTGCCGCAGGCCGGGCAGCGTCACGTGCGTGAAGCGCTGCCACGGGCCGGCGCCGTCGATCTGCGCGGCCTCGTAGAGCTGCGCCGGGATCGTCTGCAGGCCGGCCAGGAACAGCAGCATGTAGTAGCCCATGTACCGCCACGTGCCGACGAGGATGACCGCCGGCATCGACCACTGCGCCGAGGTGGTCCAGCCGGGCGGGTTGTCGACGCCGAGGCCGCGCAGGAAGGCGTTCACCGGGCCGTACTCGGGGCTGAACAGCTGGTTCCAGACGACCGCGATCGCGACGATCGACGTGATGTACGGGAAGAACGCGACGGTGCGGAAGAAGGCCACGCCGCGCAGCCTGCGGTTCAGCAGCAGCGCCAGCCCCAGCGAGGCCACCAGCGTCAGCGGGATGTGGAAGACCGCGTAGTAGATGGTGTTGCGCAGCGCCGTCCAGAAGCTGGCGTCGCTCCACATGCGACGGAAGTTCGCGGTGCCGGTCCAGTCCGCGACACCGAAGACGTTCCAGTTGGTGAAGGCCAGGTAGAACAGCGCGACGACGGGCACCAGCGTGAGCGCGGCGAAGCCGACGAAGTTGGGCAGGATGAACGACCATCCGGCCACCGTGTTGCGCCAAACCAGCCGGCGGGGCCGGGCCCGCGACATCGTTGCCATTCGGATTGTCTCCAGAGCGGTCGGTGGCGGGTCCGGCGCCGGGTGGCACCGGACCCGCCGTCACTCACTGGTTGAGGACCTCGTTCTTGGCGCGGGCCTGCGCGTCGGTGATGGCCTTGTCCAGCGGGGTGCTGTCGGACAAGATCGCCGAGTGGGTCTCGTTGAGCAGGTTCTGCAGGCCGGCGGTGTGCTTGGACACCGGGTTCTCCGGCTTGGTGTCGTGCTTGGCGTAGGCGAACTTGGACAGCTCGTCCTGGGGCACCCCGTCCAGCCCGAAGAGGGTCTGTGTGACCGCGTCCGAGGTCTGCGCCGGGGTGATGCCGATGCCGGCGAGCGCCTTGCCGGCGTCCTCGCCGACCACGTAGCGCAGGAACTCCTTGGCCGCGTCCTGCTTGGCCTTGCTCGCCCTGGGGTTGACGCCGAGCCCGGTCGGGTCGCCGAAGGTGACCGGCGTGGCCGACGTGCCCGTGGTCGACGTGTCGAACTGCGGCGCCGGGGCGATGCCCCACTCGAACTTGTCGGCGTCGCCGCTCGTGCGCTGCTTCAGCAGCGTCGCGATGTACCAGGTGCCCATCAGCAGCATCGCCGACTGCTGCTTGCCGAACTGCGCCTGGTACGTGAGCTTGTTCGTCGTCGCCGTGCCGAACGTCGGCTGCGCGCCCGCCGCCTGCAGGTCCAGCGACCGCTGGTAGTACGGCTTGAGGTAGCCGAAGTCACCGGAGAGCAGGTCGGCGCTGGGCGTCTGCGCCAGCGCGAAGCCCTGCACCGTCGACTGGAACACGTGCTGGTACGTGCCGGTCGCCTTCGCGCCGGCGCCCTTGAGGCCGGTGGTCAGCGCCTTGGCGGCGGTGGCGTAGTCGTCCCAGGTCCAGCTCCCGTCCGGCGGGTTCACCTTCGCCTTGGCGAACAGGTCCTTGTTGTAGAACAGCACCCACGAGTCCTGCCGGTACGGCACGGCGTAGGTCTTGCCGTCGACCTCGTAGGCGGTGCCACCCGCGGCGTCCGGCAGCTCCAGCAGCTGGCCGCCGCTCTGGTACGTGTAGAAGTTCTTGAGGTTCTTCAGCACGTACACGTCGGGCGCGGTGCCGGCGGCCAGGTCGGCGGTCATCTGCGTGTCGTAGTTCGTCGCGTCGTACTCTTTGAGCTCGACCGTCACGTTCGGGTGAGCGGCGTGGAAACCATCGGCGAGCGTCTTGAACTCGGGCGTCGTCGACAGGCTCCAGCCGGCAAGGGTGATCGTCACCGGGGCGTTCGGGTCGGTTGGCTCGTCCTCGCCGCCGCAACCGGCGAGGACGAGCGCCAGCGCCGTAGCGGCACTGATCGCAGCAGGTATCGCGCGCCTCATCCTTTCTCCTTCAAGGTCAGGGGCCCGGGGGCGGGCCCACGCTGCGGCCAGGTCGCCTCGCCGGCGTCTCCTGGCACGTCCAGGCTGGTCGTGGTGCTGACCCCGTCGGGCCAGTCGACCGCGACGACCAACCTGTGCCGGTCGTGCTCGCTTCGGTCGCCGGCGGGCCGGCGCCGCCCGGCCGCCGCGTCGTGCGCGGCGGGCGCGAGCGCGACCCGGCACCCGCGGCGGTCATCGGCCGCGTCGGCGCCGCCGGAGAGCGCGACCAGCGCGGCGATCCAGGCGCCCGGCCGGACCGGGTGCTCCAGCCAGGGCACGACCACGTCGCCGGCCAGCGGACCGCCGTCAGGCACCGCGGTGGCGCCGGCCGTGCCGCCGCCGTGCACGCTCTCCAGCCAGCTGGTCAGGCCGGCGCCGGTGGCGCGCGCGACGCCGCCGGCGAACGCCGCGGTCGCGTCGCCGGCCACGGGCCAGCCGCCGACCCGCAGCCGCAGCGCGCCGGCGTCCACGCCCTCGGCGAGGCTGTCGACGCGGGCCAGGCGCAGCTCCCAGGGGCCGCGCACGAGCGAGTACACCGTGACGACCCCGGCGGTGCGGTGCGCGCCCGCGCGGCCGCTGCCGTGGTCGCGGTGGCCGGGGTCCGGGTCGACCCAGCGGACCGTGCCGCGCGAGCCGGCCACGCCGACACCGTCGCTGTTAACGTGAACTACCAGTGTCCGCATCCCGGCGCGGTGGGTGGCCCGGCCGGCGCCGTCCACGAGCGTGACCGACTGGTCGATCGGGTTGAGCCAGCCGCCCTCGTCGAGCACCGGGCTGGTGGCGGTGGAGTAGCCGAGCCGCGCGTACAGCGGGGAGTCGCCTACGGTGCCGCCCTCCTCGGCGTGGTCGGTGCCGTGGTTGACGACCCGGACGATGCCGTCGGCGCGGGTGCCCGACACGAGCCAGCCCGGGGCGCGCACCGCCCGCACCGAGTCCGCGCGCTCGACCGGCAGCGGCTCCTCCGGCGCCGTCCACACCGGATGGTCGGCCGGCAGCGCGATGCCGAGCAGGCCCTTGCTGGCCCAGTAGGGCGAGCCGGGCCCGGAGTACCGCTGGGCGAGCCGCCGCCACGGCCCGTGCCACCCCATGGTGAGCAGGCCGCGGTCGTCGAAGGCGCCGCGCTCGGTGAAGTGGCGCACGACGCTCGTGGCGGCGCGGCGCAGCTGCCCGGGGCCGACCGACGGCACGCCGGCCAGGGCGCCGACCCAGAACGGCGCCGCGGCCGCGAACCGGTAGATCAGGCTGCGCCCTTGCACCAGCGGCGCACCGTCGGCGCCGACCAAGGCGACCGCGTCGCGCAGAAACCTGTCCAGGGTCGCCACGTCGCGGTCGCGGCGGCCGGCCGCCAGGTCCGCCGCGCCGGCCATCCGGGCCCACAGCGTCGGGTACACGTGCAGGGCCCAGCCGACGTAGTGGTCGTACGCCCGCTCGGCGCCGTCGGACAGCCAGCCGTCGGCGCGGGCGAAGCCGTCGTGGGTGGCGAGGTCCTCGGCCATCTCGCCGAGCGAGTGCGGCCCGCCCACCGAGCGCAGGAACGTCTGCACGACGAGGCGGAACCAGACCCAGTTGATCCGCGGGTACGTGCCGTCGCCCACCGCGGGCGCCAGGTAGTCCACCACCCGCTCCCGCACCGCGGGGGAGAGCCGGTCCCAGATCCACGGCCGGGTCAGGTCGAGCACCAGCGCGAGGGAGGCGGCCTCCACCTTCGCCTGGGGGTGCTCCCGCATGCGCACCCAGCGGTCGGGCGCGGCCGGGTCGGTGCCGGTGGCGATGCCCTTCGCGTACCACTCGGCGAGCGCGTCGACGCCCACCCCGCGTGCCCCGGCGATGCGGAAGCCGGCCAGCAGGAAGGTGCGGGCGAACCCTTCGAGGCCGTCGACCTCCCGCCCGTAACCACCCGCCGGACCGGGGATCGTGACCAGGGCGTTTCCCGGCGACGCGAACGGCCGGACGGCGGCGAGCATGCGGTCGGCGAGCGCCAGCCAGTCGGCGCGGCCCCAGGTGCCGGCCAGCGCGGCGGGGCTCGCCGCTCCGGGCATCATCCGCGGTCCTGTCGCATCGGTCCGTCTCCATGGAAGGGGGCGAGCGGAGGGCGTTGCCGGCTGGTGTGACCGGGAGGCAACGGCTGGGTTTCCGAAGTAAAACGCTCACAACCGAACGTGTCAATAACTTGATCACACCTAGGCGAGCAGATTCGATCAAACTGATCTGATATGATCACGTCCGATCACGGTTGTTCAGCAGCTCGCCGAGGTGTCATGCCCCCAACGACCGCTTCGCCGGCCCCCTCGCCGCGGCCTGGCCGGACACCGGTGCCGACCTGCTCGCGCGCGTGCTCGTGCCGCCGGCCGAGGCCCTCCCCGTGCCGGCCGCCGGCGACCGCGCCACCTGGGCCCGGCCGGACGCCGCCACGCTGGAGCACCTGCGCGCGGGGGCCGAGCGCGAGCGGGGGACGCCCTGGCCCGAGACCCTCGCCCACCTCTACGCGCGGTTCTTCCGTGACGGCGACCGCGACGCGTACGAGCAGCGGGTCTTCGCCCGCCACCGGCGGCTCACCCGGGCCGCCGTCCTCGCCGCCGCCACCCTCGACGGCGGCTGGCTCGACGAGGTCGTCGACGGGGTGACGCTGCTGTGCGAGCAGAGCGGCTGGTGCTGGCCGGCACACGACGACACGCGCGCGGTCCACGGCGCGGTGCTGCCCACGGTGACCGACCCGTGCCTGGACCTGGGCGCCGGCGAGGTCGCCGCCCAGCTGGCCTGGGTCGACCACCTGCTCGGCGAGCCGCTCGACGCCCACACGCCGGGCCTGCGCACCCGCGTGCGGTACGAGGTGGACCGGCGGGTGCTGACCCCGTTCGCCCGCCGCCGCGACTGGCACTGGCTCGGCCTCGACGGCGACGTGCACAACTGGAGCCCGTGGATCCACGGCAACGTGCTGGTCGCCGCGCTGCGCCTGATCGACGACCAGAGCCGGCGGGCCGCGCTGGTCGACCTGGTGGTCCAGGGGCTCGACCGGTACGTGGCGGCACTGCCCGCCGACGGTGCGATCGACGAGGGCTACGCCTACTGGTGGAACGGCGCCTGCCGCGCGCACGAGGCGCTCGACCTGCTCGCCCACGCCACCGGCGGCGCGCTCGGCGGCGTGCCCGGCGAGGCGCTGCGCCACACCGTCGCCTTCCCGCATCGGATGCACCTGGGCGGCGAGTGGTACCTCAACCACGCCGACGGCTCCGCCCGCCCGGCCGGCGGCCAGCCCTGGCACGCCCTGCACCGGGCCGCCCGCCGGGTCGGTGACACCGACGCGCGGGCGCACGCCGCCGCTCACCGCCGCCCCGGCGAGCCCGTCGCCGGCGAGGAGCACGGCCTGGGCCGGCTGCTGCGCGCGCTCACCGACCCGGAGTGGGTCGCGGCCGAGCCCGCGCCGCCGCCGCTGCCGCGCGAGGTGTGGCTCCCGTCCACGCAGGTGCTCCTCGCCCGCCCCGCCGCCGGCAGCCCCGCCGGCCTCACCCTCGCGGTCAAAGGCGGGCACAACGGCGAGCACCACAACCACAACGACGTCGGCTCCGTCGTGGTCGCCCTCGACGGCGTTCCGGTACTCGTCGACGCCGGCCGCCCCACCTACACCGCGCAGACCTTCGGGCCCGGGCGGTACGACATCTGGACCATGCGCAGCGACTGGCACAACGTGCCGCACATCCGCGGCACCGCGCAGGCACCCGGCCGCGCCCACGCCGCGCGGGACGTCACGGCCGCCGCCGGTGAGCTGCGCCTCGACCTCGCCGGCGCGTACCCGCGCTCCGACATACGGCACTGGCGGCGCACCGCGCGGCTGGAGCGCCACAGTGGACGGATCGTGGTCGTCGACGACTGGGCGCTGGACCCCGACGCCTCCGCCGCGCCGACCCACCTGCACCTGCTGGTCGCCGGCGACGTGCGGATCGGGGCCGGACACGCCGACGTCACCGCCCTCGACGGCGCCGGCCGGGTCAGGCTGCGCTGGCAGCCGCGCTCCGCGCCGTGCGCCTCGACCACCCGTGTGCTCGACGATCCTATGCTCGCCGGCGTGTGGGGACAGCGGCTCACCCGGCTGGCGATCGACGTCACCGCCGCCGGTACGACCGGCACGTTCGCGCTCACCGTCGAGCAAGTCCACCCGCACGACGCGCCACCCGGAGGTAGCCGATGACAGAGCCCCGCGGTCCGCTGCAGGTCGCCCGCCGGCAGCAGTTGCTGGAGGCGCTGCAGCGCGACGGTGCGATGCGCATCTCCGACCTGTCCCAGGCGCTCGGCGCGGCCCAGGTCACGATCCGGCGCGACATCGCCCAGCTCGCGGCCGAGGGACTGGTCCGGCGGGTGCACGGCGGGGTCGCGCTGATCGCGCCGGACGAGCCGCCGGCGGCCGGCGAGGTGCCCGCGGCCCTCGACTCGCTCAGCGGGCGCACGCTCGGCATGCTCGTGCCCTCGCTCGACTACTACTGGCCCGACGTGGCGAGGGGCGCGGAGGAGGCGGCCATCGAGCTGGACATGCGGATCGTGCTGCGCGGCTCGTCGTACGACACCGAGGACGACAAACCCCAGCTCGAACGCCTCGTCGACCGGATGGCCGTCGACGGCCTGATCATCGCCCCGCGGATGGACGCGCCCACGGCGGAACGCACCATCGACTGGCTGGCCCACGCCGGCGTACCCGTGGTGCTGCTCGAACGCGCGGCCACCGTGGGCCCGCACCACGCGGTCATGGAGTCGGTGGTGACCGACCACGCGCTCGGCGCGGCCATGGCGGTGCGGCACCTCACCTCGCTCGGGCACCGCAAGGTCGGCGTCCTGCTGGACTCCAACAGCCCGACCCGCCCGCACGTGCGCCGCGGGTGGCTGGAGGCCGCCGCCGAGTGCGGGCTCGACCCCGCCGCCACGGTCGAGGTCGTGGTGCCCGACGCCCGCTCGCCGGAGCGCGACGCCGTGCTCGACGAGGTGCTCGACCGCTGCCAGGCCACCGGCACGACGGCGCTGCTGGTGCACGCGGACGCGGAGGCGATCGCGCTGGTGCAGCACTGCGAGGAGCGCCACCTCTCCGTGCCCGGCGACCTGTCCATCGTGGCCTACGACGACGAGGTCGCCGGCCTGTTCAGCCCGCCGCTGACCGCCGTCCGCCCGCCGCGCCGCTCGATCGGCCGGGCCGCGGTGAGCCTCGTCGCCGACCGCCTCGCCGACCCCGACCGCCCCACCCACCGGGTCGTCATCAGCCCGTCCCTGCGCATCCGCGAGTCGACAGCACCCCCGCGCGCGTAGACGATCCATCCAAGGGATCCGGGCCACCGCGATGTCCGCGGTGGTCCGGACCGTCGCTCCCGCGGTCTCACCCTCCGCGGTCGCCCAACTCACCCCCCGAAGAGCCAGGTCCCGCAGATCGCGCGCCGCCTGCCCTTGATGGACGGTCGCGGACCTCCGCGACGGCGCCGCCTTGCTCCGGGTCCGTCCACAGTGCAGCGTCGCCCGCTGACGGTCCGTGACGTCCGATCAGGTGCGGGCGGGGTGCCTCGAGAACTGGCTCTTCGGGGTGAGCTGGGCGACCGCGGAGGGTGAGCCGCGGGAACGCACCCCAGGACGACGCTCCGCCGCGCTCCACCTTTCCCCGGAGCCCTGCGCAGCGGTCCGGACCACCGCGGACACCGCGGTAGCCAGATCTCGCGCGGCCGGGCGAAGGTCGACCCCGTCACCGCCGCCGGATCGTGGTACGGACTGGCCCTCCCGCGGGCGGATCCGTACCACGATCTCTGCCCATACGCGGAAATCCCGCGCGGAGGGCGGGCATCGAAGCGTTTAGAGTCGGCGGTGTGCGGCGGACCTCAAGGGACATCCGGGTCGCAAACCGGTTCGAGGTGATGCGGCACATCATCGCGTCCGCGACGGTCTCGCGGCAGCAGGTCGCCGGCCTGACCGGGCTGAGCTTCGCCACCGTGGCCAACCTCGTCGGCGAGCTGCTCGAGCTGGGGCTGCTGGTCGAGGTCGGCTACCAGGACTCCGGCGGCGGCCGGCCGCGCGGGCTGATCGCGGTCAACCCGGCCGGCGGCGTGCTGGTGGGCGTCGACGTGGCCGAGACGTACGTGCACGTCGAGGTCTTCGACCCCGCCCTGACCGTGCTCGCCAGCGTCGAGGAGGCGCTGCACCCGGACGAGGCGCGGCCCGAGCAGGTGGTCGCGCACATCCTGTCCAGCCTGCGGGGCGCCCTCGCGCGGGCCGGCGCGCCGCACGAGCGGGTGCTCGGTGTCGGCGTGAGCGTGCCGGGCCAGGTGGACCGCGAGGGCGGGGTGTCGGTGTTCGCGCCCAACTGGGACTGGCACGACGTGCCGCTGCGTGGCATGCTCGCCGCCTCGCTTGACCTGCCGCTCTACCTGGACAACCCGTTGCGCGCGTGCGCGGTCGCCGAGCTGTGGTTCGGGGCCGGGCGGGGCCGCGACGACGTGGCGGTGGTCAACCTGGGCACCGGCGTCGGCGCCGGGTTCGTGTTCGGCGGCGCGCTGCACCGGGGAGCGACAAACAGCGCGGGGGAGTGGGGGCACACCACGCTGGTGCTCGACGGCCGGCCGTGTCACTGCGGCAGCCGCGGCTGCGTCGAGGCGTACGTAGGGGCGCCGGGGATCATGCAGAACCTGCGCGACCTGGCTCCGGACAGCGCCATGCTGCACCCGCAGGACCAGACCGCGACGATCCGGGCGCTCGCGGAAGGCATCGCGGCCGGCGACCCCGTCGCGGTCAAGGCGTTGGCCGAGTCGGCGCGGTACCTGGGCGTCGCGATCGCCGACCTGATCAACCTGGTCAACCCGGAGGTGGTGGTGCTCAGCAGCTGGGTGGCCGGGCTGCTGGGCGAGCCGCTGCTGGCGGAGGTGCGCGCGGTGGCCGCCGAGCGCGCGCTGACCCGGCCGCTCGCCGCCGCGGAGATCACGCTGTGCGGGATCGCGGGCAACCCGGTGAGCCTGGGCGCCGCGACGTTCGCGCTGGAGCAGTGCCTGGCTGGGATCGGGTCCCGCGCGTAAAAACTGCTACCCCTTCGTCAATGGGTTTGAAAAAGTCGCGCGAGGGGTTGACAGCCGTGCATGTTATCGCTAACACTCGTGCGCAACGCGACCGTAACATTGGAGTCCCGCGATGCGTATCCTCCCGGTCCTCGCACTGTCCACATTGGTCGCCGGCCTTGTCGTCGTGGTGTCGGGCAGCCCGGCGCAGGCGGCCGCGCTGCCGACCGGCGCCCGCTCGCTGGAGTCGGTCAACTACCCCGGCCGGTTCGTGCGCCACGCCGGCGGGCTGGGCCAGGTCGAGGCGGTCACGTCGGGCAGCACCGCGCAGCTCAAGCGGGACGCGACGTTCACGGTGGTCAACGGGCTCGCCTCGCCCACCTGCTACTCCCTGCAGACCAGGGACGGGCTCTTCCTGCGGCACCGCGACTACCGGCTGCGGATCGACGCCAACACCGGCGAAGCGGCGTTCCGCGCCGACGCCACCTTCTGCGCGGTCGACGGTGCGGAGGCCGGGTCGGTCGCGCTGACGTCGTACAACTACCCGGGCCGGCGGATCCGCCACCGTGACTTCGCGCTCTGGCTGGACGCGACGCAGGACACGGCGGCCTTCCGGGCGGACAGCTCGTTCCGCCTGGTGTCCCCGTGGGCGCCGAAGACGGCCAAGGGCCCGGTGATCCCGGGCCTGTTCGCCGACCCGCACATCGCCAGCTTCAACGGCCGCTACTACCTGTACCCGACGACGGACGGGTACGCGGGCTGGGGCGGCACCTACTACAAGGCGTTCTCCTCCACCGACCTCGTCAACTGGACCGACCACGGCGTGATCCTCGACCACGGGCCGGACGTGTCCTGGGCCGACAACTCGGCCTGGGCGCCCGCGGTGGCCACCGCCAACGGGCGGTACTACCTGTACTTCAGCGGCGGCCTCGCCAGCGGCAACACGACAAAGCAGCTGGGCGTGGCGGTGGCCGACTCGCCGGCCGGCCCGTTCCGGGACGCGCTGGGCCGGCCGCTGGTGACCGGCAGCCAGTTCTCCGGCGGGCAGGCGATCGACCCGATGGTCTTCACCGACGACAATGGACAGTCCTACCTGTACTGGGGGCAGGGCGTCGCGCGGGCCGTGCGGCTGAACGCCGACATGGTCTCCTTCGACGCGGCGCAGGTGCGGGTCATCACGCCGTCCGGCTACAACGAGGCGCCGTTCGTGTTCAAGCGCAACGGCGTGTACTACCTGATGTGGTCCGAGAACGACACGCGCAGCGAGGACTACCGGGTCGCGTACGCCACCGGCTCCACGCCCCTCGGCCCGTGGACCAACCGCGGCGTGGTGCTGCAGAAGCGGCTCGACGCCGGCATCAAGGGCACCGGCCACCACTCCGTCGTGCGGGCGCCCGGCACCGACACGTGGTACGTGGCGTACCACCGGTTCGCCGTGCCGGCCGGCAACGGCACCAACCGCGAAACCACCATCGACCGGATGGAGTTCAACGCCGACGGCACCATCCGCCCGGTCGTCCCCACCCTTTAGGAGAACCCGATGAGGCGAGCCTTCAGACGCCTGGGCACCACGCTCATGGCCGCGGTCCTGCTGTGCACATCATGGGCGGTGACCACCGCACAACCCGCCGCCGCGCTCGACCCGACGGTCGGTTACCTGATGGCGCACTTCACCGGCGAGTCGGCGACCGGCGAGCAGATCTACCTGGCGCACAGCACTGACGGCCTGCGCTGGACGGACCTCAACAACGGCAGCCCGGTCCTGCTCTCCACGGTCGGCACCCGCGGCGTCCGGGACCCCGCCCTGGTCCGCTCGCCCGCCGGCGACCGCTACTGGATCGTCGCGACCGACCTGCGGATCGCCAGCGGCACCTCGTGGAGCGACGCGGCCAACCGGGGCAGCACCTCGCTCGTCGTGTGGGAGTCCACGGACCTCGTCAACTGGTCCGCGCCGCGCCTGCTCAACGTCGCCGCGGGCATCAGCGGCGCCGGCAACGCCTGGGCGCCCGAGGCCATCTGGAACGCGGCGACCAACGACTACGTCGTCTACTGGGCCACCAACTCGCTGCGCGACGGCGTGACCAAGCACCGCATCTGGTACGTGCGGACCAGCGACTTCCGCACGTTCACCGCGCCGCAGCTGTACATCAACCGGGGCAGCGGCCAGGGCATCATCGACACCCAGATCATCGAGGTGCCGAACAGCACCGGCGGGTACCGGTACTACCGCGCCTCCGCCGACGGGCACATCACGATCGAGGGCAGCAACTCGGTGCTCGGCTCGTGGACCACGCTCGGCAACCTCTCGCACATGGGCATCTCCAACGGCACCGGCGGCGGCAATGTGGTCGAGGGCCCGATGTGGGCGCAGTTCAACGGGCGCAACGAGTGGGCGCTGTGGCTGGACCAGTACGCGACGGGCCGCGGCTACATGCCGATCACCTCCACCAACCTCGGCAGCGTGCAGAACTTCCGGACCCGCACCGACTACGCGATGGGCGGCAGCCGCAAGCGGCACGGCTCGATTCTCAACATCACCGCCGCCGAGCAGAGCCGGGTGCTGGGCAAGTGGGGCAGCACGCTGCCGGTCAACCGGATCCAGTCGTACAACTTCCAGGACCGGTACGTGCGCCACGCCAACTACGACGTGCGCATCGACCCGAACGTGAGCCCCGCGCAGGACGCCCAGTTCCGGGTGCGGCCGGGCCTCGCCGGCGCGTCGGGCACGGTCTCGTTCGAGTCGGTCAACTACCCCGGGTACTACCTGCGCCACTACGGCTTCGACTTCCAGCTGGCCAGCAACGACGGCAGCGGCACGTTCGCCGGTGACGCGACGTTCCGGCAGGTGGCCGGGCTGGCCAACTCGTCGTGGGCGTCGTTCCAGTCGTACAACTACCCGGACCGGTACATCCGGCACTACAGCTACGTGCTGCGGCTGGACACGATCCCGGACGCGACGGCCCGCAACGACGCCACGTTCCGGCTGACGAGCTGATGAAGGCGCTCGCCGCGCCGCGCGGTCCGTGTTTTCCCTACCCGCGCGGCCGGGTCGGGCGCGGGTTTCCACGGGACTTCCGCGCCGGGGTCGACGCGAGGATCCGCGCTGGCCAATGATCTGCGCTTGTTCCCTCATCTCACCAGGAGCTCGTTGTGACTTTCCGGCACCCGTGGCGGCGGGTCCTCGCCGCCACCGCCGTCATAGCCGGCGCGGTGTTCGCCGTGCCGACCGCCGCGCAGGCCAACCCGGAGCACGGCATCGCCCTGTTCGGCGGCCCGAACTGCACCTTGGACTACGTGCTGGCGGGCTGGCAGCTCACCAACACCAATCCCATCCCCGCGACCGTCATGCAGGTCGACGCGGGACCGGTGGAGCTGTCCGGCATCGCGGTCGGCTCGGTGATCCCGGCGGCCGTCGACGGCCAGACCGGCACGCTGACCGGCACGCAGGAGTTCAGCCCCGCCTACGACGGCCCGTTCACGCTGTCCGTGACGGTGAACATCGGCGTCCAGTTCGCCACGCTCAGCCTGTCGTACACGATCGACGACGAGTGCGAGCCCGACTACGACGGCCCGGGCCTGCCCACGACGCCGCCCACCCAGGGCCCGCCGACCAGCGGCCCGCCGGCCACCACCGCGCCGCCCACGCCCGAGCCGACGGCCACGCAGCCGCCCGCGACGCTCGTGCCGACGACCCCCGCGGCCGGGCCGTCCCTGCCGGTCACCGGCGGGGACCCGCTGCCGATCGTGGCCGCCGGCCTGGCCCTGGTCACCGGCGGCGGGCTGCTCGCGCTCGTCATCGCCCGGCGCCGGCGGAGCCGGTTCGTGAGCTGACCCGAACAGCCGCGAAAATGGCCGCCCGCGCACGCGCGGGCGGCCATTTTTCGTGCGTACCGGCCGGCGTGTGTCACATCCCCGGCGGTGGCGGTGCTTTCAAGATGTGGAGGAAGATGTAGAGCTCGCGGGGCGCGGTCGTACCGCAGCCGCCGTGCCGGCGCTGCTGTCGCTCGACGGGCGCGGCCGGGCGGTGAGGCGAGCGGAGCGGAAGGACGCCGTGGCCGTGTCGACTCCTCCGGGACGAGCGGCCGTCCGTCCCGATCTCGAACAGGTCTTCCGTGCGGCCTACCCGCGGGTCGTCGCGGTCGCCGCGCGCGTGCTGGGCTCCCGGCACGAGGCGGAGGACGTCGCCCAGGAGGTGTTCCTGACCTTCGGGCGCACGTCGGTGCCGGCGGGCGAGGCGGTCGGCTGGCTGTCCGTCGCCGCGGCGCACACCGCGCTTAACCACCTCCGCTCCGGGCGCCGCCGCGCGTCCCGGGAGGAGGCGGCCGGCGGCGGCGACACCGTGTCCCCGGACGTCGCCGACGCGGTCGTGACCCTCGACGAACGCCGCCGCGTCCGCGCGGCGCTGGCGCGGCTGCCCCGCAAGCAGGCCGTCGCCCTTGTCCTGCGGCACAGCGGCCTCAGCTACGCCGAGGTCGCCGCCGCTCTCGATCTCTCACCGGGCAGCGTCGGCACGACCGTGCGGCGCGCCGAGTCAGCCCTACGCGAGGAGTTGAACCGTCATGCGTCATCCGACTGACGGCACGTTGCGCCGGCTCCTGGACGAGCCGGCGGGTGTGGCCGACGCCGACCGCGCGCACGTGGCGGCGTGCCCGGTGTGCCGGTCCGGGCTGGCGGCGATCCGCGAGGACGCCGTGGCCGTCGGCGCGGCACTTGACGTCGAGGTCGCACCGGACGTGGACGCCGCGTGGCAGCGGCTGTCCCGCGCGGCGGCCGTCGAGGGCCGGCGGGGTGCGGCCACCGCTCCCGGCCGCCGCTGGCGCGCCGCGCTGCGCAGCCCGTTGGTCGCCGTCGTCGGCGCCGTCACGCTGCTGGCCGGTGCGAGCACCGCGGCCGCCGCCAACTGGCTGCCGTTCTTCCACGCCGAGCAGATCGCACCGGTCAGCGCGCCCACGGCCGACCTGGTCAAGCTCCCCGAGCTGGACGACTTCGGCGAGCTCGCGATCACCGAGGAGATCAGGATCCGCACGGTCGGCAGCGCGGCCGCCGCCCAGGAGGCCACCGGCCTCGGCGTGCCGCGGGTGGCCGAGCTGCCGCGCGGCGTCACGGGGCAGCCCACGTACCACGTGCTCGGGCGGGTCAGCGCGACCTTCACGTTCTCGGTCGACAAGGCCCGGCGCTTCTCCGAGGCGGCCGGCGAGAAGCTGCCGCCGCCACCGCCCGGGCTCGACGGCAGCCAGTTCCGCCTGAACGCCGGGCCCGGCCTCGCGCTGGCCTGGTCGGAGGGGCGCCCGGTACCGGCCATGTTCGTCGGCCGCGCGGTCGCGCCGACCGCGTACTCCTCGGGCATCCCGTTCGAGACGGCCCGCGACTACCTGCTGTCCCTGCCGGTGCTGCCGGACAACGTGGCCGCGCAGCTGCGGGGTTTCTCCGGCGACGGGACGACGCTGCCGCTGTTCATGGCGGCCGAGAACATGACCAGCTCACCCGCGGACGTCGGCGGGCTGCCGGCCACGGTGCTCGCCTCGCGCGACGGTACGGTCGCCGGCGTGGTCTGGGTCGACGACGGGGTCGTCACCGCGGTGGCCGGCTCGCTCAGCGCCGACGAGGTGCTCTCGGTGGCGCGAGGGCTGAGGTGGGACCGGTGAGCGGCCCGGTCACGCGGGAGGACGGCGCGCACGAGGTGTTCGCCGACCTGCCACCGTCGCCCGCGGTGTGGTGCTCGGGGCTGCACAAGCGGTACAAGCGGCGCACGGCCGTCGACGGCGTCTCCTTCACCGTCGAGCGGGGCGAGGTGCTGGGGCTGCTCGGTCCCAACGGCGCCGGCAAGACCAGCGTCATCAAGATGCTCCTCGGCCTGGTCCGGGCCGACGCCGGCGAGGTGCTGCTGCTCGGGCGGCGCGCGGCCGACCCGAACGCCCGGGCCCGCGTCGGCTACCTGCCCGAGCTCTTCCGGTACCAGCCGTGGCTCAGCGCCGCCGAGGTGCTGGCGCTGCACGTGCGGCTCGCCGGCGCGACGGTGCCGGAGCAGGAGCGGCGCGACTGCCTCGCCCTCGTCGGCCTCGCCGACCGCGCCGGCGACCGGGTGGGCGGCTTCTCCAAGGGCATGCAGCAGCGCCTCGGGCTGGCCGTCGCGCTGGTCGCCCGCCCGGAGCTGGTCATCCTCGACGAGCCGACGAGCGCCCTGGACCCGCTCGGCCGCGCCGACGTCCGCGACCTGCTGCTGTCGCTCAAGGCGCGCGGGGTCGCCGTCCTGCTCAACTCGCACCTCATCGGCGAGGTCGAACGGGTCTGCGACCGCGTCGTGATCCTGGACAAGGGGCGGGTGGCCGCGTCCGGCACGCTGCCGGAGCTGCTCGGCCAGCGCGAGCTGCGGCTGCGGCTCGACGCCGTGGGACCCGAGGCGGAGGCCCGGTTGGCCGCGGCGGGGCGGCTGACCCGCAGCGGCGAGGGGTACGCCGTGGCGCTCCCCGCCGAGCTCGACGACGCGGTCGTCCCCGACCTGGTGGCCGACCTGGTCCGCCTCGGGGTCCGCGTACACGCCGTGGAGCCGGGGCGGATCAGCCTCGAGGAGCGGCTGCTCGACATTCTGCGTACCGGCCCCGGGGCCGGCGGGATCCGGTCCGAGGAGCGCAGCGACGAGGCCGGATTGCGCCGGCTTCCCGGAGGCCTCAGCGAGCGGAGCGAGCGCAGTCAACTCAGTCCCGGCGAGGAGCAGCGATGACCGTCCGTACCGTTCTCACGATCGCCGGCCTCACGCTCAAGGAGGCCGCCCGCCGGAAGGTGCTGCGCTCGCTGGCCGCGCTGACCGTCGTACTGCTGTCGCTCAGCGCCTGGGGCTTCTCCCGCATCGACGCCGAGTTCGGCGGCATGACCAGCGGCGAGGCGCGGCTGACCGCGTCGCTGGTGCTCAACCTGGTGATGTTCGGCCTGAGCCTGATCGCCGCGCTCGGCACCGCCTTCCTCGCCGGTCCCACCATGTCCGGCGAGACCGAGTCCGGCATCGCGCTCGCGGTGCTGGCCCGCCCGGTCCGCCGCTCGGCGGTGCTGCTGGGCAAGTGGCTGGGGCTGGTGGCGTTCGGCAGCGGCTTCGTCGCGGTGGCCGGGCTCGCCCAGCTGCTCATCGTCCGCATTACCACCGGCTACTGGCCGCCGAACCCGGTCGCCGGCCTGGCGCTGCTCGCCGCGCAGGCGGCGGTGCTGCTCACGCTCGGGCTACTGCTGTCGACCGCGATCTCACCGATGGCCTCCGGCATCGTCGCGGTCGGCCTCTTCGGCTCTACCTGGATCGCCGGCGTGGTCGGCGGCGTCGGCACGGCGCTGGACAACGACAGCGTGGCCCGCGTCGGCACCATCTCCCGCATGCTGCTGCCGACCGACGGCCTGTGGCGCGGCGCGATGAACTCCTTCCAGGACCCGACGCTGCTGACCCAGTTCAGCGAGGCGTTCAAGGGGCACCCGTTCCTGAGCTCCTCGGGCCTCACCCCCGCGTACGCCGGCTGGGCGGTGGTCTGGGTCGCCCTCGTCCTGGGCCTCGCCGCCGTCTCCTTCCAGCGCCGCGACCTGTGACCGGCGCGGCGGGGTGAGGGCGACCAGCCGCGGCGGGTGACGTGGCGGGAGCGACGGTCCGGACCACGACGGACGCCGCGGCAGCCCAAATGATTGTCCTAAATGGACCCGGCGTCGTGGATGAGGAGGGCGACCTGGACGCGGTTGTTGAGGTCCAGTTTGGACAGCAGCCGCGACACGTGGCCCTTGACCGTCGGCACGCTCATGCCGAGCGCGGCGCTGATCTCCGCGTTCGACAGGCCGCGCCCGACCGCGACGGCGACCTCGCGCT
Organism: Phytohabitans houttuyneae; assembly: GCF_011764425.1. Taxonomy (NCBI): domain Bacteria; kingdom Bacillati; phylum Actinomycetota; class Actinomycetes; order Micromonosporales; family Micromonosporaceae; genus Phytohabitans; species Phytohabitans houttuyneae. Next base: position 2,004,471 of record NZ_BLPF01000002.1, read on the forward strand.
CGCGGTCGGTGAGGCGGGCGAGGCGGGCGCGGGCCTCGGCGCGGCGCGGCCCGGCCGCCGGGTCGGCGATGTGGTCGATGAGCTGGCGGACGACGGCGGGGGAGAGGGTGGCCGCGCCGGCGGCGACCGTCCGCACCGCCTCGATGATGTCGTGCGGCGGGGTGTCCTTGAGCAGGAAGCCGCTGGCCCCGCCGCGCAGCGCCTCGAGCACGTACTCGTCGGCGTTGAACGTGGTCAGCACGATCACCTGCGGCGCCGACCGCCGGCCGCGGATGCGCTGGGTGGCGACCAGGCCGTCGACCCTCGGCATGCGGATGTCCATGAGGATGACGTCGACCAGGTGGGCGTCGGCGATCGACACCGCCTCCAGGCCGTCGCCGCCCTCGGCGACCACCTCGATGTCCGGCCAGCCGCCGAGCAGGATGCGCAGCCCGGCGCGGACCAGCGGGTCGTCGTCCACGACGGCCACCCGGATCGGCCGCTCGCGGGTCAGCCCGGCCACGGCAGCCAGGCCCGCAGGCGGAAGGTGTCGCGCTCGGCGCCGTACTCGATCCGGCCGCCGGCCAGCGCGACCCGCTCGGCGAGCCCGACAAGGCCCATGCCGGCACCCGGCACCGCCGGCCGCGCCGGGGTGGGCGGGCAGGCGTTGGTGACGGTGACCCGCAGGTGGTCGCCGGCCGCGCCGTCGAGCACCACCTCCACCGGGCTGCCCGGCGCGTGCTTGCGGGCGTTGGTGAGCCCCTCCTGCACCAGGCGGTACACGGTGCGGCCGAGCGCCACCGACGGGCCCGCCGCCGGCACGCCGCTGGTGTAGGCGACCGCCATCCCGCCGGCGCGGGCGTCGTCGACGAGCGCGGGCAGGTCGCCCAGGTCCGGCTGCGGCGGCTCCGGCCGCCCGGGAGTGCCTTCCCGGAGCACGCCGATGACGGTACGCAGCTCCTGCAGCGCCTCGTGCGAGCTGTCGCGGATCGCGGCCGCCGCGAGCGCCACCTCGTCGGGCCGCGCGTCGGTGCGCACCTCCAGCGCCCCGGCGTGCAGGCTGACGAGCGACATGCGGTGGGCGAGGACGTCGTGCATCTCCCGGGCGATCCGGGTGCGCTCGGTCAGCCGCGCCTGGTCCACGCGCAGGTGCTGCTCGGCCTCCAGCCGTGCGGCGTGCTCGCGCAGCGAGCGGGTCAGCCGCCGGTGCGCCTGCACGAACAGCCCCCACCCGACGGCCGCGACCGTGACCACGCCGCGCACGACGAAGTCGACCCACAGCGGGTAGGCCGGCTGGTCGTGCAGGAGGAAGTAGAGGCCGGCGAGCAGGACGTTCGCCGCACCGAGCAGCAGGACGACCCGCCCCCGCCGCCGGACCGCGGCCGTGAAGAGCGCGGCGGTGACCGGTCCGGTCGCCATGATCGACACCGCGCCGAACGGCAGCAGCGCCAGCGCGAGCCCGACCGGCCGGCGGCGGCGTACCACCAGCGTGGCCGCGCAGAGCACGCCGACCGCGACGTCCACCGGCCACGGCACGACCGCGCCGGGCGACGTGGCGTCGCCGAGCCGCACCATCACCGCCCCGTAGGCGAGGGCCAGCCCGATCGCGATGCCGTCCGCCACCCGGTCGCGCCGCGCCGACCCGGGGCTGCCCGCCGGCTCGGGCACGAGCAGCGCGAACAGCAACGTGGACATGGGCGCAGCCTACGAGCCCCGGCGCGCGGCGGCACCTACCAAAGTCGCGGGCGGCGCCACGACCGCGGTCCGATGCGCGCCGCCACCGCCGCGCCGCATCGTCGGTCCATGATGGTCACACGCTTGTGGCGCCCGGCCGCCGCACTCGCCGTCGCGGTCCTGTGGGGTGTGGTGGCGGCGCGCTGGACGCCGCGCGGCCCGCTCACCAACGCCGACGCGCTGTGGTCGGTCGGCATCAGCGCGGCGGTGGGGCTGGCCGCGGGGTGGGCGAGCCGTTCGCGGTGGTCCATGCTCGCGGCCCCGGCGGCCTTCGTCGCGGCCCTGGAGCTGACCCGCGCGGGGGTACCGGGACCGTCCGTCGACGCCCCGCACGCGAGCCCGTTCGGGATCCTCGCGCTGGTCACCGGCCGGGGCGTGCACGGCGTGCTGTCCGTGCTGCCGCTCGTGCTGGGCGCCGCCTACGGGGCCGGCCTGACCCGGCGCGGGCAGCGTGCCAGCCGGATCCGCCGGGCGGCCACCGCGCTGGTCACCGCCGCGCTCGTCGCCCTCACCGCGGCCGTCGCGATCCCCGCGCGCACCGCCTCGACCGGACCGGGCGGCGTCGCCGACCTGGCCGCCGTGCACGGCCTGCGCGTCATGATCCGCGGCCAGGACGCGGCGGCGCCGGTGCTGCTCTTCATCCCCGGCGCGCCCGGCGGCTCCGAGCTGGGCGCGATGCGCCGCCGCCTGGCCCCGCTGGAGAAGCGGTTCGTGGTGGCGACGCTGGACCGGCGCGGCGGCGGCGGGTCCTACCCCGCCCTCGACCCCACCGGCGCGGCGACGCTGGACGGCGCGGTCGCGGACACCATCGCCGTCACCGACTACCTGCGCGACCGCTTCGGCAGGGCCAGGATCTACCTGCTGGCGCACTCGGGAGGCTCGATCGTCGGCGTGCTCGCCGCCCAACGCCACCCCGACCGCTACCACGCCTACATCGGCACCGGCCAGGCGGTCGACCTCACCGCCAGCGACCGCATCTTCCACACCGACGTCCTCGCCTGGGCGCGCGCCACCGGCCGGGACGGGCTGGCCCGGCAGCTGGCCGCGCAGGGACCGCCGCCGTACGACAGCGTGTACGGCTACGAGCCGCTGATGACGTACGCGCCGGAGGCGTACGGCCAGGGCACGCCCGCCTTCACGGTCGACGTCCCCGAGTACACGCTGCTGCAGAAGGTGCACACCCTGAACGCGATCCTCGACACCTGGAGCGCCCAGTACCCGTCGATGGCCCGCGTCGACCTGCGCCGCGACGTGCCCCGCCTCGAGGTGCCCGCCTACTTCGTCCAAGGTGGACGCGAGATGCGCGGGCTGGCCGTGCCGTTCGCGCAGTGGTACGAGCGGCTCCAGGCCCCGCGCAAGCACCAGGAGGTCTTCGCGGCCGCGGGCCACCGCGCGATGTTCGACGAGCCGGGCCGCTTCGTGTCCTTCATGGAACGGCTCCTCCCGCCACCCTGAGGGACGTCCGCGGCGCCGCCCGGCGTCCTGTCGCGCGGTCGCGGTGCGCGGTTCGATTTGTTTCAAAGGATTTTGGGCTACCGCGATGCCCGTCGTGGTCCGGACCGTTGCTCCCGCGGCCTCACCGTCCGCGGTCGCCTAGGTCACCCCGAAAGAGCCTGCTCGCGCAGATCTAGCCCGACCCCGAGTTGGAGGTGAGCTGCCGCTGTGCGCGGGGTGCCGCCTCACCCTCCGCGGTCGCCGAGCTCAACCCAGGAGCCCGCTTCGGCAGATCTTGGCAAGTTCGCGTCGAAATGGCGGTTTCAATCGGTGGTTGCGACACTCTTTGATGATCTTGGTGGGTGGTGTGGTGGCGGCGCGGTTGAGTTTTGCTGAGCGTGAGCAGATTGCGTTGGGTCGGGCTGGTGGTGAGTCGATCGGGTCGATCGCGCGGCGGTTGGGGCGGCATCGTTCGACGGTGTCGCGGGAGGTTCGTGCGGATGAGCAGTACGGTCAGCGGTATCGAGCCAGCGTGGCTGATTACCGGTGTTATCTGCGGTCGCGGCGGCCGAAGCGGGCCAGGCTGGTCGGGTCGGGTCGGTTGCGGGAGGTGGTGCTGGGGTGGTTGCGGCGGCGTTGGTCACCGCAGCAGATCGCGGCCCGGTTACGGGTGGAGTTCCCGGACGAGCCGGAGATGTGGGTGTCGCACGAGACGATCTACCAGGCGATCTATCTGCAGGCGCGGGGGAACCTACGCGGGGAGTTGGCTCGGCAGGTGGCGTTACGGTCTGGGCGGGCCCGGCGTCGGGCTCGGCCGGTCGATGGTGGGCCGGTCCGCTCGCAGCGGCCCTGGCTGGGGTTGAATATCTCCGCCCGTCCGGCCGAGGCCGGTGATCGGGCGGTGCCCGGGCATTGGGAAGGTGATCTGCTCGAAGGCGGCCGCGGTGCCGGCGGTTCAGCGATCGCGACGCTGGTGGAGCGGCATACCCGGTTCGTGATCCTGGTCGGGTTACCCCACGGCAAGGTCTCCGAGCATGTCATCGCCCAGTTGGCCACCGCGATGAGCCGGCTACCCGAGCGGCTGCGGGCCTCACTGACCTGGGACCAAGGCACGGAGATGGCCCGCCACCTGCAATTCACGACGGCTACCGGCTGCCCGGTCTACTTCTGCGACCCCCGATCACCGTGGCAACGCGGCAGCAACGAGAACACCAACGGCCTACTACGCCAATACTTCCCCAAAGGCCGTACCGACTTCACCACCATCAGCCAAACCGACCTGGACACCGTCGCCGACGAACTCAACAGCCGCCCCCGCCAAACCTTGGCCTGGGCCACCCCCAGTGAGAAGATGGCCCAGCTCCTAGGCGTTGCAACCACCGGTTGACCCCGCCAATAACGCGCAAACTAACCAAGATCTCGAAGCTCGCGCCGCCTGCCCCTGATCGATAGTCACTGACCGCCACGGCGGCGCTGTCTTGCTCCGGCCAGACCGGCTGCGCAGGGATCAAGGAGCCGGGTGGCGCATTGCCTCGGGAACAGATCGTCTGGGGGTCACTGCGGCCGCCGGCGGGGTTGAGTCTTGCGACCGCGGAGGGTCAGGCCGCGGGAACGCACCCCAAGAAGACGCTCCGCTGCGCTCCACGTTTCCCCGGGGCCCCGCGCAACGGTCCGGACCACCGCGAGCGTCGCGGTAGCTCAAGGTCCTGGAACAGGTCGTTGCGGTGAGCGTGGATCGGCGGTCCGAGCTGGTGACCGTCGTGGAGCCGGCACTGGACCGGACGCGGTCGCGATCATTCGGCTGCGACGGCGATCGCCGCGTCCTAGACTGGCGATGTCGGACAAAGCGGACAGTGCCCGCAGGGCGGCGACCAACCCGGTTTGGTCCGCGGCCTGACCGGCGGGGGTCCGGAGGGAGGGCATCATGCCTGATGTGTCGACTCAGACCGCGTCCACCATGGAGGAGGCGCGCGAGATGGCCGCGGGCGCGGCGGGTCCCGCGCTGGTGCTCGCGCCCGAGACGCTGCAGCAGATCCAGGATGCCGAAGCCGCCGGTGGCTTCGAGGGCGGCATGTCCGGTGCGTCCGGCGACGGCGGCTTCTCCGCCCCCGGTGTCGCGCCCGACTCGAGCTCGGCGTCCGGGTCCGCGCCCGGGGCACCCGCGCCCGGCGGAGGTTCGCTCGGCATCCTCGTCGAGGAGGCGGCGGAGAAGGCACTGGACCTGAAGGACATCTGGGAGGCGTTCAAGGGCGACCCGCTGGGTCCGGTGATCCTCGTCCCGACGCGCGAGCTGCAGCGCTGGCTCGGCACCGGGACCGTCGACGGCGCCTGACCTCGCCACCGCGCCGCGACGCGGGTCCGCGCGGCCGGGGTCTCATGTGGAGTGTGCCCGGAAGAGGGCGGCGTACCGGTCGATGCAACCGTCCACACCGAACTCCTCGCGGGCCCGCTTGCCGCCCTGCCGGCGCGCGTCGGCGTCCCAGCCCAGCACGTCCAGCAGCGCGGCGCGCAGCCCGACCGGGTCGCGGGGCTGGACCACCGCGCCCATGCCGGTGGCCACCACCGGGTAGCGGCCGCCGGGCAGGTCGCTGGTCACCGACGGCACGCCGCACATCATCGCCTCGGCCTGCGCGATGCCGAACGACTCCGCGACGGACGGCAGCGCGAACGCGTCGATGGAGGCGTAGAAGTCGTTGATCTGCCGGCCGCGCAGCAGGCCGAGGATCCGGATCCGGCTGTCGCGTTCGGCCGCCGCGCGGACGCGGTCGATCACGCTGCCGCCCGCGACGGTGAGGTAGTCGCCGCCGACCAGCAGGCGCGCCTGCGGGTCGGTGATCCCGGCGAACGCCTCCACCAGGTAGTCCAGCCCCTTGTCCGGCACGATCCGGCCGAGGAAGCCGATGTGTGGCCCGGACGTCTCCCGGTACGCCGGCTCGCCGCCGCGCCGGTCGAGGCAGGGCGCCGCGATCGCGGACCGGCGGCTGTCCCGCAGCACCGGCCACAGCTGCGAGTGCCGCGCTTGGTCGTCGCTGTTGACCACCACCGCGTCCGAGCGGCGCAGGGTGATCCGGGACGACACCCGGACCGCGGCCATCGCGGCCCGGGTGACCAGCGTGGGCGGCAGCCACAGGTCGATGTGGTACGTGCTGACCACCGGCACCCGCAGCGGCAGCCCGGTGATCGCCGCACCCTCCAGCATCGGCAGGTGCAGGTTGACCACGCGCGAGCGGCGGGCGACCCGGCGCACCAGCCGCGCGAAGCCGGGGCACACCGGACCGCGGCTGATCGAGGCGACCATCGGGCTGCGGTACACGTCCACGCCCTCGCGGCTCTCCCGCAGCGGCAGCGTCTTGTCGTGCTGGCTGGCCACCACCGCCACCCGCCAGCCCCGGGCGGCCAGCCCTTCGGCGAGCACCCGCGCCACCTCGGTCAACCCGCTGACGTACGGCGCGTAGTAGTTGACCGCCACGCACAGGTCGTAGTCCTTCATGCCCCCTCCACGGGTCACCAGATGCTCGCCAGGACGGCCTGCCCCAGGACCGCCGCCCACAGGCCGAGGTTGACCTGCAGCGCGCGGTCGCGGACCAGGTCTTCGGTGGGGTTGCCGCCGGAGCTGCCGACCGTGACCATCTGCAGGTACCGGTGGACCGCGAAGGCGGCGAACGGAAATGTCAGCGCGGCGGTGACCGGCCCGTACGGCGGCGTCGACACCCACACGAAGGCGAGGTAGCCGACCAGCGCCGCCACGAGGTTGACCACCACGACATGGTCCAGGAACTGCACCGAGTACGCCCGCAGCGCCGGCCGGTGCGCGGTCGCCTCACCACCGTCGGCGAGCATCGCGGCCAGCTCGTGCCGGCGCTTGCCCAGCGACAGTGCCAGGCACGCGCAGTAGACGCCGATCAGCAGCGCCGGCTGGGTCTCGATGCCGACCGCGACCGTGCCGGCGAGTACCCGCAGGACGAAGCCGAGCGACACCACCGACACGTCGACCAGCGGCTGGTGCTTGAGCGCCAGGCAGTACCACAGGTTGATGGCGAGGTAGCCGCCGACGATGACGCCGACGAGCCCGGGCAGCGCGGTCAGCAGCACGGCGGTGCCGGCCAGCAGGGCGGTGAGCAGCGCGACCGCGGCCGGCGTGTTGACCACACCGCTGGCCAGCGGGCGCAGCCGCTTGGTCGGGTGCAGCCGGTCCCGCTCGCGGTCCTTCAGGTCGTTGAAGACGTAGACCGCCGAGGAGGCGGCCAGGAAGGCCAGCAGCGTGCCGGCCAGCGGTACGACCTGCGCCACCGCGGCCACCGGGTCGGCCACCACCGGCGCCAGCAGCACCAGGCCGCCCTTGACCCACTGTCGGGGCCGCAGCAGGGTGAACAGGCCGCCGAGGCGGGCCGGAGCCGTCCGGCTGACGGTGACGACCGGCAGGTCCGGCGGGGCAGGGCTGGGGACTTTCAAGGCGTGATCCATGGCGAACCTCTCCTTGCTCCATGGACTGTCAGAACAGCGCCTTCGCGAGCCGAAGGGCGCCCTGCTTCCAGGGGTCGCGGTGGGTGCGGCCGGCGCTGCGTCGCGTCCTGTTCGCCCGCCACCAGTCGTACGTCTTCAGCAGTGCCCGTTCGTTGCTGAACCGCGGCGCGAACCCGAGCCGCTCGACCGCCCGCTCGGTGGACACGTACGAGTCGCGGGTCAGCTTGTGCACGAGTCGCTTGTAGACCGGCGAGAGCCGGAGGGCGGCCAGGACGCGCAGCGCGCCGACGGCGGGACCGACCGGCACGGTCAGCACGCGCTTGCCGTGGCCGGCGGCGTCGAGTACCGCCTGGAAGTCCTCGCGCAGCGTGCCGAACTCGTGGGCGCCGATGTTGAACGTGTCGTTGACCTTGTCGTCGGTGCCCTCGCAGATCAGCTGGATCGCGTCGCACAGGTCGTCGACGTCGAGCATCTGGGTGGCCACGTCGCCGCCGCCGATCAACGGGAAGTGCCGGCCCTCGTCGGCCCACTCGAAGAGCATCGCGAACAGGCCCAGCCGCTCCTCGCCGAGGAAGGTCTTGGGCCGCACGATCGGCGCGCACAGCCCCTGCTCCCGCAGCTTCAGCACGGCGGTCTCCGCCGAGAGCTTGGCCGCCGAGTACGGGTCGACCGGTTCGCACGGGTAGTCCTCGGGCGTCGGGCAGAGGCGGGGTAGCCCGTACACCGCGGTCGAGGAGACGTGCACGAACCTGCCCACCCCGGCCCGCCGTGCGGCGTCCAGCGCCGACACCGTGCCGTCCACGTCCACCGAGCGGATGTCCGCCGCGCGGTGGCTGGGCAGCGCGGCGGCCGAGTGGATGACGACGTCGGCACCGCGGAACGCCTTCTCCATCGCGCCGGTGTCCCGCACGTCGGCCCGGATGTACGCCGCCCGGTCCCCCGCGCGGTCCGCGAGCGGGCGGATGTCGACGCCGGTCCAGGTCACGCCGGGCCACGGCCGGGCCAGCAGGGCGGTGCCCAACATGCCCGCCGCTCCGGTTACGACAATGTGCACTTCCACCTCCCAGATCGGGAAACTCCGCGCTCCCCGGTATGCTTTGTCACGGCCGCGTGACGGTGACGTTTCATAAGTCATCCGCTTATTCAGACATTCATCGACGCGACATCGTCTATTCGTCGAATCCGGGCCGTTGCCGGCGGGCCTGTTGTGCAGGTCACATCTGCCCCCGCCTCCCTGATCCTTGAATTCGTACATTGGCACCAGTGACGCTAGTGACCCACGATTGCCCTCTCCTTGGTGCCTTCGCCAAGGTTCGAGCAAGGTCCCGTAGATACCTTTTTGAAGCGGGAGACGATCTCAGGGGGAGCGATGGAAGGCGCGGGTACCACGACCGTCATAACGGACGAAAGGGCCCCAAAAAGCCTGGCCGCCTGTCAACTCGCCACGCCGTTCAGAGGCGTGCATCACATTGATGTCCGACGCAGTGGCCAGGCGGTCTCCCCTATTAACACGCAGGTAATCAGGTATACCTACCCGTGGATGTCCTCCTTGCACTAGAGTGACCGCGGGCCCTTGACCGAGGAGCGCCATTGACCACGTCAAAGCCGCTGGTGTCGGTGATTATCCCGTGCCACAACAGCGCAAAGACCATCGCCCTCAGCGTCGGATCGGCATTGACTCAGACCTATGAATCTATCGAGGTCGTCGTGGTGGACGACGCGAGTACCGACGAGACGCCGCACATCGTCCGGGGCCTCGACTGCACGCTGGTCGAGCTGACCACCAACGTCGGTGCCGGGCCCGCCCGCAACCGGGGGATCGAGGCCAGCAACGGCGAGATCTTCTTCTTCCTCGACTCCGACGTCGCGCTCGCCCCCGACGCCGTGGCCAACGCGGTGCAGATCTTCCAGGAGCACCCGTCGTACGGCGCGGTGTGGGGCGTCTACGGCAACCGGCCGCTCGTCGACGACGGCGTGGTCGAGTGGGTGCAGGTGCTCTACGGGCACTACCGGGCCACCCGCAAGCTCGGCCCGGCGCGCACCGGCCACTTCGCCAGCGGCGCCGTGCCGCGGTGGGTGGTCGACAACATCGGGGCGTTCGACGAGCGGCTGCTCGGGCAGTACGCCAACGAGGACCACGAGTTCAGCCTCCGCATCGCCGAGCACTACCCGGTCACCCGCACGCTGTCGGTCATCGGGTACCACGACGATGACGACCGGCTCTCCTCGGTGCTGCGCAAGCTGTACAAGCGGGCGATCTCGCTGGTGCCCCTGGTGCTCAAGCAGCGCGACCTCAAGCCCGAGCGGGAGGCCACCCACCGGCCGGCCGAGGTGGCCGCCGCGTTCCTGGCCACCGTCACCCTCCCCCTGGCCCTGCTCTCGCCCTACCTCGCCGCGGTACCGGCCGCCCTGCTGGCCTGGTTCATCGCCGTCAACCTGCCGATGCTGCGCTACGTGCGCCGCACCGCCGGCTGGCGCATGATCCCGCCGAGCGTCCTGCTGACTTTCGCGTACGGCCTCGCCATCTCGGCGGGCGCGCTGAGCGGTGGCCTGCGCTACCTGCTCGACGCCCGCTTCCGCCGGCGATACCAGACACCGGCCGGAGCCCATTGACGCGCTCGGGCCAAAGGTAAGGCGCAACAAACGGGGAGATAGACGTGAGGATCCGACTACTGGGACCGATCGAGGTGGAGGCGTCCGGACGGCCACTTGATGTGGGACCGCGTCAGCGTCGCGCGGTGCTGGCCGCCCTGGCCGTGGACGCCGGTACACCGGTCTCGATCGACACGCTGACCGAGCGGGTCTGGGGACCGGCCGCGCCGGAGGCGCCGCGCAGCGCCCTGTACGCGCACGTAGCCAGGCTGCGCCGCGCCATGTCGGAGGTCGACGAGTTCGGCCCGCCGGTGGGGCTCAGCCGGCACGGCGACGGCTACGTGCTGAACGTCGACCGCCAGCGGGTCGACCTGCACCGGCTCGACGACCTGATCGACATGGGCCGGGCCACGTCGCAGGCCGGCGGCGAGGAGCGGATAGCGGCGCTGCGCGAGGCGATGGACCTGTGGCAGGGGCCGCCGCTGTCCACATTGGCCAGTGACTGGGCGGTGCGGGTGCGGCGCAGCGTCGCCTCCAAGCTGATCGGCCTCGCCGGCGCCTGGGCCACGGAGGAGCTGCGGCTGGGCAACGCCGAGTCGGTCGCCGACCGGCTGGCCCGGGTGCTCGGGTCGTACCCGCTCGCCGAGCCGCTGGTGTCGCTGCAGATGCGCGCGCTGTGCGCGATGGGCCGCACCTCGGAAGCCCTGCAGTGGTACGTCGACACGCGCGCGCAGATCGTCGAGCAGTTCGGCGCCGAGCCCGGTCCCGAGCTGCGCAACCTGCACGTGGCCGTGCTGCGCGGCGAGCTCGACGAGCCGTACGCGGTGCCCGCCGGCCCGGTCGCCACGCCGGTGCGGTACGTGCCCCGGCAGCTGCCCGCCGACATCGCCCGGTTCTCCGGCCGCCGCAACGACCTCGCGCCGATCCTGAGCTGGCTCAACCCGGCCGCGCCGGCCCGGTCCAGCCCGGTCGTGTCGATCTACGGCGCCGCGGGCGTGGGCAAGTCGACCCTCGCGATCCACGCCGCGCACAAGCTCACCAGCCGCTACCCGGACGGCCAGCTCTACGTCGACCTGCGCGGGTCGAGCCCGAACGCCGAACCGCTCACCCCGGTCGACGCGCTCGCCCGGATGCTGCGCACGCTGGTGGGCAGCGTGACCTACGACGTCGACCAGGTCGACGAGGCCGCGGCGCTGTTCCGCTCGGTGGTCGCCGGGCGGCGGCTGCTGCTCGTGCTCGACAACGCCGTCGACGCCGCCCAGGTGCGCCCGCTGCTGCCCAGCGGCGCCGGCTGCGGCACGCTGGTGACCAGCCGCCAGCCGCTGGCCGGCCTGAGCGACGTGTGCCAGCTGCGCATCGGCCCGCTCACCGTCGACGACGCGGTCGCGCTGCTGAGCCACTGGGTCGGCGCCGAGCGGGTGGCCGCGGAGCCGGAGTCGGCCGCCGCCATCGCCCGGTGGTGCGAGTGCCTGCCGCTGGCGTTGCGCATCGTCGGAGCCCGGCTCGTGGCCCGCCCCGGCTGGCCCCTCGCCGAGCTGCGCGACCGGCTCGCCGACGAGCGCCGCCGGCTGGACAACCTCGAGTTCGACGGCGTCGGCGTGCGGGCCAGCATGGCCGGCTCCTACGACCGCCTGTCCGGCAGCGCCGACCGTGCCGAGCGGGCGATCGCCGAGGCGTTCAAGCTGCTCGGCACGGCGCCGCTGTCCGAGCTCAGCCGCTCCAGCGCCGCGCGCCTGCTGTGCCAGTCCGAGGCCAACGCCGAGCGGATCCTGGAGTGCCTCGTCGACGCGCAGTTGCTGGAGACCTCGGCCCCGGGCACGTACCGGATGGGCGAGCTGCTGCGGCTGTACGCCCGCGAGCGGTTCGCCGGCCAGCCGGAGACCGCACCGTGACGGCCGAGGCCGCGGTCGCCGAGACCGTCGCGGCCGAGCCGGTGCGGCGCGGGCGGATGCTGCTGCGCCGCTCGCTGATGGGGCTGATGCTCGTCGCGACCGCGGCGTTCGTGGTGCTCGCGCTGCGCGGGCAGGACTGGTCCACAGTGGCCACCACGCTGCGCGGCCAGCGACCGGGCTTCTTCGCCTCGATGGCGGCGCTCGCCTTCCTGGCCAATGCCGCCGGGCTCGTCGCGACGATGCTGTCCTGGCGGGCGACGCTGGCCGGGGTGGGGGAGCGGGTCGCCGCCGCGGACGCCGCCCGCATCTTCTACTTGGGACAGTTCGTCAAGTACGTGCCCGGCAAGGTGCTCGGCCTCGTCATGAGTGTCCAGATGGGACGGAGCATCGGCGTGCCGGCGAGCCGGATGAGCGCCGCGTGGCTGCTGGCCCTGATGATCAGCCTGCTGACCGGCGCCACCGTCGGCCTCGCGGCCGGGCCGGAGGTGTTCGGCGCGTCGTCCGCCTGGCTGGTGCTGGCCGTCCTGCCGGTGGTGGCGGTCCTGGTCCGCCCGCACCTGGTCGGTCTCGGCACCGTCCTGCTCGCCCGGATCCGCCGCAGACCCGAGCCGCCGACCGCGCTGTCCGGACCGGGCATCCGGCGGGCGGTCGTCGCCCAGCTGGCGGCGTGGCTGATCGGCGGTACGCACCTGTGGTTCCTGGCCGTGGCCATGGGCGCGCCGCCGCTGCGCTCATTGCCGCTCTGCGTGGGCGCGTTCGGCCTCGCCGCCATCGCCGGTGTGCTCGCGGTCTTCGCGCCCGACGGCATCGGCGTGCGCGAGGTGGTCGTGCTGGCCGCGCTCAGCATCGTGCTGCCCGTGCCGGTGGCCGGGGTCGTGGCGCTGGTCAGCCGCCTCGTGGTCGCGCTGAGCGAGCTCACCACGGCCGGCGCCGGCCTGCTGGCGACCGAGGTGGTCAGAAGGCGCGCCGGCTCCAAGAATCCGCCAAGGCGTTGGTCACGGACGAGCCGCTAATGTGCGTTATCCACGATTCCGGACGCTCCACTGCAGACGGTCGGAGACACGAAAGCGGCGATAGCGTGATCTCAAAGAATGCGGTACCCATGCCGGACAAGAAATACGACCTCACCGTCGCGGTCACCTACTACGAGCCGTACGTCAGCGGGTTGACGCACACCGCGCGCGGCATCGCCGAGGGCATGGCCAACCGCGGCTGGCGGGTCGCCGTCGTGGCCGCGCAGCACGATCCCGAGCTGCCGCTGCGCGACACGGTCGGCGGGGTCGACATCTACCGTTCGCCGGTGCTGACCCGGGTCAGCCGGGCCGTGGTCGCCCCCCACTACCCGCTGCTGGCCAGCCAGCTCGCACGCCACTCCGCCCTGCTGCACCTCAACCTGCCGATGCCGGAGGCCGGGCTGCTGATGCCGCTGACCCGGCCGGTGCCGGTGGTGAGCCGCCTGCACACCGACCCGTACCTGCCGCCGAGCCGGCTCAGCCGGATGTACGTCCGCGCGACCGACGTCGCGTCCCGCGCGGCCATCCGCTGCTCCGCCGCGGTGGTGGCCAGCAGCCACGACCAGGCGCGCGCGTCGCGGTTCTGGCCGGTGATCCGCCGCCGCCACTTCACCCCGATCACGCCGCCCTGCCTCGACCGGCGCGGCGGGCAGCCGCGGTACCGGGAGACCCGCGCCCTGCACGTCGGCTTCCTCGGCCGGATCGTGGAGGACAAGGGCATCCGCTACCTGGTACAGGCGTTCCAGCGGATCGCGGACCCGGACGCCCGGCTGCTGATCGCGGGCAACTACCACACGGTCGCCGGCGGCAGCAATCTCGCCGCCGTACAGGCCGAGATCGAGCGGGACAGCCGGGTGCGGATCCTCGGCGAGCTGCGCGGCCGCGAGGTCGACGACTTCTACGCCTCGATCGACGTGTTCACGCTGCCGGCGGTCGCGGGGTCGTTCGGCATCGTGCTGGCCGAGGCGCTGATGTGCGGCATCCCCTCGGTCACGACCGACCTGCCCGGCAGCCGCTATCCGGTGACCTCGACCGGGTTCGGCCGGGTGGTCCCGCCGCGGGACCCGCAAGCCCTGGCGGGCGCGATATGCGAGCTGGCGACGATGCCACGGGACTGGCGGGAGCAGAAGGCCCGGGCCGCCCGGGCCCAGTTCTCCGCGGCGGCGTCCCTGGACGCGCACGAGGTCCTGTTCACCACCCTTCGCGGGCGGGCCACACCCCGGCGCGACCGCTGAGAAAAGAACCGAGAATGGAGTGCCGATGAACGAGCAGCCGCTGGTCTCAGTGATCATTCCGAACTACAACTACGCCAGTACCATCGGCGAGTGCGTCAAGGCGGCACAGCGCCAGACGTACCCCTCGATCGAGATCATCGTCGCCGATGACGCGAGCACCGACGACTCGGTGGAAATCGCGCGCGGGCTCGGCGTGACCGTGCTGCAGGTACCGGTCAACAGCGGTGTCTCCACGGCGCGAAACCTGGGCGCCGCGCACGCCAAGGGCGAGGTGCTGTTCTTCGTCGACTCGGACGTGGCGCTCGACCCCGACGCGGTCGAGCGGGCCGTCCAGTTCCTGCGCGACGACCCTGGGCTCGGCGCCATCTGCGGCATGTACCGGGCCGAGCCGATGTTTCCGGACAGCCTCGTCAAGCGCTACCGCGCGATCCAGCAGTACGTGTGGTTCAACGAGATCGACGGTGCCATCCCGGGCCTGCACTCGGCGCTGTTCGCGATGAAGAAGGCGACGTTCGAGGAGATCGGCGAGTTCAACGACAGGCTGCGCTGGACCGAGGAGCAGGACTACGGCTTCCGGCTCAACGCGCGGTACGAGGTCAAGGCCGTGCCGACGATCCGCGGCCGGCACGACCACGACGGCACCATGCGGGTGATGCTCAAGAAGGTCTTCAACCGCACCCGCCTCGGCGCGCCCAACTGGCTGCGGCTCAACAAGCTGCCCGGCGGCGCCGGCGCCGGCCACCGCGCGCTGGGCAGCGGGTTCGTCCTCGCCGGGGTGCTCGCGCTCGGGTCGGCGGTGCTGCTCGGCCCGTGGGCGCTGCTGGCCGCCGCGGCCCTGACCGGCATCAGCATTCTGCTGGACAAGCGCACCTATGCCTACGCCTTCCGCAACCACGGTGTCGTGTTCGGACTCCAATTCACGGTGATTCATCTGCTGGTTACACTCACGTCGGCGGTGGCCGCTGGTATCGGCATTCTGCAAGGATTGTTGTTCCCGAGCATGACCCGGCGGCTCTACCGCGTGGAGAAGACCGCCTGACCCCCTCGCGCCGATAAACGGTGCCCGACGGAGAGTTGGACATGACAGTTTCTGAGCACCCTGGCTTGCCTGAGCGTCCCGCCTTCGGAATCGACAGCACCGCCACCGAGGTGGTCGCCGGTGTCGATCTCACCGGCAAGGTCGCCATCGTGACCGGTGGATACTCCGGCCTGGGCCTGGCAACGACACGGGCGCTCGCCGCGGCCGGCGCGCAGGTCGTCGTCCCGGCCCGCCGCCCGGAGACCGCGCGCGAGGCGGTCGGCGGCATCGCCGGTGTCGAGGTCGAGGAGCTCGACCTGGCCGACCTCGACAGCGTGCGCGGGTTCGCCGAGCGGTTTCTGGCCTCGGGCCGAAGCGTCGACATCCTGATCGCCAACGCCGGCGTCATGGCCGCGCCGCTGACCCGGGTCGGCGACGGCTGGGAGTCCCAGTTCGCCACCAACCACCTCGGCCACTACGCGCTGGTCAACCACCTGTGGCCGGCCATCGCCGCCGGCGGGGGCGCGCGCGTCGTGGTGGTCGCGTCGGGCATCGGCGAGTCCCCGAGCATCCGGTGGGACGACGTGCACTTCGAAGAGGGCTACGACAAGTGGGCGGCGTACGGGCAGTCCAAGTCGGCCAACGTCCTGTTCGCCGCCGAGCTCGACCGGCGCGGCCGGGACGCCGGGGTGCGCGCCTTCTCGATCAACCCTGGATACATCCTCACTCCGCTCCAGCGCCACCTGACCAAGGACGAGATGGTCGGTGCCGGCTGGATCGACGAGGACGGCGTGGCGCTGCTGCCCGAGTTCCGGGCGCCGGAGCAGGGTGCCGCCACGCAGACCTGGGTGGCCACCGCGCCCCAGCTGGCCGGCGAGGGCGGCGGCTACTACCAGGCGTGCGCGCTGGCCAAGACCTTCGAGGGCGCCGACGAGCGCGCCGCGGCTGAGCGCCTGTGGACCCTGTCCGCCGAGCTCACCGGCCTCGACGCGGTCGGCAAGCCGGCCTAGCGGCGTCGTGAGGGGCGCGCCGGCGTTCAGGCTGGCGCGCCCGCGCGGTCACGGCGCCGCGGCGTCGATCGCGGCCAGCAGGGCGCCCCGCTCCGGCTCCGGGACGTGCTGCCCGACCGCGCGGCGCACCCGGTCCGGCGCGATCCCGGCCGCCTCGGTGACGACCCGCCGCCGGACCTCCGCGGAGGCGTCGGCGACCGCGTAGACGAGCATGCCGGCCCATTCCTCGTGCGCCCTGACGAGGTCGCCCGCGTGCGCCCACAGCCAGTCCGGATCCGCCACGCCGAGCGCGAGCGGCGCGTCGTGGGGGCCGGCACCGGTGAGGGCCAGCCGCTTGGCGGCGCCGAGCACCTCCCGGTCGGCCGGCTCGCCGGTGTCCGCGGCGATCGAAAGCCGGGCGAACAGCAGCTCCGCCGCGGTGTCGAGGAGCGGGTCGGACGGGTACCGCGGGTCGGGGGTCTCGCTCAGCCACGCCCGGCGCTCGACCACCATGGCGGTGACGCGCTCGCCGCCGGCCGCCCCGTCCTCGTCGAGGAAGAAGTCGAGCGCGCCGCGGACCAGCACCGGATCGTCCGAGTCGAGCAGGCCGGCGACCGCGCGGCTCAGCCGCGGCCCTTCGGCGTCGAGCAGCCGGTGCAGCCGGACCAGCCACACCACGTCACCGTCGAGGCCCGGCGGCACGAACGGCGGCCGGCGGATCGCGGACCCGGCGAGGGCGCCCCAGTCGGTGTCATGGTCCAGCCGCACGCCGTCGAGCGTCGCCGGGAGCCGGAAGTCCGGGTGCCCCTCGCACGCCCAGCCGGTGAACGGCGCGTACAGGTCGTCGGGCTCGTCGCCGATCCGGTACTGCCAGACGACGTCCTTCTCCTGGCAGGCGCACCGGTAGTGGCGGACGCCGTCCGGGCGCGCCTCGGAGCGCACCACCTGGCGGCAGCGGTCGCAGCGCATGCTGTTGCAGCCGACCGCCGTCTCCCAGCCGAACTCGAACGGCTCCGGCGGCAGCCAGAACCTCGTCCCGACGAGCTGCGGCGCCGGCTCGCAGAACCGGGTCACGAGCGGCCCCGTCCGGGAGCGTCGGGCGCCTCGTCGGGAAACTTGCCGTTCTTGCCGAACGTGCGCAGCTTCGCCTCGGAGTACGGCTCGACGTTGCGGTACATCTTCTGCCCGCGGGTCATGCCGGCCCCGAACGGCTCCGCCGCCACGAGGACCTCGACGAGCGTGTGGTGCCGCGCGCCGACCAGGAAGCCGATGCAGGCCAGGCGGGTGGCGTACAGCTCGCCGCCGAGCGCCTGCGCCGCGTTCATCATCGCGTTTGTCGTGCCGGACGGCCCGGCTCCCACCGGAAGCTGCAGCTCCTGCATCTCCGCCACCCACCTGTGCTCGTTCCTGGCCGTCCACTCCTTGGTGCCCGCGTGCCACTTCAGCACGTCACGGTACCGGTCCCAGTCGTTCTGCACGTCGGTCTGGCCCGGCTGCTCCCGCTCGGCCCGCTCGAACTCCTGCCGCTGGGCGGATCGGTGCAGGCCCACCTCGCGCGGGCTCATCCGCAGGCCGGTCTCCTCGATCGTGACGCCGATGTCCCGGCTCTCGCTCGCCGGCCGGCGCTGCCGCGAGTCCCGCTGGAACCTGACGTCCGAGTCCGGCGGCACCGGTGCCATCGCCTCCCGGATGGCGTCGGTCCTCTCCTTTGCCGACCTGCCGGTGAACCTGATCTTCCGCAGGTCCGCCATGCGCGCCTCCAGGAAGTCGGAGTTGAGCTGCGCGGTGGCGATCCGCCTGCGGACCTCGTTCGCCATCCTGCGGTCGGCGAGGTCGCTGCCCAGGATGCCGGAGTAGAACCGGATGATGTGCACGAACCGCTCGGTGAGCGTGCCCCGGTCGAAGACCGCCATCAGGTCGGAGACCTTGCCGCCGACCGAGCCGGACCGGTGCACGTTGGCCTCGGCCACCTTGCTCAGCAGCGTGGCCAGCCGCGCGTTTTCCGCGTCCCAGGCGTCCCAGCCGCCGCCCACACTCTCCACAATGTACGCCTTGGCCTTGGCCGCCATCGTGCGCATCGCACCCTTGGCGCGGCTGTCGTCCGCCGCGTCCGCCGACAGCTTCCGCTCGAACGCCTTGGCGTCCTCGGCGAAGTGGGGGTTGGCGCCGGTCGGCTCCTCGCCCTCGGCCCGCGCGCCGGTGCCGTTTTCCAGCTCCGGGTTGATCCGGCCGTAGACCGCCCAGTGGTCGCCGCGCACGACGGGCCTGAGCGTGTCGAGGCCGTACCGGATCCGGATCGCGGCCAGCAGCGGCTGCAGGATCTTGCCGGCGACGGGCCGCCCCGGTACCGGTTGACCGCGGAGACGCCCGCGGCGACGGCGGCGCGCAGCCGGCGGCTCTGCCCCTCGGGGGTGTTGTCCCGGCGGCTCGGCCGCTTCGGCCGCCGCCGGTCGGAGGGCTTGCGCGGCCTCGCCGGTTTCCTCGGCTTCTTGGGCCTGACCTTGCTCTTGAGCTTGGCCCAGAGCCGCTTGATGAGGGTGATGAGCTTGTCGATGATCTTGTCGACGGCTTTGGCGACGGGTCGGGAGAGGGTTTGGAAGATCTGCTTGACCTTGCCGGCGATGCCGCCGATGCCGAGGATGGCGGCGAGGAAGCCGATGAGGACCGGGATGGATCTGGCGAGGGCGCGTTCGACGAGGGCGGGGACGCCTGCGCCGCCGCCGCGGGCGATGGCGATGACGGCGTCGAGGACGGCGTTGACGAACTCGATGATCTGGCGGCCGCGTTCGATGACGAAGCGGACGATGTCGATGATGAGCTTGCAGGCGCGGATGAAGGCCGAGGCGGGGTTGAGCAGGGACAGCACCCAGGTGATGCCGGCGACGATGACCGTGGGTACGAGGTAGTCGACGACCTTGGAGATCAGGGTCTTCTTGAGGTCGCCGACGCTGGACCTGAGGTCGTCCCAGAGGCCGCCGATGCCCTGCTTCTTGACCTTCGCGGCCAGTGGCAGGGCGGTCTCGGCGGCGGCGACGGCCTGCTCCGGGACCCGGCGGGTCAGGCGGCCGCGGATGAACTGCCAGGTCAGGCCGAGCAGGGAGGCGATCAGCAGCAGGATGCCGCGCGCGTCGAACTTGGCGGGCAGCTGGATGCCGGCCTGGGCGGAGACGCCCAGCAGCCAGGACAGGATGCCGGCCTGCAGGTGCTTGCCGATGTTGCGCAGGAACTGCTTGAGTCCGGCGCCGACGCCCTTGACCAGGTTGCCGAGGAAGCCGATCGGGTCCTTGAGGATGGCCATGACCGCTTGTGCGGCCTTGCGCAGCACGCCGAGCAGCAGGTTCTTGAGCTCGATGATGGTGTCGATGACGCCCTTGACGGCGGCGACGACCTTGTCGACCAGGCCCTTGTTCTTCTCCTTCTCGGCGGCGATCTCGTCGTCGACGCTCTTGAGCGCCTCGGTGTACTTCTCGGCGAGCGTGTCGACGAGCTCGGTGCCCTTGTCGTCCACGGTTTCGCGCAGCTCGTCGAACTTGTCCGCGAACCCTTCGGCCGCCTCCCGCCCGATCGCCTGCAGGTCGGCGGGGAGCTGTTTGACAGCCGTCTGCAGGTCGCGGCGGCCGTCCGCGATGCGCCGCTTGGCCCGGGCCAGCTCGCCGCCGATGGTGTCGGCGATGTTCGAGATGACGCCTTCCATCCGGGACACGTACCGGTCGCGGGCGGTCACGTAGATCTGGTTGGCCTCCTCCGGCAGCCCGGCGAACAGGTCCCGCACCCAGCGGCCCTTGCCGAGCACGCCGCCGTACCGCCGGTCCTTGTACTCCTGCATCCGGCGCTTGTGCTCGTCGGTGAACGCGTCCCGGGCGGCCCGCTCCTCGCGGGTGAACTGCCCGTCCACCTTCTTGTCCAGCCCGGACAGGATGTCCTCGACGTCCTTCTTGGTCGCGTCGAAGACCCGCTGCAGCGTGGCGGTCACCCGCGCCCGCGCGTCCTCGTCCCGCCCCTTCGCCGCGCCCTTGCCGGCGCCGACCTGCTTACCGGCGCTGACCCGGGTGCCGGTGATGCTGGTCATCGCGGCGGCGCCCAGGCCGCCGGCTTCGGCCTTGGCCGCGGCGAGCGTCTTGCCCTCGTGGGTGAGCATCCGCTTCTGGGCCTGCGGCGCCTCCCGCTCCACACCCCGCTTACCGTCGAGGGCCTTGGTGAAGGTGGGCTCGTTCGATTTGGCCAGCTGCGGCTCGGTCACCTGCGCGTCGGCCAGCTGCCGGTCGAGGCGCTCCGGCCCGTCCGAGGTGTCGGTGGCCGACGCCGGCAGCTTGTCCGGCACCGCGCCTGCCGGATCCGGCGTGCCCGGCTTTGCCGGCGGCCGGTCGGCGGTCAGCGGGACGACCTTCTTCGCCACGGCCTTGGAGGTGTCCGGCGGCGCCGCGGTCGTGGTCGCGATCTGCTCGGCGGACGCTTGCTTGCCGTCGGCCACCTGACCTTGGACCTCGGCCTTGACCTGCGCCGGCTTGTCGGAGTCGGCGAACTTGTCGGCCTCGTCCAGGTTCTGCGGCGCCCGCTTGGCGATCGCGTCCTTGACCGCCTTGACGAACGCCGCCTTGTCGAACTGTCTCGGCTGCGCCGCGTCCATCTTCTCCGCGTTCGCCGCCTTGCCCTGCGCCTCCTTGTCATCGGCCGGCGGCACCGCCGCACCCTGCGCGTTGGACGCCTCCGCCTTCGCCGGCGGATGACTCGTGCCGACCGTCCGCTTCTTCGCCCCGACGTCCTTCCTCAACGCCTGGAACTTCGGATCACCCGCCGGACCCGACCGCTTGCCCGCCTCGGGCTTCGCCTTGGCCTTCGGCGCGGGCTCGGCCACCGCCGGCGCCGCCGCGCCCAGGGCGGCCGCCGGCGCCGGCTCCTTCGGCGTGGCCCGCACCGGCTCCTTGACCGGCGGCTTGGCCGCGCCCGCCGCCACCGCCGCGTTTCCCACCGCGCCCTGGGCGGCCACCGGGTCCGCGCCGGGCACGGCCCAGCGCATCCCGGACGGGGGTACCGCGTTGAGCCCGGCCACCACGGCCGCGTTGCCCACCAGCGACTGCGCGGGCGACACGCCCGCCACCCGATCGGCCGGCGGCCGGACCTCGGGCAGCGTCACCGGAGCCTGCCGCACGACCGGCGTGGGCGGCAACGTGAGGACCCGCACCGGCGCAGGCATCCCGCCACGCTACGAGCCCGACAAGATCCACCGCGCCGATGAGAACCCTAGGTTTCGGGGTACGGTTCGGCGGTGCCTGTGGACCCGGCCGGCGAGGTCGTCGCGCTGACCAGCGAGCTGATCGCTCTCGACACGACGAACGGCGCCGACACCGCCGCGCCCGGGCGGGAGCGGTTGGCCGCCGAGTACGTGGCGGCCAAGCTCGCCGAGGTCGGGTACCAGCCGACCTATGTGGAGTCCGGCGCGCCCGGCAAGGGAAACGTGGTGGTCCGGATCGAGGGCGCCGACCCGGGCCGCGGCGCGCTGCTCGTGCACGGCCACCTCGACGTGGTGCCGGCCGATCCCGCCGAGTGGTCGGTGCACCCCTTCTCCGGCGAGGTGCGCGACGGCTTCGTGTGGGGCCGCGGCGCCGTCGACATGAAGGGCATGGTCGCGATGGCGCTGGCGACCGCCCGCCGGTTCAGGTCGGAGGGCTTCGTGCCACCCCGCGACCTGATCTTCGCGTTCGTGGCCGACGAGGAGGCCGGCGGCTTCGCCGGCGCCCGCTGGCTGGTCGACAACCGGCCCGACCTGTTCGAGGGCGCCACCGAGGCGATCGGCGAGGTCGGCGGCTTCTCCGTCACCCTCGCCGACGACGTCCGCGCCTACCTCGTGGAGACCGCCGAGAAGGGCGTGATGTGGCTGCGCCTGAAGGCGACCGGCACCGCCGGGCACGGCTCGATGGTGAACGGGGACAACGCCATCGCCACCCTCGCCGCCGCGGTCGCCCGCCTGCAGGCGCACCGGTTTCCGGTGGTGCTCACCGCGCCGGTGCGCGACTTCCTCGCCGGCGTCGCCGAGATCACCGGCGTGCCCTTCGACCCGGACGACCCGGAGGCCGCGGTGGCCCGCCTCGGCCACCTGTCCCGGATGATCGGCGCGACGCTGCGGGACACCGCCAACGTGACCATGTTCGAGGCCGGGTACAAGGCCAACGTGGTCCCCTCGGTCGCGCGGGCCACCGTCGACGGCCGGATGCTGCCGGGCCGGGAGGCCGCCTTCGAGGCGGAGCTGGCCCGCGTGCTCGGCCCCGGCGTCGAGCTGGAGTGGGACACGCTGCCGCCGGTGGCCACCCCGTTCGACGGCGCTCTCGTCGACGCGATGACCGCGGCCATCGCGGCCGAGGACCCGGGCGCGGCGGTCCTGCCGTACATGCTCTCCGGCGCCACCGACGCCAAGTCCTTCGCCCGCCTGGGCATCCGCCACTTCGGGTTCGCGCCGCTGCGGCTCCCGCCGGACCTGGACTACACGGCGCTGTTCCACGGCGTCGACGAGCGGGTGCCGGTCGACGCGCTGACGTTCGGCGTGCGGGTGCTGGACCGCCTCCTGCGCACCGCCTGAGCGCGGCGTAGGTGGGCGCCGCTCAGCGGTCCTTGACCACGATGCCGAGGGTCTGCGCCAGCATCGGTGCCAGCTCCGCCAGCTGCCCGCTGTCGATGATGGCGCCGCGCAGGGCGTCGCCGCCCTCGGCGACGTCCAGCTCGCGGGCGCCGCGAAAGTCCACTTTGGTCAGAGCGGCCTTGCCGAACCGGGCCCGCCGCAGCGTCGAGCCGGGAAACGACACGTTCGCCAGCGTCGCGCCGCCGAAGTCCGCCTCGAGCAGCTCGCAGTCGCGAAACTCGACGTCGCGCAGGTCGGCGCCGCGGAGGTTGAGGCTGTCGACCTTGCAGCGCTCGACGACCACCCGCCGCATCCGGGCGCCGTACGCCTGGACGCCGGCCAGCACACCGTCGAGAAACGACACCTCCAGCAGCTGCGCCTCGGCCCAGCTGCACCCGATCCAGCGGGTACGGCTCACCCACACGTCGTTGAACCGCGCCCGCGCGAAGCTCCCGCCGTCGAAGGACACCCCCGTCACCGCGCATTCGGTGAAGCGCGCGTTGCCCGCGTCGACATCGGTGAGGTCCGTGTCGGCGAGGTGGACCTCGGTGTAGTCGACCTCGCGCTCCGGCGCGCCGTCGAGCGGCTCCAGGTACGCGGCATAGGGCAACGCGGCGAGCTCCTGAGGCGCTGGCATGAGATCGTGCCACCTTCCGGCGTTGCGGGCGGTCGTCACGGCGATTATCCACGTGGGCCGCCGACGGGCGTGAAGCCCTTCTGAAAGCCAACTGAAAGGCACCCGCCCTACGTTCGAGCGCATGCTGAGGCGCGCGCTGACCGGGTTGCTCGCCGCCGCCGCGCTCGCCGGCTGCGGCTCCGCCGCCCCACCCGCGGTGGAGAAGGAGCCGGCGCCGCTCACGCCGGCGCAGGCGCGCGAGCTGGCCGAGGCCGAGGAGATCCTGGTGGCGCGATGCATGCGCGGGCAGGGCTTCGAGTACCACCTCGTCCCGGCTGACCCGGCGCTCAGCGAGGACCGCGACTTTCCGTACGGCATCGACGATCCGGCGTGGGCGGCGCGGCACGGCCTGGGGTGGGCGCTGCGCGACCTGGCCAGCCGGCAGGCGGGGGAGGGCAACCCGAACAACCGGTACACGGACGGGCTGCCGCCGGACCGGCGACGCGCGTACACGCAAGCCCTGTACGGCACGGGGGGCACGGCGCTGGCGGTGACGATCCCCACCGGCCAGCAGGTCACGATGCCGCCGGACGGGTGCCTCGCGTCTGCGCAGCAGGAGCTGTACGGGGATCTGCGGCGCTGGTTTCCGGTGCGGGCCATCACCGGCAACCTCGCCTCGGCGATCCGCCCGAAGGTCCACGCCGACCCGCGCTTCACGGCCGCGGCGCGGCAGTGGTCGGGTTGCATGGCCGAGCGCGGCCACGACTTCCGCGACCCGGTCGACCTGCGCGAGCGGTTCACCGCCGGGTCGGGTGAGGGGGAGCGGCGGGTGGCGGTCGCCGAGGCGGAATGCGTCGTGGCGACCGGGCTGGCGCGGACCGGCCACCGGCTCGAGGCCGAGCTCGGCGCGCCGGTGCGGGCGAAGTACGCCGCGGACATCCGCGCACACCGCGAGTTTCAGGCCGCCGCGCTGCCTCGGGCGGCGGAGCTGATCGGCACGTGAATCGACGCCGGGGCGTACCGGATGGGGAGGACTCTGTGCGAAAAGCGACAAGGCTGCTGGCGGCGCTGGCGATGGGGGCCGCGCTGGTGATCGGGGCGCTGCCGGGTGCGGCACAGGCCGCGCCCAAGGACGACCAGGCCACGGCGACGGTGGCCACGGAGGTCGACGTGCAACCGATGGGCATCCACTCCTGCGACCCGGGTGACTTCTGCGCGTACTACCTGCGCAGCTTCACCGGCGGCTACCTGCACGCCTGGGCCGGCAGCGACTCCAACTGGAGCAACAACTACATCCAGAACGGCGCGAGCATCAACAACAACGACATGTCCTGGTGGAACCGCGGCAACCCGTGTGCCGGCTGCGACATCGTGCGGGTCTTCGACAACACCGGGTACGGCGCGCCGATGACGCTGTGCGTGGGGCGGGGCAGCAGGTCCTGGTGCACGTGGGGGCCGAGAACCGCGGCTCGTCCCACAGCTGGTACGGCAGCTGCTAGGCGTCTACGGTTCCTCCGGTGGCCGGCCTTCGCGTGAGGGCCGGCCACCGTCGGGCTCCGGCGGCGGCTCGACGAGGTGGCGGGCGCCGAGGGCGACGCCGAGCTGGAAGCGGTTGTCCACGCCCAGCCGGTCCATCAGCGAGCGCACGATCGTCGACACCGTCCGGGTGCTGACCCGCAGCTCGCGCGCGGCGGAGACGTCGGTGTGCCCCTGGGCGAGGAGGCCGACCAGCAGGTGCTCGCGCGGGTCGAGGTCGATCCGTGACATCGGGTTCTCCTGTACGGCTCGGCCGGTCGCCCAGTGCCGCTCGAACAGCGCCACCAGTGCGGACACGACGGGCGGCTGGGTGACCTCCAGGTAGCCGCGGTTGACGTCGGACGGCGTCACCGGAAACAGCGCCACCTTGCGGTCCACCACGAAGAGCTTCATCGGTACGGCCGGCATCTCCCGGTACGCCGGCCGCCGCTCGCCCGCCGTCCGGCCGAAATGCGACATCGGGTCCGGTGTCGTGGGCTGTACGCCGAGCACCCGCATGTCGACGCCGCGCGCGAGCAGCGCGCGGTCCATCGAGACGGCCGGCTGCGCGGCCGCCGCGTCGAAGCGCGCCTCCGGGTTCATGGCCAGGTGCTCGTGGCGGGCGATCGCGACGAGCTCGGCCAGCCGGGCCCGGGTCGCCTCCCGCGTCCGCAGGTGGCGCAGCCCTTCTCCCAGCCGTACGGCGTGCGCGACGACCTCGGGCACCGCCGGCCGCGGGGCGGGCTCGGGTGCGCGGGTGGGCACGGCCCGGTGCGTGCCCACCGCCGCCCGGGGCACCCACACCAGGCCGGCGCGGCCGGGTGCGCGGCGCCCGGCGGCGAGGCCGAGCGCGGCCAGCTTGTCGAGGGCCTCGGTGACCCGCGGGCGGGTCATCCCCAGGTCGCGCAGCAGCTCGCCCGCGGTGGCCCGGCCGAACGTGACGAGCCGCCGGTACACGAGGTCGGCGTCGGGCGAGGCGCCCCAGCCGATCAGCGACGGCACGGGGCCGACCTGCGTGGTCATACGCAGGTGCCGCAGTGCGGGTCGGTGACCACCACGACCGGCGGATCGCCGGCCACCCGCGGGTCGTCCGTCGAGATCGGCACGGCGGCCGGCGTCCCGTCCGGGCCCTGCGGGTCGATGCCGAGGCAGGCCACCCGGCCGTAGCGGTCGTAGGCGAGGCAGACCGCCTCCGGCAGCCGGGGAAGCGCTACCCGCAGGTCGAACCCGGTCGGCTCGGAGGCGATCCCGTACGGCACGGCCCGCCCGTGCTCGGCGCTGAGCGGGTAGTACCTGATGACGAGGAACCCGCCGCCGTCCGCCTGGTCCGGGTCGCACGGCTGGATCCACCCCGACAGCGCGAGCACCGCCCCGCTCGGCTGCGCGGCCTGCAGGCCGTACCCGGTCAGCTCGCCGGTGGCGCACGTGACCGGCCGCCAATCCGGGTCGAAGGGGGGCGACCCGGCCGCGGCCGGCCGCGCGCCGGCGAGGAGCAGGAGGCCGGCGGCGGCGAGTGCCGCCAGCCTTGAGCGCCCGGAACCCGTCATCGAGAAGCCTCCCGTCCCCTGCCACTGCGTCAACATGCAACCAACGGTCGAGCGGGCAGTCACGACCCGTTGCACATTCGTGTCCAAGGCTGCGTGATGACGCAGGTCCGCGCGGGTTTGCGTCGACCCTCCACAAAGGTCGGTCCGGGCGCGGTCGGCGGCGTATCGAAGGGCCGGGTGGGCGTGCGCGCCGGGCCGGCCCTACTCTCGTGGTGGGCGGGGACGGACCTGGGGCTGGAGGAGACACATGCCGGAGCTGATCGTGGTGGACGTGCGGGCGGGTTCCTGGCACGAGCCGGCGAGTGTGCTGCTGAAGGACCCGGCGACGGACCGCTACCTGCCCCTCACCGCCAGCTCCAAGGGCGCGGCCGCCCGCGCCGGCGTGAGCGCCGCCCTGGTGCGTGACCTGCTCGATGCGGTCGGCGCGCCGGCCCGGCACGTCGAGGTCGGCGAGGCCTCCGCCGCGCCCGACCAGATCGCCCTGGTCGTCGGCGACGGCGTGCGGGTGCCCGCGAGCCTGCTGGAGGCGATCGCGTTCGCGCAGGAGACCGGCGTGCCGATCCGCTGCACCGACGCGGTGCTCTCCGCCGAGGGCAAGCCGGCCGGCGAGGCGCCGACCACCGCCGCCCGGTGGAACGTGGCCGACCCGGCGCCCACCTCGGCCTACCGCGTGCTCGACCTCGACGCGACCACCCAGCTGGAGATCATCCAGCCGCGCGACGCCGCCGGCGAGGACACCCCGGTGGCGCAGGCGCCGGCCGGCGCCGCGATCCTGCAGATCAGGCAGGGCCCGGGCGCGGGCGCCGTGTTCACCCTCGACCGCGACGTCGTCACCTGCGGCCGCGACTTCAACAGCGAGATCGTCCTCGACGGCGCCACGGTCTCCCGCAAGCACGCCGACTTCCACCGCCAGGGTTCCGGCTACACGGTGGCCGACCTCGACAGCCTCAACGGGACGTACGTCAACGGCGAGCGGGTCAAGACCGCCGCGCTGGCCCCCGGCGACGAGATCCGCATCGGCCGCTACCTGTTGACCTTCGTCACCGGCTGACGCCCCCGACCGGGCTACAGCCAGCCGCGTCTGCGCAGGTACAGGTAGAGGCCGAGGGCGGACGCGGCGATGATGGCCGTGCTCAGGACGAAGCCCCACGTCTGGCCGTACCCCGGATAGGGCAGGTTCTGGCCGAAGTAGCCGGTCAGCGCGGTCGGCACCGCGATGACCGCGGCCCACGCGGCCAGCTTGCGGGTGGTGTCGTTGAGGACGTTGCCCTGCTCGGCGAGGTCGGCCTGCAGCACCCCCTCGATCCGGTCGCGCAGGTGCTCGACCTCGTCGACGGTGTGGCGGGCGTGGTCCTCGACGTCGCGGTAGTACGGCGCGACCCGCTCGTCGATCCGGCGGCCGTCCGTGCGCATCGCCTGGCTGACCAGGTCGGGCATCGGCGCGACCGGCCGGCGGACGGTGGCGACGAGCTTGCGGAGGGCCACCCCGCGCATCCGCACCGGCCGGGGCGCCGCACCCTCCTCGATCAGGGCGTCCTCGATGGCGTCCATGGCGCTGTCGAGGCGCTGCGCGGCGGCGAACTGGCCGTCGACGACGACCGAGAGCAGCCCGTACAGCAGGAAGGAGACGCCGCCCGCCCCGGTGAGCTCCGCGTCGGCGTCCCACCGCTGGACGAACGGCTTGGTGTCGCTGGGCGACTTGCGCACCGTGATCAGCGCGCGTTCGGTGACGAAGGCGCTGATCTCCTGCTTGTCGAGCCGGAGCCGGTC
Source organism: Phytohabitans houttuyneae (assembly GCF_011764425.1). NCBI lineage: Bacteria > Bacillati > Actinomycetota > Actinomycetes > Micromonosporales > Micromonosporaceae > Phytohabitans > Phytohabitans houttuyneae. The sequence goes on from NZ_BLPF01000002.1 coordinate 2,032,882, forward strand.
ACCGGTGGCGGTGATCTCCAGGGCGTACACGTTGAGGAACACGTGCCCCGGGTACCGCTGCAGCTTGGGCGCCTCGTGGTCCTGCACCGCGTCCTCGATAGCGAGCGGGTGCAGGCGGAACGGCTCGGCCACCGCCTCCAGGTCGGCCATGTCGGGGTCGTCGAGGTCGAGCCAGAGCACGGCGTCGGGATGCGCCGCCAGCTTCTCGGCCGCCTCCCCGGCGGGAAAGCCCTCGGCGACGACCGTGCCGTTCTCGTAGAGGCGGGTCTGGGTGGGGCACGACGGAGCGTTCACCCCATAACGATGACTGCCCGCCGGCGGGCGGTGCCGTCAGGGGTGGTCCCAGGTCACCTCCGCCGCGCCGTCCACCCGGCTCGTGGCCAGCGAGACGCGCACCTCCACCCGCCCTGGCGTGCGGCAGGCCGCGCAGGCGCCGGCCAGCGTGGCGGCGTAGCCGTCCTCCGACGCCGCGTGGCGCTCGTCGTCGCGGTACCGCCAGGTCAGGGCCGCCGCGACGCGGTGCTGCACCCCGCAGGCGGCGCAGGGCACCCGCCACCCGGCGCGCTCGGGCCGCGCGCCCGCCGGTACCGCGACCGGGGTGCCCGGCCACAGCGCGGCCGAACCGCCGTCCGACAGGTGGACCACCAGCGGCGACCGGGCCGGGTCCTCGCCGTCGAGGAGCAGGTGGCGCAGCGGGCCTGGCGGCAGCGGCTCCAGCCCGGCCCGCAGCTGCGCGGCGGTGAACGCGTGCGCGAGGCGGGTCAGCTCGGCCGCCCAGCCGGCCGCGGTCCCGACCTGGGCGGAGGCGGCGGCGCGCACCCCTTCGTCCATCGCCTCGTGGAGGTCGCCCGGCAGGTCCGAAGTGGACACGGCCGCCCAACCGGCCACCTCGCGGCGCAGCCGCTCCCGCTGCGGCGGGCTCAGGCCGGCGGCCGGATCGGGCGGGGCGGCCGGGCCGTCCGGCTCGGCCAGCACCCTGGCCAGCAGCAGGGCGCGCCCGCCGCGGTCGGTGTGCCGGCGCAGCCGGTCCAGCAGGTCGCGCAGCTGTGGCGCGTACGCCATCAGGTGCTGGTAGCGCAGCAGCAGCGACAGGACCTCCTCGTCGTCCTCGACCAGGATGCGGGAGGCCACCGCGGCGCCGACGCCCGGATCGGCCGTCCGGCGCAGCTCGCGGGCGGTCCACTGCCGCAGGAGCGGCTCGCCGGCGAGGAGCCCGACGACCGCGGACAGGACGCCCGGCTCCCCGATGCGGCGGGTGAGGGCGCCGAGCAGCGCGTTGCGGGCCAGCAGGTCGGTCTCGACGCGGAGGGCGGCCAGGAACGGCGCGCTGCCGGTCCGGGTGAAGGTCAGTGCCTGGACGGCGGCGCGGCGCACCAGCGGCGACGGGTCGTCCAGGAGCAGCAGCGTCGACTCGACCGGCGGGTCGGGGTCGGCCTTGAACGCGCGCAGCCGCAGCCGGCCCTCCGCGCTTTCGGCCAGCTCCCGCCGCAGCGGCTCGTGGCCCGGCCCGAGGTGGCGCAGCAGGGCCGCCACCCGGTCGTCGTCCGCGTCCAGGGAGGTCACGGCGGCGCGGACCCGCGGGTCGACGCCTTCCCGGCCCGCCAGGACCCGCCGCAGCGAGTCGGCCGCCGAGTCGCCGACGTGTTCGGTGTCGTCGTTGAGCCCGAAGCCGGTGCGTACCTCGGTCTCGTCGGTCAGCGCCACCTCCAGCAGCGCCTCCACCAGGCCGGGCTGGTCGCCGCGCCCGGCCGCCTCGTACGTCGCGTGCAGCCGCAGCCGGGGGTCCCGGCTGCGCAGGCCGTCGATCGGTGTCTCGGGCACACGACCACCATAGGAGCACCGGTCACCCGCCGGGCGCCGCCGCACCCACCGGATGGTCGGCCGGCCGCGGCGGACGATTTTTTCCGGTACGGGCTGACAACCGGGTGATCGGCCGCGCCCGTCTCAGGGATGACATGAGCCCAACGGAAGGCGGGACGATGCGGGACGGTTCGGAACAGGAGTACGTCGACTACGTCACGGCGCGGATCCCGGCGCTGCGGCGGCTGGCGTTTCTCCTGGCCGGGGACGAGCACCGCGCCGATGACGTGGTCCAGCAGACCATCACCAGGCTGTACGTGAAGTGGCGGCATGCGCAGGCCGCCGACAACCTCGACAGGTACGTGCGGACGATGCTGGTCCGTACCTACGTGGACGAGCGGCGGCTGGGATGGGCCCGGGTCCGGCTGTTCCGCGACACACCCGAGCCGGCGTCGGGCGGCGACGGAGTGTTCGCCGGCGACGGAGTCGAGGACCGGCAGGTCGTCCGCGCGGCGCTCCGCCAGGTGCCCCGCCGGCAGCAGGCCGTCCTCGTCCTGCGGTTCTTCTACGACCTGTCGGTCGAGGAGGTGGCCGGGACGCTCGGCTGCTCGACCGGGACGGTCAAGAGCCAGACCGCCCGAGGCCTGGCAACCCTGCGACGCCTGCTCGGGGAGCGGGAGTTCGCGCGCTACGCCACCGCGAAAGACTAGGAGCCGACAGATATGCCAACCGAGATCGAACTGCTGCGTTCGCTGGACGACGAGCCGCGCACTCCGTCCACTGTGGACGTGCGGCGCGCGATTGTCGCCGGTCGACGCCGGCGCGCCCGCCGCGCCTTCGGCTACGCGGGTGCCGCGGCGGTCACCGCGCTCGCCGTGGCCGGCGCGTCGATCGTCCTGGCGGGCCCGATGCGCGACACCGGGCCCGACACCGCGGCGACCGGCGCGCCGCCCAACACCACCGCACTGGTGGCGGCGACCCCGCCTACCAGCTGCACGCTCGAACGCCTCCCCGCACCGGACGGCGCCCCGATGGCCCTCGTCACCGGCGCCGACCCCACCGGCCGGTACATCGTGGGTCGCACGTACCCGAAGCCCGGCGGGTACCAGGCGGTCATCTGGCACAACGGCGCCGGCACGCTGGTGATGCTCCCCGGCGACCTCGAGGAGTCGCTGACGGACGTCAACACGACGGGCACCGCGGTCGGCTGGAGCTACATCGGCGGCGAGGGCAACGCCCACCCCGTCCCGTACGTGTACCGCGACGGCACGGTGTCGCAGCTGCCCGGCGTGCGCAGCGGCTCCGCGTACGCCATCAACGACGACGGCGTGATCGTGGGCGCCGACGACGAGGGCTACGCGGTGCGCTGGCCGTCCGCGACCGAGCAGCCGACCCGGCTGCCGATGCCCCCGGGCACGAAGGGCGCGCGGGCCAGCGACATCGACGAGGACGGCACCGTGGTCGGCGCGGTGATCGGCGACGACCGGCCGTACGTGTGGTTCCCCGACGGCACGCACCGCCAGCTCGCGATCCCCACGCTCGACGGCAAGCCGGCCGTGACCGCCCGCGTGGCCAGCATCCGCCAGGGCTGGGCGACGGGCGTGGCCACCAACGGCGCGGGCCGCAAGGGCGACGGCGCCAGGAACCTCAAGATCTCGGCGGTGCGGTGGAACGTCCACACCGGCGAGGTCCGCCTTGTCGACGGCCTCAAGTCGGCGAGCGCGACAAACGCGCACGGCTGGCAGGTCGGCGGCGACGAGCAGAACCGCGCGGTGCTGGTCGCCGACGGCAAGACGGTGCCGCTGCCGGAGCTGCACAAACACGAGCCGGGCGGCCTGACCAACCTCGCCACGACGCTCAGCGACGACGGCCGTACGATCGGCGGCCAGTCCGACGACGCGAGCGGCACGATCCAGGCCGTGGTCTGGCGCTGCCGGTAGGCGACGACGCGGGGAGGGCCGAGCCCGGCCCTCCCCGCCCGCCCCCCCGCGTGATGGGGATGCCCATGCGGGTGGCAGCCTTCGCTGCATGGTGAGGCCCCCGTTCTGGGTCGAGGTGGTCCTGGCGACGGTCGCCGGGGCCGTGGCTTTCGTGCTGGCCGCGCTGGCCTGCACGGCCGCCCGCGACCGGCTGCCCGGCGCCGCCGTGGCGCTGCTGCTCCTGCTCGCCGTGCTGGCGGTGGCGCGCTTCGCCGGCATCCTCTACGCGCTGCCGGTCGGCGTCGTGAGCGTGCAGGCGTTCGACTGGTACTACCTGCCGCCCCTGCGCGTCCTCGACGCCGCGACAGTGTTCGTGCTCGCCCTGTTCCTGGCCGTATCGGTGATCGTCGGCGGGTTCGCCACCCGCGCCGCGCGGCGGGCGGTGGCGGCGCAGCGGGCGCACGGCCTGCTCGCCGGTGAGCAGGCCGCGCTGCGCCGGGTGGCCACCCTCGTCGCGCGGGGCGTGCCGCCGGCCGAGGTCTTCGCGGCGGTGGCGGAGGAGGTCAGGCAGGTGCTGGGCGCCGAGGCGGCCGCGGTGGTGCGCCACGAGCCGGGCGGCGCGGCCACCGTCGTCGCCGTCCGCGGCTCGGCCTGGGACGGCGCCGGTCCCGCGGTCGAGGCGCCGATCACGGTGGACGGCCGCACGTGGGGAGCGGCCCGCGTACGCCTGCCGGCCGCGCCCGACCGTGGCGCCGAGGACCGCATCGCGCACTTCACCGACCTCGTCGCCACCGCCATCTCCAACGCGGACGCGCGCACGGCCCTCACCGCCTCCCGCGCCCGCCTCGTCACCTCGGCCGACGTGGCGCGGCGGCGGCTGGAGCGGGACCTGCACGACGGCGTACAGCAGCGCCTCGTCACGCTGGCACTGTCCGTGCGCGCCGCCGAGTCCGACCCGGACGCGCCGGTCAGCGCGATCCAGGACGACCTGTCGCGGATCGTGGACGGCCTCAACGAGACACTCGACGAGCTGCGGACCATCGCCCGCGGCCTGCACCCGGCGATCCTGTCGGAGGCCGGCCTGGGCCCGGCCGTCCGCACGCTGGCCCGCCGCTCGCCGATTCCGGTAGCGCTCGACGTCGACATGGCCACCCGCCCGGACCCGGCGATCGAGGCGGCGGCCTACTACGTGGTCGCGGAGCTGCTGGCCAACGTCGCCAAGCACGCCAAGGCCACAACGGTCGCCGTCCGCATCAAGCTGCGCGACGGCCACCTCGACCTGCGCGTCATCGACGACGGCGCGGGCGGCGCCGACCCGGGCCGCGGCTCCGGCCTGGTCGGCCTGGACGACCGGGTCGAGGCACTCGGCGGCCGCATGCTCGTGGCCAGCCCGCCGGGGCAGGGCACCGACGTGTCGGTCCGGCTGCCGGCCCTCTCCCCGGTGGCCGCCGCCGTCGAGCCCTGATCCACAGTGGATTTGAGCTACCGCAGGGGCTAGAAGAGCTGGAGCGACCCGGTCCTCTGGGCGTGCCGCTCGCCCACCCGCAGCGTCACCGCCGTCAGTGCGAACAGCGCCACCGACAGCCCCGCCAGCAGTGCCAGCTCGCCGCCGAGGTCGCGGACGCCGTGGGCGTCCAGGAGCGCGCCGCGCAGTACCGCGAGGCTCGTGGTGAGCGGGAAGGCGAGCCCGATCGCCTTGACCCACAGTGGCAGCGCGAACAGGGGCAGCCGCACGCCGGCCACGAACCACAGTGGATCGTCCAGCAGCGTGTAGAGGAAAGCGGAGTCGCGGGAGAACATCAGCAGGCTGTTCAGGAACGCGCCCCACGCGACGGCCGGCACCAGCAGCGCGGCGAGCGCCACGAGGTACATGCCGGGATGGGCCACGTGCAGCGTGCCGCTCGCGGCGGCGGCCGCGACGGCGAAGGCGCCGAAGAGCCAGGCGTTCTGGACGAGCGCGCCGGAGCCGTTGGCGACCACCAGGGCCAGCCGGCTGGCCGGTGTGAGGAACAGCGCCTCCAGCGTCCCGCTCACCCGCTCGAACGAGAAGTGCCACGCCGACTGGACGAGCGAGAAGAAGAACGTGTACGCCAGCGCGCCCGCGGCCAGGAACGCCGCCAGCCGCTGCGGGTCGCTCACCAGGGGCCAGCGCGCGGCGGCGCCGGGAGCGGAGGTCACCGGCAGGATCGTGTAGTACGTCGTGGCGAGCGTGAGCACCGGCCACACCAGCATCGAGAAGACGACGAGCTTGGTACCGAAGATGCGGCGGTGTTGCTTGAGGGCCTCCGCCACGGCGACCCGCCACGCGGCCGTCACCGCGCGGCCATCGCGAGGATCGCGTCCTCGAGCGTCGGCGGCGCCACCTCGACGCGGGCGATCGCGCCGCCCGCGCGTACCACGGTGGTGGTGAGCTCGCCCGCGAGGTCGTCCGGATGGCGGAGGGTGACCCGCGGCCGGCCGTCGAGGTCCGTGTCGTGCCGCACCTCGGCGCCGGCGCGGGCGGCCAGCTCGTCCACCGCCTTGGTCGCGTCGGGTGCGGGCTCGGTGAGGGTGAGCTCGACGCTGTACGGCAGGCGGGTGCCCGCGGTCAGCTCCGCCGGGCTGCCGGCCGCGACGAGCGCGCCGCGGTCGATCACGTGGACGTGGCGGCACAGCTGCTCGACCTCGGCGAGGTAGTGCGAGGTCAGCAGCACGCCCACCCCGCCCTCGGCCAGGTCGGCCACGACGCCGCGCAGGTCGCGGGCGATCGGCGCGTCCAGGCCGAGGGTGGGCTCGTCGAGCAGCAGGTACGCCGGCGCGTTGATCAGCCCGCGCGCGATGCTGAGCCGCTGCCGCATGCCGCGCGAGTAGCGTTCGACGAGCGTGCCGGCCGCGTCGCGCAGCCCCACGAGGTCGAGCAGCTCGTCGATCCGGCGCTTGAGCACCGCGCGCGGCACGTCGTAGAGCTGCCCGAAGTACCAGAGGTTCTCCCGGCCGGTCATCCGCGCGTACACCATGCGCTCGCCGCCGGCGATGAGGTTGATCCGACGGCGCACCTCGCGGGCGTCCCGTACCACGTCGAGCCCGTCCACCGTGGCCGACCCCGAGGTGGGGCGCAGCAGCGTCGCGAGCATCTTGATGGTCGTGGTCTTGCCTGCGCCGTTGAGCCCCAGCAGCCCGGTCACCGCGCCGGGCGGGATCGACAGCGACAGCCCGTCGACGGCGGGCGGCCCGGCCGGCCCTCGCCTGCGGAACAGGCGGCTCGGCGGCGGAAACGTCTTGGTCAGCCGGTCGGTGACGATGCCGGCGTTCACGCGGCACCGCCCCGCCGCACGGCGACCCGTTCGGCCGGGCCGAGCAGGCGCAGCCCGACCGCGAGGTAGGCCAGCCCGAGGCCGGCGCAGAGCAGCAGGTCGGGCAGGACCGCCGTGACCGGCGCGTGGTGGAGGGCGGCGTCCCGCAGGGCGCGGAGCCCGGAGGTCAGCGGCAGCGCCTCGCCCAGCCACCGCAGCGGGTCGGGCAGCAGCGCCGGCGGAAACGTGAACCCGCAGAGCAGCGCCATGCCGACGAACAGCGTGTTCTGCGTGATGTGCGCCTCGCCGACGGAGATCATCACGGCGCTGAGCGGGATCGAGATGCCGAAGACCGCGACCGCCGACGCGGCCGCCGCGCAGAGCAGCGCGAGCGGGTCGGGCGCCGGCAGGCGGACCCCGATGGCGACCGCGAAGGCGAGCATCACCGCGACCTCGGCCACCGTCGTGGTCAGGGCCTGCAGGCCCACACCGACGAGGTACGGCAGGCGCCGCGCCGGCGCCAGCAGCTGGCTTTCGAGGGTGCCCTCGCGCTGCTCGGTGATCTGCGCCTTCGCGACCCAGAGCACCATCCGCGTGCTGAACATGAGCGCCGCCGCGCCGACCGTCACGTACCCCAGGTAGTCGCCGGTCCCGCCGTCGGCCAGGAAGGTCGGGCTGACCTGGCCACCCCCGATCGCGTGAAAGGCGAGATAGGCGAGGCCCACCGTCAGCACGCCGGTGGCGACCGTGCCGATGAAGTAGGTCCAGGGATACGCCCGCATGGTCACCAGCCAGTTGCGGCGCATCGTGGGCAATGCCGTCGGCACGTCGTATCCTTCCTCACGAGGAGCAAGTGAGTTTCGAATGGGAACTTACCCCGGTGAGGTGTCGATGTACATAGGTCGGGTGGCGGACGAGACCTGCGGTGTCGCCCAGGCCGCCGCGGTGATGGGCGACTGGTGGAACCTGCTCGTGCTCCGCGAGGTGGCCCGCGGCCACGTGCGCTTCGACGCGCTCGTCGCCGAGCTGGGCGTCTCGCGCAAGGTGCTCACCGAGCGCCTCACCCACCTCGTCGCGCACGGCATCGTCGCGAAGGTGCCCTACCAGGAGCGCCCCCCGCGGTACGAGTACCGCCTCACCCCGCGCGGGCAGTCCTTCCTCCCGGTGCTGGTGAGCATGCAGGACTGGGCCGACCGCTGGCTGCTGGGCGACGGCTCGCTCAGCGCCACCGCGGCCGTCGACAGCCCGGAGGCGGTCCGCACCCGCGCGCTGCCCGGCGGCACGGTGCCCGCGGACCTCACGCTCGTCGACTCCGGCGGCGCCCCGCGCGACCCGGTGTCGCCCGACGCGCCGGTCACGGTGCTGTTCACCTATCCGGCGACCGGCCGGCCCAACCCGCTGCCGGCCGGCTGGGACGACATCCCCGGCACGATCGGTTGCACGCTGGAAAACCGGCTCTTCCGCGACCGCTGGCCGCGGTTCGCCGCCGCCGGCGCCGCCGTGCACGGCGTGAGCACGCAGCGCCCCGAGGAGCAGGCCGCGTTCGCCGAGGCGGAGGGCGTACCCTTCCCGCTGATGTCCGATGTGGACCTGCGCCTGGCCGCCGCCCTGCGCCTGCCGACCGCCCGCATCGGCCAGCAGCCGCGCCTCAAGCGCGCGGTGCTCGTGGTGACGAGGGACCGCACCGTGCGGCACGCCATCTTTCCGGTCACCGACATCCCGGCGGCGGTGGAGGAGGCGCTCACCATCGCCACGGCCGCCGCGCACGCGCTGTAGGGCAGACCGCGGCGGCTGCCGCTTGCGCCCGACGGATGGTCGCTGACGGTCAGGTGATCTGGCCGCGAGCGTCTCAGCTGAGCAGGAAGCGCGTCCGGCCGCCGCCCGGCGGGCCCACCGCCAGCCGGCCCTGGTCGTGCGTCAGGTAGCTATCGGGATCCGCGGCGAGCTGGAGTGCCACGCCCGTGGCGCCGCGCACCCGGCGGAAGGCGGTGGCGGCCGGGTCGAGGCGCACCGCGCCGGCCACCACGGCGACGTACCGGTCCGGGAAGTCCACCGACTGGATGGTCTCGGTGCCGCCGGCGCCCTCGACGAAGCGGAACTGGCTCGTCGCCAGCTCGCGTACGTCGCGGCGCACCACGAGCGCGCCGCCCTCCTCGTGCCGCATGAAAGCACCGCGCGAGTCCACAGGGGACAGTCGCACGATCGGGCCGCCCCTGCCCACCGGTACGCCGAACAGCGGCGTGCCGTCGCGGTGCCAGTAGAGCTTCTGCACGCGGGTGTGGCGGTTCGGGTCGTACAGCGGGTCGCCGGTGATGTCGCGGTAGTCGCGGCGCTCGCGCGGGCATGGCGCTCGGGCGAGCGCAGCGGTGGCGCGAGGCACAGCGGTGGCGCGGGCACAGCGCTCGCGCGGGCGGAGCTTGGCCGGCGGGGAGGGCTTAGTCGGCGGGGGAGTGGGCTACCGTGACCGGGACGCCGTTGAGGGCGGCGTTGCCGGACAGCGCGTCCAGGAAAGCGTCGTCGGTCAGGTCGTTGATCCGGGTGTGGCTCCAGCCGTGCGGCAGGCTGACCACGCCGGGCATGATGTCGGCGCTCGCCTCGACCTCGACGTCCACGTGGCCGACGCGCGAGGAAACGCGGACGCGCTCGCCGTCGCGCAGGTCGCGGGCGGCCAGGTCGTCCGGGTGCATCAGCAGGTGGTGGCGCGGGCGGCCTTTCGTCAGGCGGGGAAAGCCGTGCATCCAGGAGTTGTTGCTGCGCAGGTGCCGGCGGCCGATCAGGCGCAGCTCGCCGGCCGGCGGCGCGGTCAGCAGCTCGCCGGTGGACTCGCCCAGCGCGGCCAGCAGCTGCGGCGGTGCCGCGTGCACGCGCCGGTCGGGCGTGCGCAGGGAGGCGGGCAGGCTGGGGCGCAGCGGCCCGAGGTCCACACCGGACGGTCTCTTGCGGAGGGTGCGCAACCGCAGGCGGTACGGGCCCGTTCGCAGGCCGAGCGCGATCAGCTGGTCCGGGCGCAGCCGCATCAGCAGGCCGCGGCGCAGGTCCGCGCGCCACCGCCGGCGGCCGCCCGACGCCCGCCGGTAGCGCCGGGCCAGCTCGGTGAAGATCTCCCAGTCGTGGCGCGCGCCGTCGGGCTTTGGCAGGACGGCGCCGGAGTACCGGCTCGTGTTGCGCACCGCGAACGCGTGGAAAACCAGGTCATAGTGGTCGTGTTCGAGCGCGGTCGTGGGCGGCAGGATCACGTCGGCGTGGCGGGTGGTCTCGTTCACGTACAGGTCGACGGCGACCATGAAGTCCAGGCCGGCGAGGGCGCGGTCGAGCTGCGCACCGTTCGGTGTGGAGAGCACCGGGTTGCCGGCGACCGTGACGAGCGCGCGCACCTGGCCGTCGCCGGGCGTGAGCATCTCCTCGGCGAGCGCCGCCACCGGCAGCTCACCGGCAAACTCCGGCAGCCCCCGCACGCGGCTCCGCCACCGGTCGTAGTGTCCCGGCCCGACCAGCCCACCGCCGACGAGGTCGACCGCCGGCCGCGTGAAGAGCGTGCCGCCGGGCCGGTCGAGGTTGCCGGTGGCGAGGTTGAGCAGCTGGATCGCCCACTGCGACAGCGCGCCGAACCGCTGGATCGACACGCCGATCCGCCCGTAGCAGGCTGCGGCACCGGCCCCGGCGAACTCGCTCGCCACGCGCCGGATCACGCCCGCCTCGACGCCGGTGACGGCCGCGGCGCGCTCCGGTGTGAAGCCGGCGACCGCGTCACGGACCGCGTCGAGCCCGTCGACGCCCGCGGTGGGTGTGGCAGGACCATCCGCGAGTACACAGTGGAGCAGCGCGAACAGCAGCGCCGCGTCCGTGCCCGGGCGCACGAAGTGGTGCTCGTCGGCGATCGCCGCCGTCTCCGTGCGGCGCGGGTCGAACACCACAAGCTTCCCGCCGCGCGCCCGCAGGTCGGCCAGCCGGCGGCGGACGTCCGGCACGGTCATGAGGCTGCCGTTGGAGGCGAGCGGGTTGGCGCCGAGCACCAGGAAGTAGCTCGTGTTGTCGATGTCGGGGATCGGGATGAGCAGCTGGTGCCCGTACAGCCAGTGCGCCACGAGCTGGTGCGGCAGCTGGTCGACGGAGGTGGCGGAGTAGCGGTTGCGGGTGCGCAGCTGCCCCAGGAAGTGGCGGCCGTGGGTCAGGATGCCGTAGTTGTGCACGCTCGGGTTGCCGAGGTAGACGGCGACGGCGTCACGCCCGTACCGCCGGCTGGTCGCGAGGAGCTTGGCCACGACGAGGTCGTAGGCCTCGTCCCAGCTGATGTCCTGCCAGCCCTCGGCCGTGCGGCGCACCGGCCCGCGCAGGCGGGCCGGGTCCTCCTGGATGTCGCCCAGCGCGAGCGCCTTGGGGCAGATGTGGCCGCGGGACAGCGGGTCGTCCGGGTCACCTTTGACCGCGGTGATGCGGCCGCCTTCGACGGTGAACCGCAGGCCACAGATCGCTTCGCACAGGTTGCACGCCCCGTGCACCGTCCGGGTGGCGCTCATCGCCCGATTCTTACGTTACTGGTGAGTAAAAGGGAAGGGGTTCGGCCGCTTCCTTCGCGGGTATCGGGGTGCTTGGGAGGTGGTGCGCCGTGGCGCGGTCGATCTGGAGTGGCGTGATCAGCTTCGGTCTGGTGTCGGTGCCGGTGCGGCTGTACTCGGCCACGCACGAGCACGAGGTGTCGTTCCACCAGTTCGAAAAGGGCACCAGCGACCGGATCCGGTACCGGCGCGTGAACGAGCGCACCGGCAAGGAGGTCGAGTTCGACGACATCGTGAAGGGCGCCGACGTGGGCGGCGGCGAGTACGTGATGCTCGACCCGGACGAGCTCGACGCGGTCGCGCCCGGCCGCTCGCGGTCGCTGGAGGTGCACGCGTTCGTCGGGCTGGACGAGATCGACCCCGTCTTCTACCAGAAGTCCTACTACCTGGCGCCGGGCAGCGACGAGACCGCCAAGACCTACGCCCTCCTGCGCGACGCGATGGCCGACGCCAACCGGGCCGCGATCGGCACGCTGGTGATGCGCAACAAGGAGTACCTGGCGGCGATCCGGCCGCAGGACGGGCTGCTGGTGCTGGAGACGATGTACTTCGCGGACGAGGTGCGCGACCCCCAGGACGAGCTCACCAACCTGCCGGGCAAGGTCAAGCTGCGCCCGCAGGAGCTGGCGATGGCGGGCCAGCTGATCGACTCGATGACCACGCCGTGGAAGCCGGACGAGTACCGCGACACGTACACGGACCGGGTCAAGGAGCTGATCGACGCCAAGAAGGAGGGCGCCGAGGTCACGCTCGCCGAGCAGGCGCCCGAGGCTACGAACGTCACCGACCTCATGGAGGTCCTCCGCCAGAGCGTGGAGGCCGCGAAGAGCTCCCGCGGTGCCGCGAAGAGCTCCCGCGGCGCGGCGAAGAAGACCGCGGCGAAGAAGACCGCCGCCAAGAAGACCACGAGCAAGGCGGCGGCCAAGAAGACGACGGCGAAGAAGGCTTCGTCAGCTGCGAAGAAGACGGCGGCGAAGAAGACGACGACGGCGAAGAAGACGACGACGGCGAAGAAGACGACGACGGCGAAGAAGACGACGACGGCGAAGAAGACGACGACGGCGAAGAAGACCGGGACGGCCGGGAAGGCGAAGAAGGCCGCCTGACGGGCGGGCTGCCCGCATCGACAACGTTCACGTCGCGTGTGCGACGCAGCGCTTCAGTTGTCGCGCGCTCACTCCTAGTGTTCCGGCATGGCGCATCGCAAGCAGCCGCGCAGGAACGCCGCCCGTTGGGCGCCGGTGCCATTCTTCGCCCTGTTGTCGGCGTTGCTTTTCGCGTCCGATGAGCCGAGCTTGGGACTGTTCGTGTTGCTGGCGATGCTCGTTCCCTACCTGGCGCTGTTCGCCCCGCTGCGCTGTCGGGCGGTCACCCAGAAGGGGACGCGCTGCCGCAACATCGGGATCGGCCTTTTCGTCGGGTGCCACCTGCATCGCCTCGATCATCTTGCGCGGATCCTCACCCGCGACCGGCCGGTCCGGCCGGTCCGGCCCGTGCGACCCGCCCGCCCGGCGGCGGCCCCCGGGGCGCGTTCGGGTGCGATCCCGCCGGCGGACCCGGGCGTGAGCGTCACCCGGGTCGCGTACGACCTGGCGATGCTGGTCATCGCCGCCGTGAGCGCGCTGGCCGGCGTGCTCGCGCCGCGCGGCCGCTGAGCGAGCGGCGCGGGCCGGAGGGTGAGCGGCGCGGCGGATAGAGTGGGCGGGATGCCGCTGGAAAACGAGGACCGGCCGTCGGACTCGCCGTACATCCATCGGGTGTGGCGCAGCCGCGCGTCCGGGCCCGCGCGGATGACCTCGATCGCCACGTCAAACTGGGAGATCGTGTTCTGGCGGCACGAGGGGCGGCTCCACGCGGCCGTGCGCGGTCCGGAGACCACGGTGTCCAGCGTCGACGTGGACGACGGGGCGGAGTCGTGGGGGGTCACGTTCGCGCACGGCTCCTCGATGCCGCACCTGCCGCCGGCCCGCCTCGTCGACTCGTACCGGGAAAGTCCGCACGCCACCGACGCCCGCTTCGTGCTGTGCGGCGGCGAGTGGCTGGTGCCCGACTTCGACAGCGCGGAGCAGTTCGTCGAGCGGCTGGTCCGCGACGGCGCGCTGGTGCGCGACCCGCTCGTCGACGACGTGGTGGCCGGCGGCCTGCCGGACGTCGGCACGCGGTCGGTGCAGCGGCGGGTGGCCGCCGCGACCGGGCTGACGCAGGGCGGCATCCGGCAGATCGAGCGGGCCAGGCAGGCCGCAGTCCTGCTCGGCGAAGGGCTGACGCCGCTCGCGGTGGTCGACCGGCTCGGATACTACGACCAGCCGCACCTGTCCCGCTCGCTGCAGCGCTTCATCGGGCGCACCGCCACCGAGCTGCGCCGCCCGCAGCCGGCCGAGCGGCCCTTGTCGCTTCTATACAAGATCGAGGGCATCGCCGGTCCATAGCCTGGTCACACGGGGCGGCACCGTGCCGCACCGGTACCAGGGAGGACCACGCGCATGACCGAGAACGCCCGCGCGGCAGCCGTCTCCGCGGACGGCACCGTGATCGCATTCGACGCGCGGGGAGAGGGCGAGCCGTTGATCATCATCGACGGCGCGACCGCGTACCCCGCCATCAACCCGCTCAACGCGGAGCTCGCCGAGCTGCTGAGCGGCGAGTTCCGCACCTTCGCGTACGACCGCCGGGGTCGCGGCGACAGCACGGACACCGCGCCGTACGCGATCGAGCGGGAGATCGAGGACCTTGCCGCGCTCATCGAGGTGGCGGGCGCGCCGGCCACGCTCTTCGGCTGGTCGTCCGGCGGGGTCCTCGCCCTCGACGCCGCCGCGGCCGGCCTGCCGGTCAAGCGGCTGGTGCTGTTCGAGCCGCCGTTCGTGGTCGACGACAGCCGCCCGCCGCTGCCGGCCGACTACGTGGAGCGCCTCGAGACCGCCATCGCCGAGGGGCGCCCGGGAGACGCGGCGGTGATCTTCCTGACCGACGCGGCCGGGGCGACGCCGGAGCAGGCCGAAGAGTTCCGGCAGAGCGACTTCTGGCCGGTCATGGAGGCCGTCGCGCCGACCATCTCGTACGACGGCCGGATCATGGGCACCACGATGTCGGGCAGACCGCTGCCCGCGCGGCGGTGGGCCGACGCGACCGTACCGGCGCTCGTGATGCACGGAAACGACACCTTCCCCGGCATGCCGTCGGCCGCCCGCGCGCTGGGCGAGGTGCTGCCGAACGCCACCGTCCGCGAGGTCGAGGGCCAGCAGCACAGCGCCCCCGCCTCCGTGCTCGCGGCGCAGCTGCGCGCCTTCGACCGGTGACCGCCGTGGGACGCGTGGTGGTCACCGAGTTCATCTCGCTCGACGGCGTGGTGGAGGCGCCCGGCGGCGAGGACTTCACGTACCCGAACTGGTCCTTCGAGTTCGACCGCGGCGAGGAGGGCGAGCGCTTCAAGGTCGACGAGGCGCTCGGCTCGGCGGCGCTGCTGCTGGGCCGCCGCACCTACGAGGGGTTCGCGTCGGCGTGGCCGGGGTACGAGGGCGAGCTCGCCGACAAGTACAACGGCATGCCCAAGTACGTCGTCTCGTCGACGCTCGAAGACCCGTCGTGGCACCACACGACGGTGCTCTCCGGCGACCTGACCGAGGACGTGAGCCGGATCAAGGCCGAGGTCGACGGCGACATCTCGGTGGCCGGCAGCATCGAGCTGGTGCGGGGGCTGCTCGAACGCGACCTCGTCGACGAGCTGCACCTCATGACGTTTCCCGTGGTCCTCGGCACCGGCCGGCGCCTGTTCGGGCGGACGCCGGACAAGCTGGCGTGGCGGCTGGCCGAGGCGACGACGGTCGGCGACGGCGTGCTCATCACGGTGCTCCACCGCGCCCGCCAGCCGTAAGGGCTCGCCGGCGGTAGGCTAGGTTGTCCCTTGTGGACGAGCGCGCCCCGAAGATAGACAGCACTGTCCCGCACTCCGCGCGGGTGTGGAACTACTGGCTCGGCGGCAAGGACAACTACGCCGCCGACCGGGCCGTCGGCGAGCAGGTACGCGAGCTGTACCCGGAGATCGTCGACATCGCCCTGGCGTCGCGGGCGTTTCTGGTCCGGTCGGTGCGGTTCCTGGCCGCCGAGGCCGGTGTCCGCCAGTTTCTCGACATCGGCACCGGCCTGCCGACCGCCGGCAACACGCACGAGGTGGCACAGGAGGTCGCGCCGGACGCGCGCATCGTCTACGTCGACAACGACCCGCTGGTGCTCGTGCACGCCCGCGCCCTGCTGACCAGCACCGACCTGGGCGCCACCGACTACGTCGACGCGGACGTGCGCGACCCGGACACGATCCTGGCCGAGGCCGCGCACACGCTGGACTTCACGCGGCCGGTCGCCCTGATGATGCTCGGCATCCTCGGCAACGTCCTCGACACCGGCGAGGCCCAGGCCATCGTGCGCCGCCTCGTCGGCGCCCTCCCGCCCGGCAGCTACCTGGTGGTCAACGACGGCACCGACACCGTCGAGGCGGGCGTGGAGAGCGCCCAGGTCCGCGGCGACGCGGGCGACCCGTACTGCCTGCGCAGCCCCGAGATGATCGCCCGCTTCTTCGACGGCCTGGACCTGCTGGAGCCCGGTGTCGTCTCCACGCCGCACTGGCGCCCCGACCCCGGCCCGCTGCCGCCGGAGCTGGGCGTGGCGTGCGGGGTCGCGCGCAAGCCGTAGAGCTGACCCTCACCACGCTAAGCGGCGCGGATGTTGTCGACGTAGACGCGCACGCCGTTCAGGAAGACCAGACCGCGCGGATCCGCGCCGGGTCGACGGTCATGCCGGCCGCGGGTTGGTCCACGCCCAGCGGCCGCCCCGGCACCACGTGAGGTCGTCGCCGACCTGCTCCGCGATCCCGCCGACCGGCCCGGTCTCCGCGGCGCGCACGTCGAACGTCAGCATCGTGGTGCCGCCGAGGTCCAGCGGCTCGTCGAACACGCGGCCGCACCAGTTGCCGGTGACGGGCGTGGTGACCTCCAGCCCGTACGCGCCGCCGGTGTGGAACGCCGCCGACCGCGCCACGCCGCCGCCGTCGGCCGGGTTGGCGACCGGTCCAGCTCCACCGGCCCGCGGGCGTTGGCGGCGCCGGCCATCGCCAGGCCGCTCAGGTGGCGGCGGCCGTCGGGCGGGGCGGCGACGACCGCGGCGACCAGCTCGCTCGCGCTGCTGCCGGCCCGCCGGCGGGGCCCCAGGCGTACGCGGTGGTCACCCTGATCGGATAGCTGCCGGCCGCGGTCGCTTCCGGCACCAAAACCGTCCACATTGTACCGGGGGACGCGTCCGCGCCCAGCGAACGGCGGTGGTTCGACGTGGTGGCCGTCACCGTCCAGCCCTCCGGCGCCCGCACGGTGCTCCACGGATCGGGTGGCGTCATATACCGGTCGCCGATATACTCACCCGCATGCACGAGCCGACGTTCCTGATCCTCACCGCGCTCGTGGACCAGCCCAGGCACGGCTACGGGGTGATCCAGGAGGTGGCGGAGCTGTCCGGCGGCCGGTTCCGGCTGCGTCCCGGCACGCTCTACGGCGCACTGGATCGGCTGACCGCCGACGGCTTGGTCCGCGTCGAGTCCGAGGAGGTCGTCGACGGCCGTCTCCGGCGGTACTACCGGCTGACCAACGAGGGAGCGCAGGCGCTCACCGAGGAGGCCGAACGCCTCCGGCGGAACGTGGACGCGGCGACGCGGCGGCTGGCGCGGTTCAAAAGTCCTGGCTGGGCGATCGGATAGGGGGACAGGTGGACGAGCTTGAGCGGCGGTACCGGCGGTTGATGCGCGCCTACCCGGCCGGATACCGGCGGGAGCGCGAGGAGGAGATCGTCGCCACCCTGCTGGACGCCGCACCACCGGGCCGGTCCCGGCCGACCGCCGCGGACGCCGCGGACATCCTGGTGGCCGGCGTGCGCACCCGGTTCGGCGCGCTCGGCACCGGCGAGCCCGGCCTCGCGCTGCGCACCGCCGCGCCGGTCGCCCTCGCCGTCGCGGCGGGCATCGCACTCCTCGGCCTGCTGCGCGACAGCGAGGCGACCGCCGGCCACCCGTCGCCGTTCCGGCCGGCCCTCCCGGCGTACCTGGCGTGGCTGCTCGCCGTCGCCGGCCGCGTCGCGCTGCCGGCGGTCCTCGCGTGGGTGCTGTCCGGGATCGCGCTGCTCGGCACGCTCGCCGCGCTGGCCGCGATGCCGTGGACGTGGAGCTCGCCGTCGCCCGGCTGGTCGCTCGTGCTCCTCGCGCTGCTCGGCGCCGTCGCGGTCCTGGGCGGTGGCGAGCGGATCTCCGGGCGCGAGCGCGGCGTGCTGGCAGCCGGCGCCGTGCTCTCGGCCGCGGTTCTGGGCGGGTCGGCGCTGGTGGTGCCCGACCGGTCGGGAGAGCGGTGGTTCGCGTCGGACTGGGCGGTGCTCTCGGCGTACCAGTCGCCGGTCGAGGCCGTGGCCGCCGCCACCCTCGCCCTGCTGCTGGCCGGCATGGCGATCGTGGCCCGCCGCCGCGGGCGGCACTGGCGCGTGGCCACGCTGATCCTGCTGGCGGCGACCGGATGGCTGCTGGTGCCCAGCTTCTCCGGTGGCGGCGAGCGGCTCGTGCGCGGCGCGGTGATCGTGCTGAGCGTCGCCGCCGCGATCTGGGTGCCGCGCCGCACAGCCGGCTCCGGCGCGCCGGCCGAGGTCCTGCGGACACCCGCGGTGCTCGCCCTCGGCACCGCGGCCGGCCTGGCCGCCGCGGCGCTGGTCATCCGGCCGCAGGAGTACTACTCCTGCTCCGGCGGTCCGGGCGGCGTCGCGAGCGACTGCGTGCGGATGCAGCAGTGGATCACGCAGGGCCGCCCGGCGTACGTCGCCTGGCTCGCCGCGATGCTCGCCTGGGCGGTGCTGCCGCGCCTGGCCGGCCGGATCGCGGTCGCCGTCGCGGTCGTCGCCACCCCCGCCGTGCTCTGGCCGCAGCAGTGGGACAACCCGGCGCCCGACAACGTCATGCCGCTCACGCTCAGCGCGCTCGGCATCGTCACGCTGCTCTGCTCGGCGGGCCCGGCGAGGCGGGCAGACCGGTGGGGCGTGCTGGCGGCCGCCGCCGGCATGTACCTGCTGCCCATGGTCCTGACGCTCCTGCTCCAGCCGGGCTACTTCACCGCGCTGCCGGGCCCGTGGTTCCCGGTCGCGTTCGTGCCGTTCACCGTCGCGCTCGCCACCGGCTGGTGGGTTGCGGGCCGCACGTCCGGCGCGACCTCCGCCCTGGCCGTCGCGGCGGCCGCCCTCTCGGCGGCGTGGGCGGTGGTCGTGGCGTTCGAGGTCGGCCGGTACCCCGTCGTCGCCGCCCTCCTCGCGGCCGCCGCCGCGGTGGCGGTCCTCCTGCGGGCCCTGGCCCGCCCGGAGGAGCACGTCCCGACGGCGCTGTCCTCCGCGCCGACGTAGGACCCGCGGGTCCGGCGCGCACGGGTCGTCGTCGCCGCCGACGGGGAAGCGGCGCGGGGCCTGCGGTTCACGGTGTGTTGACGCGCGGAGATCACGAGGGCGAGGATCTGACTCGACGCTGGCACGGGGTCGGCTGGAGGAGGGGGATGTCCAAGCCGCCGCTTTCCGTGCCGCAGCCGTCCCCCCGGACGCCCGAGCCCGGTCCGGAGACGATGATCGCCTGCGAGAGCCTGGTGCGGATCTACCAGACCGGCTCGGTCGAGGTGCAGGCCCTGCAGGGGCTCGACCTGGTCGTGGAGCGCGGCGAGATGATCGCCGTCGTCGGCGCGTCCGGGTCCGGCAAGTCGACCCTGCTGTCGATCCTCGCCGGCATCGACGCGCCCACCGCCGGGCGGGCGCGGGTCGACCGGTGGAACCTGCTGTCGATGTCCCGGTCCGACCGCGTGCGGTACCGGCGGCACACCGTCGGGTTCGTGCGGCAGCAGACGGCGAGCAACCTCGTGCCGTACCTGACCGCCCGCCAGATGGTCGACCTGCCGCTGACGGCCGCCCGCGCACCGGCCGGCGACCGCCGTACCCGCCCCGGCGAGCTGCTGGAGGTCCTCGGCGTCGGGCACTGCGCCGACCGGCGTCCCGCGCAGCTGTCCGGCGGCGAGCAGATGCGCGTCGCCATCGCGGTCGCGCTCGCCAACCGGCCGCGCGTGCTGCTGGCCGACGAGCCCACCGGCGAGCTGGACGCGGACACCTCGGCGCAGGTCTTCCAGGCGCTGCGGGACGTCAACCGGCAGTTCGCCGTCACCGTGGTCGTGGTGACCCACGACCCGGAGGTGAGCGGCCAGGTCGAGCGGACGGTGGCGATCCGTGACGGGCGTACCAGCAGCGAGGTGCTGCGCCGCACCGCCACGGCGGAGGACGGGGGCACCCACGTGATCGCCGAGGAGTACGCGGTGATGGACCGGGCCGGGCGGGTCCAGATCCCGCGCGACTACCGCGAGGCGCTCGCGCTGACCCGGCGGGTACGGCTGGCGCTGGAGGCCGACCGCGTCGAGATCCGCCCGAACGGCGGCGTCGACGCGTGACCGGCGAGCTGATCACGGTGCGCGGCGTCCACCGCCGCTTCGGCACCGGACCGGCGTCGGTGCACGCCCTGCGCGACGTGTCGTTCGACGTCGCCGCCGGCACGATGGTCGCGCTCGTCGGGCGTTCCGGCTCCGGCAAGACGACCCTGCTGAACGTGGTCGGCGGGCTGGACCGCCCCGACGCCGGCACGGTCGTGGTCGACGGCACCGAGGTCACGGCGCTCGACGACGACGGCCTGTCCGACCTGCGGCGGGCCAAGGTCGCATACGTGTTCCAGACGTTCGGCCTGATCCCGGTCATGACCGCCGCGGAGAACGTCGGCGTACCGCTGCGCCTGGCCCGGATGGCGCCCGCGGAGCGCGAGCGGCGGGTGGAGCTGTTGCTCGACCTGGTCGGCCTGGCCGACCACGGGCAGCAGCGCCCGGACGAGCTGTCCGGCGGGCAGCAGCAGCGGGTGGCGATCGCGCGGGCGCTGGCCGCCTCGCCGCGGCTGGTGATCGCCGACGAGCCGACCGGCCAGCTCGACGCCGAGACCGGCCTCGCGGTGATGGCGCTGCTGCGCGGCGTCGTCGAGTCCGAGGGTGTGACCGTGCTGGTCTCCACGCACGACCCGGTGATGATGGAGCTGGCCGACCGGGTGCTGCGCATGCACGACGGGCAGGTCGAGTGCTGAGCGTGCTCGCCCGCCGCGCCCGCGCGCAGTGGCCGCTACTGGCCGCCCTGCTGGCGGTGGTCGCGATCGGCGCCACGCTGCTGGGCACCTGCGCGCTGCTGGTCACCCGCACCGGCGAGCAGGCCATCGAGGTGGTCGCCGCCCGGGCCGCGCCCGACGAGGTCAAGGCGACCGCCTTCAACGTCACCGTCCGCGGCGCCGACGCGACCTCGGTCGCCGCGGACACGCGCGCGGTGCTCACCTCGGCGCTCGCGCCGTTCGCCACCACCACCTCCACCCGGGCGTCGTCGGTGAACCGGTCGCTGCCGGCCGCCACCGAGGTGGCCGGGATGCCGGCCGAGACATACCTGTCCGGCCTCGACGACCTCCCCGCCCGCGCCGTGCTCCTCGACGGGCGCTGGCCGAGGGCCGCGACCGCTGCCGCGGCGCCGCTGGAGGCGGTCGTCCTCGAAGCCACCGCGCGGCTGCTCGGCCTCGCGCCCGGCAGCCGGGTACGCCTCGGCGCCGAGCTGTCCATCGGCCCGGCCCCGCCGCTCGACGTGACCGTCGTCGGCGTCGCCCGCCCGCTGCCCGGCGGCGAATGGGACCGCGACCCGCTGGCCGGCGCCGGCTACGACCACGCCTTCAAGGGGCAGGGACCGGAGCCGGTGCACGCGTACGGGCCGTTCCTGGTCGACCTGCGCGACCTGTTCGCCAGCGGCTCGCTCATCGGCCGCCTGGAGGTCACCGCCCGCCCCGACCTGTCCCACGCCACCGGCTCGCAGCTGGACGCCGTGACCGGCAACCTCGCCGGCGCCGACCGGCGGCTGGCCGGCGCGCTCGGCGACCGGGTACGCATCCACCGCGTCGAGTCGCCGCTGCCCCGGACCATGGAGCTGGCCCGCGTGCAGCAGCGGGTGACCGCCGCCGCTGTCCTCGCGGTCGCCGTCATCGGCTGCGTCCTGACCGCGACCGCCCTCGCGCTCGCCGGCCGCCTCACCGCCGGCACGCGGACGGCGGAGACCGCGCTGCTGTCCGCGCTGGGCGTCAGCCCCCGGCAGTTCGCCGCCGCCGCGACCGTCGAGGGCGGCGCCATCGCGCTCCTGGCCGCCGCGCTCGCGGTGCCGGCCTCGTCCGCCCTGCACTCCGGCCTCACCCGGCTCGCGCCGCTGGCCGGCGCCGGGCTCGCGGTCGGTCCGGGTGTCAACACCGCGCAGGTACTCGCGGTCGCCGCCGGCGCGGTGGGGCTCGCGGCGATGCTCGTGCTCCTCGCGATCCGGCGCGCCGCACCGTCCGGCGAGCGCCACCACCGCCGCGAGCTGCTCGCCCGCTCCGGCGCCGACCTGCTGCTCGTGGCGTTCGCCGCCGTGGGCCTGTGGCAGCTCGGCGCCCAGCCCGCGGGCTCGGGCGCCCGCGCCGACGCGGTACGCGTGGCGGCACCGGCCCTCGTGCTCGCCGCCGGCGCCGCGCTGGCCCTGCGGGTGGCGCCGCC
This sequence comes from Phytohabitans houttuyneae, assembly GCF_011764425.1. Lineage (NCBI taxonomy): Bacteria > Bacillati > Actinomycetota > Actinomycetes > Micromonosporales > Micromonosporaceae > Phytohabitans > Phytohabitans houttuyneae. The sequence continues at coordinate 2,055,066 of NZ_BLPF01000002.1, forward strand.
CGCGCTGCGCGGCGTGGACCGGCTCGCGCGCGGCGCGCGTGGGCTCGCGTTTCCGCTCGCCGCGATCGAGGCGGCCCGCCGCTCCCACGCGATGGCCACCGGCCTGCTGATCGGACTCGCCTGCGCGGCGGGCACGTTCGGGATCGCGCTCAACGCCACCTGGGAACGCTCGCAGCACGACCAGGCCGACCTGTCCGTCGGCACCGACCTGGCCATCACCCTCGACGCAGCGCCGCGCACCGGCGACGGGGCGGCCGTCACCGCGGCCACCGGCGGTGCCGTGAGCCCGGCCGTCGACCGCGGCATCGCCGTCGGGCAGTGGATCGGCAGCGCGGGCGACCCGCCGCGCCTGGTGGCCACCGACACCGCGCGCGCAGCGGCGCTGCTGCGCGGCCGGATGGACGGCGGCTGGGCGGGCGTGGGCGCGGCCCTGGCACCGCCGGCACGCGTCGAAGGGCTGGCGGTACCGGCCGGTGCGGTGCTCACGGTCGCCGGTACCTCCGCCGGCCCGGCGCCGCTGGCCGCGACGCCGCGGCTGCTGCTGCAGGACGCGACCGGCCTGCGTACCACCTGCGACGGCGAGCCGCTGCTCCTGGACGGCACCGCGCGGGAGATCCGGGACTGCGCGCCCGTCGACGGCCTGCGGCTGGTCGCCGTGGCGCTGCCGTTCTCGCCGGCCGCCGATGGTTCCGGCAGCGCCGTCTCCGTCACGCTCACCGTGCCCGGCGCCACGCCCGGTCCAACGTGGACAGCCACGTCCGCGCCGCCGGTACCGCAGCAGGTGTCCGACCCGGCCGTCACCGTCGCCGCCGCGCCCGCCGGAGCGCGGCTGACCATGACCGCGACGGTGCAGCTCACCGGATCCGACGCGGCGGCCCGCACGCTCGTGGCCACCGCGTTTCCCGACCCCGGGACGGTACCGGTGGCGGTGTCCAGCCGCTTCGCCGGCGAGCTCGACGTCCACAAAGGATCGCCGCTCAGCCTCTCCATCGGCACCACACCGCTGACCGTCACGGTCGCCGAGGTGCTGCCCACCGTCCCGTCCGCGCCCGGCGCCGCCGCGATCCTGGCCGACCTGGACACCCTCTCCCGCGCGCTCGCGGTCGCCGGGCACCTGGAGTACCCGATGGACGCCTGGTGGGTCGGCGAGCCCGCGCACGCCGGCGCCGCCGCCCGCGCCACCGACCTGCACCTGGGCGCCGTCACCACCCGCGCGGGCGAGGCGGCCCGGCTCGTCGGCAGCCCGCCCCGCGCCGGGCTGCCGGCCGCACTGCGGCTGCTGGTGCCCGCCGCGGTGCTGCTGCTGTTCGCCGGCGTGGTCCTGCACGTGACCTTCGACCTGCGGCTGCGCGCGGTCGAGGTGGCGCGGCTGCGCGGCCTCGGCATGTACCGGCGGGAGATCCGCGCCGTCCTGCTCGGCCAGCACGCCGGCGTGCTGGTACCGCTCGTGATCGCTGGCGTGGCCGTCGGCGCGCTCGCCACCTGGACCGTCGCGCCGCTCATGGTCCGCTCCGACACCGGGGCCGTGCCCGTGCCGGCCGTGCTGCCGGTCTGGCCGTGGGGCGCGCAGGCCGCCCTTGTCGCCCTGCTGCTGGCCGGTTCCGTGCTCGCGACCGCCGCCGTGGTCGTGGCCCAGTCCCGCCGCGCCGACGCCGCGCACCTGCGGGTGACGTCGTGATCCGGCGGCGGCTCCCGGCCCTGCACTGGCCGAGTGTGCGGGGCCGCGCGCGGGCCGACGCCGGACCGCTGCTGCTGGTCGCCGCCGTCGTCGCGCTCGTCACGCTGCTCGCCGGCGCGGCGCCGCCCATGCTGCGCGCCACCGCCGACGACGCGGTCCGCGACGCCACCCGCACCGCCGGCCGGGACGCCGACGTGCTGGCCCACTCCGGCTGGGAGTACGACGACGCGCCCGGCGGCGGCCGCACCCGCAACCCCCGCCTCGCCGAGGAGGTCGACGGCTTCCGCGACCAGGCCGACGCCGCCCTCGACCCCGTGGTGCGCGGCGTGCTGCGCCCGCCCGTCGCCGTGGTCTCCGGACCCACGCTGAAGGTCACCGACGGCAGCGTGCTGCGCACGTTCCAGCTCAACTACCTCGTGGACGAGCGCGGCGCGTACAGCGACCGCCAGGTCACCTGGGTCGCCGGCACCCCGCCCGCGCCGTCCGTGCCGCCGGCCGAGGAGAGCACGGTCGTGCCGTACAGCGGTCCACCGTGGCCGGTGCAGGTCGGACTCTCCGAAGTGGACGCCGCCGCCCTCGGCGTGCGGCCGGGCGACCGCATCCCGCTCGCCGACCAGTACCGGCGGGTCAAGGACGTGCGGGTCAGCGGCATCTTCCGGCCGGTCGACAGCACCGACCCGACCTGGCGGCTCGTGCCCTGGCTGCTGCGGCCCACCTCGGGTACCGACGGTGTGGGCACCACCCGCCTCGGCGGCCTGCTGTCGCCCGGCTCGCTGCCCGACGCCCGGGTCGCGTACGAGAACGACGAGCTGGACCGCACCGTACGCTTCACGCCCGAACCGGACGCCCTCGACGCCGGCGTCGCCGAGGGCGTCACGCGCACGCTCGTCACGCTCAAGGCGACCTCCGCCGCGTCCAGCGTCTACGACTCCTCGCTGCGGTGGGAGTCGCAGCTCGACCTCGTGCTGCGGGACGTGCAGCTGCGGGTCAACGCGGCCGGCGCGCAGGCGTCCGTCCTGCTCATCGGCGTGCTGGCCGCCGCGGTACTCGTGCTGCTGCTCGCCGCCGACCTGCTCGCCCGCCGCCGCGCCCAGCCGCTGACCGCCGCCCGGCAACGCGGTGCGGCCCTGGCCGACCTCGGCGCGGAACTGCTCGTGGAGTCGGCCGCCGTCGCCGTGGCCGCCGCCGCGGTCGGGCTGGCCCTGGCCCGCCTCGCCGCACCGGGCGTCGCCTGGGGGTGGGCGGTCCCCGTGGCGGTGGCCGCGACCGCCGCCGGCCCGGCGTTCGGCACGCTCCTGGCCGCCCGGGCCACCCGCGACCGGCGCGCTCCCGCCAACCGCGCCGCGCGACGGTGGCTGCTCCGCACCGGGCAGCTGCGCCGCGCCACCGCCGAGGCCGCGGTCCTGATCGGCGCCGCGGCGGCGCTCGTCGCGCTCCACCAGCGCGGGATCCTGCCCGCCGTCGCCGGCGGCGCCACCGGCGCGTGGTCCACACAGGACAGCGGTGCGACGCTGCCGTCCAGCGCGCCCGCCCTCGGCGCCGTCGCCGGCGCGCTCGTCGTGCTCCGCCTGCTGCCGGCCGGCCTGCGCGCGGCGCTGCGGCGGAGCATGCGCTCCCGGCGTCCCCTCGCCGCGGTCGGCGCCGCCCGGGCCGCCGCCACCGCCGCGCACGCCCTGCCGCTGGTGGCGATGGTCGCCGCTGCCGGCCTCGCCTCGTTCGCGTTCACCCTCGACGCCACCGCTGGCCGCGGCCTGGACGGCGGCGCGTGGCGCACCGTCGGCGCCGACGCCCGCCTGGACGCCAACCCCGCCGCCGGTGTCGACGTGGAGGCGCTCGCGCGGCGCGTCGCGGCGCAGCCGGGCGTCCGGCAGGCCGTCCCCGCCCAGGTCACCGACGGTGCCCGCGTCACCACCCCGGCGACGCTGGTCACCCCGCGCCTGGTGGTCGTGGACGCGGCCGCCTTCCAGCGGCTGCTGGCCACCACCCCGCTGCCCGACGCCCCGCAGCTCGCCCGCCTCACGGCGCCGGCTGACGGCGGCGTGCCCGCCCTCGTGCGGTCCAGCGACGGCAGCCTGCGCCCCGGCACCCGCATGCAGCTGCCGCGGGGGGACGACGCACCCGCCGTCGTGCTCACCGCCGTCGCGACCGGGCCGGCCGTCGGCGACACGGAGGACGTCGTCATCGTGGACGCCGCCGCGATGGCCGCCGCCGGCGTGCCCGTCGTGCCCAACACCGTCTGGGTCACCGGCCCGGGCACGGCACAGGCCGTCGAAACCGGTGCCGGCGTGAACACCGTGCTGCGCGCCGACCTTGTCCGGGAACGCCGCACGGCTCCGCTGACCGCTGGCCTGCTGCGCCTGGCATGGGCGTCGGCCGCGGCGCTGCTGGTGCTGGGGCTGCTCGGCCTCGCGCTGGGTGCCGCCGCGAGTGCGCCGGAACGGTGGCTGACCATCGGCCGCCTGCGCACCCTCGGGCTCCGCCTGCGCGAGGCCCGCTGGGTCGCCGCGGGCGAACTGCTGCCGCCGGTGGCGGTGGCCGCCGTCGCCGGACCACTGCTGGGCGTGCTGCTCGCGTACCTGACGTTCGGCCCGCTCGCACTGCGCGTGCTCGTCGGCACCGACGCCGACCCGGCGGTGGCGGTGCCGTGGTGGGGCGCCGCCCTCGTCGCGGCCGCGTTCCTCGCCGCCGTCGCCGTGGTCGTGCCGATCGAGTCGGCCCTGCGCCGCCGGCGCCGGCTCAGCGAGGTCCTCCGCGCCGGCGGCGGCTAGCGCGCGCTCGCGCGCTCGCCTCGCGCGGTCGGCTCGCGCTCGGCTCACGTGGTTGATCAGGGACTTCGTGGGTGGACACGCCGGCAGGCACGCCCACCAACTCCCTGATCAACCCGCCGAAAGGGGGCCGGGCAGGTCGGGCAGGGGGCGGCGTAGAGCCAGGCTTGGAAGAAGTCGTGCAGCGGGCGGGCGGCGTGGCGCTCGGCGAGCGCGATGAACTGGGCCGTCGTCACCGTGCCGTGGCGGTGTTCGGCGACCCAGGCGCGCAGGGTGCGGAAGAAGACGTCGTCGCCGACCTCGCGGCGCAGCGCGTGCAGCGTCAGGCCGCCGCGCTTGTACAGGCGTTCGTCGAACATCCGTGACACGCCGGGGTCGCCGATCCGCAGGTCGGCGGCGCGGGTCCGGAGCCGGGCGTGCCACATCCGCGCGAGCCCTTCCACCGGCGGGCCGCCCGACGCGCCGGACCACAGCCACTCCGCGTACGTCGCGAACCCCTCGTTGAGCCAGATGTGCCGCCAGTCGGCCACCGTCAGGCTGTTGCCGAACCACTGGTGGGCCAGCTCGTGCGCGACGAGGCGCTCGTGGGTGCGCCGCCCGTCCACGTGGTTGGCGCCGAAGATGGACATGCCCTGCGCCTCGATCGGGTCGTCGAGGTCGTCGTCCGTGACCACGACGGTGTACTCGGTGAACGGGTACGCACCGAAGAACCGCTGCAGCACCTGCATCATCTCGCCTTGGCGGCCGAAGTCGTGCGCGAAGGGGCGGCGCAGCCTCGTCGGCACGGCGGCCCGCTGCACCGGCACTCCACTGTAGAGGTTCGTGCGCTCGTACCGTCCTATCTGGATGCTCACCAGGTAGGAGGGGGTCGGCTCCGGCAGCTCGTACACCCAGGCCGTCGTGCTCGCGCCGCGCCGGCGCTCGGCCAGCCTCCCGGTGGCGACCACCGTGTACGGCGTCGCCGCCGTCACCGCGATGCGGTAGCTCGCCTTGTCCGCCGGATGGTCGTTGCACGGAAACCAGGACGGCGCACCCACCGGTTGGCTGGCCACGAGCACGCCGTCGGCCAGCTCGTCCCACCCGATGTCGCCCCAGCGCCCGGCGAGCGGGCGAGGCCGGCCGCCGTAGCGCACCTCGACCCGGAACTCCGCACCGGCCGGCACCGGCACCGGCGGCCGGACGTGGAGCTTGTGGCGCACGTGGGAGTACCGCGCGGCCGCACCGTCCACGAGCACCTGCTCGACCCGGAGCCCGGCCAGGTCGAGGCTCAGCCGGGTCAGCCCGTGGGTGGCGACCGCCGTGACGGTCGCCCGCCCGGTGAGCCGGTTGGTGGCGATCCGGTAGTCGAGGTCGAGGTCGTAGTGGCGGGTCCGGTAGCCGCCGTTTCCGTGCTCGGGAAGGTAGGGATCGCCGGAACGGTCCGCACCCGCGCGGGCGGCCTCCTTCATTCCCCGTGCGGGGCCGTGCGTGCCGCGCCCGCCGCGGCGCCGGCTGCGTCCGAGCCGGTCGCGCCGTGCGGACCGGATGTCGCCGGCCATGCCGCGATCGGGTTGCCGAGCCAGCGCGTGCCGGCCGGCACCGTGTCGCCGCGGGTCACCAGCGAGCCGGGCCCGACCGTGGTCCGCGCGCCGATCGTCGCGCCGGGCAGCACGATGCCGTGCGGGCCGAGCGTCGCGCCCGCCTCCAGCGTCACCTCGTCCATGCTCATGATCCGATCATGGAACAGGTGGGTCTGCACGACACACCCCCGGTTGACGGTCGCGCCGTCACCCATGCGGATGAGGTCGAACTCCGGCAACCAGTACGTCTCCAGCCACACCCCGCGGCCGATCTTCGCGCCCATCGTGCGCAGCCAGCCGGTCAGCAGCGGCGTGCCGCTGGCCGACCCGAGCAGCCACGGCACCGCGAGCACCTCCACGAACGTGTCGGCCAGCTCGTTGCGCCACACGAACGAGTCCCACAGTGGACGGTCGCCGGTCCGGAAGCGCCCCACCAGCAGCCACTTCATCGCGGTGGCGGTGGCGGCGGCCAGTACACCGGCGGCCAGCAGCACCCCGCCGGACAGCGCTCCCGCGGCGACCGGGCCGAGCCCGTGCCACACCGCCGCGAGCGCGGCCAGCACCAGCACGGCCAGTGCCGCCCCGCACACGACCGGTACCAGCCGGAACAGCTCGACCAGCGCGCGGGCCGCCTTCAGGCGCGGCGGCGGGTCGTACGTGCGGCTGCTGTCCGCGGCCTCCGGCGACCGGCGCAGCGGCATCGGCGGCATGCCCAGCCACGACGAGCCCTTCTTGGCCTTGCGGGGTGCGGAGGAGAGCACGCCGACGAGGCCGCGCTTGGGCACCGAGTGCCCGGACGCCGCCATCCCGGAGTTGCCGAGGAAGGCCTGCTTGCCGATGCGGGTCGGCGCCACGTGCAGCCAGCCCTGCCGCAGCTCGTACGTGGCGACCATGGTGTCGTCGGCCAGGAACGCGCCGTCCGCGACGGTGGTCATCTTGGGCAGCGCGAGCACCGTGGACGCCTCCACGCCGCGCCCCACCTTGGCGCCGAGCAGCCGCAGCCAGGCGGGGGTGAGCACGCTCGCGTACAGCGGGAAGAGCCCGACCCGCGCCATGCCCATCAACCGCTCGGTCGCCCACACCTGCCACGCGACCCGGCTGTGCACCGGGTGGTAGCCGGCGCGCAGGCCGAGGCTCAGGGCCCGCACCGCCACCAGGACCAGCAGCGCGTAGCCGGCGACGTAGGCCAGCGCGGCCAGCGGCGTGGCGACGAGCGCGGCGGACACCGCCTCGCCCAGGGTGGCGGCACCGGACGCGGCGCGGGCCAGGACCGCGATGCCGGGCAGGGCCGCGATCGCCGGCAGCGCGCCGAGCAGGACGGAGGTCAACCCGTACACGGCGACCCAGCGCCGGGAGCGGGCCGGCCGGCGGGTCGGCCAGTCGTTGGCGCCCTTGCCGCCGGGTGCGGCGGGGGAGCCGACCCAGCGCTCGCCCGCCGGTACGACCCCGGCCACCGTCGAGCCGGGGCCGATCTCGGCGCCCTTGCCGAGCCGGACACCGGGCAGCAGCGTGCTGCGGGCACCGACCCGGGCGCCGGCGCCGATCCACGTGTATCCGATGTGGACGACGTCGCCGTCCACCCAGTAGCCGGACAGGTCGACCTCGGGCTCCACGGCCGCGCCCCGCCCCAGCCGCAGCAGCCCGGTGACCGGCGGCGCCGAGTGCAGGTCGACGTCGCGGCCGACCTGCGCGCCGAGCGCCCGCGCGTACCGGGTCATCCACGACGCGCCGGCCACGCTGGTGGCACCGCTCAGGTCGGCGAGCCGCTCGGCCGCCCACAGTCGCAGGTGGACCGAGCCGCCGCGCGGGTAGCTGCCCGGCCGCACCCCGGACAGCAGCAGCCGCGCGCCGCCGGCCGAGATCCCGATCCGGCCGACGGGGCTGAACAGCACGAACCAGCCCAGCGCCACCCACCACCACGAGACCGCCGGCGCCCAGGAGACGCCGAGCAGCTTGGCGGCCGCGGCCAGCACGGTCAGCCAGCGCAGCCCGACGACGGTCAGCAGCGGCACCATGAGCAGCGACTGGATGACGCCCGCCCGGCGGGGAGTGGGTGCGACCTCGCGCTCGGTCGCGGTGGTCTCGCCGAGGCCGTCGAGCATGGCCGCCAGGTGGTCCAGCCGCGGACGCTGGTACAGGTCGCCGACCGACACCTGGGGGTGGCGCCGGCGGACCCAGGCGACGAGCTGGGCCGCGGCGAGGCTGCTGCCGCCGTTGCGGAAGAAGTCTGCGCCCGGCTCGGTGACGCGCACGCCGAGGATCTCCGCCCACCCCTCGGCGAGCCACGCCTGCGTGGGGGAGAGCGCCGCCGGCGCGGTGTCCACCGTGGGCAGTGGCCAGGGCAGCGCGGCCCGGTCGACCTTGCCGGAGGTGCGCGTGGGGAGCGTGTCGACGACGGCGAGCAGCGGCACCAGCCCGGCGGGCAGCTGCTCGCCCAGCCGCTCGGCGGCCGCGTCCTTGTCGAACGCCGCGCCGTCCCGGGCCGTCACGTACCCGACCAGGACCTGGTTGCCGGCCTTGGTGCGGCGCACCGCGGCGGCCGCGCCGGCCACCCCGGGCAGCGCCTGCAGCGCGGCGTCGACCTCACCCAGCTCGATCCGGCGCCCGCCGAGCTTCACCTGCTCGTCGTTGCGGCCGACGAAGACGAGCCCTTCCGGCTCGGCGCGCACGATGTCGCCGCTGCGGTAGGCGCGCTCCCACCCGAGCGAGGGCAGCGGCGCGAACCGCTCCGCGTCCTTGTCCGCGTCCAGGTAGCGGGCCAGACCCACGCCGCCGATCACCAGCTCGCCGGTGCCGCCCATCGGGACCGGCTCACCGGCGCCGTCGACGACCGCGAGCGCCCACCCGGCCAGCGGCAGCCCGATGCGCACCGGCCCGTCGCCGGTGAGCCGGGCCGCGCAGGCGACCACGGTCGCCTCGGTCGGCCCGTACGTGTTCCAGACCTCGCGACCGGACACGGCCAGCCGCTCGGCCAGCTCGGGCGGACACGCCTCGCCGCCGAAGATGAGCAGCCGCACGCCGTCCAGCGCCTCCTCGGGCCACAGCGCGGCGAGCGTCGGCACCGTGGACACCACCGTGATCCGCCGCTGCGCCAGCCACGGCCCGAGGTCGACGCCGCTGCGCACCAGCGCCCGCGCGGCGGGCACCAGGCAGGCGCCGTGCCGCCAGGCCAGCCACATCTCCTCGCAGGACGCGTCGAACGCCACCGACAGGCCGGCGAGCACCCGGTCGCCCGGCCCGATCGGCGCCGCCTTCAGGAAGAGGTCCGCCTCCGCGTCCACGAACGCGGCCGCCGACGCGTGGCCGACCGCGACGCCCTTGGGCCGGCCGGTGGAGCCGGAGGTGAAGATGATCCAGGCGTCGCCGTCCGGGCGCGGCTCGTTGCCCGCCGCCCGGATGCTCACCGCGCCGCCGTCGCCGAGCACCGCGCAGACGCCCGCCTCCGCGAACACCAGCTCGGCGCGCTCGTCCGGGTCGTCGGCGTCCACCGGCACGTACGCCGCGCCGGCCGCGAGCACCCCGAGGATCGCCACGTACAGCTCGGCGGTACCGGAGGAGATCCTGATGCCCACCCGGTCGCCCGCGCCGATCCCCACCGCCGCGAGCCGCTCCTGCACCGCCTCGACCTCGGCGGCCAGCCGCCGGTAGTCGTAGACGTCCGTGCCGTCGTCGATGGCGGGCGCGTCCGGGTGCCGGGCGACGGTCGCGGCGAGGATGTCCAGCAGCGTCCGTGGCGCCGGGGCGCGCTCCGACTCGTAGACGGCCAGGGCAGGGGTGAGCAGGGCAGGGGCCAGGGTCATCGCGTACCTTCCTGGACGGACGCCAGAGGGGGGCGCGCGGCCAACCAACAACCTTACGACAGCGCAACCGTGCGTCACGGCCATACCGCTGGTTCGTGTCCGGCGACACATCGCGCGCGTGCGGTGCCGCGAGGCCCACAATGCTGGACATGACACCGGTACCGCGCCCGCCCGCGCCCTGGCTCATCCGCCCGGCGAAGCTGCCGGCCACCGCACCACCGCCCCTCGACGGGCCGTGGGCCGCGACGGACACCGGCCTCGACGTGCTCGACATCCTGAACGTGCCCGGCGCGCACGGTCCGGAGGACGTCGTCGTCGACCCGGACGGCGGCGTGGTCACCGGAACCGACGACGGCCGGATCTGGCGCTTCCCGCCCGGCGCCCGCCCCGGCACGGCACCCGACCTGCTCGCGGAGACCGGCGGCCGTCCACTGGGGATAGAGGTCGACCCGCGCGACGGCAGCCTCGTCGTCTGCGACGCCTACCGCGGCCTGCTGCGCCTCACCGGCGACGGCACCGTCACGGACCTGGCCCGCGCGGTGGGCGGCAGCCGCATCCTGTTGTGCAACAACGCCGCGGTGGCCCGCGACGGCGTGGTCTACTTCACCGACAGCTCCAACCGCTTCCCGCTCTCGCACTGGCGCCGCGACCTGCTCGAGCACCGCCCGAACGGGCGCGTCCTCGCGTACGACCCGGCCTCCGGCACCACCGACGTGGTGGCGACCGGCTTCCACTTTCCGAACGGCATCGCGCTGACGCCGTCGGAGTCGGCGCTGCTGGTCTGCGAGACCGCCGCCCACCGCCTGACCCGCCTGTCCCTGCCCGACGCGACGGTCACCGACCTGGGCGACCTGCCCGCGTACCCGGACAACATGTCGCCGGTGGGCGACGGGACCTTCTGGATCGCCCTGGCCAGCCCGCGGGTCGCGATCGCCGAGCGCCTGCTGCCGCATCCCGCGATCCGGCGCGTGGCGGCGGTGCTGCCGACGAGGCTGCAGCCGCAGCCGCACCGGTACAGCATCGTCGCCAAGGTGGACGCCGACGGCCGCGTGCTGCGGACCATCCACGGCCCGGCCGGCCGGTACGTCATGGTCACGGGCGTCCGCGAGCACGCCGGCTCGCTGTGGCTGGGCAGCCTGACCGAGTCCGCCATAGCCCGCCTCTCCCTCTGAACGGCCCCGGGAGGGGGTTGATCAGGGAGTTGGTGGGCGTGTCGGCCGGCGTGCCCAGCCACGAGGTCCCTGATCAACCACGTGAATATGCCGGCGCGAATGTGGATCTTCGGCCTAGCGTGAGTGGCGACGAGAGCTTCGGGGGGCTGCCATGACGGCTACGGCGACGATCACCGGCATTCTGTGCGTGCGGCACGCGACTGGCACCGACGACGCCGTAAACCAGGCGCTGGCCGGGCTCGTCGGCGCCATCGGCATCGGAGAGCTGGGCGGCCTCTCGCTGAGCGAGTTCGTCAAGCGCGGGCCCGGTGTGGTGGAGGCGATCGACACGGCCCGCTCGGACCCCGACCAGCTGTACCTCACGACGGACACGTCGGGCGGCCTGGAGAAGGCCGTGTGGCCACAGGGCGGCGGCACGGTCGAGATGCAGGCCGGCCAGTCGGTCGCTCCGGGGTTGTCCCTGCCGGTCACCTCGTCGCAGTCCGTCTCGCTGTGGGAGTACGACACCGTCTCCGGCGACGACCTCCTCGGCTCGGTCACGATCATGGAGTCCGAGGCCGGCGCCGGCGAGATCGCCAAGCTCGCCAAGTCGGAGGTGGAGAGCTCCTTCTACTACGTCACGTACTCCGTGCAGTAGCTCAGCAGCGCTGGATCGTGATGTTGGTGGCGTTCCAGCCGTCCGTGAGGTAGACCTTGTCCGGCTTCACCGGGATCGGGCGCTGGCCGGCGGGCGCAGCGGGCGGCGCAGCGCCGTTCTTCATCGGCACCCACGCGGTCACCGACACGTCGAACCTGTTCTTGTACATGCGGAGCCGGCCGGTGGTCAGGTCCGTCCACACCCACAAGTCGCACGGGCCGGTCCGGAAGCGGGGCCGGTTGTAGACGGTCTGGTGCATGGTCGCGGTGAACTCCACCAGTACCGTGCCGTTGGCCATCGGGATCGGGTCGCCGATGACCGCGCCCGGGCCGAACTCGTACTGGAACGACGCGAACGACCGGTCGCCGTCGAAGCGGTCGATCGCCTGCTTCGCCAGAAACTGCGAGTCCGGCGCGTCCAGCAGCGGGTCGGTGCCGACCGCGTGGCTCTGCGCGGCGCGCCGCGCCCAGTCCAGGTAGCGCTGGGGGAGCGAGGCGGGGTCGGCGATCAGGTCGCCGACCGGCGCCCGGGCCAGGTGGCCGTCGCTGTCCAGCAGGGGCGGCGGCACCGCGACGCCGCGCCACAGCTGGAAGCGGACGACCAGCCAGGGGCCGCCGGCGCTGGTGCGCACGAAGCGGAGCAGCATCGTGTACACGTCGCCGTCGGGGTGGGTGACCGTGGCGTAGGCGGTGAACCAGGCCGGGTAGCCGCGCTGCCCGCGCGGCACGCCAACCGTGATGTTCGCGAGGCGCAGGTCGGCGCTCGGCAGTGCCTGACCGACGGCGGACCTGACCAGGTCGTCGATGTCCGGCGCGTGCCGCAGATCGCCGGCGCGGAACTCGCCGACCGTCCGCACGAAGATGACCCGCGCGGCCTCCGGCGTGATGACCTCCGGCGCGTTCGGCGGGGCGGCGTTGGCGGCGAACGCGGTGAACACGACCACCACCGCCGCCGTCGCCAGCGCGAGGGCCGGCGTGGCGAAGGCCGTGACCTTCGCGCCGAAGCCGGCCGTCGTGGTGACCGCGGCGCCGCCGGCCGGCAGGGCCGCCGTCACGCCGCCCGACACGGCCACGGCGGGTACCGCCGCGCCGGCGACCGCGCCCGCCGCGACCACGCCGCCCGGCAGCACCACCGCGCCGGTCAGCGCACCGAGGCGCATCCAGTCCGGCCCGTACGCCTCGGCGGCCACAGTGGACAGTTCGTCGAGCATCTGCCCCGCCGACGCGGGTCGCAGGGCCGGGTCCGTCGCCAGTACGCGCGCGAGGAAGCGGGTCATCGGCTCCGGCACGGCGCCGGCCTCGGCGTCCAGGAGCAGCTCGCCGGTCGCCTCGTCGACCACCGGCGGGCGTCCGGTCAGCAGCTCGCCGAGGAGCACGCCGCACGACCACAGGTCGGCCCGGGCGTCGACCGGCTCGCCGCGGCGCTGCTGCGGACCGGCGTACGGCGGCGCGCCCGCCGGCGACCCGGCGTTTTCCGCACCCGGCGCGGCCAGCTCGAAGCCGCTCAGCAGCACGCCGCCGCCGGCGTCCAGCAGCACGTTCTCCGGACGCACGTCGCGGTGCACGAGATCGAGCCGGTGCACCGCGGACAGCCCGCCGAGCACGCCGGCGAGCACGGCGCACGCCTGCGGGCCGGTGAGCGCGTGCCGCTCGGCCAGCACCTGGCGGGCGGTCACGCCGTCCACGTACCCCGTGACGATCACCGGCGCCGGCTCGGCGGGAAGCGCCTCCCGCAGTCGCGGGCAGTGCTCGCCGTCCAGCCGCGCCAGCGTCGCGGCCGCCCGCCGCTGGCGCGCGACGGCCTCCGGGTCCGCCGCCAGCTCGGGCCGCAGCACGGTCAGCAGCACCCGGTCGCCGGTGCCGGCGTGGCTGCCGCGGAAGACGTCCGCGACGGGCGTGCGGCCGGCGTAGCCGTCGATCGTGTACCCCGCGACGGCGGGCGGCGCCGGCGGCCCGTCCGGCGCATCGGGGCGGGAGGTGACGGTGCGGCGCCGGGTCAGCGGCAGCACCGCGGCGAGCGCCAGCCCGAGGGCGGGCGCCAGCCAGGACCAGCGGCTGAACGGGCTGACCAGACCGGCCTCCTGCAGCACCGCCGCCTCGCCCACGCCGGCCAGCACTCCCGGCACCGCCGCCAGCAGGAAGCGGCGCGACCAGCCGCCGCGCCGGCCGCGGGCGAGCACGACGAGCAGCAGCCCGAAGACCACCGAGGCGGCGGCGCCGGCCACGCCCAGGCGGGTGGTCAGCGGGCCGCGGTCGACGGAGAGCACGAGGGAACCGGCGCACACGTTCGACTGGGCGCGGACGCCGATGGTGCGCACCGTGGCGCCCAGGTGGGGCATGGTGGTCGAGCTGACGTACCGCGTGCCGGCGTCACCCGAGCCGGACCGGATCGGAAACTCGACGCCGAAAAGCACCGCGCTCGCCTCGCCGCGGGTGAGGCGCCGCGTGGCGTCGACGACCAGCACCGGCTCCCGCCCGCGCGGGACGGTCCACGTGTCGGCTCGCTCCAGCCGTACCCCCGCCAGGTCGTTTGTCGTGCGGGCCCGCAGGTCCGCGCGGAGCCGCCGGGCCGCTTGGCCGGTCTCCGGCACGTAGCCGCTGACCGCGCAGGCCGGGTCCGGCTCGGCGGCGGGCGCCACTGTGGACCCCGGCGCCGGCGAGGGCGCCGGCGCCGCGTTCGCGGGCGCTCCGGAAGTGAGCAACCCACCCAGGACGACCACCAGGGCCGACGAGGCCCAGATGCGGTAGGCGGAGGGCATATCGAAACTATTCCAGCGATGCGCAAGTGCCCTAGGGTGGCGGGGTGAGTGGACGCCTGAGCATCGACTTCGGGACGTCCACCACGGTCGCGATGCTCGTGCGCCAGGACGGCCGGCCGGCGCCGCTGCTGTTCGACGGGTCGCCGCTGCTGCCCTCCGCCGTCTTCGCCGACGCCGACGGCGACCTGCTCGTCGGCCGCGACGCCTGGCACAGCGGCCGGGTGAGCCCTGAGCGGCTGGAGCCCAACCCCAAGCGCCGCGTCGACGACGGCACCGTCCTGCTCGGCGACCGCGAGGTCCCGGTCGTCGACCTGATCGCCGCCGTGCTGCGCCGGGTCGCCGCCGAGGCCGCCCGCGTGTCCGGCGCGCCCGTGGGCGAGGTGACGCTCACGCACCCGATCGCCTGGGGAAACCCGCGCCGCGAGGTGCTGTGCCGCGCGGCGCGGGCCGCCGGGCTGCCGCCGCCGGCGCTGGTCGCGGAGCCGGTGGCGGCGGCCGACCACTTCGTCCGGACGTTCGCGGGCGCGGTGCCGGTCGGCGGCTGCGTCGCGGTGTACGACTTCGGCGCCGGCACGTTCGACGCGTCGGTGCTCCGCCGCACCGCCGAAGGGCTGGTCCCGCTCGCCTCCGAAGGGCTGCCCGACACCGGCGGCCTGGACATCGACGCGGCGGTCCTGGAGCACCTGGCGCGGGCCGGCGCGGACCGCGACGGCGACCGGTGGCGCGAGCTGGTCACACCCGCCACCCCGGCGCAACGGCGCGCCTCGCGCCAGCTCTGGGACGACGTGCGCGCCGGCAAGGAGATGCTGTCCCGCGCGGCCACCACCGTCGTGCCGCTGCCGGCGCCCGGCACCGACGCGCTGCTGAGCCGGGAGGAGTTCGACCGGCTCGCCGAGCCGATCGTGGCCCGGACGGTCGCGGCGCTGCGGGCGGCCGTCGACCGGGCCGGGGTGCCCGTCGCCGACCTCGCCGGGGTCTACCTGGTCGGCGGCTCCAGCCGCGTCCCGCTCGCCGCGACGCTGCTGCACCGTGCCCTCGGCCGCGCGCCCACCGCGATCGAGTGGCCGGAGCTCGTGGTCGCCGAGGGCGCCCTGGCCGCCCCGCCGCCGGCCGGCACGCCGGCACCGCCACCGGTGCCGCCGCGGGTGGTCGCCCTCCGGACGCGAACCCGGAGCAGCCCGCGCCGCCCCTCGCCGTGCTCGCCGCCGCGGCGGCCGCCAGCGCCGTCGCCGTCGCACTCACCACCGCGCCGGGACGGGAGTCGTTCGTGGCCGGCGTCCGCGCGCCCGTCGGCCCGACGGTGTACGGGCTGCTGCTCGCCGCGGTGCTCGTGCTGGGCCTCGGCCGGTTCGCCACGACCCTCCCGCTCCCGGGAAGCGGGCCGCCCGCCCTCGGCCGGATGGCCGCGCTCGCGGGCGCGGCGGCCACCGGGTTCGCCGGTACCCACCTGGTGCTGGCCGCGCTCCTCGCGATGGGCGGTTCCGGCCACCTGACCGTCGCGATGGTCACCGGGCGGGGCCGGCCGATGCTCGTCCTCGCGGTGCTGGCGGCCCTCGCCACCGCCGGCCTGGCCGCCTGGCTGCTGACCGGCGCCGCGCCGGCCGACCCGCTGCGCCCGGACACCCGGCTCGCCGCGGGCGCGCTGGCGCTGGCGGCCGCCGCGCTGGCCGGCGCCCTGCTCGGACTGGCCGCGCAGACATACGTATACGGCACCACAGTGGACGGTCGGGTGCTGCGGCCGGGCGGACCGCTGCTGCACGTGGCCTGGGTGCTCCAGACGACCGGCGACGCGGCGGTGGTCGCGAGCCGGCTGGTCGCCTTCACGACCGGCGTCGCCGCCGTCTTCGGCGCGGCGGTGCTGGCCGCCGCGACGCTGCGGCACATTCCCCGCAAGCGGCGGGCGGGCATCGCCTACGGCGCGGGCGCGGGCGCCGGGCTCCTGCTCGCCTCGGCCGGCTACGCCGGCTACCACGCTTGGCGCGAATGGCGCTTCTGGGGCGGCTGGCAGCCGAGCGCGGCCGGCTGGGACCGCCCGAGCTGGGCGGCGGCGCGGTCGCCGCGGGTGGCTGGCTGTGGAGCGTGGCCTGGGCGCCGGCCCTCGCGGTGCTGGTGACGCTCGCGGTGGCCGGCCTCGTGGTCCGCGCCCGCCGCGGACCGGTACCGCTGCGGCCCAGGTAGCCGGCGGTCAGCCGGCGTCGGCCTCGGAGCGGGAGCGGGGAGCCCGCACCGCCTCGAAGTGGATGTTTCCCGCGGGCACCATCCACGTCATGACCTGTACCGACAGGCGGCCGGCGCGGACCGCGGGGTCGGCCGCGCAGAGCTGGCGGGCGGTGGCTGGGTCCACCGACATGATGGAGGCGCCGCGCAGGCGCTCGTCGTCCTGGTCGGCGAGCGGGCCGCCGGCGACGAGCAGGCCGCGGTCGCGCAGGTCGGCGCGGAACGCCAGGTGGGCGTCCTGCAGGGCGTCGGCCTCCGCCTCGCTCAGCTCGGGCGCGTCCGGCGGCCGTACCAGCAGGACGAGGGTGTGGTGGTCGAACCTCATGGCGTGAGCCTATGGCCGGGCGTACACCGCCGGGCACCCGATGGGCGGCTATGAGCGGCGGGATGAGACCGGTAGGAGACAACAGTGGGGAGATCGGCCGGCTGAGGTAGGGAGACCGCATGGGGCGCTTCGAAGGGCAGACGGTCGTCGTCACCGGGGGTGCGCGCGGCATGGGCGCGGCCCACGCGCGCGGGTTCGCCGCCGAAGGGGCGTGCGTGGTGGTGGCCGACGTGCGCGACGGCGAGGGGCGGGCGCTGGTCGCGGAGCTGGGGGAGCGGGCGCGGTTCGTGCACCTGGACGTGGCGGACGAGGTCGGGTGGGCGGCGCTGGTCCGCGAGGCCGAGGAGGCGTTCGGGCCGGTGCGGGTGCTGGTCAACAACGCCGGGGTACTCACGCTGGAGCCGCTGGACACGATCTCGCCGGCGACCTGGCGGCGGGTGCTCGACGTGAACCTCACCGGGATGTTCCTCGGGATCCAGGCGGTGACGCCGTCGATGCGCGCGGCCGGCGGCGGCGCGATCGTCAATGTCTCGTCCACCGCGGGCATCCAGCCGGCGCCGCTGCTCGGGGCGTACGTGGCCAGCAAGTTCGGCGTGCGGGGACTGACCAAGGTGGCCGCCCTGGAGCTGGGCCGGGACAACATCCGGGTGAACTCCGTCCACCCTGGAGTCGTCCGCACGCCGATGACGACGCAGACCGGCGAGATCGGGTTCGCCGCGATCGACGCGTTTCCGCTCGACGGGCACGCGATCCCGCGGGCCGCCGAGCCGGAGGAGATCACGCGGCTGGTGCTCTTCCTGGCCTCCGCCGAGGCGTCGTTCGCGACCGGGGCGGAGTTCGTCGCCGACGGCGGCCTGCTGCTGGGGCCGGCCCTCCAGCCGGAGCCGTCGTGACGGCTCCGGCGGGCGGCGCCGTCAGCGGAACGAGGTGACCGGCTCGGCCATCGCGACCGCGACGCGGCGCGGGCCGGTGAAGGGCTCGCGGCCGTGTGCGGCCAGCATGTTGTCGATGACGAGGACGTCGTCGCGCTCGTAGTCGAAGCGGGTGGTGGCGCCGCGGTAGCAGGAGCGCAGGTGGTCGAGCACGTCGTCGGGGATGCGGCCGCCGTCGCCGTAGTAGCTGTTGGTCGGCAGGTCGGCCTCGTCCATCATGCTCAGCAGCCCTTCGCGCAGGTCGTCGCCGAGCGTGGTCACGTGGAAGAACGTGGCGTGGTTGAACCAGACCCGCTCGCCGGTCGCCGGGTGCTCGTGGACCGCGGTGCGCACCGCCTTCGTGCGCAGGCCGCCGTCCGGCTGCCAGCTGGTCTGGATGCCGCGCTCGGCGCAGTACTCGTCGACGGCCGCGCGGTCCGTGGTGCCGAAGACGTGCGTCCAGTCCAGGCCGATCTCGGCGCGGAAGTTGCGGACCGCCATCCAGCCGCGGGCCTCGAACTCCGCGCGCACCGCCGGGTCGACGGCGGCCAGCACCCGCCGGGTGTCGGCCAGCGGCGTGGCACCCAAGGTGGACGGTGGCGTCACGCAGTAGAAGAACAGGGTCATCGGCCAGACCTGCTGGTACGAGTTTTCGTTGTGCAGGAAGATCTCCTCCTGCGCCGGGTAGTCGGTCGAGGTGTAGATGTCGCCCTTGATGGCCGTGCGCGGCGAGGACTTCTCGGCGTACGTGAGCGGGTCGCCGGAGACCGCGCGGACGGCGGCGTTGAACCCGTCGACGTCGCCGACCCGGAAGCCGCGCAGCAACGCGGCACCGCGCGTGCGCACGGCGGCGCGGATCTCGTCGCGGCGCGCGGCGATGGCGTCGACACCGGCGCCGTCGCCCGTGATGACCTCGGCGTGGGTGGTCTGGGTGAGCATGGCGGCTCCTTAAAAGGGCACGGATCAGTCGTCGGCGGCGTCCGCCGCGTACTCGCTCAGCGCGATGCGGTTGGGCAGGCCGGTCTTTGTGATGAGGCTGGACACGTGGCGCTCGACGGTGCGGGGTGACAGGTGCAGCTGCTCGGCGATCTCCCGGTTGCTGAGCCGGCGGACCAGCAGCTTGAGCACCTCGAACTCGCGGACCGTCACGCCGGCCGCGCGCAAGGTGGGTGAGAGCTTGTCGATGCCGCTGCGGCGCTGCGCGACGCGGGCGCCGGCCCGGCGCAGCATCGCCCGGCAGGCGCTGGCGACCGCCGGTACGTCGGCGCGATGGAAGTGCTCCTCGGCGGCGCGCAGCCACTCCACCGGGGTGCCCCAGCCGTCGTCGAGCGCCGACTCGCACACCAGGCGCAGGGCGAGGTGGCGGCCGGTGACGTACGGCTCGCCGACCCGCATCGCCTCGTGCACGGTGGTGGTGGCCTCGGCGTCCCGCCCGGCGCGGCCGAGCAGCACGGCCTTGGCGAAGAGCGCGAACTGGCGATCCCAGCGCAGGCGGCTGGCCGGCTCGGTGGTGAGCTCCTCGTACGTGTCCCAGTCGGCCTCGCCGGACATGGCGCGTACCAGCAGGTCGAGGCCGTACCGGCCGCCGAGGTGGAACACCGTGGGGTTGAGCTGCTCGGCCTGCAGCGCGCTGGACAGCTCGTCGAGCGCGCGGGAGCGGTCCTCCTCCAGCAGCGCGCAGAAGGTCCGGGCCAGGCCGTACACGCGCGGGGCGTGCTGCGCGTCGTCGCCGTTCCAGCGGCGGAACTCGGCGAGCGCGTCCTCCATCTCCCGGCGGCGGCCCCGGTGCCCGGCCAGCACGGCCCGCAGCAGCAGCACGTACTGCGTGGTCTCCAGCAGCTTCAGCCGGGTGGTCTCGGCCAGCACCCGCTCGGTGAGCGCCTCGGCGGTGTCGTAGTCACCGCGCAGGATCGAGTGCAGCGCGATGCTGGCGTCCGCCTGGAAGCGGGCGGTCACCGCCCCGACCTGCGAGGCCTGCAGCCGGGCCTGGTGCAGCCGGTCGAGCGCGCCGTGGCGCAGCGCGTCGTCGTTGCCGAGCCGGATCAGCGCGTGGATCTCCCAGATGGGCAGGTGGTGCTGCACCGCGATGGACCTGGCCCGCTCCAGGCACTCGGTCGCCGCCTCCGGGTCGCGGTGGCGGACCAGGGCGCCGAGCAGCTGCCACGCCTGGCAGGCGACCACCGGCAGCGGTACCTCCTCGGCGACCGTGGCGGCGCGGCGGGCGAGTGTCTCCGCGGTCTCCAGCCGGTCCTGGCCCGGCACGTCCAGGGCCAGGTGGGCGGCGACGACGTCGATGGGCGCGAGGTCCTCCGCGCCGGCGGCCGGCCCGAGCAGCCCGCGGGCGGCGTCGACCTGGACCAGGGCGTCGGTGGAACGGCCGGCGACCGCGGCCGCCCAGGCGAGGCGGGTGTGCAGGTTGGCCCGCCGGCGCACGTCGAGGGCGCCGACCTGGTCGAGCAGGCCGACCGAGCCGAGCGCCCGCTCGACCAGCCCGGCCTCGGCCAGCGCGTAGAGCAGGGTCTCCAATGTGGTCGCCCGGCCGGTCTCGTCCGCGGGCAGGCTCCAGGCCTTGTCGAGGAGGGTGACGGCGGAGTTGGCGGCGCCCTGCGCGAGCGCCCGCCGGCCGGCCTCGGTGAGCAGCCGCCCGGCGGCCGGCGCGTCGCCGGCCTCGAGGTACAGCGTGGCGGCGAACTGGCACCACTCGCCGGGAAGGCCCGGGTAGGTCCGCTCGACCGCCGCGACGACGGTGTGCGCCAGCCCGGTGCGCTCCTCCTGGGGGAGCAGCGACAGCAGGGTCTCGCGGGTCAGCTGGTGGCGGAACGCGTACCAGTCGGTGAGCTGGTCGTCGGGGGTGACCAGCCGACCGCTGAACTCGCCCTGCAGGTGGTTGAGCAGGTCGCGGTCGCTCATCGCGGTGGCCGCCTGCACGACCGCGAGCGGGAAGCGCCGGCCGAGGAGCGCGGCGACCGACAGCAGCTTGCGGGCCGGCGGGCTGAGCTGCTCGACGCCGTGCGCGATGCCACGGGCGAAGCTGGTCGGCGGGTTGGCCGGCAGCCGCTCGGCCATCTGCCAGCCCTCGGCGCCGCTGACCAGCACTCCACTGTCGACCATGCCGGCCAGCAGCTCCTCGATGAGGAACGGGTTTCCGGCGCTGCCGGCGAACAGCAGGTCGGCGGCAGCGGCCGGTACGTCGTCCGGCTCGCCGCCGAGGCAGGCGCCGGCCATGCGGCGGGTGTCGTCGCGGTCCAGCCGGTCGAGGTCGATGACCAGGCACCGCCCCCGCCGGGCGGCCGACCGGGCGAGGGTGAGCGCCGCGCACGACTCGTCGCGGATGGTGCCCAGCAGCAGCGTGGGCTGCAGGTCGAGGTTGTCAATGAGGTATTCGACGACCATCAGCGTCTCCGCATCGGCGTCTTGCAGGTCTTCGAGGGTCATCAGGCAGCCGCGCCGCCCGCCGGACAGGCCGGTCAGCCGCAGCACCGCCTCGGCGAGGATCACCAGTGAGCTGCTGCCTTCGTGCTCGGCCGGCTGGCCGCCCCAGTCCGGGATGAGCCGGCCGAGGATCGGTCCGTACGGCCCGAGCGTGCCGACGTCCACCGGGTTGGAACGCAGCAGCGACAGCAGCGCCTCGGTCAGGGGCCGGAGCGGCACCACCGTGCCGATCGCACTGCTGCGGCCCGCATCAGGGTCATCTCGGCGGCGAACGCCTGCTGGGCGACGGCCTCCGCCAGGCGGGACTTTCCGATCCCGCCCTCGCCGACCAGGAAGACCGCTCCGCCGCGTCCCGCCCGCGCCGAGGTGAGGCTCTCCGTGACACCGCGAAGCTCGCTCTCCCGGCCGATCAAGAGGGAGGAACCGCGTCGCACGTTCTTGGACGCTACCGAGGCGAAGATCGATGTAACACGGCCGGACGGTGCCGCCTGTATCGACGTTCATGTCAGTGGCCAGGTCCGATCGGTCGCCGGTCCCGCCCCAACCGCCGTAGCGCGCGGCTACGGGCAGCAGGTCGTGCCGGCGAGCGCCTCGCCCGCACCGGCGCCGAGGCTACCGATCACGATCCCGATGGGTACCGCGAGCCCGACGAGCGCGGCGGCCCGTACGCCGAACGTCACCGCGGGCAGCAGCCGCAGCGCGCCGGCGGGATGATCGGCCACCGGCTGCTCGGCGGGCTGGTTGTTCTCGTCGTTACGGTCGGCGTCGTTGTGGTCGGCGGCGGTGTTGTGGTTCTCGTTCATCGTCGTCTCCTTGACGTCGGTGTTTCCGGGGGGTTGTGGTCAGGACGTGGGGGCCGGTTCGAGCAGCAGTGCCGACGGCACGCGCTCGGCCATGGCCAGGCGCAGCAGGCCGTACCCGATGCCGGCGAGGCCGGTCAGCAGGCCGGGGGTGAGGACACCGCCGGGCGTGCCGCAGGAGGGGCCGTGCCACTGGATCGCGTCGAGGACGAGGCCGGCGCGGCGGCGCCTGGCCGCCGCGGCACCCGGGTCCGCCGACTGTGTGGACAGGACGGTCAGCACCTCGGCGATGCCAAGCTCGCCGTGGCACAGGCTCAGGTCGCGGGGCACCGGCCGGTCGGCGAGCAGCCGGACCGTCCAGGCGAGCTCGTCGTCGGGGGTGCCGGCCAGGCAGCTGCGGGCCAGCGTGAGGCCGGCGTCTCCGCGGCACCAGCCGTACTCGACCTCGGCGCCGGTGTCCCGCCGCCGGCCGGCCAGGCGCAGCGCGCGCCGCGCGGCGTCGGCGTACGACGCACCGCCGCGCGCGGCGAACCGGTGCAGGGCCCAGCCGATCCCGGCCATGCCGTCGGCGAAGCCGAGCAGCCCGGTCGAGGCGCCGGCCTCGTCCACGGTGGACAGCATCCCGGCGAGCCGGTCGGCGCAGCGGGTGGCCAGCGCGGCGGCCGGCTCCAGTCCGGTCTCGGCGTGCACGGCGCTCATCGCGGCGAGGCATCCGGCGTAGCCGGTGGCCCAGTCCGCCGAGGACTCCACCTCGGCCGCGGCCGCGGCGAGCGTGACGGCGGTCGACGCCCACTCCCGGATGTTGGGATCGCCGAGAAGCGTGGAGAGCCGGGCCAAACCGTACGCGATGCCACCGAACCCGTGCAGGCCGCCGCAGCCGATCGCGGCGACGAGGTCGGGCCGGCCGGCCAGCGTCTCGTACAGGCGAGGTATCCCGCCAACCGCTCGGTGGGCAACCTCGGCGTAGCGCGGGACCCCGCTCAGCTCGGCGAGCTGGGCCAGGAAGAGGGCGACGCCCACGTAGCCGTTGGCGAGGCCGGCACCCATCGGCAGGACAAGCCACTGGCGGGAGTCGACGAGCTCGAGGCCGAGCCAGTTGACCCGTCCACGATCCGGGATGCCGCGGGCGACGAGCTGGTCGGCCAGGGCGCAGGCCGCCACGACCAGGCGGTCCGGCTGCGCGGCGGCGCCGCTGACGCGGCCCGGCATCGGCTCCGCGCCGAGGTGGCCGCGGTCGGGCCGGCGGGTCGCCAGCGTGGCCGAGATGATCCACTCCTGGTCCTGCCGGTCGACCTCGCCGAGGCCGGCGATCTTGTCGAGCGCCGCGTCCAGCCCGGACTGCCGCAGCGGCACCGGGAGCGGCTCGCCGCTGTCGGCGGTGAGCTCCCGGCTGGCCGGGCGGCCGGAGAACAGCGGCACGTCGCCGCGCCACATCGCGGAGATCTCGTGCCCCGGCAGCTGCGCCAGCAGCGGGTCGGCGTCCACGTTGGACCACAGCAGGCCGAGCGCCAGGTCGCGGTCGAGCGCGTCGTGCAGCACGTCGGGGTGGGTGGTCTCGTCGAGCAGGCTCTGGTACGTCCACGTGGGACGGACGACCACCCGCACCGGCATGCCGGCGCAGGCCCGGGCCAGCCCGGTGAACTCCTCCCGGCGGGCCGCGATCGCGTCGTACGCGACCCGGAAGCCGTCGAGCATCGCGCTCTCGTGCGCGCTCGCGTCGACCTCGCGGTCGCCCAGCCGGGGCCTGTTGGTCGTGCCGTCCACGGTGACCGCGCCGCGGGTCAGCCGCATCCGGTCGGTGCCGGCGTCCGCCCAGCTCACCGAGCTGGCGGGGGAGACGGACCCACCGTCACCGCCGACGCCGGACATGTCCAGGATGCCCTGCTCGCCGATCACGATCAGTGGCAGCAGCGCGGTGCGGTGCACCGAGTTGGCCAGCACGTCCGCGGCCGGGTCGCCGGTGCCGTCCACCGGGGACAGTGCCGGGTGGAACAGCGTCTCCACGTCCACGGCGACCGGCTGGTCGCCGTGCGCGATGAGGTTTTCGAAGTGGATGTCGGTGGCGTGCAGCACGTGCAGCACGGCGAGCAGCGCGCCCTGGCGGCGGAAGAACCGGTGCGCGGCGTCCGCGTCGGCGACCGGCGTGTGCGCGATGAACTCGCACCAGCCGTAGCCGGGCCGGGTGAGCGTGGCCACGCCGCGCAGCCCGATCCCGGGCGCCGCGCCGTCGAGCCAGTCGATGACCGTGTTCAGCCGGACCTGCGGTTCGAGGTCGCGCGGCTTGTACACGACGCTGCGCCCGTCTTCGAAGCGAAGGATCGCCGGCTGCCGCCCGCCGCGGTGGGCGTCGCCCAGGCCGCCGTCGACCGCGGTGACCGGGCCCGGGTCGGTGCCGCCGAACAGCGCGGCGACGAGGGCGGCGCGGTCCGCGACGAAGCGCTCCAGCAGCTCCACCATCGCCTCGGCGGCCGTCGTGGCGGCCTGCGCCAGGAGGCGGGCCAGCACCGGGTGCTCGGCCAGCAGGTCGGCCAGCGCGTCCGGTGCGGTCAGCCGCCGGACGAAGTCGGCGAAGCGGGCCCGCCCGTCCGCCCGGCCAGCCGGCCCGCGGCGCGCCGGCGGTGCAGGTCGGCGACGAGCGTGCGGACGGCGATCGCGACGAGCCGCTGCCGCAGCAGCGCGCCCAGCGTGTCCGCCATCGCCGCGATGTCCACGTCGCCGTGCGGCACCCGCGTCGCCGTCTCCTTGTGGAGGCGGTCCAGCGCGAGGTCGACGAAGGGCTGCAGCGGCACCGCGAGCGCCTCCCGCCAGTCCGCCGGTACCGGTGCGCCGGCGGGCAGGGCCACCGAGGCCCGCACCGCCGTCTCCACCGTCTCCACCCACTCGGGCCGGGCGGCCAGGGCGGCGAGCTCCGTGGCGTCCTGCGCGAGCAGGGCCCGCAGGCCGTCCTCGTCGAGGCCGAGGTCGGTGAGGCGGGTCGCGAGGCCGGGACCGTGCCCGGTCCGCCACCGCGCCAGCCGCCGGTCGCCGGTGGCGGGGTCGCCGCCGGTACCGGTCGCCGGGCCGGTCGCGCCCGCCAGGGCGGCCCGCTCGTGCAGGGCGAGTCCGCGGGCCCACCAGCCGACCGGCAGGAGAGCACCGGGTCCGGTGCTGGCTGCGGGAGCGGATGTCGTGGTCACGTAATGAACTTCCCACAGGGCCCTACGCAGGGGATGCGTAGTGACCACCCATATTTGTGTCGGTGGGTGTCGGGGTGTCGGTCCACGAATTTGAGTACGTCGCACGCATGCGTACCGGACGTGCGTACCGCGAGCATCCGTACATGTGATGGCCGCTTACGGCCCACGCGAAACGGAGCTAGCCATGGAGTTTCGAGTTCTCGGACCGGTCGGCGTCTGGAACCGTGGTGCGGAGGTGCCGTTGGACGGCGCCAAGCAACGAACGGTCCTCGCCGCCCTGCTGCTGTCCGGGGGCGGGCACTGCCCGACTCCCGCCTCTGCGAGCTGCTGTGGGGCGAGCACCCACCGGCCACCTACCCCGCCCAGATCTACAACTACGTGTCCCGCCTGCGTAAGTACCTCGGCCCGGACGTGGACATCCGCCGCCAGTGGTCCGGCTATGTGATCCACACCGGCGGCGGCCAGCTCGACCTCGCCGAGTTCGAACG
Organism: Phytohabitans houttuyneae; assembly: GCF_011764425.1. NCBI lineage: Bacteria > Bacillati > Actinomycetota > Actinomycetes > Micromonosporales > Micromonosporaceae > Phytohabitans > Phytohabitans houttuyneae. The sequence continues at coordinate 2,080,784 of NZ_BLPF01000002.1, forward strand.
GCTGTCCACGCGTGGCCGCGAGGCGCAGGAGAACCACCGCTACGAGGAGGCCGCCGACGCGTTCCACGCGGCCCTCGCGCTGTGGCGCGGCCCCGCCCTGATGAACGTCACCGAGTTCCTCGCCCGCGCCGAGACCCACCGCCTGGCCGAGCTGCGCATGGCGGTGCTGGAGCGCCGGGTGGAGACCGACCTGCTGCTGGGCCGGTACGCCCACCTCGTGCCCGAGCTCACCCGACTGGTGGGCGAGTACCCGCTGCACGAGAAGCTGCGCTGCCAGCTGATGACCGCGCTGTTCCGCACCGAGCGGCAGGCCGACGCGCTGGCCGTCTACCACGAGGGCCGCCGGGTGCTGTCCGACGAGCTCGGCGTCGAGCCGGGCCCGACGCTGGCCGCGACGTTCCGCGCGATCCTCACCGCCGAGCCGGCCCGCACCGGCCCGGCGACCGTCGCCTCCAGCTGGCACGCGGTCCGTCCGGCGATGCTGCCGCCGGCGATCGGCGACTTCACCGGCCGGGCGGCCGAGCTGGGCGCGCTGTCCGAGGTGCTGACCGGCGACCACGCGGCGACCGCCCAGGTGACCGGCATGGCGGGTGTCGGCAAGACCGCGCTCGCGCTGTACGCCGCGCACCGCGAGCGGGAGCGGTTCCCCGACGGCCAGCTCTACGCCGACCTCGGCGGCAACCGCGGCAACGCGGTGGAGCCGCGGGAGGTGCTCGGCTGGTTCCTGCGCAGCCTCGGCAACGCCGAGCCGGCCATCCCGCGCGGCCTGGACGAGCGGGTCCGCCTGTACCGCAGCCACCTCGCCGGGCGGCGCATGCTTGTCGTGCTCGACGACGCCGCCGACGACGCGCAGGTCCGGCCGCTGCTGCCGGGAGAGGCGGGCTGCCGGGTCCTCGTCACCTCCCGGGTGAGCCTGTCCGACCTGCCCGGCGCCGCCGTGGTCGAGGTCGGCACGCTCGGTACCGCCGAGGCCGTCGACCTGCTCGCCACCGTCGTCGGCAAGCGGCGGGTCGCGGGCGAGCCGGCCGCCGCCCGGCGCATCGTGCGGCTGTGCGGCTGGCTGTCGCTCGGCATCCGGGTCGCCGGCTCCCGCCTGCTGGCCCGGCCGCACTGGTCGCTGGCCTACTTCGCCGAGCGCCTGGCCGACGAGCAGTACCGCCTGGACGAGCTGCGACTGGGCACATTGGACGTTCGGGCCCGGCTCGACGGCTCGTACCTCGCGCTGGCCTCCCAGAGCCAGCTCGCGCTGCGCCGCCTGGCCCTGCTGGAGGTGCCGGACTTCGCCAGCTGGGCCACCGCCGCCGTGCTCGGCGTGCCCCGCCGCACCGGCGAGGAGGTCACCGAAAACCTCGTCGACGCGCGGATGCTGGAGGTCACCGGCCCGGACGGCGGAAACCGCCAGCGGCACCGCTTCCACGACCTCGTGCGCGTCTTCGCCCGCGAGAAGGCCGACCACGTCGACCGCATGGCGGTCGCCGCCAGCGCCCTCGCCCGTTGACCTTTCCCTGTTGATCAGGGACCTCGTGGGTGGACACGCCGGCCGGCGCGCCCGCCAACTCCCTGATCGACCGCGAGGGGCGGGGATAGAGAACGTATAGCCGCCGCCGCGACGGTCTTCTACGTGAAGACCGTCATGGCGGGAGGCTTCGTCACACCCGCGACCATTGAGCTGCAACGCGCCGACTCCGACGAGGTCGTCGCCCGGGTACGCCCCGATCCGGGCGACCCGGTGTTCGCCGGGCACTATCCGGGCTTTCCGCTCCTCCCCGGCGTACACATCTTCGAGTTCGTTGACCTGACCGCCCGCGCCGCCGAGCCCGACCTCATCCTCGACGAGATCGAGCTGTGCCGGTTCCTGCTGCCCGCCGGGCACGCGGACGACCTCGTCGTCCACGTCCGCCGGGACGGGCCGCGGCGCCGCGCCACGGTCGCCGCCGGCGGGGAGACCGTCGCCGAAGTGGTGCTGCGCTACCGGAACGGAGCCACGCCATGATGGGGATCGAGGAGATCAAGCGGATCATCCCGCACCGCCCGCCGATGCTGCTCGTCGACGAGGTGAGCGAGCTCGTGCCGCGGCGCCGGCTGGTCGGCGGCCTGACCGTCACCGGCACCGCGCCGCTGCCGATCTCGCTGCTGCTGGAGTCCTGGGGCCAGGCGGCCCTGGTGCTCATCCGGCACGACCGGCCCATGCCGAACGTGCTCACCGACGGCGTGCCGGTCGCCGGCGTCTTCGAGCGGATCCGGTACGGCCGCCCGGTCCTGCCCGGCGAGAAGGTCACCCACCGGGTCACCATGGACCGCCTGATCGCGGACACCGCCTTCCTGCGCGGCGACAGCGTGGTCGGCGACGAGGTCGTGCTGACCGTCGGCCGGCTCGTCGGCGCGATGCGCAGCGCGGAGTCGCTGCGCGCCGCCATCGCCGCCGGATCGGCGGTGACCGCGTGAGCGAGCGAGTTCGCGCGGCGGCGGAGGAAGACGGCGCCTTTGGCGCCGCACGAGCGAGCGAACCAGGAGGCGCTGTGAGCGAGCGAGTTGGCGCGGCGGCGTCTGGACGGAGCCGCCCCGCCGACGAAGTCGGGGTTTTCGGGGTGGCGGAGGAAGACGGCGCCTTTGGCGCCGCACGAGCGAGCGAACCAGGAGGCGCAGCGTGAGCGGGTCCTTGGTCGAGGCCGCCCGGCCGGTCGCGCTGGTCACCGGCGGCTCCCGCGGCATCGGCCGCGCCGTCGTGCTCCAGCTCGCCCGCGACGGGTACGACGTGAGCCTGTGCTACCAGTCCAACGAGGAGGCCGCCGAGCGGGTGGCCAAGGAGGCGGCCGAGTCCGGTGGCCGGGTGCTGGCCCGGCGGGTGGACGTCGGCGACGCCGACTCGGTCCGCGCGTTCGTCACCGAGACCGAGCGCGAGCTCGGCGACGTCGACGCGGTCGTCACGTCCGCCGGCATCATCCGCGACAAGCCGCTGGCCCTGATGGCCGACGCCGACTGGCACGCGGTCACCCGGGTCAACCTCGACGGCACGTACTACGCCTGCCGCGCGGTCATCCGCCGGATGATGCGGCGGCGGCGCGGCGCGATCGTCACGGTGTCCTCCGTGGCCGGTGTGTCCGGCAACGCCACGCAGACCAACTACTCCGCCTCCAAGGCCGGCATCATCGGCTTCACCAAGGCGCTCGCCAAGGAGGTCGGCCGGCACGGCATCCGGGTCAACGCGGTGGCGCCCGGCTTCATCGAGACCGACATGATCGCCGACCTGCCCGCCGCGCACACCGACGCGATGCGCAACCAGGTGTCGATGGGCCGCTTCGGGCAGGCCGAGGAGATCGCCGAGGTCGTCTCGTTCCTCGTCTCCGGCCGCGCCTCGTACCTGCACGGCCAGGTCCTCACGGTCGACGGCGGCATGGCCCTGTGATGTAGCGCGGCTATGAAGACCCGCGCACATGCTTCAGCCCGAAAGGAAGGTGAACGATGACGGCTACCTATGGTTCGACCATCACCGGGCTCGGCGCGTACCGTCCGCACCGGGTGGTCACGAACGCGGACGTGGTGCGCGAGACCGACGTGACCGAAGACTGGATCGAGGAGCGCACCGGGATCAGGACCCGGCACTCCGCCGGTCCGGACGAGACGGTGCCGGCGATGTCCGCGGAGGCCGGCGGCAAGGCGCTCGCCATGGCCAGCGTCGATCCGTCCGAAGTGGACCTCGTGATCCTGGCGACGGCGACGAAGCGGGACCGGATCCCCGGCGGCGCGCCCGAGGTGGCCAGCCGGATCGGCATCCCGGCCTGCGGCGCCTTCGACCTCAACGCGGCGTGCGCGGGCTTCGCGTACTCCGTCGCGATGGCCTCCAACGCGGTCCGCCTCGGCGAGGCCCGCAACGTGCTGGTGGTCGGTGCCGAGCACCTGACCGCGTACATCGACCCCGACGACCCGGCCACGTACGTCATCTTCGGCGACGGCGCCGGCGCGGCGGTCGTGTCCCGCTCGTCCACAAACGACATCGGCCCGGTGGTGTGGGGCAGCGACGGCGGCCGCGCGAAGATCCTCGGCACGAAGTGGGCCGACGACGGCCGCGAGTACGCCTCGATGAACGGGCCGCTCGTGTACCGCTGGTCCACCAAGAACGTCCCGCCGGTCGCCCGCAGGGCGTGCGAGCAGGCGGGTGTGGACATCGCGGACATCGACTGGTTCGTGCCGCACCAGGCCAACCTGCGGATCATCGAGCAGCTGTCCGAGATCCTCGGCATCCCCGACGAGAAGGTGGCGCGTGACGTCATCGAGACCGGCAACACCTCGGCGGCGTCCGTGCCGCTGGCGCTGAGCCGGCTGCACGAGAGCGGGCGCACCAAGCCCGGCGACACGGTGCTGCTGCTCGGCTTCGGCGCCGGACTCGCGTACGCCAGCCAGGTCGTCCGGATGCCCTGAACCGTCCGGAGACCCCCGCGGCTCCGGCAGTGCCATCCCCATCCAGTAGGGCCTCCACCGCCTAGAAGGGACCGTCCCATGAACCGTGACCAGGTGGCCAACGACGTCGAGCGGCTCACCCGCCAGCTGATGACCGACAACTCCGACCGCCCGATCGAGCCCAACGACACGTTCGCCGACCTCGGCCTCGACTCGCTCAAGCTCGTCGACCTGCTCGGCTCCGCCGAGATCCACTTCGACATCGAGGTGCCGGACGAGGAAGTCGGCAACTTCATCCGGGTACAGGACCTCACCGAGTTCGTCCTTTCCGCGAACTCGGTCGGCGCGGCGGCCTGAGCCGGTGACCGGAGACGTACGCGCGCTGTCGGCCGGCCAGCGGGCGATGTGGGCGCTGCACACGATCGCACCGGAGAGCGCCACGAGCAACGTGGTGACCGCGGCGATAGCGGCTCCCGCGCTCGACACCGGCATCCTGCGGGCGGCCGTCGGCGCCGTGCGGCAGCGCCACGACCTGCTCCGGTCGACGTTCCACGCGGCGGATCCCGGGCCGGTGCGGGCAGTGTCCCCACCCGGCCCGGGGGCCGTCGAGGTCCGCGACGTCGGCGCGGTCGACGACCCGCGGCTGCTCGCGCTGGTCCGCGAGGTCGGCGCGGCACCTTTGCGGCTGGCCGAGGACGGGCCGGCGCGGATCGTGCTCCTGCGCCGGCCGCACGACTGCGCGCTGGTCGTGGTCGTGCACCACATCGCGACCGACGGGCTGTCCCAGTGGGTGCTCTGGCGCGACCTGAGCGAGGCGTACCGGACCATCCACGGCGGCGGCACCGTCGACTGGGCGCCGCTGCCCGCCTACGACGACTTCGTCGCCAAGGAGCGGGCGATGCTCGACGGCCCGCGCGGCGCCGAGCTGCGCGCGCACTGGGAGCGCACCGCCGCCGGCGCCACGGCGGCCACCCTGCCCACCGACCGCCCCCGGCCGGCCCGGCGGTCCTACCGCGGCGCCGCGGTCTCCCGGCCCGTGCCGGACCGGCTCGCCGAGCGGGTACGGGCCCGCGCGGCGTCCGCCGGCGTGACACCCTTCAGCGTCCTGCTCGGCGTGTACGAAGGGCTGCTGTACCGCTACACCGGCCAGGCCGAGTTCACCATCGGCTGCCCCGTGTCGCTGCGCCGCGGCCGGGCCCTGCGGGAGGCCGTCGGGCTGCTCGTCAACCTTGTCGTGCTCCGCTCCTCGTTCACCCCGGCGACCACGTTCGCCGAGGCGTTCGCGGCGGCGCAGCGCCAGGTGTCCGGCGGGCTCGCCCACGCGGCGTACCCCTTCGCGCTGGTCCAGCCGCCCGGGCCGGACCGGGAGCCGCTGGTGCGGGCCACGTTCACGATGCTCGCCCGGCAGCCCGGCGACACCCTCTCCGACGGCGACCACGGCTTCGCCGGGCACCACATGCGCCGGCTGTCGATGCCGTGGGACGAGGGGCAGTTCGACGTCGCGGCGACCGTGCGGGAAGGGCTGGACCGCTCGCTGTCCGTCGAGCTCAGCTACGACACCGACCTGTTCGACGCCCCGACCGTCGACCGGCTGCTCGGCCACTACCTCGGCCTGCTCGGCGCCGCCTGCGCGGCACCGGACCGGCCCGTGTCCCGAGCGTCCATGGTGGACGAAGCCGAGCGGCGCGCGCTGCTGGCGCTCGGATCGGCGGTATAGGGGCCGTATAGCGGGCGCCGGCAGATTGTCCGCAGACACACGCGACGAACCCTTGAAGGGAGGACAGCGTGCAGCAGGGAATTCTCTCGACCGTCGGCAACACGCCGCTCGTGCGGCTGGATCGCTTGGTTCCCGGTACCTCCCAACAGATCTACGCGAAGCTGGAGCGCTTCAACCCCGGCGGCAGCATCAAGGACCGCGCCGCCCTCAACATGCTGCGCGGCCGGGTGGAGTCCGGCGAGCTGGTGCCGGGCCGTTCGGTGGTCGTCGAGTCCAGCTCCGGCAACCTCGCGATCGGCCTGGCGCAGATCTGCGCCTACTACGGCATCCGGTTCATCTGCGTGGTGGACCCCAAGACGACCCGGCAGAACCTCGCCATCCTGCGGGCGTACCAGGCGGAGATCGAGATGATCGGCGCGCCGGACCCGCAGACCGGCGAGTACCTGCCGGCCCGGGTCCAGCGCGTGCAGGAGCTGCTGGCCTGCCTGCCGCACGCCTACCGTCCCAACCAGTACGCCAACCCGCTCAACGCCGCCGCCCAGCGCCAGACGATGGCCGAGATCGTGGCCCAGCTGGACGGCCGGGTCGACTACCTGTTCCTGTCCACCGGCACCTGCGGCACGCTCGTGGGCTGCGGCGACTACCTGCGGGAGCGGGGGCTGCCCACCCGGATCGTGGCGGTCGACGCGGTCGGCAGCGCCATCTTCGGCCAGGCGCCGCGGCCGCGGCTCATCCCGGGGCACGGCGCGTCGGTCATCCCGCAGCTGGCCGGCTCCGCCGCGCCGGACGAGGTGACCTACGTGTCCGACCTGGACTGCGTGGTCGGCTGCCGGCTCCTGGTCAACCGGGAGGCGGTCCTGGCCGGCGGCTCGTCCGGTGCCACCGTCTCGGCGCTGCTGCGGTACCTGCCGGAGATCCCGGACGGCGCGACGTGCGTGCTGATCTTCCCGGACAACGGCGACCGCTACCTCGACACCATCTACTCCGACGACTGGGTGACCGAGCACTTCGGCGAGGTCTCCCACCTGTGGAAGGACGAGACATGCTGATCGTCGGCCGGTCCGCGGTGCGGCGCATCCTCGACGGCGCCGACCCGGAGGTCGTCCGGGTGGTCGAGCGGGCCTACCGCCTGCACGAGCAGGGTGGCACCAGCGTGCCGCACTCGGTGTTCCTGCGCTTTCCCGACGGCGGCTTCCCGGACGCGGCGCGCAGCCGGATCATCGGCCTGCCCGCCTACGTGGCGAGCGAGCCGCCGGCCGCCGGGCTCAAGTGGATCTCGTCGTTTCCCGCCAACATCACCCGCGGCGTGGAGCGGGCCAGCGCGGCGATCGTGCTCAACTCGCTCGCGACCGGCCAGCCGACCGCGCTGGTGGAAGGCTCGGTGATCTCGGCCCGCCGCACGGCGGCCAGCGCCGCGCTCGCCGCCGACCTGCTGACCCGCCACCACCGCCCGGACGGGCTGTCCCTGATCGGATGTGGCCTCATCAACGCGCAGGTGCTGCGCTTCGTCGCCGGCGTGGTACCGCTGCCGTCCCTGGCGGTCTTCGACCTGGATGAGGCGCGCGCCGAGGCGTTCGCCGAGAAGGCGTCCCGGCTGCTGCCGGACACCCCGGTCGCGGTGGCGCCGACGGCCGAGAAGGCGCTCGCCGCGCACCGCCTCACCTCCCTGGCCACCACCGCCGCCACCCCGCACCTGTCGCTGGCCTCGTGCCCGCCGGACGCGGTCGTGCTGCACCTGTCCCTGCGCGACCTGGAGCCCGGCGACCTGCTCGGCGCGTACAACGTCGTCGACGACGCCGACCACGCCTGCCGCGAGCTCACCTCGCTGCACCTGGCGCAGCGGCTCACCGGCGGCCGCGACTTCATCCACGCCACGATCGGCGGCCTGGCCGGCGGGCAGCCGCTCCCGCCCGCCGACGGCCGGCCGGTGGTGTTCTCGCCGTTCGGCCTCGGCGCCCTCGACATCGCGCTGGCCGAGCACGTGCGCGCCGAGGCGCAGCGCTGCGGTCTCGGCACGCGGGTCGACGACTTCCTGACCGACTGACCAATACACCGTCCACAACAGACAGAGCGAAGGAGACAGCGCGATGAGCGACGACCGTGCCTACCAGGTGGTCCGCAACGACGAGGAGCAGTACTCGATCTGGTGGACCGACCGCGACCTGCCGGCCGGCTGGCACGCCGAGGGCACCGAGGGCACCCGCGAGGAGTGCCTCGCCAAGATCGGCGAGATCTGGACCGACATGCGCCCGCTGAGCCTGCGCCTGCGGATGGAGGCGGCCGGCTCCGCCGCGTGAGCCGGCCACCACCCCGATTCCCTTGAGGAGCGTCCCATGAGCACCGTTCTGCCCACCGGCCCGGCCGTGGCGAGCGCGGTCGGCCCGGTCGTCCTGCCCGAGGTCGTCTCCTGGCAGGCCGCGCTGACCCCGCACGCCACCGCCGTCGTGTCCGGCGACGACCGGCTCGACTACGCCGCGCTCGACCTGCGGGCCAACCAGCTGGCGCACCACCTGGTCGCGCTCGGCGTCGGCCCGGAGTCGCTGGTCGGCGTCGACCTCGGCCGCGGCGTCGACCTGGTGGTCGCGCTGCTGGCCGTGTGGCGGGCGGGCGGCGCCTACGTACCGCTGGACCGCGCCCACCCCGCCGACCGGCGCCGGTGGATCCTCGCCGACACCGGGGCCAGGGTGCTGCTGACCCGCTCCGACCGGATCGACTCCGCCCCGGGGCCGGCGGGATCCGGTCCGAGGAGCGAAGCGACGAGTCCGGATGGCGCCGGCTTCCCGGGGCGCTCAGCGAGCGCGACCGGCACAGCCGCGGAAGGCGTCGCCCACGTGGTGCGCCTCGACGCCGACCGGTGGGCGGTCGCCGCGCGGCCCGGTACCGCGCCGTGCGTGGCGATCGACCCGACCAGCCCCGCGTACGCCATCTACACCTCCGGCTCGACGGGGCGGCCGAAGGGCGTCGTGGTGACCCACGAGGGGATCGGCAACCGGGTGGCCTGGGCGGTGCTGGAGCACGGCCTGTCCGCGACCGACCGGGTGCTGCAGAAGACGGCGCTCAGCTTCGACGCGGCCTGCTGGGAGTTCTTCGCCCCGCTCGTGTCCGGTGGCACCGTCGTGCTCGCGCCGGACGGCGCCGAGCGCGACCCGGCCGCCATGGTGGCCGCGATCCGGGCGCACGACGTCACCGTGCTGCAGGGCGTGCCGTCGGTGTTCTCGCTGCTGGTCGAGGAGCCGGACTGGGTGCACTGCGACTCGCTGCGGCTCATCTTCTCCGCCGGCGAGCCGCTGTTCGGCGAGCTGTGCCAGCGCATGCTCGCGGCGTCGCCGGGCGTGCGGATCTGGAACACGTACGGACCGACCGAGTGCGCGATCGACGTGACCGCGCACCCGGTGGACCCGGCGCAGCTCACCGGGCCGGTGCCGATCGGCCGGCCGCTGCCCAACCTGCGCGTCCAGGTGCTCGACGAGGACCGGATGCCGGTGCCGATCGGCGTCGTCGGCGAGCTGTACGTCGGCGGGGTCGGCCTCGGTCGCGGCTACCTCGGCCGGCCCGACCTGACCGCCGAGCGCTTCGTGCCGGACGAGTTCGGCGCCGGCGGCGACCGGCTTTACCACACCGGCGACCAGGTGCGCTGGCGGCCCGACCACACGCTGGAGTTCGTCGGCCGGGTGGACAACCAGCTCAAGATCAATGGGGTACGGATCGAGCCGGCCGAGGTCGAGGCCGCGCTCGCCGCCCACCCCGACGTGCGCGGCGTGGCGGTCGTCGGGTTCGCCGACCCGGCCGGCCGCAAGCGCCTCGCCGCGTACCTGACCGGCCGCCGCCACCTCACCGCCGTCGAGCTGCGCGACTTCCTCACCGACCGGCTGCCGGAGGCGCTCGTGCCGGCGGTGTTCGTGCCGGTCGAGGAGTTTCCGCTCACCCCCAGCGGCAAGGTGGACCGCTCCGCGCTGCCGCCGATCGAGACCACCGTCGAGGCACCCGGCTACGTGGCGCCGCGCACCGAGGCCGAGCGGACCGTCGCCGGCGTCTGGCAGGACCTGCTCGGCGTCGAGCGGGTCGGCGTGCACGACAACTTCTTCCAGCTCGGCGGCTCCTCGCTGGTCACCATCCGGCTCGGTGGCCGGCTCGCCGCGGTGTCCGGCGTCAAGCTGCCGCTGCGCGACCTGCTCGCCGCGCCCACCGTCGCCGACCAGGCCCGCCTGCTCTTCGGCGAGACCGTCACCGAGCACCCGCCGGTCACCCGGCTGCCGCGCACCGGCACGCTGCCCCTCTCGTACGCCCAGCGCCGGCTGTGGCTGCTCGACCAGTTCTCACCCGGCAGCCACGAGTGGGTGGTGCCGCTGCTGTTCCGCCTGCCCGCGGCCCTGGACCCGGAGACGGTGCGCCGGGCGCTGGCGATGCTGGAGGAGCGGCACGAGCCGCTGCGCACCCGGTACCTCGTCGACAACGGCGAGCCGCGCCAGCGCGTGGTGCCGCCCGGCTGGGTCGAGCTGCCCGTGCACGACGGCCGCGCGCAGCCGCTGACCGCGCTCGTCGCCGCGCAGATGCGGCAGGGCTTCGACCTGTCCAGCGGTCCACTGTGGAGGGCGAGCCTGGTGACCGAGCCGGGCCGCGACCACCTGCTGCTGCTCACCCTGCACCACATCGCCTCGGACGCCGCCACCTCGGTCGTCCTGGAGCGCGACGTGCGCGAGCTGTGCGCGGCACTCGCCGAGGGGCGCCCCGCCGCCCTGCCCGAGCTGACCGCGCAGTACGCGGACTACGCCGCCTGGCAGCACGAGCAGCTCACCCCCGACACGGTCGAGCGCGAGCTGGGCTTCTGGCGCGAGACCCTGGCCGGCCTCCCCGAGCTGGAGCTGCCCCTGGACCGCCCGCGCCCCGCCGAACGCGACCCCGCCGGCGCGCACGTGCCGTTCACCGTGCCCGCCGCGGTGGTCGCCGCGCTCGCCGAGGTCGGCCGCCGGCACTCGGCCACCCCGTTCATGACCCTGCTGGCCGGGTTCGCCACGGTCGTCGCCCGCCACAGTGGACAGTGGGACCTCGCCGTCGGCGCCCCGGCCAGCGGCCACCGGCCGCCCGGCACCGAGCACATCGCCGGCGTCTTCCTCAACCCCGTCGTGCTGCGCTGCACGCTCGACCCCGAGCTGCCCTTCGAGCGCGCCGTCGCCGCGGTGCGCGAGCGGGCCCGGGCCGCCTACGCGCACCAGGATTTGCCGTTCGAGCGCCTCGTCGAGGACCTCGGCGGCGCCCGCGACCTGTCCCGCACCCCGCTCTACCAGGTCATGTTCAACCTCCAGGAGAGCGCGATGACCGGCGGGGCGAGCGACGACGCCGAGGCGCTCGACGCCCTGCGCGAGGCCGCCCGGATCGCCAAGACCGACCTCAGCCTGCACCTGTGGCCGAGGCCCGACGGCTCCCTGGCCGGCGCCCTGGAGTACGCCACCGCGCTCTTCGACCCCGGCACCGCGCGCCGGCTGACCGACCACTTCGTCCGGCTGCTCACCGACGCCGCGAGCCGCCCCGGCACCCGCCTGGCGGAGCTGGACCTGATCCCTCCCGGCGAGCGCCGCCGCCTGCTGCGCGACTGGAACGGCCCCGACGTGGCCCGCGCCGCCGCCACCGCGTGCGACCTCTTCGAGGCGCAGCGCGAGCGCACGCCGGGCGCCGTCGCGATCCGCCAGGGCGGCCGCGAGACCACGTTCGCCGAGCTCGACGACCGGGCCAACCGCTTCGCGCACCACCTGCGACGGGCCGGCGTCGGCCGCGGCGCGACGGTGGGCATCCTGCTCGACCGCGGCGTCGACCTCGTCGCCGCGCTCCTCGGCACGTGGAAGGCCGGCGCCGCCTGCCTGCCCTTCGACCCGTCGTACCCGGCCGACCGGATCGCGCACATGCTCGGCACCGCCGGCGCGGCGCTCGCCATCACCCGCGCCGCCTACGCCGACCGGTTCGGCGTACCGACGCTGATGGTCGACACCCACCGCTGGATGATCAACGCGGAGTCGAGCGCCCGGCCGCCACGGGACACCGACCCGGAGGAGGTGGCGTACGCGCTGTTCACCTCCGGCTCGACCGGCCGCCCCAAGGGCGTGCTGCTCAGCCACCGCGCGGTCGCCAACTTCCTGGCCTGCGCGGCCGAGACCGAGGCGCTCGGCGACCGCGGTGGCCGGCCCACCGGCGGCGGCTCACCGCTGTTCTCCACCGTGGCCTTCGACCTCTCCATCGCGAACATCTGGAGCGCGCTGGTCGCCGGCCGCCCGGTGACGCTGCTGCCGCAGGACCTCGACGTCGCCGACCTCGGCCGGCTGCTGGCCGAGGCGGGGCCGTTCGACCGGTTCATCCTCACCCCGGCCCACCTGGAGCTGATCACCGAGCAGCTCGACGCCGGGCAGGCCGCGGAGCTGGCCGGTCTACTGTGGACGGCCGGCGCGATCCTGCCCCGCCGCCTCGCCAACCGGTGGCTGGAGCTGCTCGGACCGGGCGGGCTCGTCAACACGTACGGCCCGACCGAGACCACCGTGGTCATGTCCGCGTACCCGGTCGTGGCGCCGCAGGACCAGGAGATCGTGCCGATCGGCCGGCCGATGGCCAACACCACCGTCCGCGTGCTCGACGGCCGGCTGCGGCTGCTGCCCACCGGCGCGGTCGGCGAGCTGCACATCGGCGGCGCCTGCCTCGCCACCGGGTACGCCGGCCGCCCCGACCTGACCGCCGAGCGGTTCGTCCCCGACCCGTACGGCCCGCCCGGGTCCCGCCTGTACCGCTCCGGCGACCTGGTCCGCATGCGCGCGGACGGGACGATGGACTACGTCGGGCGGATCGACGACCAGGTCAAGGTCAACGGGTACCGCATCGAGCCCGGCGAGATCAAGGCGGTCGTCGAGGAGCACGCAGGCGTCCGCGAATGCGTGGTCATCGCCCACCAGGACCGCCTCGTCGCCTTCTACCGCGGCGACCCCGCCGCCGACCTCGCGGCGCACTGCGCGCGGCGGCTGCCGGACTTCATGACCCCGAGCCTGTTCGTGCCGGTCGAGCGGATCGCGTTGAACACCAACGGCAAGGTCGACCGCGCCGCCCTGCTGCGCGCGCTCGACGAGGCCGTCACCGGCGGTACCGACGAGCCGGTCGCGCCGCGCAACGTGGTCGAGGAGCGCATCGCCGCGGTCTGGACCGACCTGCTCGGCGTGCCCGTCGGGGTGCGCCACAACTTCTTCGCGCTCGGCGGCCACTCCATCCTCGCCGCGCGGCTCGCCGCCGGCCTGCAGGAGGAGTTCGGGCTGGACCTGTCGATCCGGCTCGTGTTCGAGCACCCGACCGTCGAGGCCCTGGCCATCGCCGTCGAAGACCTGATCCGGGCCGAGGTGGACGCGCTGTCCGAGGCCGACCTGACGCACGACCTGATGCGATCCGAGGAGCTGCTGGCATGACCACGACCGCGAACCAGCCGACCCTGCGCGACGAACTGCTCCAGCGGCGGCTGTCCGGCCTGGCCGCCGGCAGGCGCCGCGGGATACCCACCGCCGACCGGTCCGGCGACCTGCCCCTGTCGTACGGCCAGCAGCAGATGTGGTTCCTCAACCGGATGGACACCGCCAGCGCCGAGTTCCTGGTGCCGTCCGTGCTGCGGCTGCGCGGCCCGCTGGACGCCGGCGCGCTCGCCGCCGCCTGGAACGCGCTCCTGGCCCGCCACGAGATCCTGCGCACCCGGTACGCCCTGGCCGGCGCCACCCCGGTCCAGGTGATCGACCCGCCGCGCCACGTCGAGCTGCCCACAGTGGACCTGCGCGGCCTGCCGGACGCCGAGCGGGACGCCCGCGCCGCCGAGCTGACCGCAGGCACCACCGAGACCGGCTTCGACCTGGCCGAGGAGTGGCCGGTCCGGGCCACCCTGCTGCGCCTCGGCGCCGGCGAGCACCTGTTCGTGACGGTCATGCACCACATCGCCTGCGACGCGCCCGCCATCGAGGTCCTGCTCGGCGAGCTGGCCGTGCTGTACGGCGCGTTCGCCGCCGGGCAGGACAGCCCGCTCGCGCCGCCCGCCCTGCACTTCGCCGACTTCGCCGCCTGGCAGCGCGAGCAGCTGCGCGGCGACGGGCTGCGCCCGCACGTCGACTACTGGCGTAACCAGCTCGCCGGCGTCACCCCGCTGGAGCTGCCCGCCGACCGGCCGCGCCCGCGCGTGCGCGACTGGCGCGGGGCCGCGCTCCCCTTCGCGCTCAGCCCCGAGCTCTCGGCCGCGGTGCGTGACCTCGCCCAGGGCGCCGGCACCACCCTGTTCGTGACGCTCATGGCCGCGTTCCAGGCGCTGATCTCCCGCTACACCGGGCGCAGCGACATCCCGGTCGGCAGCGTCTCCTCCGCGCGCCGCCGCACCGAGCTGCAGCGGCTGGTCGGGTACGGCATCGACAACCTCGTCATCCGCGGCCGGTGGGACGGCGACCCGGCGTTCATCGACCTGCTGGACAACCTGCGCTCCACCGTGCTGGACGCCTTCGACCACGCCGACGCGCCGTTCGCGCTGCTCGTGGACGAGCTCGAACCCGAGCGCGACATGTCCCGCACCCCGCTGTACCAGGTGGCGTTCACGCTGCGCGGCGACGCCGCCGGTGCCGCGCAGTGGCCGGCCGGCCTGTCCGCCGAGCCGCTCTGGCCGCCGCTGCGATCGTCCAAGGTGGACCTCACGCTGCACGCCGTCGACGGCGAGGACGGGCTGCTGCGCGGCCAGGTCGAGTACGCCACCGCGCTTTTCGACGAGGAGACCGTCCAGCGCCTCGCCGACCACTACGTCCGCCTGCTCGCCCACGTCGCCGCCGACCCCCGCGCGCGCCTGTCCCAGCTGGACATCCTCGACCCTGCCGAGCGCGCCGCCGTCACCCCGGCCCCCGCGCTGCCGGCCGCGCCGGTCGCCGGCACCGTGCACGGCGCGTTCGCGGCGGCCGCCGCCCGCACCCCCGGCGCGGCCGCGCTCACCTGCGGCGACACCACCCTGACCTACGCCGAGCTGGACGCCGCCGCCAACCGGCTGGCCCACCACCTGCGCGCGCTCGGCGCCGGCCCGGAGGCACTCGTCGCCGTCTGCCTCGACCGCGGCCCCCAGCTCGTGCCCAGCCTCCTCGGCGTGCTCACGTCCGGCGCCGGCTACCTGCCCCTGGACCCCGGCTCGCCCACCGAGCGGATCGACTTCATGCTCGCCGACGCCGGCGTCGACGTCGTGGTCACCACCGCCGCGCACCGCGAGCGGTTCGCCGGGTACGGCGGCACGGTCGTCCTGCTCGACGACCCGGCCACCGCCGCGCGCGTCGCCGCCGCGCCGGCCACCGCGCCCGAGGCCGGTGCCGGTCCGGACAACCTCGCGTACGTCATCTACACCTCCGGCTCCACCGGCAGGCCCAAGGGCGTCTGCATCACCCACGCCCACGTCCTGCGCCTGATGAGCGTCACCGAGGCCGACTACCGCTTCGGACCGGACGACGTGTGGCCGCTTTTCCACTCGTACGCCTTCGACTTCTCCGTCTGGGAGCTGTGGGGCGCGCTGCTCTACGGCGGCCGGCTCGTCGTCGTGCCCACCGAGGTCGCCCGCTCGCCCGAGCTGTTCCTGGACCTGCTCGTCGCGCAGGGCGTCACCGTGCTCAACCAGACCCCGTCGGCGTTCCGCCGCCTGGTCCGCCTCGCCGCCGACGGCGACCCGCGCATCGACCGGCTGGCGCTGCGCGCGGTCATCTTCGGCGGCGAGCGGCTGGAGTACGGCGACCTCGCCCCCTGGGTGGCCCGCCGCGACCTTTCCCGCACCCGGCTGCTGAACATGTACGGCATCACGGAGACGACCGTCCACGTGACGTACCACCGCGTCGTCGACGCCGACCTGGAGCGGGCACACACGAGCCCGGTCGGCCACCCCCTCGCCGACCTCGCCGTATACCTGCTGGACGCCGCCGGCCACCCGGTGCCGGTCGGCGTCCCCGGCGAGATCCACGTCGGCGGCCAGGGCGTGGCCCGCGGCTACCTCGGCCGGCCGGAGCTGACCGCCGAGCGGTTCGTGCCCGACCCGTTCGGCCCGCCCGGCTCCCGCCTGTACCGCAGCGGCGACGTCGCCCGCCGCCGCCCCGACGGCTCGCTGGAGTTCGTCGGCCGGATCGACGACCAGGTGAAGGTCCGCGGCTACCGCATCGAGCTCGGCGAGATCGAGGCCGCGATGGCCGCGCTGCCCGGCGTCCGGGACGTCGTGGTCGTCGTCCGCGAGGACACGCCCGGCCACAAGCGGCTCGTCGCCTACTCGGTCCTCGCCGACGGCGCGCCCATGCTGCGCCCGGCACAGGTGCGCGCCGCCCTCGCCCGCACGCTGCCCGACTACATGATCCCCTCGGCGTTCGTCCCGGTGGCCCGGATCCCGCTGACCACCAACGGCAAGCTCGACAAGAAGGCCCTGCCCTCACCCGAGCGCGGGGTCATCCCCACCGACCAGCCGTACGTCGCGCCGCGCTCCACAGTGGAGGAACGGATCGCCGCGGTCTGGACCGACGTGCTGGGCCTTCCCCGGGTCAGCGTCGAGGACAGCTTCTTCGACGTCGGCGGCGACTCGATCCGCGCCGTCGGGCTGGCCGGCGCGCTGCGGACCGCCGGCTTCGACGTCGAGGTCCGCGACCTGTTCGAGCACCGGTCGATCGCCCACCTCGCGCAGTGGCTCACCGGCCGCCCCGCGCCCGCCGGGCCGGTCGCGTCCGTGGCGCCGTTCGCGCTCATCTCCGCGGCCGACCGCGCCCTGGTCCCGGCCGGCGTCGTCGACGCGTACCCGTGCTCGCAGGCCCAGCTCGGCATGCTCGCCGAGCTGCTCGCGGACACCGACCGCAACCACTACCACAACGTCACCACGTACCGGATCCCCGACCGTGGGGAGTTCTCCCTCGACGCGTTCAAGGCGGCCGCCGCGCTGCTCGTCGAGCGGCACGAGGTGCTGCGCACGTCGTTCGACCTGGACGGCTACTCGATGCCGATGCAGCTCGTGCACGCCACCGCCGAGATGCCGGTCGGCATGGACCGCGCCGTGGCCACCGAGCGGGCCGCGCTGGAGGCCGAGCTGCGCGCGTACATCGCCAGCGAGCGCGGCAACCTCTTCGACCTCGCCGAGCCGTCGCTGTTCCGGCTGCACGCCCGGGTCAACCCGGACGGCAGCTGGTGGCTGACGCTCACCGAGTGCCACCCGATCCTCGACGGCTGGAGCTACCACTCGCTGATCATGGAGGTGATCGCCGACTACCACCGCATCCGCGACGGGCTCCCGGTCGACCCCCGGCCGTTGCCGCCGGTGCGCTTCGCCGACGCGGTCGCCGCCGAGCTGAAGTCCACAGGGGACGGTGTGGACGGCGCCTACTGGCAGGAGGCGCTGGCCGGGCACGAGCGGTTCGCGCTGCCCGAGGCGTGGGGCGACCCGACCGCCGACGCCGCCGACCAGCACGAGCGCTGGGTACCGCTGCAGGACCTGGAGGCCGACCTGCGCGGCCTGGCCCGCGCGGCCGGCGTGCCGCTCAAGTCGGTGCTGCTCGCCGCGCACCTGAAGGTGATGAGCCAGCTCACCCGCGAGCGCCGCTTCTTCACCGGCCTCGTCTGCAACATCCGGCCCGAGGTGGCCGGCGCCGACCGGGTGTACGGCATGCACCTGAACACGATGCCGGTGCCGCACGACGCCGGCGCGGCGCGGACGTGGCGGGAGCTGATCCGCCAGACGTTCGCCCGCGAGCTGTCGCTGTGGCCGCACCGCCGGTACCCGCTGCCGGTGCTCCAGCGGGAGATCGGCGACGGCTCCCGGATGCTCGACGTCCGGTTCAGCTACCACGACTTCCACCAGATCGACACCGCCGAGGTCGACTACGCCGACTCGATCGACGACAGCCCGACCGAGTTTCCGATGGGCGTGATCTGCCGGCTCGGCTTCGTCACGCTGCAGGCCAGCCGCCGCCACGTCACCGCCGAGCACCTCGCCCGCATGGGCGCCATGTACCGCGTCGTGCTGGACGCGATGGTCGCGGACCCGGACGGCGACGCCCGCGTGGCCTGCCTGCCGGAGGCCGACGCGCCGGTCGTGCTCGCCGACGCCGACCCGGTGGACGAGCCGGTGGAGCGCTCGGTGCTCGCCGAGTTCGAGGCGCGGGTCGCGCAGGCGCCGGCCGCCGAGGCGGTCGACGGCGTCAGCTTCGCCGCGCTCGACGCCCGCGCCCGGGGAGTGGCCACCGCCCTGCGGGACCGCGGCGTCACCGCCGGCTCCGTCGTCGGCGTGCTGCTCGACCGCGGCGTGGACCTTGTCGCCGCGCTGCTCGGCGCGTGGAAGGCGGGCGCGGCGTACCTGCCGATCGACCCGTCCCACCCCGCCGCCCGGATCGCCCCGATGCTCGCCGACGGCGGCGTCACCACCGTCGTCACCTCCGCCCGGTACGCCGACCGCTTCGAGGGCGTCGACATCCTGCGCGTCGAGGACGCACCCGCGAGCGGCGCGGTGCCGTCCACCGCGACCGACCTGGACGCCCTGGCGTACGTGATCTTCACCTCGGGTTCGACCGGCCGTCCCAAGGGCGTCCAGGTGACCCACCGGGGCGTCGCCAACCACATCCGCTGGGCGGCGCGCACCCTGGCCGGGCGGGGCACCGGCGGCTCGGCGGTCTTCTCCTCGGTCGCGTTCGACCTGCAGGTGCCGAACCTGTGGGCGCCGCTCGCGGCGGGGCAGCGGGTCGTCATGGTCGACCAGGACCTCGACCTGGCCGAGCTGGGTGCCACGCTCGCCGCCGCCGGCCCCTTCTCCTTCCTGAAGATGACCCCCGGCCACCTGGAGATCGTCGGCGGGCAGCTGCCGGACGAGGCGCTCGCCGCGCTGGCACCGGTCGTGGTCGTGGCCGGCGAGGCGCTGCCGGCGACGCTGGCCAACCGCTGGCTCGACGTGCTCGGACCGGGCAACCTGATCAACGAGTACGGGCCGACCGAGGCGTCCGTCGGCACCTGCATCCACCCGATCCACGGCGAGCAGGCCGCCGCGGTCGTCCCGATCGGCCGGGCGCTGCCCGGCATGACGATGTTCGTGCTCGACGCCGGGCTGCGGCCGGCACCGGTCGGCGTCGTCGGCGAGCTGTACGTCGGCGGTGTCGGGGTGGCCCGCGGGTACGCCGGCGCGCCGGAGCTGACCGCCGGCAAGTTCGTGCCCGACCCGTTCGGCGCGCCCGGCGCCCGCCTGTACCGCACCGGCGACCTGGCGTACCGGCTGCCCGACGGCGCCGTGCAGTTCTGCGGCCGGGTCGACGACCAGGTCAAGATCAGAGGCTTCCGGATCGAGCTCGGCGAGATCGAGGCCGCGCTGTCCGCGCTGCCCGGCGTCCGCGACGCGGCGGTACTGGTCCGCGAGGAGGCCGGCGGCGACAAGCGGCTCGCCGGCTACTGGTCCGGCGCGGCGGGGCGGCCGGACGAGGTGCGCGCCGCGCTCACCCGCACGCTGCCCGAGCACATGATCCCGGCCGACCTCGTACCGGTCGACGCGATCCCGCTCAACGCCAACGGCAAGGTCGACCGCAAGGCGCTGCTCGCGCTCGCGATCCCGGACGAGCGCGTGCACGTCGCGCCCGCCACCGCGCTGGAGCAGCGGCTCGCCGGCATCTGGTCGCGGATCCTCGAGCGCGACCCGATCGGGGCGCACGACTCCTTCTTCGACCTCGGCGGGCACTCGATCAGCGCGATCGCGCTGGTCGGCGCGCTGCGCGGGGCCGGCTTCGCGGTCGGCGTCAAGGACGTCTTCCGGCACCGCACCGTGGCCGCCCTCGCCGCGCACATCGAGGCGCAGGACGCCGCCGCCGAGCCGGCCTTCCGGGCCGTCGCGCCGTTCGCGCTCATCGGCGCGGCCGACCGCGCGCTCGTGCCGGACGGTGTCGTCGACGCGTACCCGTGCGGCCAGGTCCAGCTCGGCATGCTCGTCATGACGATGACCGACCAGGAGCGGCGCACGTACCACAACGTCTCCGCGTTCCCGATCCGCGACGCCCACGCCTTCTCACCGGACGTGCTGCGCCGGGCCGTGCGCGCCGTCGTGGAGCGGCACGAGATCCTGCGCACCTCGTTCGCCCTCGACGGCTTCTCGGTGCCCATGCAGCTCGTCCACGCCGCCGTGCCGGTGGAGATCACCGTCCTCGACGGACACACCGAGGACGCGCTGCGGGCGTACATGGCCGGCGAGCGGAGTCGGCCCTTCGCACCGGACCAGGCGCCGCAGATGCGGATCGGCGCGATGGTCGGCGACGACGGCACGTGGTGGTTCGTCCTCACGATGTCGCACGGCATCCTCGAAGGCTGGAGCCACCACTCGCTGCTGATGGAGATCCTGGACAACTACCGCGCCGTCCGGGACACCGGCGAGCCGGCCCCGTTCGCCCCGCTGCCGGTCCGGTACGCCGACTTCGTCGCCGGCGAGCTGGAGGCACTGGAGTCCACCGAGGACCGCGACTACTGGCGCGGCGTCGTCGCCCTGCCCCGCTTCGAGCTGCCCGCCGGCTGGGGCGAGGACGAGTCCGTGCCCGAGTACCAGTGCGGCACCCGGGTGCCCATGCACGACCTCATGGACGGCCTGCGCGACCTGGCCGCCCGCACGGAGACGTCGCTGAAGAGCGTGCTGCTCGCCGCGCACCTGAAGGTGATGAGCCAGCTCACCCGCGAGCCCGTCTTCACCAGCGGCCTGGTCTGCCACGGCCGCCCCGAGGTGACCGGCGCCGACCGGGTGTACGGCATGCACCTGAACACGCTGCCGTTCACCCACGACGCGCGGCGGGCCGGCACGTGGCGGGAGCTGATCCGGCAGACCTTCGACGGCGAGCTGGAGCTGTGGCCGCACCGCCGGTACCCGATCCCCGCCGTGCAGCGCCTCGGCGGCGGCAAGCGCCCCCTCGAGATCCTCTTCAACTACCTCGACTTCCAGCAGATCGACACCGAGCGGGTCGGCGTCGAGGACGCCATCTACGAGGCGACCGGCGAGTTCGACCTGCACGTGTCCACGTTGGACGGCACGCTCAGCATCCTGGCCCGCTCGCACGCCGTCGACTACCCGGGCGTGGTGCGCGTCGGCGCCATGTACCGCGCCGTGCTGGAGGCGATGGTCGCCGACCTCGACGGCGACGCGCGGGTCTCCCGCCTGCCCGCGGACGAGCTGCCGCCGGCGCCGGCCGAGGCCGAGCCGGTGCTCCGCTCGGTGCTGGACGAGGTCGAGGCCCGGGCGGCCGAGACCCCGCACGCCGAGGCGGTCGGCGGCCTGAGCTTCGCCGACCTCGACGCGCGGGCCGCCGCCGTTGCCGGTGTGCTGCGCTCCCGCGGCGTGGGCGCCGGGTCGGTCGTCGGCGTGCTGCTGGACCGCGGCGCCGACCTCGTGGTGACGCTGCTCGGCGTCTGGAAGGCGGGCGCGGCCTACCTGCCGCTCGACCCGTCGTACCCGGCCGGCCGGCTCGCCGTCATGCTCGCCGACGCCGGCGTGACCTGGGCGGTCACCTCCGACCGCTACGCCGGCCGGTTCACCGTCGACACGCTGCTGGTCTCCGACTTCGCCGGCGCCGACGCCTCCCCGGTGGAGCGCGCGACCGACCTCGACGAGCTGGCGTACGTCATCTTCACCTCCGGCTCCACCGGCCGTCCCAAGGGCGTGCAGGTGACCCACCGCGGGCTCGCCAACCACATCCGGTGGGCCTCGGACGTCCTGGCCGGGCGTGGCACCGGCGGCTCGGCGGTCTTCTCCTCGGTCGCGTTCGACCTGCAGGTGCCGAACCTGTGGGCGCCGCTCGCGGCGGGGCAGCGGGTCGTCATGGTCGACCAGGACCTCGACCTGGCCGAGCTCGGCGCGACGCTGGCCGCCTCCGGCCCGTACTCCTTCCTCAAGATGACCCCCGCCCACCTGGAGATCGTCGGCCGCGGCCTGCCCACCGAGGCGCTCGCCGCCCTCGCCCCGGTGGTCGTCGTCGCCGGTGAGGCGCTGCCGGCCGCGGTCGCCAACCGCTGGCTGGGCATCCTCGGCCCCGGCAACCTGATCAACGAGTACGGCCCGACCGAGGCGTCCGTCGGCACCTGCATCCACCCCGTGCTGGGCGAGCAGACCCGGCCGGTGGTCCCGATCGGCAAGGCGCTACCCGGCATGACGATGCACGTGCTCGACGCCAACCTCAGCCACGCGCCGGTCGGCATGACCGGCGAGCTGTACGTCGGCGGCACCGGCGTGGCCCGCGGCTACCTCGGCGCGGCCGAGCTGACCGCCGCGAAGTTCGTGCCCGACCCGTTCGGCCCGCCCGGCGCCCGCCTGTACCGCAGCGGCGACCTCGCCCGGCGCCTGCCCGACGGCGCCGTCGAGTTCTGCGGCCGGATCGACCACCAGATCAAGATCCGTGGCTACCGGATCGAGCTCGGCGAGATCGAGGCCGCCATGGCCGCACTGCCCGGCGTCGACGAGGCGGCCGTGCTGGTCCGCGAGGACGCGAACGGCGACAAGCGGCTCGCCGCCTACTGGACCGGTACCGGTCAGCGGCCGGACGCCCTGCGCGCCGCGCTCGCCGACGCCCTGCCCGAGTACATGATCCCGGCCGACCTCGTGCCGGTCGACGCGATCCCGCTCAACGCCAACGGCAAGGTCGACCGCAAGGCGCTGCTCGCGCTCGCCGTCCCGGACGAGCGGGTGCACGTCGCGCCCGCCGGCGACCTGCAACGCCAGCTCGCCGGGATCTGGGCGAAGGTGCTCAAGCTGGAGTCGGTCAGCGTCGCGGACAGCTTCTTCGACCTCGGCGGCGACTCGCTGCGGGCCGTCGTGCTCGTCGGCGCGCTGCGCGCGGCGAAGCTCCCGGTCGGCGTCAAGGACGTCTTCCGGCACCGCACGGTCGCCGCGCTCGCCGCGCACATCGAGGCGCAGGACGCGGCCGCCGCCGCGCCGGCGTTCACGGCCGTCGCGCCGTTCGCGCTGGTCAGCGCCGCCGACCGGGCGCTGGTGCCGGCGGGTGCCGTCGACGCGTACCCGGCCGTCCAGGCGCAGATCGGCATGGCCGTCGAGATCCAGAAGGACCCGGACCGCTCGCTGTACCACATCGTGCGCTCGTTCCGCGTCAACAGCAGCCGCCCGTTCTCCGCCGGCGCCCTGCGCGCCGCCGTGGACGAGGTGGTCGCCCGGCACGAGACGCTGCGCACCTCGTTCCACCTGACCGGCTTCTCGGTGCCGATGCAGGTGGTGCACGCCGAGGCGACCGCCGGGGTCCGGGTGTCCACCCTGGACGGTGACATAGAGGCCCGGCTGCGCGCGTTCGTCGACGCGGAGCGGGCCGCGCCGTTCGACGTCGAGCACACCCCGCCGCTGTTCCGGGTCGCGGCGCACGTCAGCGACGACCGCGGCTGGTGGCTGACCGTCGCGGTGAGCCACCTGGTGACCGGCGGCTGGGACCTCAACACGCTGCTGCCCGAGCTGCTCGGCGCGTACGAGCGGCGCTGCGCCGGCCTGCCGCCGGAGTCGACCGAGCCGGTCGCGGTGCGGTACGCCGACTTCGTCGCCGGCGAGCTGGAGGCCCTGCGCTCCGATGTGGACACCGGCTACTGGCGGGACGTCACCGCCGGGTACCCCGCGTTCGCCGTGCCGGAGGGCTGGGGCGAGCCGGACGGCGGCCGGCAGGCGCTGCGGGTGCGGGTCAGCTACCAGGACCTGGAGGAGCGGCTGCGCGCGTTCGCCTCGGCGAGCGAGGTGTCGCCCAAGGCCGTCCTGCACGCCGCGCACCTGAAGGTGATGAGCCAGCTGTCGCAGGAGTCGCGCTTCTACACCGGGCTGGTCTGTGACGCCCGGCCGGAGGTGCGGGGCGCGGAGCGGGTGCACGGCATGTACATCAACATCCTGCCGTTCGCGTACGAGCGCGGCGCCGGCACCTGGCGCGACCTGGTGCGCTCGGTGTTCGACCGCGAGGTCGAGCTGTGGCCGCACCGGCGGTACCCGCTCGCGGCCGTGCGCCGCCTGGCCGGTGCCGGCTCCCGCCCGATCGACGTGGTGTTCGACTTCACCGAGTTCCGGCGCGCGGCGCAGGACGGCGCGGAGTCGGCCGACTACGAGGCCGTGGCCGGCGAGGGCGGCACCGAGTTCGCCCTCCAGGTCACCGCGGCCGGCGGCTTCATCGACCTGGTCAGCGACCGGGCGGCGTTCGGCCCGGCGGCCCTGGCCCGCGTCGGCGGCATGTTCCGCCGGGTGCTCGAGGCGATGGCCGACGACCCGGCCGGCGACGCGCGGCAGGCGTACCTGCCCGCCGGCGAGCGGGAGGCGGTGCTCGGCACGGTCGCCAGCGGCGCGGCACCCGCGGAGCTGGCACACGAGGCGTTCCAGAGGCGGGCGGCGGCACGGCCGTCCGCGGTCGCGGTCACTTCGGACGGAAGGAGCATGAGCTATGGCGAACTGAACGAGTCGGCGAACCGGTTGGCGCACCACCTGCGGGGCCTCGGTGTGGGCCCGGAGGTGCTGGTCGGTGTCCGCGCCGACCGGTCGGTCGAGCAGATCGTCGCGATGCTGGCGGTGCACAAGGCCGGGGGCGTGTACCTCCCCCTCGACCCCGGCTACCCCGCCGACCGGCTGGCGTACATGCTGGCCGACGCCGCGGCGCCGATCCTGCTGACCACTGTGGACGGAGCGCCGTCCACCGCACGTGAGATACGGCTCGACGAGCCGGAGGCGTGGAACGACCAGCCGGCGACCGACCCGGAGCCGCTCGCCGGCCCGGACAGCGGCTGCTACGTCATCTACACCTCCGGCTCGACGGGCCGGCCCAAGGGCGTGCTCGTCCCGCACGGCGCGCTGGCCAACCGGCTCGCGTACGCGGCGCCGCACGTCAACCGGCTCGGCGAGGACGCGGTCATCCTGCAGAAGACCGCGATCGGCTTCGACGTCTCGCCGGGCGAGGTCTACGCGGGCCTGTCCACCGGCGCCCGCGTGGTGGTCGCCCGGCCGGGCGGGCACCGCGACCCCGCGTACCTGCGCGACCTGATCGTCGCCGAGTCCGTGACCGCCGTGGAGCTGGTGCCGAGCATGCTCTCCGCCCTGCTGCGCGAAGGCCTCGACCGGTGCGCGTCGCTGCGCTCGGTCGCGGTCGGCGGCGAGGAGATCCCGGCCGACGTGGCCCGGGCGTTCCTGGCCGCGCTGCCGGAGTGCGAGCTGCACAACACGTACGGGCCGGCCGAGGCGACCATCGACGTCACCAGCTGGCTCGTCACGGCCGATCGGCTGGCCGGGCTGAGCCGGGTGCCGATCGGCACGGCGTTCCCCCACGTGGTGCTGCGCGTCCTCGACGCCGACCTGCAGCCGGTGGCGCCGGGCGTGCGGGGCGAGCTGTTCATCGGCGGTGCCGCGCTGGCCCGCGGCTATCTCGGCGCGCCCGCGCTGACCGGCGAGCGCTTCCTGCCGGACCCGTACGGCCCGCCCGGCGCGCGCCTGTACCGCACCGGCGACGCGGCCGCCTGGCTTCCCGGAGCGTCCAGCGAGCGGAGCGAGCGCAGCCAACTCAGCGCCGGCGGAACGGTCGACTTCCTCGGCCGCATCGACACCCAGGTCAAGCTCAACGGCGTCCGGATCGAGCTCGGCGAGGTCGAGGCGGTCCTTCGCGGCTGCGACGGCGTCGCCGAGGCGGTCGCCGCCGCCGTGGAGCTGGACGGCCGCCGCGCCCTGGTCGGCTACGTCGTGCCCGCCGCCGGGTCCACCGTGGACATGGCGGCGCTGCGGGAGGCGGCGCGCGGCGCGCTGCCCGAGGCGATGGTCCCGTCCGCGTACGTGACGATCCCGGCCGTCCCGCTGGACCCGAACGGCAAGGTCGACCGCCGGCAGCTGCCCGCACCGGGCCCGCAGGCGGGCGCCGCGACGCCGTACGCGCCGCCCACCTCGGCGGCCGAGGCCGCGATGGTGTGGGTGTGGGCGCAGGTGCTCGGCGCCGAGCGGGTCGGCATCGACGACAGCTTCTTCGACCTCGGCGGCGACTCGATGCTCGCGGTCACGCTCGTCGGCGCGCTGCGCGCCGCCGGGCAGCAGACCACCGTGCGGGACATCTTCGCCCACCGCACCGTGCGCCGGCTCGCCAAGTCGATGACCACCCCCGAGGACGACAAGGAGGGAGCCAGATCCGTCGCGCCCTTCGCGCTGATCGGCGCCGAGGACCGGGCCGCGCTGCCGGACGGGCTGGCCGACGCCTACCCGGCCACGCAGGCGCAGGTCGGGATGGCCGTGGAGATCGCCAAGGGTGACGCGCCGTCGCTGTACCACATCGTCGAGACGGTCCGCGTCGACGACGACGGCCACCCGCTGTCGGTCGAGGCGCTCCAGGGCGCGGTCGACGACCTGGTGGAGCGGCACGAGACGCTGCGCACCTCGGTGCACCTGTCCGGCTTCTCGGTGCCCCTGCAGCTGGTGCACGCGCGGGCACGGGTCACCGTCCACGAGGGACCGACCGGGGACCGGGTGCCGTTCCGGCTGGACGAGGCGCCCCTGCTGCGGGTGGCCGCGCACGGCGACACCGTCACCGTCTCGGTCAGCCATCTGGTCACCGGTGGCTGGGACTTCAACGCCCTGCTCCGCGAGCTGGTGACCGGGTACCGGCGGCGGCGGGCCGGGCTCGCGGCCGAGCCGGACGAGGCGCCGCCGGTGCGGTACGCCGACTTCGTCGCCGCCGAGCTGGCCGCGCTGGAGTCCGCGGAGGACCGCGACTACTGGCACGGCGTGGTGACCGGCCGGCCCGGGCTCACGCTGCCGCAGGCGCTGGGCGACCCGTCCGGCGCGGGCAGCCACCGGACCACGGTGGACATCGCCGACCTGGACGCGCCGCTGCGCGCCTTCGCCCGCGACGCCGGCGTCTCGGTGAAGTCGGTGCTGCACGCCGCGCACCTGAAGGTGATGAGCCAGCTGACGCGGGAGCCGCGCTTCTACACCGGGCTGGTCTGCGACGCCCGGCCGGAGGTGCGGGGCGCGGAGCGGGTGCACGGCATGTACATCAACGTCCTCCCGTTCGCCGTCGAGCGGGCGGCGGGATCGTGGCGGGACCTGGTGCGGGCGGTGTTCGACCGCGAGGTCGAGCTGTCGCCGCACCGGCGGTACCCGCTGCCCGCCATCCGCCGGCTCGCCGGCGCCGGCCCTCGCCCGATCGACGTCGTCTTCGGCTACCACGAGGCCCGCCCCGCCGCCGTGCCGGGGGAGGTCGCCGGCACCACGCCGGCCGCGCCCGCTTCGCTCGCTGAAGGTCCCGGGCGGCCGGCGCCATCCGGCCTCGTCGCTCCGCTCCTCGCAGCGGATCCCGCCGGCCCCGGGACCACCGAGTTCGGCCTGTCCGTCGGCGCCAGCAGCGGCGCGCTGCGGCTCGTCGCGGACGCCCGCACGGTCGGCCGGGACGCGCTGGCGCGGGTGGGCGGCATGCTTCGCCGGGTGCTGGAGGCGATGGTCGCCGACCCGGACGGCGACGCGCGCGAGACCTACCTGCCGCCGGGCGAGCGCGAGACGGTCCTGGGCTGGGCGGACGGTCCGGTCACGCCGGTGCCGCACCGCCTGGCGCACGACGCCTTCGAGGCACGGGCCGCCGCGCGGCCGTCGGCCACGGCCGTCACCCGCGAGGGCGCGCACGTCAGCTACGGCGAGCTCAACGCGCGGGCCAACCGCCTCGCGCACCACCTGCGCGACCTGGGCGTGGGCCCCGAGGTCCTGGTCGGCGTCTGCGCGGAGCGGTCGGTGGAGCAGGTCGCCGCGATGCTCGCCGTGCACAAGGCCGGCGGCGTCTACCTGCCCCTCGACCCCGGCTACCCGGCCGACCGCCTCGCGTTCATGCTCGCCGACGCCGGCGCGCCGGTCCTGCTGACCACCGTGGACGACCTGCCCCGTCGGCGGCGCGGGTGGTCCGGCTGGACGAGCCGGCGGCCTGGGCGGAATGCCCGGCCACCGACCCGGCACCGCTCGCCGGCCCGGACAGCGGCTGCTTCGTCATCTACACCTCCGGCTCGACCGGCCGGCCCAAGGGTGCCGTGCTCACGCACGAGGCCCTGGTCAACCGGCAGGCGTTCGCCGGACCCACGTTCTACCGGCTCGACGCCGGCTCCGTGGTGCTGCAGAGGACCGAGATCGGCTTCGACGTCTCGCCCGGCGAGATCTACGCGGCCCTGTCCGCCGGCGCCCGCCTCGTCGTGGCCCGGGCCGGCGGGCACCGCGACCCGGCGTACCTGTGCGACCTCATGGCCCGCGAGGGCGTGACGGCCGTCCACTTCGTACCGGCGATGCTCTCCGCGCTGCTGGTCGAAGGGCTCGACCGGGTGCGGTCGCTGCGCGCGGTCGGCGTGGGCGGCGAGGAGATCCCGGCCGACGTGGCCCGGGCGTTCCTGGCCGCGCTGCCCGGCGCGGAGCTGCACAACACGTACGGGCCGGCCGAGGCGACCGTCGACGTGTCCAGCTGGCCGTGCACCCCCGAGGCGCTGGCCGGGGCCGGCCGGGTCCCGCTCGGCGTACCGCACCCCAACGTGCGGCTGTACGTCCTCGACGAGGACCTGCGGCCGGTGCCGGTCGGCGCGCCCGGCGAGTTGTGCGCCGGCGGGCTCGCGCTCGGCCGCGGGTACCTCGGCGCCGCGGCGCTGACCGCCGCCCGCTGGGTGCCCGACCCGTACGGCCCGCCCGGCTCCCGCCTCTACCGCACCGGCGACGCGGCCACCTGGCGGCCGGACGGCACCGTCGCGTTCCTCGGCCGCCTCGACACGCAGGTCAAGCTCAACGGCGTCCGGATCGAGCTCGGCGAGGTCGAGGCGGTCCTGCGCGGCTGCGACGGCGTCGCCGAGGCCGTGGCGAAGGTCGTGGACCGCGACGGCCGCCGTACCCTCGCCGCCTACCTGCTGCCGGCGCCCGCCTCCACGGTGGACGTGGCCGCCGTCCGCGAGCGGGTCCGGGCGGCGCTGCCGGCGGCGATGGTCCCGTCGGCGTACGTGACGATCGACGAGTTGCCGTTGAGCCCCAACGGCAAGGTCGACCGCCGGCAGCTGCCCGACCCCGGCGTCCGCGAGAGCGCCTCCCACGCGGCACCGGCGGACGGCACCGAGGCCGCCGTCGCCGAGGTGTGGGCGCGGGTGCTCGGCGTCGAACGGGTCGGCGTGGACGAGAGCTTCTTCGACCTCGGCGGCGACTCGATGCTCGCGGTCGCGCTGGTCGGCGCCCTGCGCGCGGCCGGCCACCCGACGAGCGTGCGGGACGTGTTCGCGCACCGGACCGTGCGCCGGCTCGCCGCGTCCCTGTCACCGGCGGCGGACGCCGGGCCGGGCACCGTCGCGCCGTTCGCGCTGATCAGCGCCGCCGACCGGGCCGCGCTGCCGGCCGGGCTCACCGACGCCTACCCGGCCTCGCGCACCCAGCTCGGCATGCTCGCCGAGATGGCCGCCAGCGGCGACTCCGCCGTCTACCACAGCGTGCTCGCGCACCAGGTCCGCGACGGCCGGCCGTTCTCGGCGTCCGCGCTGCGCCAGGCCGTGCGGGTCGTGGTGGGCCGGCACGAGACGCTGCGCACGTCCTTCCACCTGACCGGCTACTCGGAGCCGATGCAGCTCGTGCACGCCGAGGCCGCGCCGCAGGTCCGGGTGGAGGACGGGCGGGACGCGCCGGCCGAGGTACGGGCCGCGCGGTTCGCGCAGTTCGTCGCGGCCGAGCGGGCCACCCCGTTCGCGCTCGACGAGGCGCCGCTGCTGCGCGTCCGCGCCCACCTCGACACCGGCGACACGTGGTGGCTCACGTTCACCGTCTGCCACGCGATCACCGAGGGGTGGAGCGTCGCGCGGCTGCTCGCCGAGCTGCTGGAGGTCTACGCGGAGCTGTCCGCCGGCCGCGAGCCGGCCCCGGCACCGGTGCCGCCGGTGCGGTACGCCGACTTCGTCGCCGGCGAGCTGGCCTCCCTGGCTTCTCCGGAGGACCGGGACTACTGGCGGTCCATCGTGGACGGCCGGGCGCGGCTGGCGCTGCCGGACGGCTGGGGCGAGCCCGGCACCGGGCGCGTCGCGGTGACCGTCGACGTGGCCGACCTGGACGAGGGCGTGCGCGCGCTCGCCCGCGCCGGCGACGTCTCCGTAAAGGCCGTGCTGCACGCCGCCCACCTCAAGGTGCTCAGCCAGCTCACGCCCGAGCGGCGCTTCTTCAGCGGCCTCGTCTGCGACGCCCGCCCCGAGCTGCCCGGCGCCGACCAGGTCCACGGCATGTACCTGAACACGCTGCCGTTCCCCTACGACCGGGACGCCCGCACCTGGCGCCAGCTCGTCGCCGCGGTGTTCGACCGGGAGGTCGAGCTGTGGCCGCACCGGCGGTTCCCGCTCGCCGAGATCCAGCGCGACGGCGGGCAGCGACTGCTCCGGGTGATGTTCAACTACCAGGACTTCAGCCGGGCGCAGGGCGGCTCCGCGGCCACGGTCGTCGGCACCGCCGGCGACGGCGCCACCGAGTTCGACCTGTCGGTCTTCGCCCACCGCGGCCGGTACGAGCTGTCCGCCAACCCCGCCGTGCTCGGCCGGGCCGGCCTCGAACGGGTCGGCGCCATGTACCGGGCCGTGCTGGCCGCGATGGTGGCCGACCCGTCCGGCGACGCGCAGGCCGTGTACCTGCCCGACGGCGAGCGCGAAAGGCCCGTCGAAGCCGCCGAGGACACGCCGGTGACCGGCCGGGTGCACGAGCTGTTCGAGGCCCGCGCCGCCGCGACACCGCACGCCGTGGCCGTGGTGGCCGGCGGCGTCGCGCTCACGTACGCCGAGGTCGACGCCCGTGCCAACCGCCTCGCCCACCGGCTGCGCGCGGCCGGCGCCGGCCCGGAGTCCGTCGTCGGCGTCTGCCTCGACCGGGGCGCCGATTTGGTGCCCGCACTGCTCGGCGTGCTCAAGTCCGGCGCCGCGTACCTGCCGCTGGACCCGGCGCAGCCCGACGAGCGGATCGACTACATGCTCGCCGACGCCGGCGCCCGCGTGGTGGTGACGGCCGGCGACCGGCTCGCCGGCTTCGACGGCCAGGTCATCCCGCCGGGCGGCCACGCCGACGCGCCGGACACCCACCCGGGCGTACCCGGCGGCCCGGACGACCTGGCCTACGTCATCTACACCTCCGGCTCGACCGGCCGCCCCAAGGGCGTCTGCGTCAGCCACGCCAGCGTGCTGCGGCTGCTCGCCGCCACGCAGGAGCACTACGCGGCCGACGAGACCGACGTGTGGGCGCTGTTCCACTCGTACGCGTTCGACGTCTCGGTGTTCGAGCTCTGGGGCGCGCTGGCGCACGGCGGCCAGCTCGTCGTGGTGCCCCCGCAGGTCGCCCGGGTCCCCGGCGACCTGCTCGACCTGCTGGTCGAGCGGGGCGTGACGATGCTCGCGCAGACCCCGACCGCGTTCCGCGGCCTGGTGCGGCTGGCCGGCGACGGCGACCCGCGGATCGGGCGGCTGAGCCTGCGCGCGGTGGTCCTGGCGGGGGAGAAGCTGGAGGCCGACGCGCTGCGGCCGTGGACCGACCGGGTCGGGCTGGCGCGCATCGCGCTGGTCAACATGTACGGGCCGACCGAGACCACCGTGTACTCCACGTACCACCGGCTGACCCGCGCCGACCTCGCGGTGGGCACCGGCAGCCGGATCGGCAAGGCCCTCGCCGGCGAGCGGCTGTACGTGCTCGACGAGCACGGCCACCCGGCGCCGGTCGGGGTGCCCGGCGAGCTGTACGTGGCCGGCGCCGGCGTGACCCGCGGCTACCTGCGGCGGCCCGCGCTGACCGCCGAGCGCTTCCTACCCGACCCGTACGGCCCGCCCGGTGCCCGCATGTACCGCACCGGCGACCTCGTCACCCGGCTCGCCAGCGGCGCCGTCGACTACCACGGCCGGCTGGACAACCAGGTCAAGCTGCGCGGGTACCGGATCGAGCTGGGCGAGATCGAGGCGGCGCTGCGCGCGCTGCCCGGCGTCGACGAGGCGGTGGTCCTCCTGCGCGAGGACACGCCGGGCGACCCGCGCCTGGTCGGCTACGTGGTGGCCGACGGCGGCACCGGCGAGCTGCGCCGCGCGCTGGCCCGCACGCTGCCCGACTACATGGTGCCCGCGGTGCTGGTCCCGCTCGACCGGCTGCCGCTCAACAACAGCGGCAAGCTCGACCGGGCCGCGCTGCCCGCGCCCGAGGCCCGCTCCGACCGGCCCTTCGTCGCCCCCCGCACGCCCCTCGAGGCGCGCGTCGCCGCGGTGTGGGCACAGGTACTGGGGGTACCGGCGGTCGGCCTCGAGGACGGCTTCTTCGACCTCGGCGGCCACTCCATCAAGGCGCTGGTGCTCGCCAGCGCGCTGCGCGACGCCGGCCTGGACGCCACGGTCGCCGACATCTTCACGCTGCAGACCGTGGCCCGGCTCTGCGAGGCGCTGGCCGAGCGCGCCGGCCCGGCGCCGGACGAGCGGCCGGTCGAGCCGTTCGACCTGGTGCCCGGCGAGGACCTGCCCCGGCTGCCGGGCGGGCTGGCCGACGCGTACCCGCTGTCGCAGGTGCAGCTCGGCATGCTCATCGAGATGCTGGCCGACAACGGCCAGAACCACTACCACAACGTCGCCTCGTTCGCGGTGCCGGACGCCGCGCCGTTCGACCTCGCGACGCTGCGCGCGGCCGTCGACCTGGTGGTCAACCGGCACGAGATCCTGCGCACCTCCGTGGACCTGACCGGCTTCTCGGTGCCGATGCAGCTCGTGCACCGCCGCGTCGAGGTGCCGGTGGCGTCGTACGACCTGCGCGGGCTGACCGAGCCGGAGCGCCACGCCACCGTGCGGCGGCACGTCGGCCTGGAGTACCGCACGCTCTTCGACGTCGAGCGGGCGCCGCTGCTGCGCTTCGCCGCGCACGTCGAGAGCGACGAGGCGTGGCGGCTGACGCTGACCATCTGCCACGCGGTCATCGAGGGCTGGAGCCTGCACGCGCTCGTCGTGGAGATCCTGGAGGCCTACGGCGCGCTCCGCGCGGGCGGGCCGGCACCCGAGGCGCCGACCACGCCGGTGCGCTTCGCCGACTTCGTGGCCGGCGAGCTGCGCTCCCTGCGCTCCACCGTGGACAAGGAGTACTGGCAGGGCATCGTCGACGGGCACGCGCGGTTCGCGCTGCCGGCGGCGTGGCGCCCCCGGGTCGCGCCGGCGAACCGGGAGCCGTACGCGGTCACCGTGCCCTTCGCCGACCTCGCCCCGCGCCTGCGGGAGCTGGCCTCGGCGGCCCGGGTCTCCCTGAAGGCGGTGCTGCACGCGGCACACCTCACGGTGCTCGGGCAGCTGACCGACGAGCCGGCGTTCTACAGCGGACTGGTCTGCAACACGCGGCCGGACGCGGCCGGCAGCGAGCGGGTGTACGCGATGTCGCTGAACACGCTGCCGTTCCCGCACGACCGCCAGGCCCGCACCTGGACCGCCCTGGTCCAGTCGGTGCACGCCCGCGAGGTCGAGCTATGGCCGCACCGGC
The DNA here is from genome assembly GCF_011764425.1 of Phytohabitans houttuyneae. Classification (NCBI taxonomy): domain Bacteria; kingdom Bacillati; phylum Actinomycetota; class Actinomycetes; order Micromonosporales; family Micromonosporaceae; genus Phytohabitans; species Phytohabitans houttuyneae. The sequence continues at coordinate 2,114,368 of NZ_BLPF01000002.1, forward strand.
GCTACCCGGCGCCGGCGATCCGCCCGGCCGGCCAGGGCGACCGGCTCGTCGAGGTCTACTTCAGCTACCTCGACTTCGACGGCGTGGTCGGCGAGCGGGTGTCGACCGGGCCGAGGCTGGGAGCGGCCAGCTCCGAGTTCGCGCTCGCCGTCGCCGCCAAGCCCGGCCACGTCGAGCTGGCCACCGACAGCCACGCCATGAGCCGGGCCGACGCCGAGCGGCTCGGCGCCATGTACCGCCTCGTCCTGCAAGCCATGGCGGCCGACCCGGACGGCGACCCGCGCGGGACGTTCCTGCCCGCCGCCGAGCGCCACGACGTCGTGACCGGCTGGAACCCCGCGCCGGCCGAGGCCGTACCCGCGCTCGTCCCGCACCGGATCGCGGCGTGGGCGGCGCGCACGCCGGGGGCCGAGGCGGCCGGCGGGCTCACGTACGCCGCGATGGACGCCGCGGCCAACCGGCTCGCGCACCACCTGCGCGGGCTCGGCGCCGGACCGGACCGCGTGGTCGGCGTCCTGCTCGACCGCGGCCCGGAGCTGGTCACCACGCTGCTCGCGGTGTGGAAGGCCGGCGGGGCCTACGTGCCGATCGACCCGTCGTACCCGCCCGCCCGGATCGCCGGCATGCTCGCCGACGCCGGCGCCGCCACGGTCGTCACCTCGACCGGCTACGCCGACCGGTTCGGCGACGGCGCCGGCCTGGTGCTGCTCGACCGGGACGCCGCGCTGGTCGCCGCACACCCCGCCTCACCGCCCACTGTGGACATCGACCCGGACCGGCTCGCGTACGTCATCTTCACCTCCGGCTCCACCGGCCGCCCCAAGGGCGTGCAGGTCAGCCACCGCAGCCTCGCCAACTACATCGACTGGGCCGCCGGCGAGCTGATCGGGGACCGGACCGGCGGCGCGCCGCTGTTCTCCTCGGTCGCCTTCGACATGGTGGTGACGCCGATCTGGGCGCCGCTGGTCACCGGGCAGCGGCTGTGGCTGCTGCCGGCCGAGGCCGGGCTCGACGAGCTCGGGTGGCGGCTGGCGGCCGCCGGGCCGTTCAGCTTCGTCAAGCTCACCCCCGGCCACCTCGACCTGCTCGCCGACCAGCTGACGGCGGCCGAGGCGACCGCGCTCACCCCGATGCTCGTCGTCGGCGGCGAGGCGCTCACCGCCCGTACCTGCGCGCGGTGGCACGCGCTGGCGCCGGACGCCGTGCTCCTCAACGAGTACGGCCCCACCGAGGCGACCGTCGCGGTCAGCCGGTACCCGGTCACCGGGCCGGTCGAGGGCGACGTCGCGCCGATCGGCCGGCCGCTGGGCGGCATGCGCACGTACGTGCTCGACGCCGGCCTGCGCCCGGTTCCGGTGGGCGTGCTCGGCCAGGTGTACCTCGGCGGGGTCGGGCTGGCCCGCGGCTACGCCGGCCGTCCGGAGCTGACCGCGGACCGGTTCGTGCCGGACCCGTTCGGCTCGGGGCAGCGGCTGTACCGCACCGGCGACGTCGGGCGCTGGCTGCCCGGCGGCGACCTGGACCTGCTCGGGCGGGTCGACGACCAGGTGAAGATCCGCGGGTACCGGGTCGAGCCCGGAGAGATCCGGACCGTCCTGCTGGAGCACCCGGAGGTCGCCGACGCGGTGGTCGTCGCGGCGCCGTCCGCGGGCGGCACGCGCCTGGTCGCCTACCACGTCGGCGGCGGCGACGGCCTGGCCGCGCACTGCGCCGAGCGGCTGCCCGCCCCGCTCATCCCGTCCGCGTTCGTCCCGGTCGAGCGGATCCCGCTCAACGCCAACGGCAAGGTCGACCACCGGGCGCTGCCCGACGCGCCCTCGGCCGCCGCCGAGTACCTGGCACCGCGCCCCGGCGCCGAGGCCACGCTCGCCGGCATCTGGGCGGGCGTGCTGGGGATCGAGCGGGTCGGCCGGCACGACAGGTTCTTCGCGCTCGGCGGCCACTCGCTGCTCGTCGTACCGGTGGTCGCCGCCGCGCGCCGGGCCGGCCTGCCGCTGACGCTCCAGGCCGCCATGCTCGACCGCACGCTCGCCGAGGCCGCCGGGACGCCGGAACGCGCGCCGGCTCCGGCCCGGACCGGGCCCGTGGTGCCACCGCTGGAACCGGCGCTCGCGCGCCACCGCGTCCCCGGTGCCGTGCTCGCGGTGCTGCGCGACGGCGAGCTGGACGAGCTGCGGGCGTACGGCGTGCTCGCGGCCGGCGCCGACGAGCCGGTGACCACGGACACGGTGTTCCAGGTCGGGTCGGTCAGCAAGCTGGTGAGCACGGTCGGCGTGCTGGCCCTCGTGCGCCGCGGGCACCTGGACCTCGACGTCGACGTCGACGGGTACCTGCGGACGTGGCGGGTGCCGGGCGGGCGCCAGGTGACGCTGCGCCAGCTGCTCGACCACACGGCCGGGCTCGTCTCCACCGGGGACGCGGACCGGCCCGTGCGGGCCCTGCCGGCGCCGGACGCCGTCGCGCGGGAGGACAACGCGCACTTCGTCGCCGTCCAGCACGTGCTCGAAGACGTGACCGGCACGCCGTACGCCGACCTGATGGCGGAGCTGGTGTTCGGGCCGCTGGGCATGACCGGCAGCGGCTTCCCGCCGGACTTCCCGAAGGCGAGCGGCCGGCCGGTCGCGCTCGGCCACGACGCCGGCGGCGAGGTGGTGCCCGGCGGCTGGAAGCGGCGCACCGACCTCGCCGCGGCCGGACTGTGGTCCACCGCCACCGACCTCACGCGGATCGTCCAGGAGATCCGGGTCGCCGCGCTGGGCGGCCCGGCGGCCCTGCTGGACGAGCCGCTGGCCCGCCAGATGCTCACCGCCGGCTCGGACGGGATCACGGCGCTCGGCTGCCGGGTGGACCGCTGGGACGGGTCCGAGGTGGAGTTCGTGCACCGCGGGCGGATGGACGGGTACCGGGCGGTCGCCGCCGGCCGGGTGCGTGAGGGGACCGGGTTGGTCCTGTTGACGAACGGCGACGGTGGCATCGAGATCCTCAGCATGCTGGCCGCCGCAAACCAGAGTTGGGAGACGGTGTGATGACTACCGCGTCCATGGTGCGCACGCGGGCCCGGCACCTCGTGTCGATCCGCGACCTGACCGATGACGACCTGTACACGATCGTGGCCCGCGGCGCGCGGTACGCCACCGGCGAGCTCGGCAGCCCCTGGCGGGCCGGGTGGTCGGCACCTACTTCCTGAAGACCTCCACCCGGACCCGGACCGCGTTCACCTCCGCCGCGCTGCGGCTCGGCGCGAGCGTCATCGCGTACGGCCCGCTCGACCTGCAGACCAACACCGGCGAGTCCAGTGAGGACACCGGGCGGGTGCTCGCCTCGATGCTCGACATCCTCGTCGCGCGCACCGCCGGCGACCCGGGCGAGATGCGGGCCTGGGCGGCGCAGGACCGGATGGCGGTGGTCAACGCGATGAGCGCGGCCGAGCACCCCACCCAGGCGCTGACCGACCTGACCACGCTGGTGCAGCGCTTCGGCCGGATCGAGCGGCTGCGCCTGCTGTACGTGGGCGAGGCCAACAACACCGCCACCGCGCTCGCCCTCGCGCTGACCCGCTTCCCCGGCGTCGAGCTGGAGCTGCGCACCCCGCCCGGGTACGGGCTGCCGGACGACATCGTCGCGACCGCGCTGGCGCAGGCGCGGCGCAACGGCGGGCGGATGCTGGAGCGGCACGACATGGTCGACGTGCCGGCCGGGCTGGACGCCATCTACACCACCCGGTGGCAGACCACGGGCACCAGCAAGCCGGACGCGAACTGGCGGGAGATCTTCGCGCCGTTCCAGGTGCGGGAAGGGCTGTGGCGGCGCAGCCCGCGCGCGGTCTTCATGCACGACCTGCCGGCGCACCGCGGCGAGGAGGTGACCGCGGAGGTGCTCGACGGGCCGGCGAGCATCGCCTTCCAGCAGGCCGAAAACAAGATGTACAGCGCCATGGCGGTGCTGCACTGGTCACAGGAAGCGCGATGACCGTCCTGGCGTCGCCGGCGCCCGCCCCCGCGCCGCCGGCCCGGCCGCTGTCCCGGAGCCGCGACTTCCTGCTGCTGTGGATCGGGGCCGGCGTCTCGGCCCTCGGCTCCCGGGCCACGTCGATCGGCTACACGCTGCTCGTGTACTGGTCGACCGGCTCGGCGACGGCGGCCAGCCTGGTGACGTTCGCCGCGCTGCTGCCCAACCTGCTGGTGCAGATGCCGGCCGGCGCCCTGGTCGACCGGTGGGACCGGCGCCGCACGATGCTCGCCTGCAGCGCCGGCCGGGTGTTCGCGATCGGCAGCGTGGCCGTCGCGGTCATGCTCGGCGAGGTCTGGATACCGCACCTGATGGCGGTCGCGTTCGTCGAGGCCACGCTCGGCATCTGCTACGGCCTGGCCGAGCGGGCCGCCGTCTGCAACGTCGTCGGCCCGGACCAGCTCGGCTCGGCCATGGCGGCCAACGAGTCCCGGGCCAACGCCGCCGGCATCGTCGGCCAGCCGGCCGGCACGCTGCTGCACTCGCTGGCCCGGTTCGCGCCGTTCGCGTTCGCCGTCGTCGCGCACGCGGTGTCGTTCGTGACCCTGCTCTTCGTGCGGCGCGACCTGCAGGGCCCGCCGCCCGACCCGGGGCGGCGGCGCAGCCTGCTGCCGGAGATCCGCGAAGGGCTCGCGTTCGTGTGGGGCCAGGTGTACCTGCGCCGCGCGCTGGCGCTCTTCGCGGCCAGCAACATCCTCTTCCAGGTCCTCGGCCTCGGCCTGATCGTGATGGTCAAGGAGGGCGGCGGGTCGCCGCACACCGTGGGCCTGCTGCTCGTGGTCAACAGCGCCTTCGGGCTGGCCGGGGCGATGACCAGCAACCTGTACCTGAGTCGCTTCGGCATCCGCCGCATCATGATGGGCGTCAACGTGGCCTGGGCGGTGCTGATGGCCGGCATCGGCTTCGTGCCCGGGATCGTGGTGCTCGGCGCGCTCTACGCGCTCATCAACTACATCGCCGGGATCGGCAACGTGGCCGGCATGTACTACCTCGTCAAGACCGCACCCGACCACCTGCGCGGCCGGGCCGGCTCGGTGGTCACGCTGCTCACCTCCGGCGCCAACTCGCTCGGCGCGCTGCTGGCCGGCTTCCTGCTCGACTCGACCAGCACGACCGCCACCATGTCGATCGTCGCCGTCGTGATGGCCGGCATCGCGGTGTCCGCCGTGCTCGGCTTCGGCGGTCGCGCCGCGGCCGAGGCGGAGCGGGCCGGCAGCTGACGACTATCGAGGAAATGTGGACGGCCGGCCGAGGCTGCCGTCGGACCCAAACTCTTTGAGCCACCAGGGGGCTTCGATGACCGAGAACGCCAGCTGGAAACCGCTGGAGATCAGCCCGGAGAGCGCCGGGGTCGCGGCGACGGTCGACGGCCTCGCCGACCACATCGCCGCGCTGGACGTGGAGCGCGCGCTGACCGCCGAGAAGGCGCTGGTGTTCCGCGGGTTCGGCGTACGACCGGACACATTGGACCGGGTGATGGACCTGCTGCTGCCCAACCGCCTCGCGTACGTGCACGGCAACTCGCCGCGCACCAAGGTGGGCGCCAACGTCTACACCTCGACCGAGTACCCGTCCCGCTACACCATCTCGATGCACAACGAGCTGTCGTACGCCGCGCAGTGGCCGTCCCGGCTGATGTTCTTCTGCCAGGTGGCCGCCGAGACCGGTGGGGCCACCCCGCTCGTCGACGCCGCGCTGTGGCTGGAGTCGCTCGACCCGCACGTGCGCGCCGCCTACGCCGGGGGAGTGCGGTACCAGCAGAACCTCCACGACGGCATGGGCCTGGGCAAGAGCTGGCAGGAGACGTTCGAGACCGACGACCGGGCGCAGGTCGAACGGTTTCTCGCCGCGAGCGGCGCCACCTGGGAGTGGACCGCCGACGGCCTGCGCGTGACCCAGGTGCGCCCCTCGACCACGCGGCACCCGGTGACCGGCGCCGAGGTGTGGTTCAACCAGAGCGACCAGTGGCACCCGGCGGCGCTCGACGACGAGACCGCCAAGGTGATGGCCGAGGTGATGGACGAGGACGAGCTGCCCCAGTCGGTGCGGTTCGCCGACGGCAGCCCGATCCCCGCCGAGTACGTGATCCAGGTGCGCGACCGCGGCCTGGAGGCGGCCGTCGACGTGGACTGGCGCGTCGGCGACGTGCTCCTGATCGACAACCTCCTTGTCGCGCACGGCCGGCGCTCGTACACCGGCGACCGGCGCGTGCTCGTCGCGATGTCGGACTGAAAGGCACCTCGATGACCACTGCTTCGGACGCCCCCGGCTGGCTGCGGGCGTACCGCCGGGTCGGCCAGGCGGACGTGCGGCTGGTGTGCTTCCCGCACGCGGGCGGCGCCGCCACGTTCTTCCAGCCGTGGGCGGCCCGCCTCACCGGCGCGGTCGACCTGCTCGCCGTCTGCTATCCCGGCCGGCAGGACCGGCTGCTCGAACCGTGCGTCGAGGACATGCACCCGCTCGCCGACCGGATCACCGAGGCGCTCGAGCCGTACCTGGACCGGCCGGTCGCGTTCTTCGGGCACAGCATGGGCGCCTCGGTCGCGTACGAGGTGACGCTGCGGCTGGAGGCCCGGTACGGGATCACGCCGGCGCACCTGTTCGTGTCCGGGCACGGCGCGCCGCACATCGCGTGGGTCGACGAGGACCCCGACCAGTACGACGACGAAGGGCTGTGCGACCGCATCGGCGGGCTCGGCGAGGTCGACCCGGTCGTCTTCCGGTCACCCAAGCTGCGCGAGCTGATCATGCCGGCGCTCCGCGCCGACCTGCGGCTGGTGCACCGCTACCTGCCCGCGACCAGGAGAAGGTGGCGGCGCCCATCTCGGCGTACCTCGGCGCGGCCGACCCGGTGTGCACAGTGGACGACGTCGGCGCGTGGGCGGAGCTGACCACCGGCGAGTTCGAGCTACGGGCGTTCCCCGGCGACCACTTCTACCTGGTACCCGAACAGGCGGCGCTGCTGTCCGCGGTGTCCGCACGGCTGTGGGGAGGCGACCGGTGACCGGCACCGCCGTGGCGGCCGTGCCGCTGGACCTGGACCGCTACCGGCGCTTCCGGGTCGACTTCGACGCGCTCACCGACCTGGTACGCGACCGGGTGGCCGCCGAGTTCGCCGGCGTCCTGCCCGCGCCCGGCGGCGTCGTGGGCCGGACCGAGCTCGCCGCGCGGCTGAGCGTCGTCCCCGCGTACACCCGGCTGTTCGACGCCCTCGTGGACCTGCTGGTCCGCGAGGGCCACCTCCGCGCGGACGGCGACCACCTGATCGTGACGCCGCGGCTGGCGCGGGCGGGAGCGGCGACGCTCGGCGACGGCCACCCGGAGGTCGCCGAGTACCTGCCGCTGCTGGCCGCCTGCCAGGGCCACGCGCTGGACGTGATGAGCGGCCGGCGCGCCGGGACGGACGTGCTCTTCCCGGGCGGCTCGATGGCGCTGGTGGCCGAGCTCTACACCGACAACGTCCAGACCGGGTACTTCAACCGGCTGGCCGCGGACCGGGTGCGCGCGCACGTGGAGGCGTTCGCGCGGCGCTTTCCGCACTCGACGCCGCAGGTCTTCGAGGTGGGCGCCGGCACCGGAGCGACGACGGCGTTCGTGCTCGCGGCGCTCGCCGACCACGCCGACCGCCTGCGCTACGTCTACACCGACGTGGGTCCGGGCTTCCTGCGGCTGGCCCGCAAGCGGTTCAGCAAGTCCTTTATGGACTTCGCCCGCTACAACATCGAGGCGTCGCCGGAGCCGCAGGGCTTCGAGCCGCATTCGATGGACGTGGTGCTGGCCAGCAACGTGCTGCACGCCACCCACCGGATCGGCGACACCCTCGAACAGTGCCGGCGCCTGCTCAAGCCCGGCGGCATCCTGGTGGTCAACGAGATGACCCAGCGCCTGGACTACAACACGGTCACGTTCGGCCTGATGGACGGCTGGTGGCGCTACGCCGCCGACGACCCGCGCATCCCCGGCTCCCCGTTGCTGAGCCGCGCCGGCTGGACCGCCGCCCTGGGCCGCGCCGGCTTCGCCGACGTGGAACTGCACGGCGTCCCCATCCTCGAGGAGGACGAACAGGTCCAGTCCCTGGTGGTAGCCCACCGCGCCACGTAACCCCTCCTTATGCGGTTGACCAGGGAGTTGGTGGGCGTGTCGGCCGGCGTGTCCACCCACCAGCTCCCTGATCAACGCCCGTCGAGGGCTTCGTAGTAGCGGCGGACGGTGCCGACGCGGGTGACGTCGGTGCCGTACACGTGCAGCGAGATCGCCGTCGTGTCGCCGGTGTTGTGGACGCGGTGGATGTCGCCGGGCGGGGCGAAGCCGCTCACGGAGCCGGCGTGGTTGTCGTTGCGGCCGACCGGGTTGAGGTCGGCGTCGAAGAGCTCCTCGTGCTCGACGCCCTGCAGCACGCCGAAGACGCACCACGTCAGGTGGTCGTGGATGCGGGTGATCTGGCCGGGCAGCCAGACCACCGCGACCACCGAGAACGAGCCGTCGGGCTCGACGTGCAGGGTGTGGCTGCGGTAGCCGTCGGGCGAGCCGAGGCGCTGCGCGGCGGTGAGCACGTCCGCGCTCGGCAGGTTCCGGCGCAGCGCGTCGGCCACGAGCCGGGCGGTGCCCGTCCAGCCGGCGCGCGCGGCGACGGCGCCGCGGACGGCGTCGAGGAGGTCGGTCAGGTCGCGGGTCGCTGTCGTGGTCATGTTCACGAGGGTGCGCGCATCCGACTTATGCGTCCAATGGAAAGTATCGAGTTGATCCATAGATATGCTCGATGGATGCTGGATGTCACGCGGCTGCGGGTCCTCGACGCGCTGGCCCGCCACGGCTCGGTCACGGCGGCGGCGAGGGAGCTGCACTACACGCAACCGACGGTCAGCCACCACCTGGCCCGGCTGGAGGCCGAGACCGGTGCGCAGCTGCTGCAGCGGGCCGGCCGCGGTGTGCGGCTCACCGAGGCGGGCCGGATGCTGGCCGACCGGGCCGCCGAGATCATCGGCCGGCTCGACGCCGCCGACGCGGAGCTCGCCGCGCACGTCGGGCTGGCCGCGGGGCGGGTGCGGCTGGCCGGCTTCTCGTCCGCGATCGGGTCGCTCGTGCCGCGGGCGGTCGCGGCGCTGGCCAGCCGGCACCCCAACCTCGAGATCAGCCTCGTCGACACGCACCCGCCCGAGGCGCTCGACCTGCTGCGGGCCGGGCGGATCGACGTGGCGATCATATTCCGGTACGACGAGACCGAGCCCGAGCCGGAGGGCATCCGGCTGCACCACCTGCTCGACGACCCGGTGTACCTGCTGTCCACCCGCCGCGGCCGCGACCTCGCCACGCATCGTGACGCGACCTGGATCGCCGGCTGCGAGCGGTGCCGCAGCCACCTCGTCTCGCTGTGCGGGGAGGCGGGCTTCCAGCCGCGCATCGGGTACAGCTCCGACGACATGGTGGTGATGCAGGCGCTCGTGGCGGCCGGCCTGGGCGCCACGATCATCCCCGGCCTCGCGCTGCGGGCGATCCGCCTCAAGGGCATCGTCGCGAGCGAGCTGAGCGGGGCGGGCCGCCACGTGTACGCGGCGACGTACGGCGAGCCGCCCGACCCGCCCGCCACGGCGGCACTGCTCGCGGCGCTCGCGGAGGCGGCGGCGTAGGGCGGCGCGCCGTTCGGCTCACGGCGGCCGCCACCCGGCGCGTGATATCGACCGCTGGACATGCCTTCCGCCCGACATGCGCATTAGGTTCCGGTCAATTGAGGAACATCTTTCGCGTATGTCCGGAGGTGCACCGTGCCATTGCTCTCAGCGTTGGACCACGAGCACACGGTCGCCCCCGCGGGCTACAGCCGCTGGTTGATCCCGCCGGCGGCGCTGTCGGTGCACCTGTGCATCGGCCAGGCGTACGCGACGAGCGTCTACAAGAACTCGCTCATCGCGCACTTCGACGCCAGCCAGACCGCGATCGGCGTCATCTTCAGCATCGCCATCGTCATGCTCGGCCTCTCCGCGGCGGTCGGCGGCACCTGGGTCGAGGCGAAGGGGCCGCGCAAGGCGATGTTCGTGTCCGCGTCCTTCTGGGCCGCCGGCTTCCTCGTCGGCGCGCTCGGCATCGCGACCGGGCAGCTGTGGCTCGTGTACCTCGGCTACGGCTTCCTCGGCGGCATCGGGCTCGGCATCGGGTACATCTCACCGGTCTCCACGCTCATCAAGTGGTTTCCGGACCGGCCCGGCCTCGCCACCGGCCTCGCCATCATGGGCTTCGGCGGCGGCGCGATGGTGGCCAGCCCGCTGTCCCGGCAGCTGCTGGAGCTCTACGACTCCGGGTACGACTCGGGCAACGCCGGCTCGGTGGCCTCCGGCGGCGCGCTGGTCGGCCTGTTCGTCACGCTCGGCATCGGCTACTTCGTCATCATGATGTTCGGCGTGGTGAACGTCCGCGTCCCACCGCCGGGCTGGCGGCCGGCCGGCTTCGACCCCGCGACGGTCGCCGCCAAGCCGCTCGTGACCACCGGCAACGTGACCGCGGCCAACGCGATCCGCACCCGCTCGTTCTGGCTGCTCTGGGTCGTGCTCTTCTGCAACGTCACCGCCGGCATCGGTATCCTGGAGCAGGCCAGCCCGATGATCCAGGACTTCTTCCGGGACGGGACCACGTCTGCGGTGACGGTCGCGGCCGCCGGCGGGTTCGTGGGACTGCTGTCACTTTTCAACATGGCCGGGCGCTTCGTGTGGTCGTCCACATCGGACCTGATCGGCCGCAGGCCCATCTACATGGTGTACCTCGGTGTCGGCATGGTCCTCTACGCGCTGCTGGCCTCCGTCGGGCACGCCGCCACCGCGCTGTTCGTGCTGCTGGCCGGCGTGATCCTCTCGTTCTACGGCGGCGGGTTCGCGACCGTACCGGCGTACCTGCGCGACCTTTTCGGCACCCTGCAGGTCGGCGCGATCCACGGCCGCCTGCTGACCGCCTGGTCCGCCGCGGGCATCGCCGGCCCCCTGATCATCAACGGTTTCCTCGACGCGCAGGGCAAGCCGGGCACGCTGACCGCCGAGGCGTACCGGCCGGCGCTGCTCACGATGGTCGGGGTGCTGGCCGTCGGCTTCGCCGCCAACCTGCTGATCCGTCCCGTCCCGGACCGCTTCCACGAGCCGCACACCGACCGTCCCGCCAACCCGCCCGAGACCGTCGCCGCCGGAGGGAGCCCGACCCGATGAGCCGACCACCTGAGGACCAGACCGCCCGGCTGTGGCTGTCGTGGCTGCTTGTCGCGGTCATGCTCGGCTACGGCGTGACACAGACCGTCATCACCGCGGCCAAACTCTTCACCGGCTGACCCTCTCAGCGGCCTCTAAGCCGGCGTGCGCGACGATCATGGCGTGACCACCGCCGTGCGACCTCCGGCCAGCACCGCCACCCGCGCGCTGGCACTGCTGCGGTTGACCCGCCCGTGGTTCTGGCCGCTGGGCTGGGCCGGCGCGTACTTCGGCTGGGTGCTGGCCGCCGCCGAATGGGTGCCGCCCCTCCGCGACCAGCCGGCGGCCGTGGCCGCGGTGGTCGTGCTCGGCCCGCTCGTGTGGGGCGCCGTCCTCGCCATGAACGACCTCTACGACCTGCCGAACGACCGGCGCAGCCCGCGCAAGTCGACCGCGCCGCTGGTGACCGGCGTGCTGACCGTGACGGACCTCAAGCGCGCGTACTGGTGGTGCAGCATCGCCGCCATCGCGATCTCGGTCGCCGCCGGCCCGTGGTTCGTCGCCGGCACGGTGATCGTGCTGGTGCTCGGCTGGCTGTACAGCACGCCGCCGGTGCGCCTCAAGGCCCGCCCGGGTGCCGACGTCGCGGTGAACACCCTTGTCGTCGGCGTCTTCGCCCCGCTGGGCGGCTGGTCGCTGCACCGGTCGGTGCTGGACTACCCGCCGATCCTCGTACTGCTCGGGCTGCTGCTCGGCGCCGCCCTGTACGTGCCCACCACCGTGATGGACCGCGACGCCGACCTGGCGGCCGGCGACACGACGTTCGCGGTGCGCTGGACGCCGCGGGCCTGCTACCGGCTCGGCCTCGCCCTGTGGACGGCGGCGAACGTGATCTGGCTGGCCTGCTGCCACCTCGACGTGCTCGTCACCCGCGACTCGTGGACCCTGCAGACGGTGGCGGCACCGGCGCTGGTCGCGGTGTACGCGGTGGCCACCCGCAAGCCGTCGATCCCGCGGATGGCGGTGGTGTCGTTCGCGTTCGCCGTGCCGGGCACCGACTTCCTGCTCGCCGTCGCCGGCTGACCTCGCGGAACCGCTCGGCCGTCCAGCCGACCCCACCCGCCGCCGGGTGGGCGGGAACTGGCCGATCACGGGATTCGTCGCGGGCGCGGCCGGCAGCAGGCTGGCGCGGTGAGCGATCAGACACCCTGGCAGGACCCGCGGTACCGCCGTCCCGGCCCGCCGCAGCCGCCGCCGTACCTGCACGGCCGGCACCCCGTCCCGCCGCCGGTGTGCGGGCCGCCGGTCACCGCCGTGCCGTACGCGGTCCGCCGCCGGCGGGTGCATCCCCTGGCGGTCGTCGGGCTGGTCCTGGGTGGCGCGGCGCTGCTGTGCTGCGGTGTGGGCACGGTCGGCGCGCTGGTCGACGGCGGCGACCCGAAGGGGTCGACCGCGCTTCCGGTCGCGGACGCGACGGTCGAGCCGGCGGAGAGCACGCCGGCCGCGGAGCCCGACCTCACGACGGCGCCGCCCTCGCCCGCGGTGTCCACGGCGCCGCCCACGTCCGCGGCGCCGCCGCCGAGCGCAAAGCCGAAGGTCACCACGAAGCCGCCGGCGACCACCCGACCGCCTGCGCCGCGCACGACCGCGCCGAAGCCGAGGACCACGACCAAGCCGGCCGGCAACTGCGATCCGTCCTACCCGACTCTCTGCATCCCGCCCGGGGCGGCGGACCTCGACTGCGGGGACATTCCGCAGAAGCGGTTTCCGGTGCGGCAGCCGGACCCGCACGATTTCGATGGAAACAAGGACGGCGTCGGCTGCGAGTCCTGACACGCGGTGACCAACCGCGGAGGGTGAGGCCGCGGGAGCAACGGTCCGGACCACGACGGACGTCGCGGTAGCTCACATCTTTTCGATCTCAGTCGTCGCTGTAGCCGAGCTTCTGCAGGCGGAACCACCGCGCGTAGAGGCCGCCCGCCGCGATCAGGTCCTCGTGGCTGCCCTGCTCGGCGAGGCGGCCCTCGTGCATGACGTAGATGACGTCGGCGTGGCGGATGTTGGCGAGGCGGTGGGTGATCAGGACGGTGGTCTTGACGCCGTGCCGGGCGCGCACCGCGTCGAACAGCGCGGCCTCGGCCGGGGCGTCGAGCGCCGACGAGGGCTCGTCCATGATGAGCAGGTCGGTGTCGCGCAGGAAGCCGCGGGCGGCGGTGATGCGCTGCCACTGGCCGCCGGACAGGTCCTGGCCCTGCGCGAAGGCGCGGTCGAGCATCGTGCCGTAGCCGTGCGGCAGCTCGACGATCATGTCGTGGGCGACGGCCTTGGCCGCGGCCGCCTCGATCCGCGCCTGGTCGGGCGTGTGGTCGATGTCGCCCATCGCGATGTTGGTGGCGGCGCTGAACGGCCACTTGTAGAACTCCTGCGACACCACGCCGATGCGCGCCCGCAGCAGGTCGGGGTCGAGGTCGGTGGTGGGCACCCCGTTCCAGCACACGGTGCCCGAGTCGGGCGTGCGCAGGCCGGCGACGATGGCGGCGAGGGTGCTCTTGCCGGAGCCGTTCTCGCCGGCGATGGCGACCATCTGCCCCGCCCGGATGCGCAGGCTCACGCCGGCGACGGCGGCGGTGTCCCGGTCCGGATAGGTGAGGGTCACGTCGTGCAGGCTCAGGCTGGCCAGCGGGCCGGGCGCGAGGTCGCCGGCGGGCGGCGGCAGGTACTCGCCGGCTCGCGCCATGAACTCGGTGTAGTCGCGGAAGTGCCGCCCCTCGGCGTACAGCCGGTCGACCTGGAAGGTCACAGTGGACAGTGCGCGCTGCGCGGCCTGTACCGCGATGACGCCGGTGGCGGCGGCGGACAGCGGGATGCGCTCGTCGACGAGGAGGTAGCCGAGCAGCAGGTACACCGCGGCCGTGGCGACGCCGCCGATCGCCGCGCCGGCGCTCGTGGTCACCGTCACCCGGCGGGCCAGCCGCAGCTGGATCGCGGTCTCGGCGGTCATCACGCGGTCGTACTGGCCGAGCAGGAAGTCGCGCAGCCCGTAGGAGCGCAGCTCGCCGGCGGGCTGGCGGACGGCCATCAGGTGGTTGAGCAGCCACAGGCGACGGCGGCGGACGGTGCCGGCCAGATACGTCTGGTACTGCAGGTGACCCGCGCGCAGCGCCGCCCACGCGCTCGGCGCCGTCGCGAGGAACAGCGCGGGCAGCAGCAGCGGGTGGATGACCACCACGGCGGCGGCGACCGCGAGCAGGCTCACGACGCCGGCCAGCAGGTTGATCGCCGCCTGTACGACCATGGTGGTGGAGTCGCAGCCGCGCCAGGCGCGTTCCATCTCGTCGCTGAAGGTGTCCTGGTCGAAGGACTCGAGGCGGACCCGGGTGGTGGCCTCGTAGAGGTGGCGCTGCACGGTGCGGTCGACGAGCGGGGTGAGCCCGTTCGAGGCGAAGCCGGTGGCCGACCCGAGCGCGGCGCGGACGGTGGTCAGCGCGCCGAGGGCCAGCAGCGCGGGCAGCGCCGCCCGCACCCGGTCCGGTGTGGGCCCGGCGGAGAAGAGCCCGACGAGCACCTGCTGCGTGGCGAGCAGCCCGAACGTGGCCATCGCACCGGCCGTCAGCGTCGCGCCGACGATGACCGCCGTACGGCCGCGGCTTGCCCGCCAGCTGACCTTGAGGGCGGTGTGCACCAGCTTGGGCAGCTCGGCCAGCACGGCCGCGATGGTCGCCTCGGCGCGGGCGCGCATGCCGCCTTCCCACCACACCGACCGCAGCTCGGGCAGCGCACTGGCATCGCGCGCCGGCGCGGCCCGCTCGGTGCCGGACGTCATGGTCATCCCGCCTCCCCACATGGTGGCCAAGGAGTCGAGGGCTGACGTCCTACAGCGCTAGTCCTTTGTCGACGGTAGCGCGCGCCGTTTCGGTAGCGCCCGGTCCGCGGTTGCCGGCCGCCCGCCTTCTCGCTGTTGATCAGGGAGTTGGTGGGCGTGTCTGACGGCGTGTCCACCCGCGACGTCCCTGATCAACCGCCGTTGTGTGGTCCCTCGGCGGGCTGGGGCCGCCTGTGTGGCGCGTACCGGGTCTGTGTGGCGATCGAGGAGTCGCGGGCGGGGGTGATGCGTGCACCGCGGAGTGAACGCGCGGGTGGAGTCGCGGCTGCTCGAGAACCCCAGCTGTCGACCGGGTAGCGGTGGGCGCAGGAGCTGTTCGCGCGGGCCGGCTCGCAGAGGTCACCGTCGACGGGGGCGGGCCGCCATGCCGGCGGCGCTGCGTTTCCTTTGCTTGCGTGATCAGGGTCTGCGCTGCGTTGACCATGGTCTCGGCCGCATTTTTGGGCGATTTGTTGCTGCGCAAACCATGATCACATGGCGAAGTGGAGGGGTGGTTCCTTGATCGGGGTGGCGGCCGTGGTGATCGTGGTCGTTTGCTGCCCCTACAGGGGCAGTAAACGACCACGATCCGCGCGACGGGGGCTGCTGGTGATGCCGATCGAGGAGTAGCTGCGTGGCTGTCGGTGTGGAAAGCGGCTTTGAGCGGGCGCGCGCGACGAGACTGCCGGCTCGCGCGCCTCAGCCGTTCACGGTGGCGGGGCCTCGACGAGATCCAGCGCTTGGTCGTCGACCTCACCTGGACGACGACCTGGAGCTGGGAGCGTCCTATGTACCGCCGCGGCCACCGGGGGCCGCCTCCCGCAGCGCCGCGCAGGCCACCGGTCTCGACGAACGTGCCGGCTCAGTTGGCGCCGCGTCGGGCGGTGTCGAGCGGCGTGCGCGGGGTCACTGGTCGTCGCATGGGGACGGTGGCGAGCGGCCTGTGCGGGCGGATCAGCGATCGTCGCGTCGGGGGGTGGCGGATGGCGCTGGCGGCGGGTTGGTGGTCGTCGCGTCGGATGGTGGTCTGTGCGGTGGGTCAGTGGTGTGCATCGGGCGACGGCGGGCGACGTGCACGGCGCTCGTGTGTGGCGGGTGGCGGGCGCCGGCCGGCCAGCGCAGGCGGTCGAGGGCTGTGGCGGTCACCGCGCCGTAGGCGTGGGGGACCACGTGGGCCAGCCAGTAGATGGGTGACCAGTGGCGGGGTTGGTGACCTTGAGAGGGTCAGTGGCGCGTTCGAACTGGTCGTGGCGGCGGCGGTGAGCAAGGCGGCCGAGGAGGGGAAGAGGCGGGCGCCGGCCGATGAGGGTGGAGTATCCGGTGGCCACGGCCACACCGGGCAGCGCGCCACATGTCTGTGCGCCGGGTACCCGCGGCGGCGTCCGCGCCCAGATGGATGTGCCCGGCCCGGAAGAGCGCGTGGTGCTGGCCAGGCAGCCGCGGTGCCGGCGGACCCCTGCCCGCCCGACCGCTTCAAGACGCATGGATGGCCGCGGATGGTCGCGGCGGGAAAGCGCTTGCCATAGGATGGCGTCAATCCTGCGAATGCGGAGACTTTCGGGCACCGTCCAAACCCACCAATAAACCGCCATAACTGGACCGGCCGACGGGTCGGCTTGTTGTGCTTCGTGGGCTTAGTGCAACAAACCTGCAAGTGGTACCCATTGACGAGTTTAAGTCCGCTTTCTACGTTGGCAGGAAAGCGCATTCCCACCGCAGGGAGGTCCCCACAGTGCAGGCAGCGCAGAACGGCCCCACCCGCAGAAGGGGCACGGGCACCCGGATCGCCCTGGTGGCTGGCGTCACCGCCGCGGTCACGGCGCTGGTATTCACGATCGGCTCGGCCGCGAGCGCGGCGACGCTGTTCTCGGACGACTTCGCCGACGGCAACGCCAACGGCTGGAGCACCTCGGGCGGCAGTTGGTCGGTCTCGTCCGGCGCGTACGCGCAGTCGGGCAGCAGTGCCAGCGCCAAGTCCCTGGCCGGCTCCACGTCGTGGACGACGGTCACGGTGTCCGCCACCGTACGGCCCACCGCCTTCGGCAGCGCCGGCTCGCGCGGCATCGGCATCGCCGCGCGCGTGCAGAGCACGTCGAACTTCTACGCGCTCGTGCTCACGCCCAGCTCCGTGCAGATCCGCAAGGGCGCGGGCACCACGCTCGCCTCGGCGTCGTTCTCGGCGTCCACCGGCACCTCGTACACGCTGACCCTGAGCGCGAACGGCGGCTCGCTCGTCGGCTCGGTCAACGGCAGCCAGCTCGTGTCCACATCGGACAGCTCGTACGGCAGCGGCCGCGCGGGCCTGGTCGCCAACTACACGGCCGGCGCGTTCGACAACGTGCTGGTGACGGACGCGGCCGGCCCCAGCCCGACCACGGCGCCCCCGTCGACGCCGACCACGACACCCCCACCTCGGCGCCGCCCTCGTCGCCGCCGCCCACCACGCCGCCGCCGACCACGAGCCCACCGCAGCCCGGCGGGATCGTCGGGTGGGCCACGCAGGCCGGCGGTACGACCGGTGGGGCCGGCGGCTCCACGGTGACCGTCTCCTCCTGGAACGACCTGCGCACGCAGGCGCAGGCCTCCGGCGCGCGCACGATCCTCGTCAACGGCATGCTCAGCGGCTCGGGCACGATCGAGGTCACGGCCAACAAGACGATCCGCGGCGTGGGCGCCAGCTCCGGCGTCTCCGGCACCACCCTCAACATCGAGGACATGCAGCCGGCCAACGTCATCATCCAGAACCTGAACATCCGCGGCGTGCCGGGCGGTGACGCGATCCAGATCGAGAACGCCACGCACATCTGGATCGACCACAACACGATGTCCAGCACGATCGAGGACGATGTCGACTTCTACGACGGCATGATCGACATCACCCACGCGGGCGACTACATCACCGTCTCGTGGAACATCGTCCGCGACCACTGGAAGACCTCGCTGGTCGGCCACTCCGACGGCAACGCGGGCGAGGACGAGGGGCACCTGCGGATCACGTACCACCACAACTGGTTCGACCGGACCTTCGAGCGCAGCCCGCGGGTGCGCTTCGGCGAGACGGTCCACGTGTTCAACAACTACTACACGAACGTCAACAACAACTCGGCCTCGTACGCCATCGCCTCCACAATGGACGCCGGCGTGCTGGTCGAGGGCAACGTCTTCGAGAACGTGCAGCAGGCGTGCTGGTCCGCCAGCGGCTACGCGGACTCCGACCCCGGCCGCCTCGTCGCGCGCAACAACTCGCTCACCAACTCCGGACCGTGCGAGGTCAACGGCACCGTGGCCGCCGTACCGTACGGCTACACCGCGGAGAACGTGAACACGGTCAAGGCATCCGTCACCTCCAGTGCCGGGGCGGGCAGGATCTGAACCCCGCTCCCGCGTGCGGCGGGAGTGGAGGCCGGCGACCGGCACAGCCCGGTCGCCGGCCCTCGCCTGCGCAGACGAAATGGGAGCCATCATCCGGCGGTAGGGACCTTTCGGGATTGCCCTTTGAATTGAGGAATCTCCATTAATGGATAGCGTGCGCCGGGGGCACCCCCGCCACGACGTCCAGGAGGTCAACCACATGCTCCTCAGAAGACTGTCGGCCGCGGCGCTGGGCGCCGTCATGGTCACGGCGGCGATCGCCGCCAGCGCGGTACCGGCCAACGCGGCACCACACGGGTACGCCGCGAGCGCCACCGAAGCGGACGGCGGCCCCACGCCGCTCATCGTCGGCGGGCGGCCGGCGTCGGAGAACTACTCGTTCCTGGTCTACACCGGCGGCTGCACCGGCTCGCTCATCAAGGCGAACTGGGTCGTCACCGCGCGGCACTGCCCGACGCCCTCCTCGGTGCGGATCGGCAGCGTCAACCGCACCAGCGGCGGCGTCGTGGCCAGCGTCAACGGCGCGGTCAGCCACTCCCGGGCCGACGTCAAGCTGCTGCGCCTGTCCACCTCGGTGTCGTACGCGCCGGCGCCGATCCCGACCACCTCCGGCGCCACCGGCACCGCGACCCGGATCATCGGCTGGGGCCAGACCTGCCCGACCCGGGGCTGCGGCGGAGCCCCGGTCAACGCCACCGAGCTGGACACGTCGATCGTCGCGGACAGCCGGTGCCTGGGCATCGACGGCCCGGTCGAGATCTGCACGAACAACACCAACGGCAACTCCGGCGCCTGCTACGGCGACTCCGGCGGCCCGCAGGTGCGGCTCGTGAGCGGCCGCTGGAACCTGATCGGCGCCACCAGCCGCTCCGGCAACGGCAGCGCGGTCTGCGCCACCGGCCCCTCCATCTACGGCGACCTGCCGTCGATCCGCACGTGGATCAACACGCAGGTCGGCGGCCTGCCCGCGTAGCACCGACCGGCCCCGGCGGCGGGGGAGCCTCGCGCACCCCGCCGCCGGCCACCTCGGGTTCCGTAGGGTGGCCCTGTGCGATTCGGGGTGCTGGGGCCGCTGGCCGTGTGGACCGACGCCGGTGAGCCGGTGGCGGTGCCGGGACGCAAGGTGCGGGCCCTGCTCGCCGACCTGCTGGTCCACGAGGGCCAGGCGGTACCGGTCGACCGGCTGGTCGCCGACCTCTGGGGCGACGCGGCACCGGCCGATCCCGGCGCGGCGGTGCACGTGCGCGTCTCGCAGCTGCGCCGCGCCCTCGCCGGCGCCGAGGCGGGCGGGCGCGACCTCGTCGTCTCCCAGCCGCCCGGCTACGCGCTGCGCGCCGAGCCCGACGCCGTCGACGCCGCCCGCTTCGCCTCGCTGGCCGGCCGCGCCCGCTCCGCCGCCGACCCGCGCACCCGCGCCGGGCTGCTCGCCGAGGCGCTGGAGCTGTGGCGGGGGCCGGCGCTGGCCGACTTCGCGGACGAGGAGTTCGCCGAGGCGGCCGTGGCGCGGTGGGAGGAGCAGCGGCTCGCGGCGCTGGAGTCGTACGCCGAGGCCCGGCTGGCGCTCGGCGAACACCGCGACCTGGCCGCGGACCTGGCCGAGGCGGTGGGCCGGCACCCGTACCGGGAGCGGCTGCGGGCGGCGCACATGCGCGCCCTGTACCGCGCGGGCCGGGTGCCCGAGGCGCTCGACAGCTTCCACGACCTGCGGCGGGTGCTCGCCGACGAGCTGGGGCTGGACCCCGGCCCGGAGCTCGCGGCCCTGCACCGGGCGATCCTCGCCGGCGACCCCGCGGAGGACCCGCCCACCGCGCCTTCCCGGCCGGTGCGCCCGGCCACCAACCTGCCGGCCCCGCTCACCGACCTCATCGGGCGCGAGCCGGCCGTGCGGCGCGTGCGCGAGCTGCTCGCCGCCGGCCGCCTCGTGACCCTCACCGGTCCCGGCGGAGTGGGCAAGACCAGCGTCGCCCTCGCGGTGGCCCGCGGCGTGGCCGACGCCTTCCCGGACGGCGCGTGGCTCGTCGACCTCACCACCTGGGACGGCACCGGAGACGCCGCCGAGCCGCTGCTGTCCGCGCTGTCGGTGCCGGAACCGCCGGGCGCGCCCAGGCCGGCCGCCGAGCGGCTCGCCGCCACGCTGCGCGCGCGGACGGCGCTGCTGCTGCTGGACAACTGCGAGCACGTGGTCGAGCCGGTGGCCGACCTCGTCGCGGCGCTGCTCGCCGCCGCGCCCGGCCTGCGCGTGCTGGCCACCAGCCGCGAGCCGCTGCGCCTGCGCGGCGAGACGCGGTGGGAGCTGGCGCCGCTGGAGGTGCCGGACACCGACGACCAGGCCCGGCTCGGCGCGTCGCCGGCGGTACGCCTCTTCCTGGCCCGCGCCGGCCTGGACGCGGGCCCGGCGGGATCCGCACCGAGCGGCGAAGCGAGCGCGGCAGACCCGGCGCCGGACACGGTCGCCGCCGTGGCCGAGATCTGCCGGCGCCTGGACGGCATCCCGCTCGCCCTGGAGCTCGCCGCGACCCGCGTGCCCGCGCTGGGCGTGACCGAGCTGGCGTCCCGGCTGCGGGTGCCGCGCGTCCGGTTCGGCCTGCTCGGCACGGCGCCGCGCGACGCGCCGGACCGGCAGCGCACGCTCGCCGCGGTCATCGACTGGAGCTGGCGGCTGCTGTCCGAGCCGGAGCGGGCCGTGCTGCGCCGCCTCTCCGTCCACTCCGGAGGGTGCACGCTCGCCGCGGCCGAGGCGGTGTGCGCGGGCGACGGCGTGGACGTCGGGGAGGTGCTGGACCTGGTGGCCCGGCTCGTCGACCGTTCGCTGGTCGTCCGCGCCGGCGAGGCCCGCTTCCGGCTGCTGGAGTCGGTCGCCGCGTACTGCCTGGACCGGCTGCGCGAGGCGGGGGAGGAGGCCGCGCTGCGCCGCCGCCACGCCGACCACTACCTGGCGCTGGCCGAGCGGGCCGAGGGGCGGCTGCGCGGGCCCGAGCAGCGGGAGTGGCTGGACCGGCTGGACGCCGAGGCGGCAAACCTGCGGGCCGCGGCCGAGACGTTCCGGCGGGACGGTGCCGCCGAGGCGGCGCTGCGGCTGGCCGCCGCGCTCACCTGGTACCGCATCCTGCGCGGGCGCCACACCGAGGCGCGCCGGGCCCTGACCGCGGCGCTGGCGGTGCCCGGCCCGGCCCCGGACGCGCTGCGGGCCGGCGCCGAGTGCTGGTCCGCGGGCCTCGCCCTCCGGCAGGGCGAGGCGGGCCCGGAGCTGGCGGACGAGGTGCTGAGCCGGTACGCGCGGGTGGCGGAGCCGGGCGACCGGGCGCGGGCGCAGTGGTTTCTGGCCGCGTCGGTCATCGACTTCGGCGACGAGGCGGCGACCGGGGCGATGCTCGAGGGCGCGCTCACGACGTTCCGGGCGGCGGGGGACCGGTGGGGTGAGGCCGCCGTCCTCAGCACCCGCGCGATGCTCGGTCACATGCGCGGCGACGCGGACGCGCTGGAGCGGGACGCGCGGCGCGGCGCCGACCTCTTCGGCGCGCTCGGCGACGACTGGGGCGTGCTGCAGGCCACCGACTGGTTGATCGGCCTCGCCGACATGACCGGCGACCGCGCCGAGGCCGCCCGCCTGAGCCGCTCCGGGCTGCGCATCGCCGAGGAGCTGAGGCTGTGGCCGGACGTGGCGGCGCGGCTGGGGTGGCTGGCCTGGCTCAGCGTCGAGGGGGGCGAGCTTCAGGCCGCGACGGGGTACGCCGAGCAGGCCCGCCGCCTCTCCGCCGAGCAGGGACAGCGCTCCGGCGAGGTGTTCGCCACGATCAGCCTCGCGTTCGCCGCCCGCCGCGCCGGCGACCTCGACACGGCACAGGAGCACCTGCGCTGGCTGCTCGCCGCCGCCCGGGCGCAGCAGAGCGGCGAGGCAAGCCCGCCGTACCTTCCGATGATCCTGGTCGAGCTCGGCCTGCTCGCCACCGGCCGCGGCGACGCGGCCGAGGCGCTGGCCTGGCACCGCGAGGGCTTCGAGGCCAACCGCGAGACCGGCTCGCCGCAAAGCATGGCGTGGGCGGTGTCCGGGATGGCCGGCGCGCTCGCCCTCGACGGCCGGGCCGGGCTGGCGGCCGAGCTGCTCGGCGCGGCCGGCGCCGCCCGCGCGGCCACCGACTCGCGGCTGTCCGATGTGGACGAGGCCGAGCTGGCCCGGACGGAGGCTGCCGTCCGGGCCGCGGAGCCCGACTTCGACGCCCTCTTCGCGCGCGGCGGCAAGCTCACGCTCGAACAGGCCGTGGAGCTGGCCTACTTGGGCACGTAGATGTGCACCACGATGCCCGAGCCGAAGCGGTTGATGTCGGCCAGCTTCAGGTGGGTGGTGTCGAACCCGGCGCCCTCGAAGAGGTGCTTGCCCGCGCCGACGATGACCGGGAAGTACCAGAAGTGGAACTCGTCGACCAGCCCGTGCTCCACCAGCGTGCGGTCCAGCTCGCCGGTGCCCCACTTCAGGATGTCCTTGCCGGGCTGCTCCTTCAGGCGCGCCACCTCCTCGGCCACGTCTCCCTTGAGCAGGGTGGCGTTCCAGGTGGTCTCGGTGAGCGTGCGCGAGGCCACGTACTTGGGGACGCTGTTCATGAAGTCGGCGTCCTGCCCGGTGCGGCTCGACCACGCCTCGGCGAAGCCCTCGTACGTCACGCGGCCGAGCAGCATCGCGTCCGCCGAGGTCAGCAGCTTGCCGGCGTAGCCGTTGTGGTCGTCGTCCCAGTACGGCTGGCCCCAGTGCTGCGGCTCGGCCCGGGAGGCGGTGGACGGGCGGGTGTCGTCGATGATGCCGTCCAGCGACACGAACGTGGATTCAATGAGTTTTCGCATGTCAAGAGCCTGCCCGCGGCCCCTTACGATTTCCTTCAGGTCGGCTTTCCGAGCGCCGTTGCTCCCGCGGCCTCACCCTCCGGGCTCGGTCGCGGTCACCCCGAAGAGCCAGCTCCCGCAGACCGGTCCCATGGGGTTGCCGGGAGTGGCTCTCAAGCTGGGCGCACGAATGCGCCCAGGAACCAGCGGCGCGCCGATGGACCAGCGCCGTCGGCCGCGCGCTGCCGCGGGCTACCGGCGTCGACAAAGGGGCCTACAGAGCAGATCGTGGTCGTTTGCTGCCCCTGGAGGGGCAGCAAACGTCCACGATCTCAACGGGACCCGGGGTTGAGCTCGCCCATCGCGGAGGGTGAGGCCGCGGGAGCAACGGTCCGGACCACGACGGGCGTCGCGGTAGCCCGGATCTGGTTCGGGTTGGGTCTTTGAAACGGCCACCGCACTAGCGCGGAAACTCCCGGGCGAAGCGCAGGTGGCCGGTGCCGTCGAGCAGGCCCCGGCGGGCGAGCAGGAGCGCGCCGTCGGCCGCCTGGCCGCGCGGCTTCGCCAGCCGCGCACCGGGCACCCGGCGGGTCAGCTCCTCCCGAAACGGCGCCAGGAGCAGGTCGCCGGCGTCGAAGAGGCGCCCGCCCCAGGAGAAGTCGGCCGGTAGCCCGCGCGCGGCCGCCCGCGCGGCCTCCGCCAGGTGCGTGCCGGCCCGCCGCCAGATGTCCCGCGCGACAGCGTCACCCTCGTGGGCGGCGGCCGCCACGTCGGGCGCGAAGGCGGCCAGCTCGTGCGCGGGGGAGGTCGTGCCGTAGACGGCCCGCAGCGCCGCGTCCGGGTCGCCGAAGCGGGCCAGCAGCGCCCGCCGCAGGGCCGCCGAGCCGCCGTCCCGCCCGTCCTCGCCGCGCAGCGCCGCGCGCAGGCCCTGCCGGCCGATCCACGCGCCGCTGCCCTCGTCGCCCAGCAGGTACCCCCAGCCGTCGGCCCGCTGCCACACGGTCGCGTGGTCGGTGCCGAGGGCGATGACGCCGGTACCGGCGGCGACCACGCAGCCCGGGCGGCCGCCGAGCGCGCCGAGGTGGGTGGTGAGCAGGTCACCGGCGATGATCACCGAACGGGCCGGGATGTGCCGGTGCAGGTGGTCGGCGAGCTCGGCGGGGCTGTCCAGCAGTCCGGGCATCCCGGTGAGGCCGACCGCCACCCGGTCCGCCTTGACCTCGCCCAGGCCGGCCACCAGGCCGCCGACGCGGGCGGCCACGGCGGGCGCGTCGATCCGGCCCGCCGTACGCGGCACCGGACCCCGGTCCTTGGCGCGCAGCCGCCGCCCGTCCACCACCGCCCGGACCCGGATGCCGCCCCCGCCGACGTCCACCCCGACGTACGACTCAGCGGGCATCGGCGGCGGCCATCAGGTCGAGGGCCGCCCGTACGCTGCCGGCCGCGCGCAGGCCGCGCCGGCACTCCTCGACCGGCCGGCCGGAGAGCGCGTGGAGCAGGGCCACCGGCAGGTCGCCGCCGGCGCCGGCCAGCGCGGCCGCGCACTCCCGCGGCCCGAGGCCGGTGGCCATCGCGATCACGGACGCCGCGCGGGCGTGCAGCTTCTGGTTGGTGGCGACGAGGTTGACCATCAGGTTCGAGTACGTCCGTCCCGACCGCACCATCAGCGCCGTGGAGAACGCGTTGACCAGCGCCTTGGTGGCCGTCCCGGCCTTGAGGCGGGTCGAGCCGGTGATCGCCTCCGGCCCGGTGTCCGCCTCGACCGCTATGTCCACTGTGGAGGCGAGCGGGCCGCCGGGTGCGCAGGCGATCAGCACGGTCAGGGCGCCCGCCTCGCGGGCCCGGGCGAGCGCGCCCGCGACGTACCGCGTGGTGCCGGACGCCGTGATGCCGATCGCGACGTCCCGCTCGCCGAGCTCGCCGGCGTCGCCGTACCCGGCGGCCTCCGCGTCCTCGTAGTCCAGCGCGGAGTCGGCGAACGCCGCCGGTCCGCCGGGAAAGTGCGGCGTGAAGAGCCCGGGCGGGGCGTCGAAGGTCGGCGTCGCCTCGGTCGCGTCGAGCACGGCCAGCCGGCCGGAGGCGCCGGCACCGAAGTAGTGCACCCGGCCGCCGCGCGCGACGCGCTCCAGTGTCCGCTCCACCGCCTCGGCGAGGGCCGGCGCCGCCGACCGGGCCGCCTCGATGCCGGCGGCGTCCTCGGTGAGCAGTGCCTCGATCACCTGGCCGGCGGGCCAGCGGTCGATGTCGGTGGTGCGCGGGTTGCGCGCCTCGGTCGAAGGGGGCACGGTTTTCCTTTCGGTCATCGCAGCGCCCGGAACTCGGCGCCGTACCGGTGGAGGACGTCGCGGGCGGCCGTCCGGACGTCGGTGCCGGGCGGGCCGTCCGCCGGGCCCCGCGCGATGAAGCGCTCGGCAAGCTGGCGCAGGTCGGCGTCGAGCGCGGCCTGCGCGGCGGCGTGCCCGTCCGGGGTGAGCGGGAGGTGGCGCAGCCACAGCTCCCACCGGCGCTTGTGATAGCCGCCGACGAGCCCGCTCCAGATCCGTGCCGAGTAGTCGTGCAGCGCCGGGTTGTCCGCCGTGTTCCACGCGGTCAGGATGCGGCGGGCGTTGTCCTCCGCCGGCCCGCCCCACCGCCGCGCGGCGCTCACCCAGGTCGAGAGGCGCAGCTCGGGCCGGGTCGCCACCAGCGCGTCGAGGTCGTCGAAGGCGAGCAGGAACGCCTCGGCCGCGGCCGGGTCCCGCCGGCCGGCGCGGGCGGCGGCCACCACGTCGAGGTACCGGTGGTCGATGACGCGCAGCAGCAGGGCGGCGGTGGCGAGCGCCAGGTCGTTGCCGGCCGGCCCGGACGCGGGCGCCTCCAGCAGCGCCGCGCAGGCCTCGGTCAGGTCCTCCGGGCGGTAGAAGAGCGCCGCCCGCACCTGCGCGTCGAGGTCGAGCGCGCGGCCGTAGTCGGGCCGGGTGACGGCCACCGAGATGAACCGCTCCGGGAAGATCGACCGGGCGTCGCCGTCCAGCACCGAGCGGCGCAGCGCCTGCCACGCCCGGTCCGTCGCGGGGTCCGCGGTGCCGTACCGCTCCCGCCCGTACCCCCTCGTCCACGCCTCGACCCCGGCGGGCGCGGCCCGCCACGCGCGGTCGGCGACCAGCGCGAAGAACGCGGGGTTGTTGTGGATCGCCTCCATCGTGAGGCCGAGCCCGATCGGCGGGCGCGGCGCGGCGAGCGCGGCTTCGAGGCGGCGGTCGGTGGCGGCGAGGTCGGCCACCGGCTCGGTGCGGCCGCCGAAGTTGAGCAGTCCGTTCCAGATCCAGGGGCGGCCGGCGAACCCGTCGAGGCGCTCCCACTGCGGGTCGGCCTCGCCCCACAGGTCCAGCAGGAGCACGGCCTCGCGCGGCACCCGGTCGAGGAACGCGGCGATCCGCTCCCGGGTCCAGTAGTCGCTCTGGTACGAGAACGGCCAGGACTGGAGCACCCAGGTGGCGTAGGGGTCGGCCGCCCGCAGCCCCTCGACGATCGCGGTGGCGACGGCCGCCGGGTAGCCGGCGTCGCCGTCGGTGTCGGCCGGGATCATCTCGATGAACGGGTCGGCGGCGTAGAGGTCGTCGGTGCCGAGCAGGTCGCGCTGCGCGGTGACGACCTCGGTGGCGAGCCGGTGGAAGAGCGGGTCGTCGGGGGCGACGACGGCCGTCTCCATGCCCTGCCACAGGCGGGTGCGGGCGCCGGGCGGGGCGAGCCGCCGCGGCACGTGCCCGGTGAACGCGGGCAGCACCGGCGTCATCCCGAACGCGCGCTGCCGCTGCAGGATGCGGCGGCCGAGGTCGAGGTGCAGCCCGATCCACCCGTCGGGCAGCGGCCCGGCGAAGCTGTCGAGGCAGCCCATGTAGACCCAGGGCAGGTAGCCGGGGCCGCCGAGGAACTCGCGGGTCTGCGCCTCGCTCATGCCGAGCCGCCCGAACGCCCGCGCGAGCACCGCCTCGTGGCCGACCAGGCTCAGCGGCATCGTCACGCCGTGCAGGGCCATCCAGTCGATCTCCCGCTCCCAGTCGGCCCAGTCCCAGTACGCCGTCGTGTAGCCGAACGTGCAGAAGTTGAGGTAGTAGAACTCGGCCACCCGGGCCTTGCCGGTGACCGTCGCCGAGCCGGCCTCCGCCAGCCCGAGGGGGAGGTCGGAGTCCCAGCTCACCCGGATCCCGTGCGCCTCGCGCATGTAGGCGTGGATGGCGACGCACGCCGAGACGGCGTCGCTGGCGGCGACCCGCACGCGGCCGCCGGCGGCGGTGACCGAGTAGGCCCTCGGCCCGGGCAGCGGGCCCAGGTCGAGCGGCACGTCGCCGCCGGTCACGCGGGCCCAGAGTCCCTGCACGGTCGGTGCCCACGTCGGTGGCATGCGGTCACTCCATTACTTCCGTACGGTGCGTAAGTATGTTAGCGTACGGCATCGCCGGAGGGGAGACGCGGTGGAGCGCAACGTAGCTGTCGGGACGAAGTTCATGCTCGAGGTCAACGCCTCGGCGATCCTCACGCGCCTGCGTTCCGCCGGCCGCGCGAGCGTCTCCGCCCTCGCCAAGGACGCCGGGCTCTCCCGGCAGGCGGTCTCCCGCTCGCTGGCCGTGCTGGAGGCGATGGGGCTGATCGAGATGTCCGCCCCCGACCGGGCGGCCGCGGCTGCCGGCCGGCCACCGCAGATGGTCCGGTTCCGTGCCGAGGCCGGTCACGTGCTCGGCCTCGACGTGCAGCCCGGCCACGTGCGCGGCGTGGTCGCCGACCTGGCCGGCACGGTGACCACCGAGGCCACCGGCCCGCTGCGCCGGGACGGTGCGGCCGCACTGGCCGGCTCCCTCGCCGCGGCCGTGCGCGACCTGCTCGACCGCGCCGGCCTCGACCCGTCCGACGTGTGGCACGTGTCGGCGTCCGCGCCCGGCATCGTCAACCCGGTCACCGGCCACGTCGCGCTCAGCGTGAGCATGCCCGAGGCGGTCGGCGACGCCATCCTCGCCGGCGTGCGCGCCGCCGTCGACGCCCCGCTCTACGTGGACAACGACATCAAGCTCGCCACCCGCGGCGAGCGCTGGCGCGGCGCGCCCCACGTGGAGGACTCGCTGGTCTTCATCGACTGGGGCGAGCGGATCGGCGCCGGCATCGAGCTGCGCGGCGAGCTCTACCGCGGCGCCTCCAACGACGCCGGCGACCTCGGCTACCTCGACCTGCTGGCGCCGCAGAGCGAGGCGGGCGGCGACGGCGACCTCGGCCCGTTCGAGCGCTGGGCCGGCACGCGCGAGCTGCTGCGCCTGGCCGGAGCCGGGACGATCGCCGAGCTCACCGCCACGCCCGCCGGGCTGGCCGCCATCCAGACCGTCGCCCGCCGCTTCGCCAAGGGCATCGCCGCCATCCGGGCGCTCCTCGACCCCGAGGTGATCGTCATCGGCGGCGACATCGCACAACTGGGTCCGGTGCTGCTCGACGCCCTCGTCGACGCGCTCCGGGCGGAGAAACTCAACCAGCCCCGGCTGGAGATCTCCACGCTCGGCGCGGACGCGATCGTCCAGGGCGCCATCCGCCACTCACTGTCCTGGGTGGAGCGCGAGCGGTTCGACGCCTCCGCCATCCGCAAGGAGACATAGATGCGCACCAAGTCAATCGCGGCCGCCGCCGCACTCCTGCTGGCGCTCGCCGGCTGCGCGGAGTCCGGCGGCGGCACACCCGCCGCGCCGAGCGACGTGTCCAAGGACCTCACGACCGAGCCGGTCACGCTCACGCTGGCGTACACGGACGACCCGCCCACCCAGGCGCTCATCGACGCGTTCCAGGCCAAGCACCCCAACATCACGATCAAGGGGCAGCAGACGCCGTTCTCCGACTACGTGAAGTCCATCAAGCTCTCGATGGCCTCCTCCACGCCGCCGGACATCGCCGAGTACAACCCGGGCGCCATGCGCTCGCTCGTGCCGGCCGGGCTCATCTACGACCTCGCGCCCTACGAGAAGCTGTACGGCTGGGGCGACGGCTTCCCCGCCTCCAGCCTCGAGGTGCTCCGGTCCAACAAGGAGGCCAAGGAGTACGGCACGGGCGGCCTCTACGCGGTGCCCGGCGCGCTGTCGGTGCTCGGCGTGTACTACAACAAGTCCCTCGCGAAGTCGCCGCCGCCGGCCACGCTCGCCGAGTTCGAGCAGCAGGTCGCCGCGGTGAAGAAGAGCGGCACCACCCCGTTCAGCCTGGGCGGCCTGCAGGTCGGCGGCTTCCAGCTGTGGAACGCGTTCTACAACGTGCTCGGCGACGAGGGACAGTACCGGGACTGGGTGTACGGCAAGCCCGGCGCCACGATCGAGACCGACGGGGCGAAGCAGGCGGCGCAGAAGATCGTCGACTGGGCCGCCGCCGGCTACGTCCCGCCGTCCGCCAACGCGACCGCGGACAGCGACGCGCAGGCCAACTTCACGGCCGGCAAGAGCGCGTACCTGATCACCGGCAACTGGGCCGCCGCCGCGATCGGCGAGGCCATGGGCGACAACGTCGGCTTCTTCCTGCTGCCGCAGGTCGCCGCCGGCGACGCGGCCGTGGCGTCCGGCGCGAGCGTCGCGTACTCCATCTCGTCGAAGACCAAGCACCCGAACGAGGCCGCGGCGTTCCTGGACTTCATGCGCTCGCCGGAGGCGGCGAAGGTCCAGTTCGACACCGGCTTCATGCCGGTCAACAACGACGCCGCGATCACGGCGACCGGGCTGCGCGCCGACATCGCCGGCGAGTTCAAGAAGGTGGTGGACGCGGACGGCATCGTCCCGTTCCCGGACTTCGCCTCGCCGAACATGATCGACCGGCTCACCGCGGGCGTGCAGGGCCTGCTCAGC
Source organism: Phytohabitans houttuyneae (assembly GCF_011764425.1). Lineage (NCBI taxonomy): Bacteria > Bacillati > Actinomycetota > Actinomycetes > Micromonosporales > Micromonosporaceae > Phytohabitans > Phytohabitans houttuyneae. The sequence goes on from NZ_BLPF01000002.1 coordinate 2,144,433, forward strand.
AAGCAGACCACCCCGAGGAGTTCCTCGCGTCGTTGCAGGAGTCGTGGACGCAATACCATGGCTGACCTTCGCACCGCCCCTCGCACCGTCGCCCGGCCGGAGCGGACCGTGATCCGCCCCGGCCGGACGGCCGCGAGAAGGACCCGCCGGCGGCTCGTCGCGCTCGCCTACATCGCGCCCGCCGCGGCGGTGTACCTGGCGTTCGCGATCTGGCCGGCGATCCACACGGTGTGGCTCTCGTTCCTGCACTGGGACGGCATCCTGCCGGCCACCTGGGCCGGGCTGGACAACTACGCCGACGTCTTCACCGACCCCACGCTCGGACCCGCGCTGTGGCACGCGATCGTGCTGATCCTCTTCTTCGCGGTCATCCCGTGCGGGTTCGGCCTGCTGATGACGGCGCTGCTGCAGGGCGGGGTGCGCGGCATGACCGCGTACCGGGTCATCTTCTTCCTGCCCCAGGTGCTGCCGCTCGTCGCGGTCGGCATCACCTGGCGCTGGCTGTACAACGAGGACGGCCTGGTCAACCACGGCCTGCGCGCCGTCGGCCTGGACGGCGTCACCCGCGCCTGGCTCGGCGACTACGACTTCGCGCTCGTCGCGCTCGGCCTGATCGGCACCTGGGCGATGAGCGGGCTGTGCATGGTGCTCTTCCTCGCCGGCGTGCAGAAGGTGGACGTCTCGCTCTACGAGGCGGTCGCCCTCGACGGCGGCGGCCCCGTCCGCAAGTTCTTCACGGTCACGCTGCCGGCCCTCCGCGGCGAGATCACCATCGCGAGCGTCATCACCACGATCGCCGCGCTGGCCAGCTTCGACCTCGTCTTCGTGACCACCAACGGCGGCCCGGCCAACCAGACGACAGTGCCCGGCCTGCTGGTGTACCGGCTGGCCTTCAACGAGAGCGACATCGGCCGGGCGAGCGCCCTGGCGGTCGTCCTCACCCTCGTCGTGATCGTCTTCGTCACCGCGATCCGCCTCGTCACCCGGGAGAAGGCGTGAACACCGCACGCGCCCTGACCGTCGGTCGCCACCTGGTCCTCATCCTGATGGCGACCGCGGTCCTGCTGCCGTTCGTGAGCATCGTGCTCGCCGCCCTGCACCCCTCCGGCGCACAGATCTCCGGCCTCAGCATCCCCACCGAGTGGTCGTGGGCCAACTTCGCGGACGCCTGGCGCGAGGCCAACTTCACCCGGCTCGTGCTCTCCAGCGTGATCATCGCGGTGGGCGTCGTGCCGCTCGCGCTCGTGCTCGCCACCCTCGCCGCGTACTCGCTGGCCACCCTCGACCCGCCGGGCGGGCGGTCGATGTCGGTGGCGTTCGTGCTGGGCCTGACGCTGCCCATCGAGCTCGTCGTGGTCGCCCTCTACTTCGACCTGCAGCAGGTCGGGCTCACCAACTCGTACCTGGGCGTGATCCTCGCCGAGGCGGCGCTGTTCATGCCGTTCGGCGTCTACTGGATGCAGAACCACTTCGCGTCGCTGCCGGCCGAGCTGCTCGAGGCGGCCCGCGTGGACGGGGCGCGCAGCTTCACGATCCTGCTGCGGGTGCTGCTGCCGATCTCCTGGCCGGCGATCACCACGCTGGGCCTGCTGTACTTCATGTGGTCGTGGAACCAGTTCCTGCTGGTGATCGTGCTGATGCAGAACCCCGACCTGCGCACCGCCCCGTCCGGCCTGGGCTTCTTCGTCGGCCAGTACTCCACGAACATCCCGCTGCTCTCCGCCGCCAGCCTGATCGTCATCGGCCCGATCGTGCTGCTGTACCTCGTCTTCCAGCGCAACTTCGTCAGCGGCCTGACCCAGGGAGCGATCAAAGGCTGACCGCCCGCCGGTACGGTAAACCCCGCGCCGCCGCCCGGTGTCCTGGTGTGTGACGAGGCAGGGGAGGGCTGGATGCGGGATGTGCGCGGCGCGGAGTTCGACGACTTCGTGCGCACCAGGTCGGACGCCCTGCTGCGGACGGCGTACCTGCTGACCGGCGACCGCCACGCGGCCGAGGACCTGGTCCAGGAGGTGCTGGAGCAGGTGTTCGTGCGGTGGCGCCGGATCCGGTCGACTCCCGAGGCGTACGCGCGCCGGGCCCTGGTCAACCGCGCCGCCAACCGCTGGCGCCGGCGCGCCCGCCGTCCCGAGCAGGCGCTGGGCGAGTTCGACCCGCCGGCGGCCGACCACGCCGGTGACGTCGCGCTGCGCGAGGCGGTCGTCGCTGCCCTGCGCGACGTGCCGTACCGCCAGCGCGCCGCCGTGGTGCTGCGCTACCTGCAGGACCTCTCGGTCGCGGAGACCGCGGCCGCGCTGGACTGCTCCGAGGGCACGGTGAAGAGCCACACGTTCCGGGCGCTGGCCAGGCTCCGTGACGCGCTCGCCGACTCCGGCGTCGCGGTGCCCGTTTCCGACGAACCGCGGAGGACGCGATGACCCTCTCCGAGCGCGAGGTGCGCGCCGCCCTGCTGCGCGCGACCGACCACCTCGCCGCCCCGCCCCACCTGCTCGACGACGTGCGCCGCGGCGGGCAGCGGCGGGTGTGGCGGCGCCGCGCGGTACTCACCAGCGGGCTCGCCGTCGTCGCCGCGGCCTCGGCCGGCGCGGTGCTGCGCCCCCGGGGCGGCGCGGAGCCGGAGCCGCTGGAGCCGGGCTCGCCGCTGTTCGCCGAGCCGACCCGCGGGGACCGCGCCGGCGACGGGGCGTACCTGCGCGAGGTGCGGCGCCAGTGGCTCGCGATGGACGACCCGCTGCCGGGGATGCGCGGCGAGCCGCACGTGTGGTGGGCGGGCGACACCCCGGCCGGACCGGCCGCGTTCGTCGCCCAGCGCGGCGGCACGGGCGCGGCGGTCGGGTGGATCGAGCCGACGGCCGGCGGGCCGAGGGTCGCGACCGTCACGCCGGTCAACCGCCCGGACAGCCTGGAAGGGGTACCCCAGGCGATCCTGCTCGGCCCCGACCGCGACGTGCTGCTCGTGCTGGACTTCGGCTGGCCGGTCGAGTTCTCACCCTCGCTCGGGTACTCCGCGGACGGGAAGGTCGTGCGCACCTTCGAGCCGTTCGCCTTCACGGGCGGAGCCGGGTGGCGCCTGGTCGGCCGGCAGGTCTCGGACCTGACGGTGGCGCTGCGCCGGGTGTGGCCGGTCGCGCCCGACCAGGTCTACATCACCAACGCCACGGTGGTGCTCTACCCGGAGCCGGGCGACGTACGGGTGCCGGAGCAGCTCGACTACGTGCTGCCCGGTGCCGAGCGGCTGTGGGCGGAGCGGGAGCGCGCGTTCGCGCACGGCGGTGCCGCGCTCGACCCGTACCAGGACAGCTACGGCACCCACGGCGAAAACCCCGACCTGCCGAACGTGACCGTCTACGGCCGGACGCCGGACGGGCGGCGGCTCCTGGCGCTGACCCTCCAGCTCGACGACGACCCGGCCCGCGTCGTCGTCCTGGCCGCCCGGGGTGGGACGGACTACGAGGTGGTGGCGGGCGGCTTCGTGAACTGGCGGTCGGCGCTGCCGGTGTCGCTGCGGCTCGCCGGGGGGCTGGGCACGCTCGCCGTCGCGCCCGGCTCCGCCCTCCACTACCGCGCCGCCGGCGAGCCCGGCCTGCGCCCGGCGGGGCGCGACGCGGCGCTGCTCCCGCCCACGGCCGTCGAGGTGCGCGTCACCCCGCGCACGGGCGCGGCGGCCGACGTGCCGCTGCGTTAGGACGGCAGCCCCGGGTTGCGCGGGGGCACCGGCGTGGACACGATGAACGAGCTGATCGTCTGTCCATGGAGGAGGAACTGGTCGAGGACCCCCTCCAGGGACTCGATCGCCGGTACGTGCACCTTGAGCAGGAAGCAGTCCTCGCCGGAGATGCGGTGGCACTCGCTGACCTCGGGCGTGCGCCGGGCCAGCTCGGCGATCTTCGGCAGCTGCCCCGGGCCGGGACGGATGCGTACCCACGCGGAGACCGGCAGGCCGACCGCGGCGGGGTCGATGTCCAGCCGGTACCCGCGGATCACGCCCGCCTCCTCCAGGCGGGCGACGCGCTCGCGGACCGCCGGCGCGGACATGCCGACCCGCCGGGCGAGCTGCGCGGCGCTGGCCCGCGGGTCCTCCTGGAGGGCGTCGAGCAGCCGCCGGTTGGTCTCGTCGAGCAGCGACTTTCCCTCCGGAAGGCCAGATGGCGGCCGGGCCGCGCGGATGCTCATCGAATCGCCCCCTCGTCCTTCGAAAGCGCATGGTCGCAGGCGCCCACGCTTTCGAGGATAGGTGCATGTCACGGTCGGCTGCCCGCGTGCCGCCGCACGCCTACTTCGCGGTCAGTGCGGTGTTCCACTACCTGGGGCCGGCGTTCGCGGTGCTGCTCTTCGCCCGCGTCGACGCGCTCGGTGTCGCCTGGCTGCGGATCGCCTCGGCCGCGGCGGTGTTCGCGCTGTGGCGCCGACCGTGGCGGCTGTGGTCGGGGCTGGACCGCCCGACCCGGCGGCTGCTCGCCGGGTGGGCGGCGGTGCTGGCGCTGATGAACAGCGTCTTCTACCTCGCGCTGGAACGGCTGCCGCTCGGCACCGTCGCCGCGATCGAGTTCCTGCCGGTGATCGTGCTCGCCGCCTTCGCCGCCCGCACCCGGCGCAACGTCGCCGCCCTGCTGTGCGCGGTCGGCGGCGTGTACCTGCTCACCGACGTGCGCCTGGTGTCCGAGCCGCTCGGCATCGCGCTCGCCGCCGCCAACGCGGTGCTGTTCGCCGCGTACATCGTGCTGGGTCACCGCGTCGCCCGTGCCGGCACCGTGCCGGGCATCGACGGCCTGGCGCTGGCGATGCTGATCGCCGCCGTGGTCGCGCTGCCCATCGGCGGGGCGGCGGCCGCGCCCGCCTTCACCGATCCGGTCGCGCTGGCCGCGGGTGCCGGCGTGGGCATCACCTCGTCGGTGGTGCCGTACGTGGCGGACCAGCTCGCGATGGCCCGGCTGGCGCGCGCCACGTACGCCCTCATGGTGTGCCTGCTGCCGGCCACCGCGACCGTCATCGGCGTGGTCGTGCTGGCCCAGGTCCCGACGGCGCTGGAGGTCGCCGGCGTCCTGCTCGTCGTCGCCGGTGTCGCCGTCCACTCTCCGCCGGCGACACCCGAAGGCGCTCAGCCTCCATCCGGCCCGTCCGCCGGACGGGCCGGAGCCGGCGCCTCGCGGGGTGAGCTGGGCCAGCGCGGAGGGTGAGGCCGCGGGAGCAACGGTCCGGACCACGACGGGCGTCGCGGTAGCCCTGATCTGCTTCGGGTTGGACCTTTGAAGGCCGCCCCCCTTTCGCCGCCGGGGGCGCGGCCGTTATCGGGACCAGGCGTCCTCGGTGACCAGGGCGCCCTCCTCGACGTCGAGGTCCTTCGTGAGGGCGAACGCGGCGGCCGCCTCGGGCATGCCGGGCGCGGCCTCGAGCGCGGCGCGCAGAGCGTCGTCGCTGTCCCACCGCCACATGTCCATCCAGGTCCGCGCGTCGACCCGGAGCAGCCGGGCCTCGTCCGGGCCGCCGCACCGGGAGCGGATCGCGTCCAGCAGGACGGCACGCCGCTCCAGCAGCGCCTCGGCGTTGGACGGCTCCACGACGTACCGGGTGGTTCGGATGATCGTCATTGTGTCGCACCTTCCTAGAGTCGGTTTCTAGAGTCTAACTCTAGTGTTAGAGTGCGGCCATGCGGTCCGTCACCAGCACCGGGAAAAAGGGCGAGAGGTCACGCGAGACCCGCCGCCGGATCGCGCAGGCGGCGCGCGACCTCTTCGTCGCCCAGGGGTACGGGGCCACGACGCTGCAGAGCGTTGCCGACCGCGCGGGCGTGGCGGTGCAGACGATCTACTTCACGTTCGGCAACAAGCCCTCGCTGCTCAAAGAGGTCGTCGACACGACGATCGCCGGCGACGACGAGCCGGTCCCGACGATGGAGCGGCCGTGGTTCGTCGACGCGCTGGCGACGCGGACCGCCGGCGCGCACCTGCGCGCCCACGTGCACGGCAGCAGCCAGGTGCTGCGGCGGGTGGCGCCGATCATGGATGTCCTGCGCGCCGCCGGCGAGCAGGACCCGACCGTCGCGCAGATGTGGCCGCGCGACGCGGACCCGCGCCTCGTGGTGCAGACCGCCGCCGCCCGCAGCCTCGTCGCCAAGCCGGGCGCCCGCGCCGGCCTCACCGCCGAGCACGCGGCCGACGTGCTGTTCGGCCTGCTGAGCCCCGAGCTGTACCTGCTGTTCGTCCGCGACCGCGGCTGGACCCACGACCAGTGGGAGACCTGGGTCCACGACACCCTCGAAGGCCAGCTCTGCGGCTAGGCGCCGATCGCCTCGCCAGTGCGGTGACCACTAACGTTTCCGGGTCCGCCCGCTGCGCGGGCGGACCCGGAAACCCTGCGCCTTGCAGGGCCTGGTTCGCCGGGGAACCCGGCGAACCATGGTGGTCGCCGCACTAGGCCGGTTTGCAGCGGATCGCCTCCACCGTCCCGCGCAGGGTGCACGGGCCGGCGGCGTGGGGCACGAGCACCGTGTCGCCGGCGCGGACGGCCAGCGGCGGCCCCTGCGCAGGCGCCAGCGTGCCCGACCCGGCCGTCACCACCACCACGGAGAAGGCCGCCTCGAGCGCGCTGGTCGGGTCCGGGCGCAGCCGCTCGGCCGCGAAGAACGGGTCGGCCAGGTCCGGGAAGAGGCGGCGCACGCCGGGCCGGTCCGAGGCGCGCGTGCCGCGCAGGCCGTCGAGGCGCTCGGGCGTCCAGCCCTGCCGGTCCACACAGGACAGCGCGAGGTCGTGGCCGAGGCCGAGGTGGCCGCCCTCCGGGCCGTCGGTGAAGCCCTTCCACTCCAGCAGCAGCGAGAAGTCGGTCGGCTCCTGCACCTCGACGAGGAAGACGCCCTCGCCGATCGCGTGCGGCACCCCGGCGGGGCAGACGACCGCGTCGCCGGCCCGTACCGGCACCTGGTTGGTGGCCGCGAGCATCTCGCCGATCCGCTGGTCGGCGACCCAGCCGGCGAGCTCACCCGCCGGCACGTCCCGGGCGAACCCGAGGTGCACGACCGCGTCCGGCGCCGCCTCGACGATCACCCACGCCTCGCTCTTGCCGTACGGCGACGCGAGGTGGTCACGGGCGAAGCGGCGGTCGGGGTGGACGTGCAGGGGCAGGCGCTGCCCGGCGTCGAGCAGCTTGACCAGGATGGTCGGGTCGGCGCCGTGTGCCGCCACGTGCGCCGGGCCCAGCCACCACTCGGGCCGCGCCGCGATCGCGTCCGCGACCGGCTCCCCGCCCGGCAGCGTCGACAGGCCCACCGGTGCCTGCCCGAAACGGCTGGTCGTCGACGCGATCCAGTCTTCCGGGTAGTGCGGGTCGTCGGGCGCGGCGATGCCCCGGAAGCGGTGGATGCGGCCGGCGCCGCGGTAGAACGAGCGCGGCGTGTTGGCCGGCAGCGGCGTGAGTGCCATGACGGCCAACCGTACTGCGCGCAACCTGGGCACGGGCCATCTCGTACAGGAGGGTGAGGCAGCCGACCGAAGGTAGCGTGATGCGGGGTCCCGAGCACGACGAGAGCTTCGTCCGGTTCGTCCGTGAGTGCGGTCCCCAGCTGTACCGGGTCGCGTACCTGCTCACCGGCCAGACCGCCACCGCCGAGGACCTGTACCAGGCGGCGCTGACCCGCTCGTACGTGGCGTGGCGGCGGGTGCGCGAGCAGGACGCGTACCGGTACGTGCGGCGGGTCCTGGTCAACCTGCACACCGACTGGTGGCGGGCGCCGCGGACCTGGCGGGAGCGTACGGTGTCCGCCCCGCCCGAGCGCGCCGGCCTGGACGACCCGGCCGCCGCGGTGGTGCACCGCGACCAGATCGGCCGGGCGCTGCAGCGGCTGACCCGGCGGGAGCGGGCGGCCGTGGTGCTGCGGTACTTCGCCGACCTCAGCGAGCACGACACCGCACAGGAGCTGGGCGTCAGCGTGGGCACGGTGAAGAGCACCACCGCCCGCGCGCTGGCGAAGCTGCGGCTGTCACCGGACCTGACCGAACCGTCCGAAGAGGAGTTGAGTGGCCATGCGTGACATCGCGGACCTGGGGCGGGCGATGGCGAGGGAGACCGCCGACCTGGCGCCCCGGGCCAGCGCCGAGGAGATCCTGCGCGGCGGCCGGCGCCGCGCCCACCGGCGGACCGTCGCGGCCGCGGCCGGTGCCACGGTGATGGCCGTGGCGCTGCCGGTCGCCGTCCTGTCGACGGGCGGCGGCGACGGGGACAGCATGCCGGTGGGCGGCTCCCCGCCACCCACGCCGACACCCTCCGTCGAGCTGCTGGACGTGACGCCGGCCGGCCCGGTACCCGACCCCACCCTGCTGACGCCGGGGCCGACCAGGACTCCGCTGGACCCGAGCGTCGGCTGCCCCACCGACGCGCAGAACGCCCAGGTCGTCGGCGACAGCATCTGGACCGGCGCCACCAACTCCGCCGGCAAGGAGCTCATGGTGCGGTTTGTCCGCGACGACGAGGCGGACCCGGCGAAGGCCGGTTTCGCGGTCGGTCTCGGCGACCGGGTCACCGGCCAGGTGGAGAGCCTCGGCTGCTCGTTCATGTTCGCGCTGCCGCCGGCGGCCGAGGGCTACCCGGCCATCTCCGCCGAGTTCGACGGGCCGGTCTTCCCCGGTCCGGACGCCACCACGACGATCGTCGGCTCGTTCATCGGCCCGGTCGACCGGATCACCGCGACGTACGACGGCACGCCGCTGACCGTCGGGTGGAAGCGGTGGAGCGCGCACCCGGAGCTGGTCGTCTACTGGATCACCGGCGTCCCGGCCGGCGCCGACGTCAACCCGCGCGACGCCGCGCATCCGCTGATCAAGATCTACGACGCGGCCGGCAAGGTCATCGGGCCGCCGGCGGAGTAGGGCAACGGGGGCCTGATCCGGGGGCGGGCCGAGGCCCGCCCCGGTGGGTTGGTCAGATGCGGGCGCCCAGGTTCGGGTACGTGGTCGGCTGCAGGAAGGTGGACGAGCGGATGCCGCCGTCCGCGTTGCGCGGGCCGGTCAGCGTCGAGAAGTTGGTACTGGCCAGGTCGGCCGCGCTCCAGGAGCTCTTGATGTTCCACGAGTTGCCGGTGTGGGTGGAGCTGCCGAGGGAGACGCCGGCTCCGTTGGCGACCGCGAGGTTGCCGGTCAGCCGCGACGTCGAGTTGGCGAACTTGAAGCCGCCGTCCCCGTTGCGCCAGGCGCTGTTGCGGTCGACGGTGATCGTGCCGGGGTTGCCGTTGTCGATGAAGCCACCCACCGCGTTGTCGAAGGCGAAGCTGTTGCGGATGGTGTGGTTGGCCGGCGGGTCGGGGTCGCCGCCGCCCATCTTGAAGCCGTTGCCGTCGCCGACGTAGTCCGGCAGGCTCCACCGGTTGACGCCGTTGCCCCACGCGGCCGAGCCCTCGATCAGGATCGGCGAGGTGAAGAGCCAGGCGTCGAAGCCGTCGTCGGAGTTGTTCCACAGGCGGGCGCCGCGCACCACGTTGCCGGTGCCGGAGCCCTCCTTGATGGCCAGGCCGTCGGCGCTCTCGCCGTTCTTGCGCGGGTCGCGGTTGCCGTACGAGTCGAGGTTGAGCACCTGGTTGTTGCTGGACGCGCTCTGGATCTGCAGCCCCGACTCGTAGTTGTCGCGGGTCACGAGGCGGTCGAAGACGTTGTTGTTGCAGTCCCGGCAGAAGATCGCGTACGGCCCGTGGACGATCTCCAGGCCGCGGAAGCGCCAGTAGTCCGCCTCGATGTGCAGCACGCCGCGCTCCAGGTTGGGGATGCTGCCGTTGAGCGGCGCCGGGGTGTGCGGCAGGTTTTCGCCGTCGAGGACGACCCGCTCGCCGTTGTAGTTCGTGACGGTGTAGGGGTTGGCGGCCGTGCCGTCCTTCATGACGCGCACGTTGGTGCTGAACTGGTACGTGCCGCCGCGCAGCGCGATCGTGGTGCCCGGCGTCGCCAACTCGACCGCGCGGGCCAGGCTCGCCAGCGGCGCGGCGAGCGTGCCGGCGTTGGAGTCGTTCCCGTTCGGCGCGACGATCAGAGAGTTGGCGGGCGGGGGAGCGGTCGTGGGCGGCGGCGTCGTGGGCGGGGGAGCGGTCGTGGGCGGGGCGCTGGTCGGTGCCTGCGAGGTCGGCGGCGGCGTGGTCGGATCGACCTGGCCGTTGCACACCGTGCCGTTGAGCGTGAAGCTCGCCGGCACCGGGTTGGACGCGTTGTTCCAGGTCCCGTTGAAGCCGCCGCTGACCGTGCCGCCGGTGGGGATCGACGCGGTGTAGTCGGCGTTGCGGGCGGTCACGGTGCCGCTGGCCGGGTTCGCGGTGAAGCCCCACGACTGCGTGACCGTCTGGCCGGCGGTGAAGGTCCAGGTCAGCGTCCAGCCGTTGACGGGAGCGCCGTAGTTCGTGATGGCGATGCTGGCGCCGAACCCGCCGGACCACGATGACCCGATCGCGTACGTGACCTGGCAGCCCGTCGCCGCCTGCGCCGACACCGCCGTCACGAGTGCCGCGCCGGCGCTGGCCGCCGCTATCGTGGCCGCGGCGGCCGCCCGCCAGGCTCTGCCGGTCCGGTGCTGTGCCATTGCTCTGACCTCCTGTGGATGTGGTCCAACCGCACAGGTAGACGCCCCGGGTATGCCGCGGATAACCGAAATCCGATTAAAATCATCGATGGGTAGCGGCGGCGCGCTCCCACGGTTCTGTCCAGCTGAGTCTGTCCGGCTGCGCGAGGAGCGATCCCATGCCGTCATCCGTGTCCCGCCGCGCGCTGCTGCGCGCCGGCGGCGCCGTCGTCGTCACCACCGGCGTCACCGGCTTCGCGCCGGCCGCGCTGGCCGCCCCGCTCGTCACCGCCGACCTGGTCGTCTACGGCGCCACATCGGGTGGCCTCGTCGCGGCGGTCCAGGCGCGGCGGATGGGTCGCACCGCGCTCGTGCTGGAGGCGTCACCGCACCTCGGCGGCCTCAGTACCGGCGGCCTCGGCCAGACCGACAGCGGCACCGCGGCGTCGATCAAGGGGATCGCGGGCGAGTTCTACCGGCGGATCTACGCCAAGTACAACGGCACCGCCGTGACGCCGACCTCGCCGACCCGGATGACGTTCGAGCCGCACGTGGCGCGCGCGGTCTTCGACGACCTGCTCGCCGAGGCGGGAGTGCCGGTCTACCTCGGGGTTCGGCTGGCGTCGGTGACCAGGTCGGCCAACCGGATCGTCGAGGTCGCCGCCGACAACGGGCAGGCGTTCCGCGGCGCGATGTGGATCGACGCGTCCTACGAGGGCGACCTCATGCACCTCGCGGGCGTGACCTGGACCGTCGGGCGGGAGAGCAACGCGACCTACGGCGAGACGATCAACGGGGTGCAGCTGCGCGGCGGCCACCAGTTCACGCTGCCGGTCTCGCCCTACGTGGTGGACGGCAACCCGGCGAGCGGCCTGCTCCCCGGCGTCTCCGCGGTGCCGCTCGCGCCGGCCGGGTCCGGCGACGACCTCATCCAGGCCTACAACTACCGGATGTGCCTGACCCAGGCCGCGGGCCGCATCCCGTTCCCGCGCCCGGCCGGCTACGACCCGATCCGGTACGAGCTGCTGCTGCGCCACATCCAGGCGGGCGCGACCGGGCCGTTCTTCACCACGCACGGCGTGGGCGGCGGCAAGACCGACTCCAACAACAACGGCGCGTTCTCGACCGACTTCATCGGCGCCAACTACTCCTACCCCACCGCCTCGTACGCCGCGCGGGACAGCATCGCGGCCGCGCACACCACGTACCAGCAAGGGTTGATGTGGTTTCTGGCGAACGACCCCCGCGTGCCCGCCGCGATCCGCGCCTCGACCGCGTCGTGGGGCCTCGCCCCGGACGAGTTCACGGCGACCGGCGGGTGGCCGCCGCAGCTCTACGTGCGCGAGGCGCGGCGCATGCGCGCGGCGTACGTGATGACCGAGCGCGACTGCCGGGGCCAGGCGGTGGCGAGCGACCCGGTGGGGCTGGCCAGCTACACGATGGACTCGCACAACTGCCAGCGCGTCGTGGTCTCCGGCCTGGTGCGCAACGAGGGCGACGTGCAGGTCGGCGTCCCCGCGCCGTACGGGATCAGCTTCCGCGCGATCGTGCCGCAGGAGGCGCAGTGCGCCAACCTCGCCGTGCCGGTGTGCCTGTCGGCCAGCCACATCGCGTACGGCTCGATCCGCATGGAGCCGGTATTCATGATCCTCGGGCAGTCGGCGGCGACCGCGGCGGTCCTGGCGCTCGCGGCTGGCTCGGCGGTGCAGCAGGTGCCGTACCCGACGCTGCGCGCCCGCCTGCTCGCCGACGGCCAGCTGCTGCAGTGGCCGCCGCCGCCCGGACCCGGCGAGATCGTCGTGGACAGCCGCGACGCCGGCGTGACGAGGGCCGGCACGTGGGTGGCGAGCACGTCGGTCGGCGGATACTGGGGGCCGGACTACGAGCACGACGGCAACACCGCCAAGGGCGTCAACCGGCTGCGCTTTCGGCCGACGCTGCCGTCCGCCGGCACGTACCAGGTCTATCTACGATGGACGGCCGACCCGAACCGCGCCAGCAACGTCCCGGTCGACATCGTCCACAGTGGCGGGACCACCAACCGGGTGGTCAACCAGCGGTCGAGCGGCGGCCAGTGGGTCGCGATGGGCTCGTACACGTTCGCCGCGGGCACGGCGGGCAGCCTGCTGATCCGCACCGAGGGCACGGACGGGTACGTGGTCGCGGACGCCGCGCGGTGGCTGCTCAGCCCGTGACGGCCCGCATCCGATCCGCTTACTTGAGCTACCGCGACGTCCGCCGTGGTCCGGACCGTCGCTCCCGCGGCCTCACCCTCCGCGGCTGGTCGCGCTTTCGGGCCCGGCCCGCCGACCTCCGTCGCCGGTCGCGAGGCTCTGGAGCTGGGGCGCGGCGCGAGGGGCAGTGCGGCGGGTGTGCGGGGCCGTAGCATGCGACTGCTGGGTCCGGCCGTTGACATCGTCCCATTCTGGGACGCGCGCCGGCCGGACCGTGTGATGGGAGTGTGAAGGTTTTGCGGCGCGTGGTCCGATTCGAGCCGGGCACGGTGCCGGCCGGCGAGGCGGTGACCAAAATGGGTGGTCAGCCCCGGTGGCTGGAGGATCCACAGTGGCCACTGTCGGCCTCGCTCGGCGAGCCGATGCAGTTCATCGGGCAGTTCCGGATCGACGGCGGCGGCGAGGCCCGCCTGGCGTACGTCTTCATGACCGACGGCGACGACTACGTCGACGGCACCTGGGAGCCGGACGGCGGCGAAAACGCGGTCATCGTCCAGCCGGGTGGGCAGGTGCCGCCGTTCGTCACCGTGCGGGCGCAGGCCGAGGGGCCGGCCTGGCCGGCGGCGGACCACCTGCCGGTCGACTTCGTGGTGGACGCCGGCCGGGAGCCGTGGCAGTTTCTGGGTGGCGAGCCGCGCTGGCTGCAGGGTGAGGAGACGCCGGGGCCCGGCTGGCGGTTCGTGGCGCAGCTCACCGACAGCTTCGGCCACAACTTCGGCGACGCGGGCATCGGGTACGTGTTCGTCTCCCCGGACGGGGACGAGGGGCGCTTCCTATGGCAGTGCGGCTGACGGCAGGCCGTAGACGCGGCGGGCCGTGCGGCTGAAGACGTCCTCCCGCACGTCCTGCGGATACGGGGAAAGCGCCCGCTGCCACGCGGACACCAGCGGCGGCAGCTCGGTCCAGATCTTCTCGACCGGAAAGTTGCTGCCCCACATGCAGCGCTCCGGGCCGAACAGCGAAAGGCACGTCGCCGTCACCCGGTCGATCAGCGGCTGGTCCACGCGGTGTACGAACGTGCCCTGGCCGGTCAGCTTGACCACCACGTTCGGCTCCCCGGCCAGGCGGCGCATGCCGCGGGTCCACTCGTCCACCCTGGACGGTTCGTCGCTGTCCGGCATGCCGGCGTGCACCAGCACGAACGTGGTCGTCGGAAACGCCGCCACGAACGCCGCCGCGTCCGCCATCTGCCCGGCGAAGACCTGCAGCTCGAAGAGCCAGCCCAGGTCGGCGAGGGCGGCGATGTTGCGGCGGAAGGTGGGGTCGTTCATGCGGTCCGGCGCGGAGGCGAAGCGGAACTCCGGGCGTTCGTGCCAGTGCAGCTGGAGCCGCACGCCCCGCATCAGCGGCGTGACGGCCGCCTGGCGGCGCATCACGTCGGCGGCGTCCGCGGCGAAGAGGTCCGCGGATCCCACGACGGCGGTGGGCCAGCCGCTTTCCGCGTGTACCTCGCTGAGCCACCGCACCTCGTCGACCGACCGGTCGAGGGGCCAGTTCGTCTGGATGTACACGGAGGACGTGATGCCGCACGCGGTCGCCTCGGCGATGTACTCGGCGGCGAGGTAGTCGCGGCGGATCGGCTCGTAGGGGCCGAAGATCCGCGGCACCATCTCGCCGCTCAGCCACGGCAGGTCCGCCCGCCGCCACAGGTGGTGGTGCGCGTCGACGATGTCGGTCATGGGTTCACTCCGGTGGGAAGAGGCGCCAGGCCGCGCGGCGCGGTCCGGTGACGGCGGCGGGGATGCGCTCCACTTCGGACAGGCCGGTGGCCAGGTCGCGTACGCCGCCGAGGTGGTCGAGGTGCCCCAGCAGGCCGGCCATGCCGCGGGTGACCGGACGGTAGGTGGGGGAGCAGGCCAGCGGCGACCACCACAGCAGCCGGTGGCCCAGCCGGGACAGCCGTTCGGTGGCGCGGACCATCGCGGTGCTGTCGCCGCGCTCCAGGCCGTCGGAGATGACGACGACCAGCGCGCCGCGGGCGAGGGCGAGGTAGCGCGGGTTGGCGAGGAAGCCGGTCAGCGCCGCGCCGATGGCCGTGCCGCCGTCGGCGTCGGTGACCGTGCGGGCGAGGGCGTCCAGCGCGGTGTCGGCGTGGGCGGCCGCGAGCGCGCCGGTGACGCGGGTGAGCCGGGTGCCGAACGTGAAGACCTCGGTGCGCGGGTGCCGTGCGGTGTACACGAGCCGCACCAGGTCGGGCGTGTGCCGCTTGAGCGAGCCGGAGACGTCGAGCAGGACGAGCAGGCGGCGGGCCCGGGGCGGCCGGGTGGTCCAGCGCAGCCGGGTCAGCTCGCCGCCGTCGCGCCGGGCCTGCCGCCACACCCGCCGCATGTCGAGCCGGCGTCCCCGCCGCGCCGGCCGCCGGCGCCGTGACGGGATGACCGGCAGGCTCGCCGGCCAGGCCGCGCGGAGCAGCCGCATCAGCTCGTGCTGCCGGGCGTCCGAGCGGCCGAACGTGCGGCCGCCGGCGGTCGTGGCCGGGCTCGCCTCGACCCCGCCGCCGGGTCGCGCGTCCACCGTGGACGCGGCGTCCCCGCCGCCGCGCGCGGGTGCCTCACCCTCCTCATCGGACGGTGGCGGGACGGGTGCCGCGGCGCTGCCGCCGAACCAGGCGTCGAACACGCTGTCGAAGGCGGCCAGGCCGGCGATGTCGGCGAGCAGCGTGACCCGGGCGTACCAGTAGAGGGCCCGCACGTCCCGAGGCGCGGCGCCGGCGACCGCGCGGAAGAAGTCCGCCTGCTTGGCCGGCGCGGCGCCGACACCCGCCCGGCGCAGCGCGTCCAGGAAGCCCCACAGGTGGTCCGCCGCGAGCCGGCGCGGGTCGTCACCGATGGCCGAACACCTCCTCCGCGTGGCGCTGCACGACCCGGGTGTCCTCCTCGTCCTTGACGAGCAGGCCCAGCGCCCGGCGCAGCGCGCGCGGCCAGCCGTCGCCGCCGTCGGCGAGCGCGGCGGCGCCGCGTGCCCAGTCGACCGACTCGGCGATGCCCGGCCGCTTGAGCAGCGGCAGCTCGCGGATCCGCTGCACCGCCCGGACCAGCTCGGCCGCCGCCTCCTGCGCCAGGCCCGGGACGTGGGCGTGCAGGATCGCCCGCTCGCGCTCCGCGTCGGGAAAGGCGATCCAGTGGTACAGGCAGCGGCGGCGCAGCGCGTCGTGCAGCTCGCGGGTGCGGTTGGAGGTGAGCACGACGACCGGGACGTGCGCGGCGCGCAGGGTGCCGAGCTCCGGGACGGTGATCTGGAAGTCGCTCAGGAACTCCAGCAGGAACGCCTCGAACTCGCTGTCGGCCCGGTCGATCTCGTCGACGAGCAGCACCGCGCCGCGCGCGCACCGGACCGCGCGCAGCAGCGGGCGTTGCAGCAGGAACTCCTCGGCGTACAAATCGCCGATCTCCTCGCCCCGGGACTCGGCGGTGCGCACCCGCAGCAGCTGCTTGGGGTAGTCCCACTCGTAGAGCGCCTGGCCGGAGTCGAGCCCTTCGAAGCACTGCAGGCGGATCAGCTCGCGGTCGAGCACCCGGGACAGCACCGAGGCGAGCGCGGTCTTGCCCACGCCCGGCTCGCCCTCCAGCAGGAGCGGCCGCCCGAGGAACAGCGCCAGGTGTACGGCCGTGAGCAGACCCTCGTCGGCGAAGTAGCCCTCGCGCGCCAGCGCCGCCGCGAGCCGCTCCTCGCCGAGCGGCATCAGAACAGCTCGTGCGCCGTGGTGAGCACGTGCACGCGGCTGGAGGTGTGCGCGCCGGCGTCGGCCGCCGCGGCCTTGCCGTCCTCCGACGCGAAGGCGGCGACCCGCGCCTGCTCGTCGTCGAAGTAGAGCTCGTTGACCGCGTCGTAGGGTGCGTCCTCGGCCACGGCCACGTTCACCGTGTACCGGCGCAGGCCCGGGAGCTTCCTGGCGAACGCGAGGTGGTCCTCGACCACCCACTTCGCGAACTCCTCCTTGGACAAGCCCTCCGCGCGCTTGAGCAACGAGACGACCTTGAGCATTGCGACTCCTCTGCTAACTCTGGTTTCCGCGTAGCTCGTCGAGCCCGCGCAGTACCCGTTCGGGCGTGAAGGGCATGGTGTCCAGCCGCACGCCGCACGCGTCGAAGATGGCGTTGGCGATCGCCGGGATGGGCGCGTTGGCGGTCATCTCGCCGATTCCCTTGGCGCCGAACGGCCCGTTGCCGGCGGGGCGTTCGAGGATCGCGTTGTGGTAGGTGGGGATGTCCGCCGCACCGGGCATCAGGTACTCGTTGAAGTCGGTCGGCCCGTGGTCGCGCACCGGGTAGTACGGCTCGGTCGCCTCGAACAGCGCGTGCGACATGCCCATCCACGCGCCGCCCTCGACCTGCTGGGCGACCATCGCCGGGTTGAGCGCCCGCCCGATCTCGTACACGTTGTGCAGCTCCAGCACCTCGACCACGCCGGTCTCGTCGTCGACCTCGACGACGGCGACCGTGCACGCGTGCGCCTGGCACGAGTCGGGGTCCATCTGCCCGGTCTCCGGCACCGGGTCGTTCTTCTCCTTGAGGAAGATGCCCCGCCCGGAGATCGTGCGCCCGTGCGTGAAGTGCGCGGCGAGGGCCAGGTCGGTGATGTGGATGCGCTTCTCGTCGGCGCCCTTGACCTGGATGTACCCGGTGCCGTCGGTCTCCAGGTCGCCCGCGTCCACCTCCAGCTCCTCGGCGGCGACGGCGAGCATCACCTCGCGCGCCTCGGCGGCGGCCATGATGACGGCGTTGCCGACGCGGTGGGTGCCCCGGCTGGCGAACGTGCCCATGCAGTGCGGCCCGGTGTCGGTGTCGGCGGTGTCGACGATGACGTTCTCCATCGGCAGGCCGAGCGTCTCCGCCGCGCACTGCGCGACCACCGTCTTGAGGCCCTGGCCGAGGTCCACGGAGGAGAGTGAGACGACGAAGGTGCCGGTGGTGGTGGCGTGGATGAGCGCCTGGGACGGGTCGCCGCCCAGGTTCATGCCGGTCGGGTAGTTCACCGAGGCGTACCCGCGCCCGCGCAGCCAGGCCATCTCAGCGCCCCCGGTCCATCGAGGACATCCGCCGGTACTCGTCGGGAAGCTCGTGCCCCACCATCTCCGCCGCCTTCTGGATGACCTCGACCAGCGCGGTGCCCTCGGCGACCTTGCGGTGTGCCTTCAGGTCACCGTCGCGGTAGGCGTTGACAAGCCGCAGCCGCAGCGGGTCCATGTCCAGCGCGCGGGCGATCCGGTCCATCTGGGACTCCAGCGCGAAGTCACCGATCGTCACCCCGAAGCCGCGCATGGCGCTCGACGGCGTGCGGTTGGTATAGACGCAGTGGCAGTCGACCCACACGTTCGGGATCGTGTACGGCCCCGGCATGTGCGCCGCCGCCTTCGTCGTGCCGTACGGGCTGTGCCGCGAGTACGCGCCGGCGTCCACATAGAGCGTGACCTTGCGGCCGGTGATGCGGCCGTCGGCCATCACCGCGTCCTTGATGTAGATGCGCTCGGCCGCGCGCGGGGAGGAGACCTGCATCTCCTCGTACCGGCTGTACACGTACTTGACCGGCCGGCGGGTCAGCATAGCGGCGACGCAGGCGACCGGCTCGACCGCGATGTCGACCTTGCCGCCGAAGCCGCCGCCGACGGTGCCGCCCACGATGCGCAGCTTGTTGAACGGCGTGCCGAGGATCAGCGCCGTGTTGTCGAGCGTGAAGAAGCACGCCTGCGTGTCGGAGTGGATGCGCAACCGGCCGTCCGGCTGCGGCACCACGATGCAGCCGGTGGTCTCGGTGGGCGCGTGCTCGATCGGCGCGGACTGGTACCGCCACTCGAAGACGTGGTCCGCGGCCGCGAACGCCGCCTCCACGTCGCCGAACCGGATCCGCCGGCAGTGGTGCCCTTCGTAGGTGAAGTAGTTGTTGCCGTGGTACTCGTTGACGATCGGCGCCCCCTCGGCGAGCGCCTCCTCCACGTCGAAGACCGCGGGCAGCTCCTCGTACGTCACCTTGACCCGGGCGGCGCCCTCGTGCGCGGCCGCCTCGGTCTCGGCGACCACCGCGCAGATGGGCTCGCCGAGGTAGCGCACCTTCCCCTCGGCCAGCACCGGCTCGTCGTCCGGCTCGACGCCGATCAGCTTGAGCGGGGTGAAGACGTTGTGGGGGATGTCGGCGTGGGTCAGGATCCGCACCACGCCGGGCACCGCGAGCGCCTCGCTCAGGTCGACGTCGAGGATGCGGGCGTGGTGCCGGGCCGAGCGGTGCATCTTGAGGTGGAGCAGGTCCGGCGGGTTGAGGTCCTCGAAGAAGGCGGTGCGCCCGGTGACGTGGCCGAGCGCGTCCGAGCGCTGCACGACCGAGCCGATCACCGTGAAGTCCTCGGCCGGCGCGTCCGGGAAGTACGTGCGGTCCACCGGTACCGTTTTGTACCTCACGACTTCCGCCTCGCCGCCGCGTCGAGGATCGCGTCGACGATCGGGCCGTAGCCGGTGCAGCGGCACACGTTGCCGCTGATCGCCTCGACCACCTCGTCCCGGGTCGGCTCCGGGTTGCGGTCCAGCAGCGCCTCCGCCGCCATGATCATGCCGGCGGTGCAGAAGCCGCACTGGGTGGCGAACCCCTCCAGGAACGCGCTCTGCACCTCGTCGAGCTCGCCGTCGCGGCCCACCCCTTCGAGCGTCCGCACCGAGGCGCCGTCGACGGTCTCCACCGCGACGAGGCAGGACATCACCGGCCGGCCGTCGAGCAGCACGGTGCAGGTGCCGCAGCTGCCCTGCGCGCATCCCCGCTTGGCGGCCATGAGGCCGAGCGTGTCGCGCAGGCTGGACAGCAGCGAGGTGCCCGGCGCGGCGAGGAACTCCCGCGACCGTTCGTTGACGCGGAGGTTGACGACCTGTGAGGCCATGTCACGCCCTCTCTGACGGGTCGGCCTGGCCGAGGAACGCCCGGCGCAGGTGCACCGGCAGGACACGCGTGCGGTACCACGCGCTGGCGTAGCTGTCGTCGAACGGGGCGATGTCGGCGCGCGCCGCCCGTCCCGCCTCCTCCAGCACGTCCGTCGAAAGTGGACGTCCGATGAGGACCCGCTCGGCCGAGGCGGCGCGGACCGGCCGGGGTGCCACGCCGCCTAGCGCGATCCGCGCGGACGTCACGACCCCGCCGGCCGAGCCCACCACCGCGGCCACCGCGACGATGGCGGCCGAGTTCAGCTTGCGGCGCATCGCCTTGTAGTAGAACCACGTGCCCGCCGCCGGCACGGCCAGCCGGACGGCCGTGACCACCTCGCCCGGCGCGACGCCGCCGGCGAGCACCGCTTCGACGGGCACCTCGCGCCCGCCGTCCGGGCCGGCCACCTCGACGGTGGCGTCCAGCGCGAGCAGGCACACCGCGAGGTCGCCGTAGGGCTGTGGCACGAAGAGGTTGCCGCCGACCGTGGCCAGGTTGCGGATCGTGGGTGACGCGACGCTGCGCGCCGCGCCGCGCAGGAACGCCAGCTCGGCGCTCTCCTCGACCTCGGTCAGCGTCGTGGTCGCGCCGACCCGGGCGACCGCGCCGTCGAGGCTGATGCCGCCGATGCCCGCGCGGCGCAGGCTCACCAGCTCGGGGGAGCCGGGCGAACCGCTGTTGACCTGGGCCATCACCACGGTGCCGCCGGCCATCAGCCGGCCGCCGGCGGCGGCGTGGCCGAGCGCGGCCGCGAGGGAGTCCGGAGTACGCACTGCCGTGATCATTTGGAGCGCCTCCTCACCGACTATCGATAATCGGTTACGCGGACGTTACGGCCGCGTGCCTCGCCGCGTCAAGGTCGGCCGCGTGGTTACGATGGCGCCATGACCCCCGACGAGCCCGGGGCGCCGCCGGCGCCCGAGGTCACTCCGCTGGTGACGCGCATGACGCTGTCGCAGCAGATCCGCGAGGCGCTCGTCGTCCGCATCGTCTCCGGCGAGATCCAGCCCGGCGAGCGGTTGGTGGAGACCAGGATCGCCGCGATGTACGGCACGAGCCAGGCACCCGTCCGCGAGGCCCTCCGCGAGCTGGAGGCGATGCGGATGGTGGAGACGCGGCCGCGGCGCGGGACGTTCGTGCGGCACTTCGTGCAGCAGACGCTCCGCGAGAGCTACGTGGTCCGCGCCGCCCTGGAGGAGACCGCGACCCGGCTCGCCATGCTGGCCGGCACGGTGCCCGTCGACGCCCTGCGCGCCGAGGTCAAGGCGATGCGCGCCGCCGCCCGCACCGGCGACGCCGCGGCCGCCGCGCGGGCGAGCGTGGCGTTCCACCGGCACATCGTCGACGCCGCGCACAACGAGCTGCTGAAGCTCTCGTGGGAGGCGCTGCAGATCGAGGCCCGCACCTCGGTGACGATGGTGGCGGCCGAGGTGAAGCTGCGGGACATCGCCCGCGACCACGCCGACCTGCTCAGGTCCATTGAGGACGGCGACCTGGAGACGGCCTGCAAGCACGCGCGCGACCACCAGTGGCACTACGCCGACCTGCCGCACGACGCCCACGGCCGGTCGCGCCGCCAGGTCAGCTGAGCGTTTGCGACGCCTGGGCCGGTCTTCGAGCGACCTGTCGAGGCGAGCCGGGAGCCGGGCGGCGGTCTGGCAGGAATCTCGAAAGCAGGATCTGGAACATCTTTCGCGGTCAGGGTGAGGCGTCCGCGGTGGGCGACCTCACCCCGGGCCTGTTGAGATCGTGGTCGTTTGCTGCCCCGACCGTTGGCTGTGAGCCGCCGCCATGCCCGCGGTTGCCGCCTCACCCTCCGCGGTCGCCCAGCTCAACCCAGGAGCCCGCACCGGCAGATCTTGGCAAGTTAGCGTCGAAATATCGCGCTAACTGACCAAGATTCGAAGCTCGCACCGCCGGCACCTGATCGGCAGTCACCGACCGCGACGACGGAGCCCGCCGACCGGTTCGCGGGTGGTGCGGGCCGGGGCGGCCGTGCTCGGAAGCGCCCGCGGCCCGCACCGGCAGTGCTACCCGCAGGGGTCGGTGCCTGGAGTGCCGGGACGGGCGATGCCGCGCTCGTCGAGGAGGCGTTCCATGCGGGCGGGCCAGGACGACATCAGGCCGTCGGCGCAGGCGTCGATCAGCGTGTTGTACGTGGCCTCGTCCTCCGGGGCGGTGCCGCTGAACCACACGTGCACCGCGTAGCCGTCGGCGTGCGCGCGGGCGATGAACGCCGGCGTGGCGATCGGGACGCCCTGGTACGTGACCGGCACCTGGAGCGCGACCGTGCCGTCGATCGGCCGCACGCCGGCGAAGAAGTAGCTGGTCAGGCCCTGCAGCCCGGGCGCCAGCGCGACCTTCGGCGCCAGCCGGTGGAACTCGGCCACCGCGGCGTCGTTGAACGAGGTCACGATCACGTCGCGGGTGCGGCCGGCCTTGGTGAGCAGGCCGGCCAGCAGGCGGGCGTTGCGCAGGAACGACTCGGTGTCGGCGTCGGTGGTGCCCTTGATCTCGATGCTGAGCGGCACGTACCGGAAGGTCCGCAGCACGTCGCGCACCGTCGGGATCACGAAGTCGGTCGCGTGGTAGCCGCGCGGTGGGCGCTTGTCGTGGGTGCGGACGCCGCGCAGCGGGTACGACTCCGGCGGCAGTCCGGGCACGGCGTTGCGACCCGGCACGAAGTTGTACGCCGCGTCGAGGGCGCGCAGCTCGCGGTAGGTCTTGTCGCGGATCAGCCCGGTGCCGTCGGTGGTGCGGTCGACGGACGCGTCGTGGCTGGCCACGAGCACACCGTCCACAGTCGAGTGAACGTCGAACTCCAGCACGTCGGCGCCGAGGCGGACCGCGCGGCGGAAAGCGTACATCGTATTGGAGGGCGCCTCGCTTTCGCCGCCCTGGTGTGCGATGTGGACGAACGGTTTGTCGAGCCAGTTTTCGCCCCGCCGGCCGGCCTCCGCCGGGGCGGCGCCGAGTGCGAGCAGGGTCAACGGCGCCAGCGTAATCGCGGCGATGCGCCGGGATAGTGGGGTAACGCGCATCATCACAGTATGCGCATTGATCGAAGTGTAAGCGCACACTAGACTCCCACCGCTGGGAGCGCTCCCGAGCGCTCATGGGCACAACCGAATACACGGGGGAGTAGCCGATGCGCATCGGCAGAGCCGTCTTGTCCGCGACGGTCACATTTGCGTTATTAATTGGCGGCGGTGGCGCCGCGTGGGCGGGACCAGGTGGATCGCCGCCCGACGGCTGGGACCTGAAGAAGACCGACTCCGGGTACACGCTGACCTGGCACGCCCCGGCGCCGGTGCCGGTCGGTGGCGCGCTGGTCGGCTTCTACGCAGGCGACCGCCTGCTCGGCCACCCGGCCACCGCGCCGGACCGCCGCAGCCTGCGCCTCACCGTGGCCGGCGCGGCGCCGAGCGACCTCGACGACCTGCGGGTGAAGGCCGGAAACCGGCGGCTGGACGAGGCGGCCGCGGCCGCACCGCGTACCAATGCGGCACCGGTCCAGGCGGCGGCGGTCCTGCCGCCCAACCCGGTCGACCCCGGCGTCGCGGGGTCTTTCACCACGATCTCGGGTGAGTACACACTGCCCGACCTGACGCTGCCGGGCTTCGCCGCGCCGGTGGAGATGCGCGGCTACGTGGTCGCGCCGCAGGGCACGTCGGGCAGCCGGCCGCTGGTGCTGATCCTGCACGGCCGCTACGCGACCTGCTACCAGGGCACCTCGCCGACGCGGCTGGAGTGGCCGTGCTCGTCCGGCTGGACGCCGATCCCGAGCTTCCGCGGCTTCGAGCGCACGCAGCAGCTGCTCGCCTCGCAGGGCTACGTGACCGTGTCCATCTCGGCCAACGGCGTCAACGCGCAGGACACCACCGGGCTGCCGCCCACCGACGGCGGCGCGCAGGCCCGCTCCTCGCTGGTCCGCACCCACCTGTCCCGCTGGGCGGACTGGGCCGGCAGCGGCCGCCCGTCCGCGCCGGCCATCGTCCGCTCGGCGCCGGTGCCCGACCTGACGCGCGTGCTGCTCGTCGGCCACTCCCGCGGCGGCGAGGGCGTCAGCCGGGCCGCGCTGGACAGCCTCACCCCGCCGCCGGCCGGCCAGGACGGGTACACCGGGACGGTGCGCTGGCAGATCCGCGGCCTCGCCATGATCGGCCCGACGCTCACCGGGCAGAACCCGGCTCCGGACGTGCCGTCGATGGTGATCCTGCCCGGTTGCGACGGCGACGTGAACGATCTGGAGGGCCAGCTGTACGCGGACGCGACGCGCGGTGTCAGCCGCGGGTTCGCCCTGCACAGCGCGGTGCACGTGACCGGTGCCAACCACAACTACTTCAACACCGAGTGGACGCCGGGCCTGGCCGCGGCGCCGGCGTACGACGACTACCCGAGCCCGTACGACCCGACGTGCCGGTCGAGCTCGACGCTGCGCCTGACCCCGACGGTGCAGCAGAACGTGGGCGCGACGTACGTCGCCGCGGCGGCGGCCACGTTCGTCGCCGGCAACGACCAGGTGCGGCCGCTGATCGACGGCTCGGGCTTCCGCGCCCCGTCGGCCGACCCGGCGGTCATCCTGACCAGCGCGGTGGGCGGCAACCGGCAGCGGCTGCTGGTGCCGGACACCTCGACCGTGGTGAGCGGTTCGGGCGCCCGCGTGTGCGAGCAGGTGGTGCTGTCCAGCAGCACGACCGGCTGCGACACGTCGACCTCGCCGAACTTCGTCGCGTTCGAGGGCGTCCGCCCGGAGGCGGGCCGGTACGCGGTGCAGTTCCAGTGGCCGTCGGCGGGCACCGTCTACACGGTCCGGCCGCCGAGCCCGGTGTCGATCTCCTCGTCCACCCAGCTGGCGCTGCGGTTGCTCATCGGCGGCGGCACGACGGGCACCCAGCTCGACGTGGCGATCACCGACAGCTCGGGCCGGCGGGCGGTGCTCGGTTCGGCGACGCTCGACGGGGTGCCGTGGCCGACGCAGACGTACGCCGACTGGGCGCAGGAGGTCCGCTTCCCGCTGAGCCCGGCCACCTCGGCCGGTCTCAACCTGAGCCAGGTCGCCTCCCTGGAGATCACGCCGCGTACCGCGTCGCTGCGGCCGGCGTGGCTCGTCGACGCGTGGGGCTGGCGCTCCGGCATCCCCTCGCCGCAGCCGGTCTCGCTGCCCCGCGTCGACCTCGGCGAGCTGACCGTGCAGGAGGGCAACTCCGGCACGGTGACCTACCAGGTGCCGGCGCGCGTGACCCGCACGAGCAGCACCGGCAGCGGGCAGGTGCGCGTCTTCGTCGTCAACCCGGCGACGGGCGCGGCGACGGCGACCGTGGTGAGCGTCCCCTCGGGCAGCACCTCGATCTCCGTCCCGATCCAGGTCACCGGCAACACGACGCCCGGTGACGGCCGCACCTACCTGGTGGCGGTCAAGCCGGTCACCGGCGTCTTCACCGGCGACGTCTACGGCCAGCTGGTCGTGCAGGACGACGACGCCTAGCTCTCACCAGGTCCCCTCCCCGCGGCGGGCCACGCCGCGGGGAGGGGACCCGCCGTACCAGCGGCGTTCGGCCCACGGCTCGACAGCGAGGGCCGCCGCGACCGCGCCGAGCGCGAGCGCCGTGGCCAGCACGTCGCGCGAGGCCCAGCCGGCGGCGCCGACACCGGCCGCCGCGACCAGCGGACGCAGCAGCGTGCACGGGCCGAGGACCAGCGCGGCGGCCAGGAAGCGGTGCTGCCAGCGCAGCACGAGGTAGCCGGCGAGGGCCGCGAGGACCAGCCCGGCGAAGGGCAGGTACACCGCCAGCATCGCCCGCCCCGCCGTCACGTAGGTGGCCAGGCGACCGTCCCGCACGGCCACGTCGAGGAGTGTGACCGCCGCGACGGGCGCGAGCAGGCCCGCGCTGAGCCCGAGGCCGCGCAGGTGGGCCAGGACGTCGCGATGGCGGTGGCGGATCAGGCCGGTGCGCCCCAGCGAGGAGCGGAAGCCGGCGAACATGCTGTCCAGCAACGCGAGCGCGGTCAGCGCGGCCGCCTCCCTCACGCCGCGGCCCGCACGCCGGTGACCGGGCGGAGCACGTCCAGCGGGCGGGGCAGCCACGCCGGACCGTCGGCGCAGGCCACCTCGTAGCCGGGCGCGCCGGCCCGCGCGGCTTCCAGGAGCGCGGCGGCCGGGTGCGCCCGCCGTACCGAGAGCACGCCGTCGTGGCGCGAGACCGGCTCGCGCATGCGTGCGGCGTGCAGCACCCAGGCGCCGAGCGTCGACCACGGGCCGGGACGCACGTCCCAGTGTGCGAACGCGGCGACACCCAGCCGGTTCTGCGCGGCGAAGAACGACGGCAGCGCGCCCGCCGGAAGGTGGTGCAGCAGCCCGGAGGAGACCATCACGCACGGGGTACCGCCGTCGACGGCGACGCCCGGCGCGAAGGCGTCTCCGGCCACGAAGCGGCACGGCAGCCCTTCGGCGGCGGCCAGGTCCGCGGCGTGCGCGACGAGGTGCCGGTTGAGGTCGACGCCGACGAGCTCCACGTCCGGACCCAGCGGGCGGTGTGCGGCCAGCCAGCGCAGCACGTAGCCGAGGCCGCACCCGACGTCCACCACCCGCACCGGCCGCCCGCCGCCGAGGTCGCGCACCCACGGCGCCACGGTCTGCGCGATACGGCGCCCCAGCTGCAGCTCCTCCTCGAGCCGTTGCAGCTCGTAGTGCACGCGCAACAGCAGCGCGTCGACCGCGGCCGGGTCGAGCAGGCCGTCGCGGGCCGGCATGCGGCGTACCAGCCGCGCCGCCCGCCGCTGCCCGGCGGCCTCGACCGCCACCGGGCGCCGGGTCCCGGACGCGTCCCACTCCCACAGCAGGTCGGTGATCTCGACCGGCGGCGGCGTCGGGGTACGCCCGGCCAGGGCTCGCGGCACATCCGCATCCTGCCCGACGGGTATCGGCCGCAGCGTGGGGGTAACCCGCCTGTTGAGGGAGGTGAAGCATGTCCGGTAGAGCCAAGCTGTGGTTGTGGATCGCCATCGCGGTGGTGGTCGTCGTGGTCATCATCATCGCGGTCGCCGCGAGCGGCGGCGGAGGTGGTGGCGGAGGCGGCGGTGGCGGGTACTGACGGCCTCGATGTGCGTCACGTCACCGCTGCGTACGGTCACGCCGGCGGGCGCTGTCCCGTCCAGGAGGCATGACGGAAAACCCCAGCACCAAGCACCGCGTGGTGGTCGTCGGTGCCGGGTTCGGCGGGCTGTTCGCGGCCAAGCAGCTGCGTTCGCCGGCCGTCTCGGTGACGCTGATCAACGGCACGACGTACCACCTGTTCGAGCCGCTGCTGTACCAGGTCGCGACCGGAATCCTGTCCGAGGGTGAGGTGGCGCCGCCGATCCGCGAGATCTTCAAGCGCCGCCGCAACCTCGACGTCCAGCTCGGCTGGGTGACCGACGTCGACGTGGCCGGCAAGGCCGTCGTCGTCAGCGCCCCGGACGGGCGCGAGCGGCGGGTGCCGTACGACTCGCTGGTCGTGGCGGCGGGCGCGCGCAACTCGTACTTCGGCGAGGAGGGCTTCGCCGAGCACGCGCCGTCGCTGAAGAACATCGACGACGCGCTGGAGCTGCGCAGCCGGATCTTCCACGCCTTCGAGATGGCGGACCTGGAGGAGGACCCGGAGGCCCGCCGCCGCTGGCTGACCTTCGTGCTCATCGGCGCCGGGCCCACCGGCGTGGAGCTGGCCGGCCAGATCGCCGAGCTGGCGCACCGCGCGCTCAAGGGCCAGTACCGCCACGCCGACCTCGCCGAGACACGGGTGATCCTGCTCGACGCCGCCGACCGCGTGCTGCCCGCCTTCGACGCGCCGCTGTCGGCGAAGGCGCACAAGCAGCTCACCAGGATGGGCGTGGACGTGCGGCTCGACACCCGCGTGGTCGACGTCGACGCGGGCGGCGTGAAGGTCGACGCCGGCGGGGGCGGCGAGCGGATCGAGGGGTACACCAAGATCTGGGCCGCGGGGGTGGCCGCGCCCGCGCTCGCCGGCCGGATCGCACAGGCCACCGGCGTGCCGACCGACCGGGCCGGCCGGATCCGCGTCGAGCCGGACCTCACCGTCCCCGGCCACCCGGAGATCTTCGTGGTCGGCGACATGGCGGCGCTCGACCTGCCCGGCGTGGCGCAGGTCGCGATGCAGGGCGGCCGCTACGCCGCCCGCGTGATCCAGGGCCGGCTCGACGGCCGCCCGCCGAAGCGCCCGTTCCGGTACCTCGACAAGGGCAACATGGCCACGATCGGCCGATTCGCGGCGGTGGCGAACGTGGGCAAGCTGCACGTCGGCGGCCTGATCGGGTGGCTGATGTGGCTGGCCGTGCACGTGTTCTACCTGATCGGTTTCAAGAACAAGGTGACCACGCTGCTGCACTGGGTCGTGAGTTTCCTCGGCCGCGGCCGGGCCGAACGCGTCGCCCTCGGCGGAAGGTCGGTTCCGAACGCGGAAGACCGGGTGTGACAGCAGGCGCGCGCCTGGCGTACGCGATCCGCCGCCGGCGGCATAGCCTGTCCCGGTGCCGTTGATGTTGCGCCCGGCCCGGGCTCTCGCCGCCGCCGTCCTGGCCCTGCTCGCCGGCGGGCTCGCGGTCCCCGGCCCGGCCCGGGCCGACGGTCCGATGCGCCTGGCCGGCCAGGTCACCGACGAGGTGGGCGCCCTGGACGGGCGCGAGGCCGAGGTCACGGCCGCCCTCGACCGCCTGCGGGCGGACGCGGGGCTCCAGCTCTTCGTCGTGTACGTGCGCTCGTTCGACGGCACGCCCGCGCAGCGGTGGGCGGACGAGACGGCCACCCGCAGCGACTTCGGCCTGCGCGACGCGGTCCTCGCCGTGGCCACGCACGACAGGTCGTACGCGTACGCCTTCGACACCCAGTTCCCCTCACCGACACCCAGCTCGACGTCGTGGCCACCGTCGCGATCGAGCCGGCGCTGTCGGCGAACGACTGGGCCGGCGCGGCCGTCGCCGCCGCCGACGGGTACCGGGCGGTGCTGGCCGGCGAGCCGGTGCCCAGCCCGCGGATCCAGCCCGGCGAGGCGGACCCCGGCGGCGGGGGTGGCGGGGCCGGCGCGTGGATCGGCGGGGCGCTCTGCCTGCTGCTCGTCGCCGGCGGCGTGGTCCTCGTCGTGTGGCTGCTGCGGCGCCGCCGCCCCCGCCCCGCGGCGGTGCCGGCCGGCCCCAGCACCGCGGAGCTGACCACCCGGGCCAACGACCTGCTGGTCGAGCTCGACAACGACCTGCGCGCCAGCGAGCAGGAGCTGAGCCTCGCCACCGGGCGGTACGGCGCCGAGGCGACCGCGTCGTACACGGCGGCGCTGGACAGCGCCCGCCAGGACGTGGCCGAGGCGTTCCGGCTGCGGATGACGCTCGACGAGACACCCGGCCCGGACGAGGCGACCCGCCGGGGCACGCTCGAGGAGATCATCCGGCGGTGTACCGCGGCGGACGGCCGGCTCGACGCGGAGTCGGAGGCGTTCGACGCGCTGCGCGACCTGGAGGCGCGGGTCGAGGCGGAGGCGGCCGAGCTGGCCGGGCGGCGGGCGGCCGTCGAGGCGCGGATCCCGGCCGCCGGCGCCGCCCTCGACGCGGTCCGCGGCCGGTACGTGGGCCCGGTGGCCACCGCGATCGCCGGCAACGTCGACCAGGCCCGGCAGCGGCTGGAGTTCGCCGGCTCGGTGGCCGGGCAGGCCACCGAGGCGGTCACGGCCGGCGACCGCCCCCGCGCGGCGCTCGCGGTACGCGCCGCCGAGGAGGCGCTCGGCCAGGCCGAGACCCTGCTCGACGCCGTCGAGCGTGGACGAAGCGACCTGGACGCGGCCCGCTCCGGCATCGACGCCCTCGTCGCCGAGGTCGAGTCCGACCTCGCCGCCGCCCGCGCCGCGCAGCCGGGCACCCCGCCCTGGCCGCCGCGATCGCCGGCGCCGAGCAGGTGCTGGCCTCGACCCGCGAGGCGGCCGCCGCGCCCGCGACCGACCCGCTCGCCGCGACCGCGCGGCTGGAGGAGGCGGACGCCGCGCTCGACCGGGCCCTGGCCGAGGTGCGCGACGCCGCCGAACGGGCCGCGCGGGCCCGGGCGATGCTCGACCACGCCCTGGTCACCGCCCGCGCCGAGGTCTCCGCCGCCGCTGACTTCATCGCCACGCGGCGGGGTGCCGTGGCCAGCCAGCCCCGCGCCTGGCTCGCGCAGGCACAGCAGCACCTCGCCCGCGCCGAGGCACTGGCCGCCGCCGACCCGGCCGCCGCGCTGCCCGAGGCGCAGCGGGCCGGCCAGCTCGCCGCCGAGGCCGGCCGGGCCGCACAGTCCAACGTGGACCAATGGTCGCCACCGGGCATCGGCGGCATCGGGGGCGGTGGCGGCGGTACCGACGTGCTGCTCGGCATGATCCTCGGCGGCATCCTGTCCGGCGGCGGCGGTGGCGGCCGCTCCCGCGGCTGGGGCGGCGGCGGCTTCCGCGGCGGCGGGTTCGGTGGCAGCGGCAGCCGCTCCCGGCGCACCGGCGGCGGCCGGTTCTAACCCGGGGCGATGCGCCACCGTCGACCGTCCGCCACCTGGCGGAGCTGGCCGGCGGCGGCGCGGCGCTGGAGTTCGGCGTCGGCACCGGCCGGGTCGCGCGGCTCTGACGTCGGCCGCCCCGGAGGCCCGCTTGGGCGCGGCGGCCACCAACCTTGGCCGGCTTCGCCGGCACGGGTGACCAGCCGCCGAAGGCCGTCGGTCACCCGGTGAAGGCTGGTGGCCAGCGCGCTAGGGGCGCTCCACGCGGACAGCGTCGCCGCGCACGAGCTGGTCGTGGATGCGCCACCGCGCGGTGACGACCTCCCGGCCGGCCCGCTCGTCGCCGCGCGCCAGGCGCTCGCGGAGCAGGCGCAACGCGATGCTCCGGTTCAGGCTGAGCTGCCGCTCGGTGTCGACCACCACGACCGTCCCGGTAGGACGGTGGGTGGCGCGGACCGCGGTGCTGGCCTTGTTGCGGTGCTGGCCGCCCGGCCCACCGGTGCGGCACGCCACGATGTCCACATCGGACTCGGCGAAGACGGTCCGGGGCGCGCCGACCTCGCAGCGCTGGGCGGTCACGTACCAGTTCTTCCGGCCGGCGCCGCTGCGGTACGGGCTGGGCGCCTGCCAGCACAGCGTCCCGGTCCAGGTGGCGGCGAACGCCTCGGCGCCGTCGCCGGCGAGCTCCAGCAGGATCGAGCGGTACGTGCCCGGCCGGTCGCCCGCCACCACCTCGACCCGGCGGGTGGCGACCCGCCGCCGTGCCGCCTCCGACTCCAGCCGGCCGGCCAGCCGGGCCAGCGCCCACGCGCACTCGCGCGGACCGCGGCCGGCGGACAGCAGCAGGTGCGGGCTCATCGGCGGCGCGCCGCGGCGGCGGTCTTGTACGTGACGAGCGGCACCGTGGTGGCGACCGGCGTCGCCAGGCCGTGGTCGGTGAGGTCGCCGACCACCTGCTCGATCCGCTTGTACGCGGTCGGCGCCTCCTCGAAAAGCAGCTGCCGGTCGCCGCACACGACAAGCGACCCCAGCGGGGTGCGGCGCAGCTCCTCGACCGTGTGCTTGGCCCGCCCCCGGCGCAGCGCGTCCGCCCGGGACATCTTGCGCCCCGCTCCGTGCGCCACCGAGTGGTTGGCCTCCGGCCCGGCGTGCCCGGCCACCAGGTACGAGCGGGTGCCGCGGGTACCGGCCACCAGCACGTCGCGGCCGTCGCCCGGTGCCGCGCCCTTGCGGTGCAGGTACGTCCCGGCGCGCACCTCGACGAGGTTGTGGCACACGTCGACGACCGGCTCGGTGGGCTCGGCGCCCAGCGCGTACGCGACCCGGGCGGCCATCAGCCGGCGGTTGAGCGAGCCCCACGCCACGGCCTCGTCGTGCGCCGCGAGGTAGGCCGCCGGGTCGGCAGCGGGCCCGGCGCCGTGTACCTCGGTGTGTGCCCGGAGGATCCGCTCGCCGAGGCCGCGCGAGCCACTGTGGACGATGAGCACCAGGTCGCCGGCGGCGACGCCGACCCGGTGCGCGTGGTCCGCCGCCAGGACGGTGTCGACGCGGGCAAGCTCCACGAAGTGGTTGCCGCGCCCGACCGTGCCGAGCCCGTCGAGGTGGCCGGCCGGGATGTCGCCGCCGGCGGCGTCCCACGCCGGGTCGCCGGCGTCCCGCTCCGGGTCGAGCGGCACGTCCAGGTCGGGGAAGCGGGCGGCGAGCTTTTCCGGCACGGCGCGCTTGAGCCGGATCGGGAAGACCGCGATGCCGCAGCCGATGTCCGAGCCGACGAGAAACGGGTACAGCACGGTGGAGCTCATCGCGGCGCCGATCGGCGCGCCCTTGCCGGGATGCAGGTCGGGCATGCCGGCGACGTGGCGCATGCCGTCGAGCGCGGCGACCTGGTGGCACTGCGCGACGGCGTCGGACTCGATCCAGCTGCTCGCCGCGGCGAACACGGTGACGGTGGCAACGCCCGAGGTGGGGGCAGACAAGACGACGCTCTCTCTTCGCTGGGGAAGGCGGGGGACCGGTGCGGGTGCTCTCCGTCAGAACGTCATGGAGTACACGGTCGCGCACCGGCACCGCGCCGGCAAGCGAATTACCTACCCCTCGGCGGCCGCGACCGTCCTGAGGTAGGCGGCGACCGCCTCGGCCATCGCGTCGCGGGCCGGCGCCAGGTACCGGCGTGGGTCCGTGTGCGTGCCGGACCCCGCGCGGACCGCGCCCGTGTACGCCAGGTTCAGCGCCGTGCCCACGTTGACCTTCCGGATGCCGCCGGCCACCGCGCGGCGCAGCTCGCCGTCGCCGACGCCCGACGAGCCGTGCAGGACCAGCGGCACCGGTACCGCCGCCCGCAGCGCGGCGATCAGCTCGTGGTCCAGCGCCGCGTCGCGGCTCGTCATCGCGTGCTGCGACCCCACCGCGACGGCCAGCCCGTCCACGCCGGTGTCCGCGACGTAGGCGGCGGCCTCGGCCGGGTCCGTGCGGGCGCCCGGAGCGTGCGGGTCGCCGGCCTTGCCGCCGATCGTGCCCAGCTCCGCCTCCACCCACAGGCCGTGCGCGTGCCCGAAGTCGGCCGCGGCGCGGGTCGCGGCGACGTTGTCCGCATAGGACAGTCGGGAGGCGTCCACCATGAACGAGCCGAAGCCGTGCTCCGGAGCCGCCCGCCACAGCCGCTCGGTCACCACGTGGTCGAGGTGGAGGGCGACGTCGACCTCCGCCTCCTCCGCGACGATCCGGGACGCGGCGGACAGCGGCGCGAGGCGGCCGCCGTGGAAGCGGACAGCGTTCTCGCTGACCTGCAGGATCACCGGGCGGCCGGCCCGGGCGGCACCGGCCACGACGGCCTCGGCGTGCTCCAGCGTGATCACGTTGAACGCGCACACCGGCGCGGCCTTGACCAGCTCCGCCGTCGGCACGAGCGCCATCAGTCCTCCTCGTCCAGGCCGGCGGCGGCGAGTGCCTCGGCCATCGTCGGTTGCGCCGCCGTGCCGCCGGCCGCGCGCGTGGACAGCGCCCCGCAGGCGGCCGCCAGGCGGAGGCTGGCCGCCAGGTCGCGGCCGCCCAGCCAGCCGGCCAGGAAACCGGCGTCGAAGCTGTCGCCGGCGCCGACCGTGTCGACCGGCCGGGCCGGCAGGCCGGGGACGCCGACCGGGGCGCCGTCCCGCCAGGCCACGGCGCCCTCGCCGCCGCGCTTGACCACGACCAGCCCGGCCGAGGCGGCGAGCGCCTTCCCGGCCGACGCCACGTCGTCGCGGCGGGCCAGCGCGAGCGCCTCAACCTCGTTCGGCAGCAGGACGTCGGCCTGCGCGATGGCGGCGCCCACGCCGCCGTCCCACGCGCCGGCGGGGTCGTCGTTGGTGTCCAGCGAGGTGGTCACGCCGCCGCGGCGGAGGCCGGCGAACCAGTCCGGCAGGCCGGCGGCGAGGCGCGGCTGCAGGAAGTACGAGCTGGCGTGCACGTGCCGCGCGGAGATGCTGGGCGCGACGTCGGCGACCGAGAGCAGGGGCAGGCAGCCGGGGTAGGTGAGGATCGCCCGGTCCTCGCCGTCGGCCAGCACCACGGTCATCGCGGTCGGCGTGGCCGGGTCGACCACGCAGCCGCTGACGTCGACACCGCGGTTGGCCAGCGCGGACAGCATGTACCGGCCGGCCGCGTCGTCGCCGACCCGCCCCACGAACGCGGTGCGCAGGCCGAGCCGGGCCGCGCCGCAGGCGGTGATCGCCCCGGAGCCGCCGATCGTCAGCGCGGCGCCGTCCACCAGCCGCTCGCGCTGCCCGAACGGGATCGGCCTCGGCACGCCGGTCAGCACGACGTCCGGGTTGGCGTCGCCGACCACGAGCAGGTCGAACATCAGAGCGGCACCGCCGCGCGCAGGGGTTCGGGCAGCAGGTCGCCGTGCGCGCGGGTGAGGTCGTCGCAGAGCGCCCAGATCTGGTCCAGCGTGAGGTTGGCCGCCGCGTTGGGGTCGACCATCGCCGCCTGGCGCACCAGCCGCGGGTCACCGGTGACCGCGGCGGCGACGGTGAGCTCGCCGACGCTGACGTACGGGCGGTTGACCGCCGCGCACTGCGCCGGCAGCGCGCCGACCTTCTCCGGCAGGACGCCCACGCCGTCCACCGTGCACGGCACCTCGACCGCGAAACCGTCCGGAAGGTTGGTGACGTGCCCACGGTTCGCGATGTTCACGACGATGCGCCGCGTGGTACCCGTCTCCAGGCTGTGGATCACCTGCGGCGCGTACTCGGTGGTGTCCCGCTCGATGTCGAGGGCGGTGCCGTCGGCGACCGCGCGCCGGCAGGCCGCGTACTCGGCGAGGTTTTCCTCGCTGACCCGCAGGTAGTCGCCGACCGGGATGCGCAGCCGGGCGATCTCCTCGTCGTGGCCGAGGTACCAGGGCACGTACTCGGCGGAGTGCTCGCTGGTCTCCGTCGGGTAGTGGCCGAGCCGGCGGTACATGTCCACGCGCACCCGCCGGCGCAGCTCCGGGTCGGCCGCGACCGCCTTGTCCAGCAACGGGTACAGGTCGGTGCCGTCTCGCTCCCAGCGCAGGATCCAGGCCTGGTGGTTGACGCCGGCGCTGTGGTACGTGACCTCCTCGTACGGTACGTCGACGATCTCGCAGAGCCCCTGCACCGTCCAGTAGACCGAGTGGCACAGCCCGAGGACCTTGAGCCGGGGCGCGACGGCGGCGAGGTAGGTGACGTTCATGGCCATCGGGTTGGTGTAGTTGAGCAGCCACGCGTCGGGACACAGCTGCGCCATGTCCGCCGCGATGCCGGCCAGCACCGGAAACGTCCGCAAGCCCCGGAAGATGCCGCCCACGCCGATCGTGTCGCCGATCGTCTGCCGCAGGCCGTAGCGCGCGGGCACCTCGAAGTCGCGCTGCGTCGCCGGGTACATGCCGACCTGGATCGCGTTGACGACGTAGTCGGCGCCGTCCAGCGCGGCCCGGCGGTCCAGTGTGGACACGATGGTCGGCCGCGCGCCGAAGTGGTCGGCGATCCGCCGCGCGAGTGCCTCCGCGGTCTCCAGCCGCTCCGGGTCGATGTCGTGCAGCACGATCCGCGCGCCGGTCAGCTCGGGAAACCCGAAGATGTCGGCGAGCAGCTCGCGGGTGAAGACCACGCTGCCCGCGCCGAGAAACACGATGTTCGCCACGAGATCCCTCCGTCAGCGGTTCAGGCCGGTGAACGTCATCGAGGCGACGAACCACCGCTGCGCGAGCACGAACCCGATCAGCAGCGGCATCGTGGCCACGACGTTTCCGGCCATCAAGAGTTCGAACTGGGTGCGCCGGGTGCCCTGGAACGAGGTCAGCCCGACCTGGAGCGTGTACCAGCGCTCGTCGCTGATGGCGATCAGCGGCCACACGAGGTCGTTCCAGGAGCCCAGCAGGGTGAAGACGGCGAGCGTCGCGAGGGCGGGCTTGGCCAGCGGCAGCACGATCCGCCGGAACGCGCCGAACGTGCCGCAGCCGTCGAGCCGCGCCGCCTCCTCCAGCTCCCGGGGCAGGGACAGGAAGAACTGCCGCATCAGGAAGATGCCGAACGCGGAGGCCAGCCACGGCACGAACGCGGCGGCGAGCGTGTTGGCGATGCCGAGGCGGCTGAACATCAGGAAGGTCGGGATCATCAGCAGCTGGATCGGCACCATCACGGTCGCGACCATCGCGAAGAAGCCGAGGGTGCGGCCGGGGAAGCGCAGCCGCGCGAAGCCGTACCCGGCCAGCGAGCAGAGCACCAGGTGCCCGACGATCGAGATGGCCGCGACGACCACCGTGTTGGCCAGCCACCGCAGGATCTGCGACTCGGCGAACAGCGCCTGGTAGCCGGCGAGGCTCAGCTGGGTGGGGATGAGCCGGGGCGGGAAGCGGTTGATGTCGGCCGCGGTCATGAACGAGGTGAGCACCATCTGCAGCAGCGGCAGCGCGAAGGTGAGCGACAGCGGCATCAGCAGCAGGTGCCACGGGCTGAAGGGCAGGCGTCGACGCTTGACCGTGGCAGCCATCAGAACGCCTCCACCTTCGCCCGGCGGGAGTACAGGATCATCGCGACGGTGAGCAGCATCGTGAACGCGAACAGGCCGTACGCGACCGCGGACCCGTAGCCGTAGCGCTGGGTCTGGAAGGCCAGCTCGTACACGTAGTAGACGACCGTCTGGCTGGCGTTGAGCGGCCCGCCGCGGGTGGTGGTGAAGACCAGGTCGAAGAGCTGGAGCACGGTGATGGTCTGCCACACGCCGGTGAAGACGGTGACCGGCCGCAGCGCCGGCACGGTCACGTGCCAGAAGACCTGCCAGCGGCTGGCACCGTCCACTGTGGCCGCCTCGACCAGGTCCTTGGGGATGTCCTGCAGCGCGGCGAGGTAGATGACCGCGACGAAGCCGACCTGCCCCCACAGCGCGATCAGGCAGATCACCACGAGCACCTGCCGCGGGTCTTCCAGGAACTGCTGCGCGGGCAGGCCGAGGCGGCGCAGCAGCTCGTTCGCGCTGCCGAACTGCGGGTTGAACACGTACCCGGCCAGGATGCCGGTCGCCGCCGCGGAGGCGACGAACGGCACGAAGATGCAGGTGCGGTAGAAGCGGATCAGCCGGATCGGCTGGCTCAACGCGATCGCCACCACCAGGCCGAAGGCGATCGACGACGGTACGAACAGCGCGGTCAGCAGCAGTGTGTGGCGTACCGACTCCCAAAGCTCCGGGTCCTCGACCATCCGCTGGTAGTTGCCCCAGCCGAGGTCGCGGGCCGGCGCGATGCCGTTCCACCGGGTGCGGGAGATGAGAAACGCCCACACCGCCGGGAAGATCGACAGGCCGACGACCAGCAAGGTCCCGGGGCCGGCGAACGCCCAGCCGGTCGCCGCCCGCCCCGCCGTGCGGCGCCACCGGTGGGTTCGGAGGCTCCGCGCACTCCCCGTGCGGGTGCGCGGAGCCTCCAGTGTGGACGGGACCATCGGGGCTACCGGTCTTCCAGCGCCGGCTTGGCCCGCTGCGCGGCGTCGTCGAGGGCCGCCTTCGGCTCGGCGGCGCCCTGCAGCACCTTCGAGATGGCCTCACCGACGTAGCGGGACATCTCCACGTACCCGGTCACGGTGGGCCGGGGCTGCTTGGCGTTGGCGAGGTTGTCGAAGAACTTCTGGGCACCGGGCGCGTACTCCTTGACGTACGCGGCGAACTCCGGCGTGCCCTGCTCGGAGGAGCGCAGCGGGAGGTTGCCGAACGTCAGGTTCCACTTGGCGTCGATCTCCTTGCTGGTGAGCCAGCGGACGAAGTCGCGGGCGGCGCCGGCCCGGTTGGGGTCCTCGTGGTCGAGCAGCACCCACAGGTCGGGGCCGGAGACCGTCTCGTGGTTGCCGTCGAAGCCGGGCAGGAACGAGACGCCGTAGTCGACCTTCTGCTCCTTGAGGTCGTACAGCACCCACGGCCCGGAGATGATCATGCCGACGTTGCCGGAGTAGAACAGCGGCGCGTACTTCTCGTCGGTCTGGTCCAGGTACATCGACTTGTCGACGACGGCGAGCTGGCGCAGGTACTCCAGGGCGGCCACGCCGGCGTCGGAGTTGAACGCGGGCGCGCCGCCGGGGTCCAGAATCCTGCCGCCCTTTTGCCACAGCAGCGGCCACAGGTGCCAGGTGGTGTCCTCGCTGCCGGAGACCGAGTACGCGGTGCCGTAGATGTTCTTCGAGGGG
Source organism: Phytohabitans houttuyneae (assembly GCF_011764425.1). Classification (NCBI taxonomy): domain Bacteria; kingdom Bacillati; phylum Actinomycetota; class Actinomycetes; order Micromonosporales; family Micromonosporaceae; genus Phytohabitans; species Phytohabitans houttuyneae. The sequence continues at coordinate 2,182,274 of NZ_BLPF01000002.1, forward strand.
TCGGTGAGCTTCTTCGCGGCGGCCCGGAAGTCGTCCCACGACCAGTCGTCGGTCGGGTGGGGCAGGCCGGCGGCGTCGAAGAGCTTCTTGTTGTAGATGAGGCCGAGGTTGTCCACCAGCGCGGGCACGCCGATCACCCGGCCCTCGACGGTGGCCGTCGCCCGCGCGGCCGGCGGGATCTCCTCCCACGCCGTCGCCGGCTCGGCGACGAAGGCCTTGAGGTCCTGGGTGCGGCCGCTCTGGCCGAGCTCGGTGGCCCAGCTGCCGTACGCGTACGAGATGTCCGGGTAGGTGCCGCTGGTGAAGCCGGCCGACAGCTTGGTGAGCAGCTCGTCCGTGGTGGCGGCGCCGGACGACACGTTGAGGGTCACGTTGGGGTGCAGGGCCTGGTACTCCTTGGCCAGCCCCTCCAGGATGTTCTGCGCCTCGGCCGACTGGCCGGTCCACCAGGTGAGGGTCACCTTGGCGTTGGGGTCGTAGCCCTCGGCGGCGTCCTTGCCGTCGTCCTCGGGCGCGCCCGAGGTGCATCCCGCGAGAGCGAGGACCAGGGCGGATATACCTGCGGCGAACGCGCGCCGGACATCGTGTCTCATGCCAACCTCGCTCATGTCGGGACCGACTTCTAGGGGGCGAGCACCACCGACCGGGTGAGCAGTCGCGGGTGGTCGGGGTCGAGACCGCGACTCCGCGCGAGCTCGAGCGCCAGGCGCTGTGCGAGCACGAGCTGGGCGAGCGGGTCGCGGGAGGGTTCGTGGTGGACGGTCGCGCCGGCGCCCGCCGCGGTCTCGGTGATGCCCTCGGGCACGGAGCCGAAGACCCAGACGAGGCTGCGCGCGGTGGCGACCGCGACCGGGCCGTGGCGGAAGTCCATCGCGGGGTACGACTCGGACCAGGCCTGCGCCGCCTCGCGCACCTTGAGGGCGGCCTCGTGCGCCAGGCCGACGGTCCAGCCGGTACCCAGGAAGACGAAGTGGTCGAACGCTGAGGGGTCGGCGGGCAGTGGCATCGCGACCGCCGACCGTCCATCGTGGATCAGCTGGCCGTGCGGGTGGCCGAGTGCGGCGCGGGCGCCGGCCAGCACCGTTGTCGGAAAGCGGGTCTGCACGACGCTCGCCTCGTCGGCGAAGCCGAGGACGAGCCGCTCGTCGGCCAGCGCGTCGACGGCCTCGCCGTCGACCGCCGTGACCACCACCCGCCGGGTGCCGGCCGGCAGCGCGCGCAGCGCGGTGAGGATCTCCGTGGTGGAGCCGGACCGGGTGATTGCCACGACCCGGTCGTAGCGGCGGCCGGCCGGCAGCTCGCTGGCGTACGCGGCGTCGGTCTCGCCGACCCCGGCCTCCTCGCGCAGCTTCGCGTAGGACTGCGCGACGAACGCCGAGGTGCCGCACCCGATCGCGAGGACCCGCTCGCCGGGCGCGGCGAGGGCGTCCCGGAACGCGTCGACCTGGCCCAACGCGGTCTGCCAGGTGTCCGGCTGGCTGGCGATCTCCGCCGCGGTCGCTGTCATGGCGGGAAACTATGCGCGGCGGTGAGCGAAGAACAAGACTTCGCGTGCATGCGCGCATTCTGGGTTGCGCGTTTGGACGACATCGTGGGCACCGGTGGCCGAACGCGCAGGTTACGATTTGCGATCGTGTGCGTTTCGCGCACGCCATGAGCCGGCCGAAAGCGAGCGACACCCATGGCCCGAAGCACCCTCCGCCGCGCCGACCGGGTCAGCGGCATCCTGGAGCGCCTCGCGCAGGACGGCTCGGTCGACGCCGGGCGGCTCGCCGGCGAGTTCCGGGTCTCGGCCGCGACGATCCGCCGCGACCTGCAGATGCTCGAGGACCAGAAGCTGCTGTCCCGCACCCACGGCGGCGCGGTGACCGCCGACGTGGCGTACGAGCTGCCCGTGCTCTACCGGGGCGGCCAGCACCGCGACCAGAAGCGGGCGATCGCGCGGTGCGCCGTCTCCCGGCTGCCGCACGGGCCGCTGACCATCGGCTTCACCGGGGGCACGACGACGTACGAGGTGGCCCGGCTGGTCGCCGAGCGGTTCGACCTGACGGTGGTGACCAACGCGCTGAACATCGCCGTCGACCTCGCCCTCCGCCCCCGGCTGAAGCTGATCATGACGGGCGGGGTGAGCCGCACCCAGTCGTACGAGCTGGTGGGTCCCCTCGCCGACCGCGCGCTCGCCGGGCTCAACATCGGGGTGGCGGTCATCGGGGTCGACGGCATCTCCGCCCGCGGCGGCCTCACCACCCACGACGAGATCGAGGCGCACACCAACGCGGCGATGATCGCGCGGGCCGACCGGGTGATGGTCGTGGCCGACGGATCGAAGATCGGGCAGATCTACCTCGCCCGCATGTGCTCGGTCACCGAGGTCTCCGAGCTGATCACCGACTCCTCGGCCGACCCGGCCGCGCTGGACGCCATCCGGCGCGGCGGCACGGAGATCGTCATCGCCGACGCCTGAGCGGGTCCGGCCGGCGGCCGGACCCGCTACCTTTCGTGCCGGGGGTCAGCAGGTGCCGAGCATGCCGTTCAGCGCGCTCTTCTCCGCGCTGTCGACGCTGAGGTTGTAGTAGTACTTGACCTGGATCCAGGCCCGCGCGTACGTGCAGCGGAACGAGGCCAGCGGCGGCTGCCAGGTGGCGGGGTCCTGGTCACCCTTGGCCTGGTTGACGTTGTCGGTCACCGCCCACAGCTCGGGTCCGCCGAGGTCGTTGGCGTACGTCTGCCGCCGCGACGTGGTCCACGCCCAGGCGCCCGACGCCCACGCCTCGGAGAGGGGCACCATGTGGTCGATGTCGACGTCCGCGGGGTTGGTCCAGGTGGCGCCGTCGAACGGGCTGCGCCACGAGCCCGACGTGGGGTAGCAGCTGCTGTCGACGGCGACGCCGGTGCCGTCCCGCTTGAGCACCTGCTCGCGGGTGTTGCACGAGCCGGTGATCGTGATCCAGTGCGGGAAGAGGTCGCGGTTGTAGCTGGACTGGTGCGACTCGGCCGCGACGGTGAGCGTGGCGAGGCGGCTCGCCGCGGTGCTGGCGGACGGGATGTTCGGCGGGGTCGCGCGGACCGGTGTGGCGGTCAGCGCGAGCAGCGCGGCGATGGCGCCGAGGGTGGCGGCGCCAGCCTTGAACACGCGAGCCATGTGGACTCCTGACTATCCGCGGCGCGGCCGGACGGGGGTGTTCCGGCAGGGGACGCGACGTGGATACATAGATCAATGTCAGATTTATTAGCATGAAGCCCACCTGCGCCGATACGGCCGCGTGAACGTCGTGTGAAAATCAACGGCCAGGCGGAGGAGGAGCACTGTGTCGGACACCCTGGAGCACCGCGTCGGCGAGGTCACGCTCACCGTGGCCGGACCCGACGGCCGCCCGCTGGCCGAGCGGGACGTGACGGTGGCGCAGCAGCGGCACGCGTTCGCGTTCGGCAACATCGGGTTCGACTTCGTCGACCTGGTCGGCGGCGCGGACGTCGCCGCCCTGGACCGGTTGGGCGCCCTGTGGCTCCGGCTCTTCAACACCGCGACGCTGCCGTTCTACTGGGGCGGCTACGAGCCGCGGCGCGGCTCCCCGGACGCCGAGCGGCTCGCGCGGACGGCGCGGTGGTTCGCCGAGCGCGGCGTCACCGTCAAGGGCCACCCGCTCGTCTGGCACACGGTGCAGCCGGAGTGGCTGCTCGGCCTCGACCTCGACGAGGTGGAACGGCTGCAGCGCGCCCGTATCCGCGACGTGGTCGGCGGGTTCGCCGGTCTCATCGACCTGTGGGACGCCATCAACGAGGCGGTCATCATGCCCGTCTTCGACAACGGGGACAACGCGATCACCCCGCTCGCCCGCGCCCGGGGAGGATCCACATGGTGCGCATGGCGTTCGAGGAGGCGCGCGCCGCCAACCCGTCGGCGACGCTGGTGCTCAACGACTTCGACCTCAGCTCCGCCTACGAGTGCCTGATCGAGGGCGTGCTGGAGGCCGGCGTCCGGATCGACGCCATCGGGCTGCAGACCCACATGCACCAGGGGTACCGGGGCGAGGAGGCGATGTGGCACACGCTGGACCGGTTCGCCCGGTACGGCCTGCCGCTGCACATGACCGAGACCACGCTCGTCTCCGGCCACCTCATGCCACCCGAGATCGTGGACCTCAACGACTACCAGATCCCCGAGTGGCCCACGACGCCGAGGGCGAGGCCCGGCAGGCGGACGACATCACGCGCCACTACCGCTCGCTGGTCGCCCATCCCGCCGTCCAGTCCATCAACTACTGGGGCATCACCGACGAGGGCGCCTGGCTCGGCGCGCCGGCGGGCCTGGTACGCAAGGACGGCAGCCCGAAGCCCGCGTACGAGGCGCTTGACGCGCTCATCAACGGCGAGTGGTGGCTCAAGCCCACGCCGATGCGCACGACAGCGGACGGCACGCTGACGGTCAGCGGCTTCCACGGCGAGTACTCCCTCACCGCGGACGGCCACACCCTGCCGTTCACCATCACCCCGACCCCGCGGACGATCCCCGTAACCCTCGCCGTCTGAGACGGTGACCCGGGCGCGCGGCTGCTCATCCTCCACACTGTCATCACCGGCTCGTCCGCCGGCGCCGCCGGGACCGCCACTGCGGGCGCCCGGCCCGCCCGGCCGGCTGCGTCGCCGTCGCCCAACCGGCGAGCACGGCTCCGACGTAGCGTCGCTTGTGGACGATGACGGCCCGCAGCCTCCGCCTCACCCCACCCCGATCGGTCAGGATTCGAGAAGTGGAGACCGCCGCCCCGTTCATAGCCTGTGAGCACCGGACGGATGGAGGCGGACGATGGCGCGGAACAAGCAGGCCGGCAGCGCGCGCAAGCCCGGCACCCGACCGCGAACCGTGAGCGGCGGGGATGACATCCTGGCGGATGTGGCGGCGGCGACGGTCGGGCTTGGCGCGCGGAGCCGGCAGCGGAGGCCGGGGAAGTCGGCGAGCGCGAGCGAGCCGCCGGCCGTAGCGGTGCCCGCGGGAGCATGCGGTCCGCAGGTGACGCGGACCGGGGTATATCCGCTTAAAAGGGTCCTACGGGTTCGGGTCGTAGGCGCCGTTGAGGCGGGCGAGCTTGAGGGCGAGGTGCAGGCAGAGGCGTTCGTTGCCGTCTTTGAGGTCGGTCTCGGCGAGCTGCTCCACGCGGTGCAGGCGGTAGTAGAGCGTGGTGCGGTGCAGGCGCAGCCGTTCGGCGGTGGCGTGTGCGTTGCCGGCCAGGTCGAGGTAGACCTCCAGCGTCCCCAGCAGGACGTGGTTGGCGTCGTCGCCGAGCAGGCGGTGCAGGCCGGGGTGGATGGTGGCCACGTCCAGGTGGCGACCGTCCATCTGGGACAGCATCCGGTAGATGCCGAGGTTCGACCAGGAGATCAGCGGTCCCAGCGCGGGCAGCTGCACGCCGACGCGGGCCGACTGGACGGCCTCGTCGTACGAGTGGATCGCGTCGGCCAGCCTCGGCCGCTGCGCGCCGATGCCCACCACCACGCGGGACACCTCGGGCAGGTCGTCGATCACGTTGCGCAGCGCGCCGCGCAGGTAGCCGGCGGCCGCCTCGGCGGACGGGCGGCCGCCGACCTGGCCGCCGCGGACGAGCAGGACGCCCTGCTCGTGGCGGAGCAGGTGGAGCGCGTCGCGCACGCCGATCCAGCGGCGGGTGGCGACGAGGACCTGCTCCAGGGCGATCCCGGCGTCCTCGTCGAGCACCTGCCCGCGGGCCGGGACGAGCTGGGCGACGATGGCGGTGGCCGGGCCGTCGGCGGTGACCAGGCCGTCGGCCTGCAGCGAGCGCACCATCTCCTCGCGCGTGCCCTGGTTGTCGGAGAGCAGGCTGCGGGCCGCTTCCGCCTCGCGCTGCGCGGCCAGCTCGCCGAGCAGGTTTTCCCGGTAGAGCGCGAGCGACAGGTCGCTGGTCGCGCGCGTGACCACGTCGATGTCGGCTTCGCTCATGCCGCTGTCGGCCTCGATGAACCACACGTACCCCAGCAGCCGGTCGCCGTGCACGATCGGCACGCAGAGGCGGGGCAGCAGGTCCAGCTCGGGGCAGGCGGGGATGCGCACGGGCGCGCGGGCCTTCATGATGCCGAAGCCGCGGAACCACGAGATGACCTCGGGCGTGGTGTGGCGGCGGAGGATCGAGCTGCGGCGGACGTCGTCCATGGTGCCGGTGTGCTCGCTGTACACGACGACCCGGTGCCGCCGATCCTCGATCAGCGCCGGCCGGCCGACCCGCGCCGCCATCGTGTCGACGATGCCTTGCAGCTCCAGGTTCATGCCGCTCCCGACCGGTTTGTGGCCCGCATGGCGGCCCCAACCCGTCGGCGTACCGCCGGTTCCCTACCCTCGACGCCATCCGCCGCCCGCGCAAGTGTCCCACCCAGATGATCATTCTCACCGGGATCGCACGCGTGGCGGTCCGTCCACTATCGAGAAGTGGTGATCCTGCCGCCCCGCAACGGCAGGATCACCCGTCGGGTCCGGCCGCCGCTACGCGACCTGGATCGGCACCTCGTAGACCTCGGTCGTCGGGTGCCCGGCCCGCTCGTGGATCCGCATGACGGCCTCGCGGCTGGGCGCGGTCGAGAGGCAGAAGACCTTGCCGGACTCCGGGTCCAGCCAGGCGCGCTCGAAGTGGACGCCCTCCTCCGCCTCGATCGCCTGGTCGGCCTCGTGCGCCTCTTTCAGCTGGTCGGCGGTGACGCCGACGAAGCCACTGTGTACATCCATGAACGTCCCCATTGGATTTCCCTTTCGTGCCGCTTGCTTGTCGCGTTCTGCCTGCCTGTCGTCTTCTGGTTGCCTGTCGCCTTCCACGGTCGCCGCCGGCAGCCGGTCGAGCGTCGGGCATCCGACCTGGCGCCGGTTTTCAAGTTTTGTCGAGGCGACCGACATCCAGGCGTTGATCCGGCAAATCAGACGCGGAGCTGCATATCGGCGTAATATGGATCTTCGCCCTCCCGCACGGGCCGAACCGTGGCTTCGCGGTCATGAGCGGGGTGGGCGTCTCGCCGGTCCTTGGGGGCGGGTGACCTGCTCGCGCTCGCCGACCGGCGCTGGCCGCGCGGCGCGGGAGGGCGCAGGGCACCTGCTCCTTCTGGCCGTGAGCCGCCGGGGCGACAAGCGGCTGCTGGCGGAGATCGAGCGGCGGGCGGGTACACCGTCGTGTGCTTCGGGGCTTCTTCCGCGACGCCGAGGGCGCCGGCGGAGTCCGTGTGGGCCTCGCCCGCCCGCTCCGCTCCTCGACCGACGCGGCGGTGGCCGCCGCCGGCCGCGAGCTGGCGGGGCGACTGGTGGCCGGTGGGAGTGAGCCGGGCGACGGGCACCGCGGGCGGCGACGGCACACCGCCGACCTGGTCGCGGCCGGCCGCCGCCAGCGGCGCCGCACTGGTCGGCGACGCCATCTACGCCGGCTACCGCCGCACCGAAGCGGCGGCCTGCACGCGCGGGTTGCGGCCCGCGCCGTCGGCGGCGGGGTTCAGCGACGCGTTCGTCTCCGACCAGTTCGGGCGGGTGCGCCAGCCAGGACCTGCGGATCGCATGCTCCGGCGGGCACCGCGCGACGGCCGGTGGCTCGCTCGCGCTCGGAATCAAGGCGGCCCGCTCCGCGGGCCGCTCGCGCCGCCGACCAGGGGCCGCCCTACAGGGGGCGCCGCTCGGGGACCCCGCCCGCCTTAGCGCAAGCGCACGGCGGGCACCCTGCGGTGATAGCCCCGCCGGCGGCGCGTTGACCCATATAGCAAAGAAGCCCAGGGCCGCCTTGAGAACAGGCAAGCGCACGGGGGCAGAAGAACAAGGAGGACCGGACTACGGCCGGACTCACCCACAAGAAGAAGCCTCCGGCGGGGATCTCCGACTCCAGGATGGGCGGATGGAGAACGAGACGAGTAGTGGCGTCCAGGTAACTCGCCCTGCAACCAGGATGCCACGAGGTAGCATGCCCTATTAAAATAGCGTTGGTCACTTCTTCCAAAACAGAAGGCGCGTTCGTAGCCGTTCTAGGCGACTTTTCGGCGGCTGGCGGCGGGGTTTCAAAGGCTGCGTCCGTCGGTACCGCTCAGGCTGCCCCTCCAGCCCTGGAATCTCCTGCACTAAGCCAGCGCGCACCATTCGCTTGAGGGTCCATTCAACAATCTGCTCATCGATTCTTTGCCCCAGTTCATCCTCTCGAACGCCGTCCTCACCTCCACGATCTAGTACAGCCATGATAGCGGCGGTGTATTCCAAGTCAGTATCTGGCGAAAAGCGCACTGCCCCCGAGTGGTTCGGGCGACGAACGCAAGACCATTCAGGTCATACTTTGTTGCGATTTCCTCTCCAGGAAAGAAAAATGAAACCTCTTGACCCGGTTCAAGCTCGGCGGTTTTGATGCGATTCTTTCCGGCAAACATGTGGACGATTTCGAGCGGATCCGAGCGGTCCAGCTCAATATAGACTCCACGAATGTAGACGCGGTGATTACTGTCATTTATGCATACACACTCAATTGCCCACACAGTCCCATCAGGAACGTCGCCGGCCAAAATCTCAAGTCTGAGCTTGGTGCGTCGCCCAGATAGCCACGTCCAGACAGTCCAAGTAAGACTCAAGCAGGCAACCATTACGCTTACGATCGAAATCGCAATCGCCACATCAATCTCCCTGCGCCCCGACGCGAACGACCGTAATGGCGCTGTCGACTCCCCACGCAAGGTGATCTACCCATCCGCCTATATATGCGGCAGGCGACCGTCTCGTGGAGGCTCCTAGATGGGTCAGAGCCAAGTCAAGAATAGTGATAGGCGCTAGTGCCGAAAGGATGGGTATGCGTAGGTAATCTTCAATCCTCTGGAGGGCGTCTATTCGGAGCGTATGACGAGCTATCAACGTCTGCGCTAGCTTTTTCGCATTCTTGCTGGCAACCCGCTCGTACGCCTCGACGGTAGGACGGACCTTACGGCCAACCCTATCCACCTTTGACATCCGCCGGCGCAGGTCTTGCGTCTTCTTCTCGCGATGTTGCTGAACGCTTACACGTCGTCGACGGTTCTTCATTACGAAATCCAAATCCATTCGGCTTTGCTGTTAATCCTCTGCGAGGGATATCGATTCTCTCACGCTTCGTCGGCGACAGGTACTCATTTCCGGGAAGCCTCCGATTTGGACATCTGGTCCTTTGGCCGCCAAACTCCACATACTTTCTCCCCTACTCCCTAGCGTCTCTTGATGCTGTTGTGTTCGCTGTCCAGCTGGAGCCGCTGGCGCTCCGGCGTTGATCGACAGGGGAGGGGTGTGGGCGGACCGGCGACACAGCCACGGATTGCGTCGTAGCGAGTCGAGGGCGGCCAACATGGGCCGCCGTAACCGGTACGCCTGCCCACACGTTGATCCACCACTGACCCTGGGACAGCAACGTTCGCGCGCCTTCGAAAGTAGTTTTGACGGGCCTGGACGTAGAAGATCCCCGGCCGCATGCGGCCGGGGATCTCAACAAGGCGCTCCTCGCGTCCTATGTGTTGCCGCCGCTGCGCACTCCGTATGCGGGCTTCGGGAGGTCTGCGGTCGCCTCGATGGCCAGGGTTCCGGCCATGGGAGATCTTGACTCCTCCCGGCCAGTCACCGGGGTGACGCCAATCGACACCCTCGCACCTTCACCGAGGCCGTGCGTGCCCGTACGCCGGTCGGTGACGAAGCCACCGCATTGCAGCCTGTTCCGCGCAGGAAAGGCGCCACAGCATTCAGGCCAGATCAGCGTCGACCACAGAGTTGAACGAATCGAACCGAGCCTTTTCCGCGCCGCGATGGACGCCATTGCGCGTGCGTGGCCTGCCGCCAGGTCGCCGAGAACGTTGACGAACATCAGTGCTCGTCAACGCGGTCTCCATCCCTGGCGCCCTGTACGAATGCTCTGGCAAGGACCTTGATCTTCCAACCAGCACGGGCAGAGGCTGCCGCCTCCACGATGCGGCCGAAAGCTCCCGCTTCGGACCGTCAGTAGCGTGTTCTGTTACGAAGTCCTCGATGGATTGACCGGTCTCGTATTCCAACTGCCCGCGAACTGCTGGATCTCGCTCACCCGAAGCATTCTCCCGGAGCACTGCAAGTCCCTATGGGCAGGGATTCCGAGGCCGCGAAGCGGCTGCCGGCTCACGCCGGGAGCGAAGCGGTAACTCGCCGAGCAGCCTTAGCGGGCAGCTGAGCAGGACACCCAGGCGTCATATCGACCCGCCGCTTCCGGGTCCGGTACTCCGGCGACGAGTCGGCATGAAGGGGCGCCCATAACTGTCAGGAGTTATGGGGCGCCCCAAAGAAGCGGTTAGCGCTCCGATCGCAGGGTCTCAATACCGCGCATTCGCCGTCGCCCGGGTCGTGACGACCGTGGGCCTGATCGCAGCGGACGTCAAGTCACACCAGCGCATTAAGATACGGCGCCGGCCATCAGGGTAGTAGCCCGACTTATTGCGGTATCGAGGCTGTCCTTCGCGGCTGCGAGCTCCTGGAGGTTTTGGTCTATCAGGGCGGATTGGTACGCTGTCTCTACAGCAAACCACACGCCGACCAGATTCGAATGTATCTTGCAGGTGACATCCGCGACCGCCTGACGAATCTCGACGCCCGAAGGAACTTGATTGTTCAATATCGGAAACCTGTCTGGTGCCACCGTCGGATCTTTATCTATGTCATAGCCTTCTCCGAGCATGCAGGAGCTCCACTTTTGAACGGCATCCTGAACCCTGCTATCCGCGAAGGACTGCTCATAGCTAGAGATGGAGAGAACCTGAGCCAGCTCCGTATCAAGGTAGGTTCGCCCGTCTCTGGCACCTAGTTTCCTCGCGGCCTCGGCGACACACCCACCGACTGGCGGCATCTGACCGTTGACGAGCTTTCGGCTAGCCAAGCGCCGGCCTGAGCTATCTAAACCACCAGTCATGACCATCTCAAGATCGGTTGAGATCGGTGCTTCACGCAGCGGGCGCGCTGTGGGGGTGTTGCCGTCGAGGGCTGGATGATAGCCATAGCGTTCGGCCCGGACCAGGTCGTTGATGCCGTATCGACCGTCTGCAGTGTATGTGTGTTGGAATGTGCCGCTCTGTGTCGTCGATAACAAATGCTCGAATCCGTATCGCTCCAGGCATCGATTGATCACGACCGCCCGTCCATTGTTCACCAGATCCGCTTGTTGCTCGGTCGGCAGGTATCCTGCAATGGGCAATGTTGCCGAAGTATCCAGCACGGACTTCGTATCTGGTACATCAGTCACGAGGGGCGGCGCGGCGATTTGCAAGGTCCAATCATTCCGCCCACTTGTGTCACCACCGTTGGCACATCCAGTTGCAGCAAGCAAGGAGGCCGCACCAACGACGAGGGATCGCAGGAGAAGCGTTCGCATTATAGTCGCCAGCCTTCCGTTCGGTACAATCGACCATCAACACAACTCTTTGGGAACGTGGTCACGCTGAATTGAACAGCAAATCCCAGTCGGGCGGCCCGCGATGAATCGGCCAGAGGCTAACCAAAGACCTGCCTCTTCAACAATTCCAGGTGTGGGATCGATTGTTGTTTCGCAACGAGCCAAGATTCGCTACGGCCTGGCCTGGTTGGAGACTGATTTTCGGGGCGCTTGGATAGCCGGCGTTGTAGTTTGCTCGGTAAAAGATCGTGGCTACGCAGGTAATCCGGTCGTGATTCTGCGCCGAAGCGGCGTTGTTGCCGATCTGTTGGCCAGTTCCAGGCTGATAAGGGCTACCAAGGGAGTTGTCAGGGTATGTTCCCCTCGGATTGAGAAGATCCGGCACGGCCTGCCAAATCCCAGCATAGGCTCCCAAGAAGTTCGGACTATAGTAGTAGCAAAGATCTCCTATGGGGTCATTGCAGAAGCTAATCGGATACGCTTCGGCAGGCCGAGCTAATAGGACCGAGCCTCCGACGATTCCAATTAATGCAGCCGTCATCGCGGCAACCAGCCTTCGTAGCATTAGGCGAACTCCCTCCAGGGGTTCTCTCGATACCTACAACGGGCGCAGAGCTTGGCAAACAACGGAGTGAGACGCCGATATCCTGGCGGTCGGCAAGCTATCCAAGGTGGCTCCCGCGCAGAGGCTTGAGTAACAAGACCTTCCTCCGCGAACCAGAAAGTATCGGCCTCCTGCATGAGGCCCGACGCTAGCATTAAGCCTTTATGGTCGTGAGGTCGTCACCCACATGATGACATCAGATCGATGCACTTAAGTCAATGACTGCGGACAAGATCGTCTTTTCTGCCGCCTCGTCGTGTGGTTGCTACTGCCTTGTCGTCATCTGCCATGCAGGGTTCGCTATTCAAAGAGCGGCTGGCCGGACTAGACCCAATGCCATGTTCCGAAATTTGATCATCCTAATGGGATTGGCAATTCAAGAGTCGAGACCAGACGCAGTATGTCCTGGCGAGATGCGACACCGTTAGGCGCGTGCGGAGCAGCAAAGATGCTGCTGGTCGTCGGCTACGCGAGCTATCAACACGATGAGAGTGTGATGGCCTATGTCGAGAACCCCGCCCTCACCCGGACCAAGGTTCAAGAACAGTCCGAGCCGCCGGGGCCTATCGAACCTTGGCGATACGCCGTAGGCGGGCTTCGGGAGGTCGGCGGTCGCTTCGATGGCCACCGAGCCGGCCATCACAGATCTTGAGACCTCCTGACCAGTCGCTGGAGCGACGGTCCGGACCACGACGGGCGTCGCGGTAGCTCGAAATCTCCGGATGGGGCTGGTCAGCCGCGGCACAAGTCGGCGCCGCGGACGGTGTTGGGTGCGCCGAAGTCGCTCGGGCGGGTGCTGTTGCCCGCGCAGCTCAGGGCGCCGTTGACCCGGTTGCCGACCAGGACCGGGCCGTAGGGGCCGACCAGCCGGCTGTACCGCTCGTTGGCGCTGACCTGGGTGTTGCCGGCCAGGACCACCGCGCCGTTGAACGTGTTGCCGGCGACCGTCACGTCCCGCGTGGTCCCGGTGATCTGGGCCGCGCCGTTGACCGTGGAGCCGAAGAGCTGCACGGCCTGGGCGCCGTTCGCCGCGAGCGTGCCGCTGATCGTGCTGTCGCGGACCACGAGCGAGGCGCCCGCGCGCACGGTCACCTGGCCCGCCACCCGCGCGCCGGTCAGGCAGGTCACGCCCTGCGTCACGGTCACCCGGCTCTGGCGGCCGGTGAGCGTGGTCGTGCACGCGGGCGAGGCGCCGGGCAGCACCGTGGCGCGGTAGCCGCTGGCCGGGCCGATGTTGCCGGCCGGGTCGATGGCGCGGTGCTCGACCAGGTGGGTGCCGAAGCCGGGCACGAAGCCGCCGCTCGGGTGGTCGTCCGGCAGCGTCTGCTCGAACGTGGCGCGGGACAGGCCGCCGGTGCCGAGGTTGCCGTACGTCAGCGCCTTGACGCTGGTGCCCGAGTGGCGGAACTGGAACGGTGAGTCCGGCATCGGCCGCTCCGGGAAGCCGAAGTAGTTGAACCAGCCGTCCCCGTCGAGCCGGAACTGGCCCACCACGTGCCGCCCGGTCTGGTCGTCGCGCGGGTCGAGCCACATGTCCCAGCCGTCGAAGTACACCGGGTGCTCCAGCGCGCCGGGCAGCGTGGCCAGCGGCGTGGAGAGGCGCCGCGGCGCGGTCGGCATGCCGTTGTCGACGCTCCACTCGACCGCGTCGGTGGCGCCGGCCGGGTCGGTGGCCGTCGCCACCAGGCGGTGGGTGCCGGGGGACAGGTCGAGCGCGCCGAGGTCGAGGCTGCGCCCGTCGCCCTGGTCGGGCACCGGCTGGCCGTCGAGCGACCAGGCCACATCGAGGATGCGGTCGGCCGGGTGGTTGGTCTCGACGAAGACGACCTCGTCGCCGGCGACCGGCTGCGTGGTCATCGTGGAGCTGGTGATCTCGGCGGCCGGCGGTGACGGCGTCACGCCCGCCGCGGCGACCGTCCACTCGCGAGTCTGCACGAAGCGCGGCCCGTTGTACCCCGAGTCGGTGGCGCCGCCGCCGGTCGACGGGTTGCGCACCCAGTCGATCCCGTCCGGCCCGACCGGGTCGCGCACCTCGACCCGCACGGTGGTGCCGGCGGGCAGTGCCAGCGGCGCGAGGTCGAGGCTGCCGCCGGTGCCGAGCACCCGCTCGCCGGCGAGCCAGGTCACCCGCAGCGCGTGGTACCGCGGATGCCCGGTCTCGACCCACAGCACGCCGTCGGCCGGCACCGTCCCCGGCGGGGCGTGCCGCAGCGCCATCTGCCCCGCGTTGCGCCGCCCGGTGATGCGGGCGACCATGTGCTCGCGGCCGACCTGGTCCCAGTCGAAGCCGATCCACCGCATGATGGAGTGCTCGCTGGGCCGCCGCTGCCCGCAGGGGTAGGTGCCGCCGCCCTCGTGCAGCCCGATCGTGCCGCCGGACAGGCTCTCCTCGCCGACCCACCGCCACCACTTGTGCTGGTCGGCGACCATCTGGCCGGTGCTCGAGTAGATCGTGTGGTGAAAGCTGCCCGGCTCGCCGCCGGTGTAGCAGGGGCGCACGACGTCGCGGGAGGAGTACGGGTACTCGTCGGCCATCGTGCCCAGCGAGTGGCCGAGCTCGTGCAGCGAGATCAGCGGGCCCTGCGGGGAGCCGCCCGAGGTGGTGGCGTTGGTGCCGCCGATCCCGCCGTACGTGAACGTGTTGAAGATGGCGAGCGTCTGCACGTTCTGCGAGGTGCGGGGGATGCCGAGCGCCGGCACCACGTACGAGTCGAGGATGCGGTTGTGCGCCTGCGCGCCGGTCTCGCACGGGTTGACGCCCGGCGGGTAGTAGGCGGCGTCGTTCTCGCAGCCCACCGGCGCTCCACCGTAGACGGTGCCGCGGGCGAGGGGGTCGGCGCAGCCGTTCTGGAAGATCATGCGCAGCGCGGTGCGCTTGCCGTCGATCGGTCCCTCGCGCTCGCCGGTGTCCCGGATCGTGCCGTCCGGGTGGCGCACGCGGCCGTCGGGGTCGCAGCGGACGCCGTAGTCGATCGAGGCGATCTCGACCGCGTACACGTTGATGTAGTCGCGGTACGTGCGGAACGGCTCGGTGGCCCACATGACGGCCAGGTTGCGGTCGACGTCGGCCCGGAAGATGGCCTGCTGGTCGGCCTGGTAGCCGTCGCCGAGGATGACCAGGTTGAGCCGGTCGGCGGCCGGGCCGGTGACCTGGACCGGGCGAACCGTGGGCTCGGGCAGCGGCGCGGGGTCGGCCGCGCGCGCCGGCGCGGGACCGGCCACCACCAGGCCGGCCGCCAGGGCCGCCAGCATCAGCGTCGCTCGGGTTCTCATCGGCTCACCTCATCCCAGGAGCAGCTCGCGAATCCGTATGTCCAATGTGGAAGCGTCGAGGCCGCCGGGCCAGCCGCGCAGCAGCGCACCGCCCTTGGCGACGAGCGCGACGGCGCCGGGCTCGCGGACCGCGTACGACCGGGAGATCGTGCCATCCCCGTCGACCACGACCGGAAACTCGGACTTGTGCGCGCGCAGGTACGCGTCGAGCTCGTCCGGCTCGTCCCCGGTGACCACGCCGACGAAGACGACGCGGTCCCGGTAGCCGCGGGCCAGCTCGCTCAGCGCGCCCTGCCGCTGCGCGCAGGTGGTGCACCACGAGCTGAAGAACAGCAGCACGACCGGGCGCCGCGCCCACAGGTCGGCGGCGGCGAGGGCGGTGCCGTCGGTGAGCGTTCCGGTGAAGACCGGGGCGCTCGGGGTACCCGGCGGGACCGGGCGCAGGGCGAGTCCGGCCGGGACCGGCCCGGGCAGCGTGCCCGCCCCGCCGGCCGTGGCCTCCCTCCCACCGCCGCTGTCGCAGGCGGCCAGGCAGAGCGCCGCGGCGAGGAGCGCGGCCACCAGCCTCACGACGGCACCACGGCCACGAGCGCTCCCTGGTCGGTGGTGAGGGGTATCGCCGGCTCGTCGTCGACCACCAGCTGGTAGCCGGGGCGCGACGGCACGGAGACGGGTACGGCGAACTCGCAGTACGTCGGGACGCGGTCCACCTCGAGGTCCTCCTCGAAGGTGCGCACCGCCTTGCCGGGCGGGAGGCGGCCGTCGGCCAGCGTCTGTCCCTCGCCGTCCAGGACGCGGAACGGGGCCCGGTTGTGGAAGAACGTGTACGCGCCGGTGCCGGCGCAGTCGACGCCCTCCTCGCGGATGTTGATGTCGCGGACGAGCACCCGGACCGTGGTCGGGGAGGCCGGTTCGGCCCCGCCGCAGCCGCCCAGGAGGAGCAGGGCGGCCGCGGCGGGCACCAGGATCAGGCCTTTTCGACGTGACACGAGCGGGTGACCGTCTTGGTCGGGTCGCTCACCGACGTCGCCGTCAGCTTCACGAAACCGCGGGCGGCCGCGTCGGCGGTCGCCCCGACCGAGACCTTGACCTTGGTCATCTTGCCGAAGCCGACCGCCGCGAGCGCGTTGGGCACCTCGACCCGCCAGCCGATCTGCCCGATGTCCGCGGAGAGGCGGTAGACGTCCGACTTGAGGTACTGCGCGACGTTTTCCGGGTGCTGCTGGCCGCCGGCCGACCACGTGCCCGTGTTGGTCAGGTCGAACGTGCAGGTCACGCCCCGCCCGGTCGGCTTGCCGCTCGTGGTGACGAAGCCGTCGCCGAGGTCCACCCCGTGCGTGCTCGGGCCGCCGGTGCCGTCGAGCGAGCGGACCGCGACCGTGTACGACAGGACGCCGTTCGCGTCCCGCTTGAGGTCCAGGACGTAGAAGTGCAGGCGGTTGGCCTCGTCGACGTACTCGTACTCGCTGCCCGAGCGGGTGCCGGCGTGGAAGAGCGCGTCCGACAGCTGCCGGTAGTCGCCCATGGTGATCTTCTGCGGCGTGCCGTTGGGCTGGTAGAAGTCGATCATGTCGATGTCCTGCGGGTTGGCGTCGATCACCCACACGAACGGCGCGCTGTCCGCGTTCTTCGTCTTGCTGATCAGCACGCCGTTGTCCGGCGTGAACGAGTCCGCGCCCATCCGGTCGACGACCTCGACGGTGTAGTTGTTGTAGCCGCCGCCGTCGCAGAGCGGGTTCTCGGCGACCACGCAGGCCGGCGAGTTGTCGCGGTTCATCGCGATGTTGATGCCGGTCAGCCCCTTCGGCCCGGCGTCGACGGCCCGCGCGGTGACCTGCGCGACGACCATGCCGGAGGAGGCGAGCGCCTCGCGCGAGAGGCGCAGCAGGTGCTCCTCGCCGAGCAGCCCGATCTTCACCTTGTCGCGCACGGTGTGCAGCGAGCCCATCGAGCCGCCGTTGACCGGTGGTATCTGCCATCGGGTGTGCGGGCCGCCGGGCCCGTTGAACGACCCGCGCGACATCATGCTCCAGATGCCCGTGTACGCGCGGCGCAGCGGCACGCCGTACGGGTTGTTGTAGTTGTCGCCGATGCTCAGCAGGTGGCTCAGCTCGTGCGCGTACACGCCCATGCCGGAGCTCTCCGCCTGGGTCGAGGAGCCGCCGCCGGCGTTGGGCCAGATGGTGGCGGCCGCCTTCCACGAGGTCCACTCGACGTAGCGGGTGCGCGCGTAGTTGGGCAGCGCCGGGTCCGGCGGGCCCCACGCCTCCGGCACGTCCTCCTTCGTCTGGAACATCATCTGGCCGAACTCCTGCCAGGTCGACGACTCGTCCTGCCCGGAGGAGAGGATGAAGACGAGCTCGAACGAGTCGGCGACCTCGTCACCGACCGCCGCGCGCCAGGCGCCCAGCCCGTCGGTGCGGATGTTGCGCGCGCACTGCTCGCCGGCCGGGCACGCGCCCGGGTTGAAGCCGTTGTCGATGCCGTACTGGTAGGACTTGGCCGGCATCTCGTAGGGCCCGAAGCCGGTCAGGTCGACGCCGTACCGCCCGTTGGAGTCCTGCATCCAGTACTCGTGGAGCGTGTGCCCCTTGTTCAGCGTGTTCGGCGTGTTGAGGAAGTCCCGGTAGAAGGTGGAGACCTGGTCGCGGGGGATGTTCTGCGCGGTCGCCTGCGGGTTGCCGAAGACCGTCGAGCGGGCCCGCTGGGTGACGACGAAGGGCTGGTCGGGGTAGTCGAGGGTGACCAGGGCGATCTTGAAGTTGCGCACCGAGCCGGCCACGCCGGGGTCGGCCCAGTTCTTGTTCGGGACGGCCTTCCAGTCGTTCCACGTCATGGTGTCCGGGTTTTGCCACGCCTGCGGGTCGAGCACCTCGAACGGGCCGGTCCCGCCCGCGGGGTTGCCCGGCGCGGCGATCGCCGGACCGGCGGCCACGGCGGCGACGAGGGTGGTCGCGAGGGTGGCGGCCAGCGCGGTGCGCCGGGCCGAACGCCGAATGAAGTACAGGCTCATCAGGTCACCCTTCGTAGGTGACCGTGAATGTATGGGTGGGCACGGGAGGGCGTCACTGTACATCTGCCGGTAGATCATCGAGCGGCTTTCGACACTTGACTGAGGTTCGTAAATTTTCACCCCCGTGTATGGCGCCCGCCGGTCGATCGGTCCTAACGTCGGCAGCCTCTGGTTGTGTTGGGGAGGGTGCATGAGAGGTATCGGCCGCCTGCTGTCCGCAGCCGCCGCCCTGCTGCCGGTGGTGGCGATCGCTGTCGTGGGCGGGCCCGGCCCCGCGTCCGCGGCGGCCGCACCGTCGATCGTCGTATCCGACGGCGTCACCCAGCCGGTCTTCGGCTACGCGGACGCGGTCCGCGAGCGGCTGTTCATCGACTCCACATTCGACAGTGACCGCGACGGGCTGCGCGACATCATCGCGTTCGACGTGATCCGCCCCAGGGCCACGCTCGACGGCCTCAAGGTCCCCGTCATCATGGACGCCAGCCCGTACTACTCCACGCTCTGCCGCGGCAACGAGGGCGAGTGCAAGGCCGACCTCGACGGCGACGGCCTGCTGGAGAAGTGGCCGCTGTTCTACGACAACTACTTCGTGCCGCGCGGCTACGCGGTGATCCTGCTCGACATGGTCGGCACCAACAAGTCCACCGGCTGCCCGACCACAAACGCCAACGAGGACAACCTCAGCGCCAAGCAGGCGATCAACTGGCTCAACGGCCGCGCCGTCGCCCGCAACGCCGCCGGGCAGGCCGTGACGGCCGACTGGCACAACGGCAAGAGCGCGATGATCGGCAAGTCGTACGACGGCTCACTCGCCATGGCCACCGCCGTCACCGGCGTGAAGGGCCTGACCACGGTGGTGCCGATCAGCGGGCCGACCGAGTACTACGACTACGTGCGCAGCAACGGCGTGATCACCCGGGGCAACAGCTACGTCGCCTTCCTGGCCAACGCGGTCACCAACCCCGAACGGCGGGCGTACTGCCAGCCGACGAGAGACCGGATCGCCGCCGAGGACGGCGACGAGCACGGCGACTACACCGCCTTCTGGAACGAGCGCAGCTACGTCAAGAAGGTCCCCAACATGACCGCGAGCGTGCTGCTCTACCACGGCCTCAACGACGACAACGTGCGGCCGGACCACTTCAGCAAGTTCTGGTACGCGCTCGCCGAGAACAACATCCCGCGCAAGCTGTGGCTCTCCCAGGAGGGGCACGTCGACCCGTTCGACTCGCGGCGCGCGGTGTGGGTCTCGACGCTGCACCGGTGGTTCGACTTCTGGCTGCACGGCGTCGCCAACGGCATCATGGACGAGCCCCGCGTCGACATCGAGCGCGCGGCCGACGTGTGGGAGACCCACGCCGACTGGCCGGTGCCCGGCAAGGCCGACACCGAGGTCTTCCTGCAGCCCGGCGCCGGCGGCGCCGGCGGCCTCACGCTGGTGCCGGCGGCGCAGCCGGCGACGGCGTCATTCCAGGACAACCCGACCCAAAGTCAAAACACCATGATCCTCAACCCCGACGCGGTACAGCCCAACCGGCTCGCCTTCCTCTCCGCGCCGCTCACCGCCCCGCTGCACATCTCGGGTACCCCGGTCGTGCAGCTGCGCGTCACCGCCGACCAGACCGACACCAACCTCGGCGCGATCCTCGTCGACTACGGCACCGCCGAGCGGGTCAACCACCGCGCGTCGGGCGAGGGCATCATCACGCTGGAGACGCAGGACTGCTGGGGCGAGAGCAGCCCGACCGACGACGGCTGCTACAGGCAGACCCAGAAGCGGGTGGCCACGTCCGACGTGGAGCTGGTGACCAAGGGCATCCAGGACGCCCAGAACCGCCAGTCCATCCGCACCGCGGTGCCGCTGGTGCCCGGCCAGGCGTACAACTACAGCTTCCCGATGCTGCCCGAGGACTATGTCTTCGCGCCCGGCCACCGGATCGGCGTCATCATCGTGGGCAGCTACCCGCAGTACTCCAGCCAGGCCGACCAGAGCCGCGCCAACCTGAACGTGGCTCTCAAGACCAGCAACATCGTGCTCCCCGTGGTCGGCGGCACCGCCGCCGCCCACGCCGCCGGACTGTGACCGCCCCGCCGGTGGCGCGCTGACGCGCGCCACCGGCGCGTTGCCCGGCGTCGCTACGATGCGCGCCGTGGCCCGGTACGAGGTCCATCCGCAGCCCAGACCGCAAAACCGCCCGGCCGTCGAGTGGACCCACGCCGCCTGGTCGGACGCCGGCGGCCGCGTGCCCCGCCGCGCGGTGCGCGTCCGCTACCGCTTCCCGCGCCTCGACAGCCCGGCCCGTACCGGCCGCGACGGCGTGGTGCTGCTGATCTTCACGCTGATCGGCAGCCCGGTCCTCGTCGCGCTGGGCGTGTGGGCGCTCGCGGGCGACGACCGCACCCTCAACGACTACGCCGGCGCCACCCTGGCCTTCGGTTTCGTGGCCTGGTGATGGTACATCAGCGCCGCCCACTTCGTGCGCGCCGCCCGGGGCGCCGGCCGCGACGTGGTGCGCGGCGTGACGGTCGCCCGCCTGACCCGCACCTACCACGTCGAGGAGACCGGCGAGCCGTACGACGTCCACTACCTGTCCGTCGACGACGGCACGCGCGACGAGTTCCCCGGCTGGGAGGTGCCGAAGGACGTCTACGACGCCCTGCCGGACGGCACGCCCGCGGACGCCCTCGTATCCGGCGACCGCCGCTACCTCTACACGCTGGTCACCCCTCCGACTGACTCCCGCGCTTGGCACGGGCCCTTTGGGGGTGGGCCATGGCCGTTCGGGTGGAGTGGCGGCGGGTGGGTGTAACGCTCGTGTGAACGCTGATGAACAACAGGGCTGCCCTGGCCAGTGGGACACCAGGGGCCCGTCCAACAGCTAGGACACAGGTTTCGGTGAACAAGGCGCGCACTCTTGTTCACAAACTTTAAGCCTGATAGAACACACGGAGCGGTCCACCTCCGGTCGCGGTTCTGGAAGGACATCTCATGGCTGACTCAGGCCTCTCCCGTTCAGGGTTTCCCGCCGCTCCGTGCTCCAACTCGGGGCGGCGTCGCGCTGCTGTTCGCGACCGGCGCCTGCGCGGCCGGTTCCAAGGAAAGCGGCTCCGGCGCCAAGTCGGCCGGGCCGGCGGCCGGCACCCTGCGCATCGCGGTCTCCAGCTACCTCAGCAGCTGGGACCAGGACTTCGTCGGGTTCGACCTGACCGCCCTGATGCTGTACAAGAACGTGTTCCCGTACATGATCGACTACGGGGTGACCGACGCGGGCGGGTCCAGGATCCTGGACACGCAGAACATCGTGCCGACGTTCGCCGAGTCGTTCGAGCCGAGCGCGGACCAGAAGGTCTGGACGCTCAAGCTGCGCAAAGGTGTGAAGTTCGCCAGCGGCAACGAGATGAAGGCCGCGGACGTCAAGTGGTCCAAGGACCGCGCCTTCGCCGCCCAGTCCAACGTCGCCGGCATCTACCGCACCATCGGCCTCACCGAGGCCAGCCAGGTGCAGGTCGTCGACGACTACACGGTGACGTTCACGCAGGCGTTCCCGAGCGCGCTGACCAAGCAGATCCAGGCCATCTCGCTCTACGTCTTCGACTCCGTCGAGGCCAAGAAGCACGCCACCGAGGCCGACCCGTGGGCCAAGGACTGGCAGGCCAAGAACGCGCCGACCGGCGGCTACTTCAACGTCACCAAGGCCACCCAGGGCCAGGAGATCGTGCTCGAGGCCAACAAGGGGTACCCGGGACCCGACCCCGCCAAGGCCGCCACCATCCGCATCTCCGTGGTGCCCGACGGCTCCAACCAGCGCCTCCAGCTGCAGAACGGCGACATCGACGTCGCCCTCGGCATCGGCCAGCGGGACATCGCCGACCTCAAGAAGGCCGACGGCATCACCGTGGTCTCGGCCGCCAGCAACGAGCAGGTCGCGATCCAGATGTCCGTGACCACGGCGCCGTTCAACGACGTGAACGTGCGCATGGCCCTGGCCTACGCGGTGCCGTACGAGCAGATCATCGCGAACGTGTACGGCGGCGACGCCCGCCCCACCAAGAGCCTCGTCCCGCTCGACATGCCGGGCTACGACGAGGGCGGCTACCCGTTCACCTACGACGTGGAGAAGGCGAAGTCCACGCTCGGCGGCCGGACGGTCAACTCGGAGCTGGTCTTCGAGACCGACAACGACACCCAGCAGGCGATCGCGGTGCTGGTGCAGAGCGAGGCGCGCAAGGCCGGCATCGAGCTGAAGCTGACCCCGCTCGACCCCGCCACGCTCGCCGGCCGCCGGCAGCAGAAGAACATCCCGCTGCAGCTCACCTCCGGCCAGCTGTGGGTCAACGACGTCGAGTACATGCTGGCGACCAGCTTCGTGAAGGGCGCGGCGCTCAACTACTCCAACTTCACCAACGCGGAGATCGAGCAGATCTACGAGAAGTCGCACACCACGGTCGACGAGGCCGCGCGGCTCGCGCTGTGGAAGCGGGTGCAGGAGGTCTTCGCCGCCGAGGTGCCCTGGGTGATCATCTGCCAGCCCAACTTCAACCTGCCGGTCCGCTCGTCGGTGTCCGGCTGGGTGCAGCCCATGGACGGGCTGGCCCGGCTGCGGTACCTGAGCACGTCGGCCTGACCCGCGGATGCGGCTCCTACGCTTCGTCGCCCGGCGGCTGTTACAGGTCGTCCCGGTCCTGCTCGGTGTGGTCGTCCTGACCTTCGTGCTGGTGCGCGTGCTGCCCGGCGACCCGATCCGGACCATCCTGGGCCCGAACGCGACCGAGGCGGACGCGGCGGCGGCCCGCGCCCGCTTCGGGCTCGACAAGCCGATGTGGGAGCAGTTCCTCGACTACCTCAAAGGGCTGGCGACCGGCGACTTCGGTACCTCCATCCAAAGTGGAACCTCGGTCGGCTCGGAGCTGGCGGTCCGGGTCGGACCCACCCTGGAGCTGGTGGTCCTCTCGGTCAGCCTGGCCATCGTGGTCGCCGTCGTCTTCGGCGTGTGGTCGGCGCGGCGCGCGGACCGGTTCGGCGACCACAGCGTGCGGATCCTCGCGCTGGTCGGCAACTCGATGCCGGAGTTCTGGCTCGGCCTCGTGCTCATCCTGGTCGGGTACAGCGCGCTCGGCTGGTTCCCCGCGCCCAGCGGGCGGGTCGACCCCGACACCAACCTCACGCCGCTCACCGGCGCCGACCTGCTCGACGCGGCACTGACCGCCAACGGTCCGGCGTTCACCTCGGCCCTCAGCCACCTGGTCCTGCCGGTGGCGACGCTGACGATCGTCGTCGTCGCGCCGCTGCTGCGCAGCGTGCGCGCCTCCGCCCTGGAGGTGCTGCGCTCGGAGGCCTACCTCGCCGCGACCACGCACGGCCTGCGCCCGCGCACGCTTCTCCGGGGGTACCTGCTGCGCCCGGCCCTGGTCCGCCTCCCGGCGCTCGCCGCGCTGGTGTTCGGCACCGCGATCGGCTCCACCGTGCTGATCGAGTACGTCTACTCGTGGCAGGGCTTCGGCCAGTGGGCGCTGCGCGGCCTGCTCTACCGCGACTACCCGGTGGTGCAGGCGTCGGTGCTGCTCATCGCGCTCTGCTACGTGATCGTGTTCCTGATCGCCGACGTGGTACACGCGATCCTCGACCCGAGAGTGAGGATCTGATGGCCGACCTGAGGGCGACCGGCGGCATCCCGACGCCGGCGAAGAGCCGCCGGGCGGGCGGCGGCCGCTTCTCCCGGGCGCTGATCGTCACCGGCTCGGTGATCCTCGCGGTGGTGGCGCTCGCCGCGCTGGCCGCGCCGCTGCTGAGCAGCTGGGGCCCGGAGGAGATCGACGCGAACGCGACGCTGGCCGCCCCGGCGGCGCGCACCTGCTCGGCACCGACACCAACGGGATGGACATCTGGAGCCGCCTGCTCTACGCGGCCCGCCTCGACCTCGGCGTCGCGGTCGCCGCGGTGGCCCTCGCGGTCGTGCTCGGCACCGCGCTCGGCCTGCTCGCCGGCTACCTCGGCGGCTGGATCGACGACGTGCTGATGCGGATCGTCGACATCTTCCAGGCGTTCCCCACGTTCATCCTCGCCCTCGCGGTCGCCGCCCTGCTCGGCAACGGCACCGTCAACCTCGTCATCACGATCGCCGCCGTCAACGCGCCCGCCTACGCGCGCCTGGTCCGCGCCGAGGTGCGGTCGATCCGCGAGCTGCCCTTCGTGGACGCCTCCATCACCTCCGGCGCCTCCACGCTCGGCGTGCTGTGGCGGCACGTACTGCCGAACAGCCTCACGCCGGTCCGGGTCATCGCGCCGCTGAACTGCGGCTGGGCCATGCTCACGCTGGCCGGCCTGTCGTTCCTCGGCCTCGGCGTGACCGTGCCGGCCGCCGAGTGGGGCGCGATGATCAGCCTCGGCAGCCCGGACGTGGTCGCCGGCCGGTGGTGGACCTCGGTACCGCCCGGCCTCGCCCTGCTGATCTGCGTGCTCGGCTTCAGCCTGCTCGGCGAGGGCCTTCAGGAGCGCGCCGACGCCAGGAGGCAATCATGAGCCTTCTCTCCATAGAGGACCTGTCGGTGCTGATCCGGCGGCCGGGGCGGGACGTCGCCGCGCTCAGCGGGGTCGACCTGCACGTCGACGCCGGCGAGGTGGTCGGGCTGGTCGGCGAGAGCGGCGGCGGCAAGAGCATGGTCGCCCGCGCGATCGTGGCGCTGCTGCCCAGCGGCTCGCAGACCGGCGGCGCGGTCCGCTTCGAGGGCGCGGACGTGCTCGCGATGGACGACGCCGCGCTCGCCGACCACCGCGGGCACGGCGCGGCGCTCTGCTTCCAGAACCCGCGCGGCGCGCTCAGCCCCACCCGCACGGTCGGCCGCCAGCTCACCGACCGCCTCACCACGCACCAGAAGCTGGACAAGCAGGCGGCCCGGGAGGCCGCGCGGCAGCTGTTCGAGGCGGTCGGCATCCGCAACCCGGCCCGGCGGCTCGAGGCGTACCCGCACGAGCTGTCCGGCGGCATGGCCCAGCGCGTGATGATCTCGCTGGCCACCGGCTGCGCGCCCGGCCTGCTGATCGCCGACGAGCCGACCACCGGCCTGGACGTCACGCTGACCCGGGAGATCCTGCGGCAGTTCCGGCACGCCGCCGACACCGACGGCCGCGGCGTGCTGCTCATCTCGCACGACCTCGCCTCGATCGCGCCGATCTGCGACCGGGTCGTCGTGCTCTACGCGGGAACCGTCGTGGAGAGCGGCCCGGCCGCGAAGGTGCTGCGCGAGCCGTCGCACCCGTACACGCGGGCGCTGCTCGCCTCCGTACCGGATGTCTCCGGCCGCCCGGCCCGCGCGATCGGCGGCGCGATGCCGCTGCTGTCCTCACCGCCCGCGTCCTGCCCGTTCGCGCCCCGCTGCGCCCACGCCACCGACCGCTGCACCGCCGAAAGGCCGCCGCTGAACGGGGAGCTCGCCTGCTTCCACCCGCAGAGCGGGCCGGTCCGGGTGGCCGCTCCCGTCGAGGTACGGGACAAAGCAGACAAAGGCAATGTCGTCATGGAGATCGACGACGCGCACGTCGTGTACGGCAGCCGCTTCGGCAGCGGCGGCCACCACGCGCTGCGCGGCGTCAGCCTCACGGTCTCGGCCGGCGAGACGGTCGGCGTGGTCGGCGAGAGCGGCTGCGGCAAGAGCACCCTCGCCCGGCTCATGCTCGGCCTGACCGTGCCCAGCAGCGGCACCGTGCGGCTGGCCGGCACCGACCTGCGCGCGCTGCGCGGCAGGAAGCTGCGCCGGCTGCGGACCAAGGCGCGCATGGTCTTCCAGGACCCGATCGGCTCGCTCAGCCCGCGCCGCACCGTGGCCGACGCGATCGGCGAGCCGCTGCGCGCCCTGGGCGTACCGGCGGGCGAGCGGGCCGAGCGGGTCGCCGAGGTGCTCACCCGGATGAACCTCGACGCGTCCATGCTCCGCCGCCGCCCGCACGAGCTGTCCGGCGGGCAGGCGCAGCGGGTCGGCATCGCCCGCGCGCTGGTCGGCAACCCGGACCTGATCGTCTTCGACGAGCCCACGTCCGCGCTGGACGTGACCGTGCAGGCGCAGATCCTCGACGTGATCGCCGAGCTGGCCGGCGACGCCTCGCGCGGCTCGGTGTTCATCTCCCACGACCTCGCCACCGTGCGCGGCTTCTGCGACCGGGTCGTGGTGCTCTACCTCGGCCGGATCGTCGAGCAGGGCCCGGTGGAGGAGGTCTTCGGCAACCCGCGCCACCCGTACACCCGGGCGCTGCTGGGAAGCGCGCCCAGCCTCGACGGCGGCTCCACCGGCCCGCGCGTGGAGCTGGCCAAGGACCTCGACGAGGCGGACGCCGCCACCGGCTGCCCGCTCGCCGCCCGCTGCCCGTTCGCCACCGACGAGTGCCGCGCCGAGCCGCAGCCGCTCATCCGGTACGGGGCCAGCGAGGCCGCCTGCTGGCGCGTGCCGCAGATCCCCGGACTGCTTCAGGAAAGGACCCAGATGCAGAGGAGCCAAGACAGTGCCTGAGCACATCCGGCTCGCCGTCGACATCGGCGGCACCTTCGTCGACGCCATGGAGCTGGACACCCGCACCAACCGGGTCCGCTTCCGCAAGGCGTCCACCACGCCCGCCCGCCCGGCCGACGGCGTGCTGAACGCGATCGCCGAGCTGGGCACCGACCTGTCCACTGTGGAGCTGTTCATCCACGGTACGACGCTCGGGCTCAACGCGGTGCTGGAGCGGCGCGGCGGTGCCACCGGCATCCTCACCAACGAGGGCTTCCGCGACATCTTCCTGCTCGGCCGCGGCAACGTGCCCGCCGACCACATGTACGACTTCACGTACCAGCGGCCGGAGAGCCTGGTGAAGCGGCGGTACACGGCCGGCGTGGTGGGGCGCCTGGACTACAAGGGCCGCGTCGTGCAGGAGCTCGACCCGGACAGCGTCCGCGCCGCCGCCCGCACGCTCGTCGAGGAGCAGGGCGTACGGTCGATCGCGATCTGCTTCCTGCACTCGTTCCTCGACCCGACCCACGAGCGCGAGGCCGCCCGGATCGTCCACGAGGCGTACCCGGACGTGAGCCTGTCGCTGTCCACGGACATCGTGCGGGAGTACCGCGAGTACGAGCGGACCAGCACCACCGTGCTGGAGGCGTACATCCGCCCCATCTTCGAGCGGTACGTGGACGAGCTGGAGTCGGGCCTGGCCGGGCGCGGCTTCGCCGGCCGGTTCCTGATCATGCGTTCCGGCGGCGGCTCGATGACGTCCACCGTGGCCAAGACGTCGCCGACCCACACCGTGCTGTCCGGACCGGCCGGCGGGATCGTCGGCGCCGCGTACCTGGCCGAGGCGCTCGGCCGCGACAACATGCTCACCTTCGACATCGGCGGCACCTCGCTGGACGCCTGCGTCATCGAGCGGGGCGGCGCGGTCGCCGCGTACGAGGCGCAGCTGGAGCACTTCCCGCTGCTGATCCCGGCGTACGACATCCGCACCATCGGCGCCGGCGGCGGCTCGATCGCCTGGCTCGACCGGGGCCTGCTCAAGGTCGGCCCGCGCAGCGCCGGCGCCGACCCGGGCCCGGTCTGCTACGGCCGGGGCGGCACCGAGCCGACCGTCACCGACGCCGCGGTCGTGCTCGGGTACATCGACCCGGACCGGTTCCTCGGCGGCACCATGGGGCTGCAGGCGGACGCCGCACGGGCCGCGCTCACCGCGACGGTCGCCGAGCCGCTCGGGCTCACCGCCGAGGCGGCCGCGGCCGGGGTCGTCGACGTGCTGCTGGCCCGCACCGTCGGCGCGGTCCGGCAGATCACCGTCGAACGGGGACACGACCCCCGCGTCTTCTCGCTGCTCGCCTTCGGCGGCGCGGGACCGCTGCTGGCCCCGCTGCTGGCCAGGGAGATGGGCATCCGCGAGGTGGTCGTGCCGTTCGCCCCGTCCGGCTTCTCCGCCTGGGGCATGCTGTCGGCCGACATCGTCGACGACTTCGCGCGCACCGTGATGGCCACGTTGGACGACGCCGACCTGGACGAGCTGGAGGCGCTCTACAAGGGAGTCGAGGCGGACGCGCTGGCGTCGCTGACCGACCAGGGGGTCGGCGCCGCCGACACCGTGCTGGAGCGGCAGCTGGAGCTGCGCTATCTCGGGCAGGAGCACTCGCTGATGGTCACGGTCGGCCGCGAGCTGCGCCCCGACGCGATCCGCACCGCGTTCGAGGAGCTGCACCACGCCCGGTACGGGCACACGATGGGCAACCGCCTGCAGATCCTCAACCTGCGGGTGCGCGGCATCGGCCGCACCCAGCGCCCTTCGCTCGACGAGCCGCCACCCGGTGACGGCGACCCGGGCCGGGCGCTGCGCGGGCACCGCGACGCGTACGACGTGGCGTCCCGGGCGATGGTCCCGTTCGCCGTGTACGACCGGGACCTGCTCGCGCCCGGCGACCGCTTCGCCGGGCCCGCGCTCGTCGACGAGGGCACCTCCACCACGGTCGTCCCCGGTGGACAGCGGGTCGAGGTCGACCGGCACGGGTACCTGCTCGTCACGCTGGAGGACTCATGATCGACGGGGCCACCGTGGAGGTGGTGCGCAGCTACCTCGTCTCCGCGGCCGAGGAGATGCGGGCCACGCTGATCCGCACCTCGTTCAACCCGGTCATCTACGAGGTGCACGACTTCGGCATGTCCATGTACGACGCCGACCTGCGCCTGGTCGCCGAGGCCACCGGCCTCACGTTCTTCCTCGGCGCCAACGACTTCTCGCTGCGCAAGGGCGTGGAGTACGTGGGCCGCGACAACCTGCACCCCGGCGACGTGGTGCTGCTCAACTACCCGTACTGGAACGCCGCGCACGCCTCCGACGCCACGCTCTTCGCGCCGGTCTTCTGGCCCGGCGACGGCACGCTCGTCGGCTTCCTCTGCGTCCGGGCACATTGGATGGACCTGGGCGCCAAGGACCCCGGCTACGTGCTCGACTCCACCGACATGCACCAGGAGGGGCTCATCTTCCCGGGCACCAAGGTGGTCTCGCGCGGCGAGCCGGTACACGAGATACACGAGCTCATCCGCTTCAACTCGCGGATGCCGGCCGAGGTGCTCGGCGACCTGCACGCGCAGATCGCCGCCCTGCGGACGGGCGAGCGGCGCCTGCTGGAGATCCTCGAAAAGTTCGGCCGGGACACCGTGGCGGCGGCCGTGCAACGGATGATCGACGACGGCGCCGCTCGCAGCAGGGCCGCCCTCGACGCGCTGCCGCAGGGCTCGTGGACCGCTGTCGACTGGCTCGACGACGACGGAATCGGGACCGAGCCGGTCCGGATGCAGGCGACCGTGACGATCGCGGACGGCGAGTTCACCGTGGACTTCGCCGGCTCGTCCCCGGCCACCGCCGGCCCCATCAACATGCCCTTCGGCGCCACCGAGGCGATCTGCAAGGTCGTGCTGAAGTCGCTCACCTCGCCGGACCAGCCGTCCAACGAGGGCACCGTGGCGCCGCTGCGGGTCAAGGCCGAGCCCGGCACGCTCTTCCACGCGGTCTACCCGCAGCCGACGTACACCCTCTGGACCGGCATCGTCGCGGTCGAGCTCATCACCAAGGCGCTCGCCCAGGGCATGCCGGACCGGCTGCCCGCCTCCTCCGGCGGCGACGTGCCGGGCTTCATGATGGTCGGCACGCACCCGGACACCGGGCAGCTCTTCGCGGTCAGCAACAACGACCCGGTCGGGTGGGGCGCCACCGTCGCGCACGACGGGATGAACGCCGCGACCCACGTCTCCGGCAGCACCGGCCGGATCACCCCCATCGAGGTGCTGGAAGCCAAGACGGGCATGTTCTTCGAGCGGGTGGAGATGCGCACGGACTCCGGCGGCGCGGGGCGGTTCCGTGGCGGTGTGGGGCTGCGGCGGGACATCCGGTTCGTGACGCCGGGGAGTTCCTGTCGGTGATCAAGAAGACCCGCAGCCGGCCGTGGGCCCTGGCCGGCGGGCAGGAGCCGGAGCCCAACCAGGTGGTCGTGTTTCCGGGCACCGAGCGGGAGGCGCGGGTCAGCACCAAGCGCACCCGCGTCGAGGTCGGCGACCGGGTCACCCTCCTGACCGCCGGCGGCGGCGGGCACGGCGCGCCGGGGGAGCGGGATCCCGACGCGGTACGCGAGGACGTCGCCGAAGGGTTCGTCTCGGCCGAGGCCGCGCGGGACGTGTACGGGGTGACCGGCGATGTCTGATGTGGACGGCGCCACGGTCGAGGTGGTGCGCAGCTACCTCGTCGCCGCGGCCGAGGAGATGCGGGCGACGCTGATCCGCACCGCGTTCAACCCGGTCATCTACGAGGTGCACGACTTCGGCATCTCCATCTACGACGACGAGCTGCGCCTGGTGGCCGAGTCGACCGGGCTGAGCCGCTTCCTCGGCGCCAACGACTACTCCATCCGCAAGGGCGTGGAGTACGTCGGCGCGCACACCCTGCGCGCGGGCGACGTCGTGCTGATGAACTACCCCTACTGGAACGCCGCGCACACGTACGACGCCACGCTCTTCGCGCCGGTCTTTCTTCATGGAACGTCCGTCGGCTACCTGTGCATCCGGGCGCACTGGATGGACCTGGGCGCCAAGGACCCCGGCTACGTGCTCGACTCCACCGACATGCACCAGGAGGGCGTCATCTTCCCCGGCACCCGGATCTTCCGGGCCGGCGAGCCGGCACCCGAGATCATCGAGCTGATCCGCTTCAACTCGCGGATGCCCGACCTCGTCCTCGGCGACCTGCACGCCCAGGTGGCGGCGATCCGCACCGGCGAGCGGCGGCTGCTGGAGATCTTCGGGAAGTTCGGCCGGGAGACCGTCGCGGCGGCCGTACGGCGGATGATCGAGGACGGAGAGGCGCGGGCCCGGGCCGCGGTCGACACGCTGCCGCAGGGCTCGTGGAGCGCGCAGGACTGGCTCGACGACGACGGCGTCACCGACGACCCGATCCTCATGCGCTGCACCGTGACCGTCGCGGACGGACGGTTCACCGTGGACTTCGCCGGCTCCTCACCGGCCGTGCCCGGGCCGGTCAACCTGCCCTTCGGCGCCACGATCGCCACCGCGCGGGTCGCGTTCAAGGCGATCACCACGCCGGGCGAGCAGACGAACGCCGGCCACTTCGCCGCGCTCGACGTGCGGGCCGAGCCGGGCACGCTCTTCCACGCCGTGTACCCGGCCGCCACGTTCACCCAGTGGACCGGCACCGTCGCGCTCGAGCTCATCTACAAGGCGCTCGCCCAGGGCATGCCGGAGCGGCTGCCGGCGTCGTCGGGCGGTGACGTGCCGGGCTTCATGATGGTCGGCACGCACCCGGACACCGGGCAGCTCTTCGCGGTCAGCAACAACGACGCGGTCGGATGGGGCGCGGCGCCGGACCACGACGGCATCGGCCCGGCCAACCACCTGTGCCAGACCCAGGCCCGCAACACCCCGGTCGAGGTGCTGGAAGCCAAGACGGGCATGTTCTTCGAGCGGGTGGAGATGCGCACGGACTCCGGTGGGGCGGGGCGGTTCCGTGGCGGTGTGGGGCTGCGGCGGGACATCCGGTTCGTGACGCCGGGGAGTTCCTGTCGGTGATCAAGAAGACCCGCAGCCGGCCGTGGGCGCTCGACGGCGGGCAGGAGCCCGAGCCGAACCAGGTCATCGTCTTTCCCGGTACGCCGAGTGAGGCATCAGTCAGCACGAAGCGCACGCGGGTGGCCGCCGGGGACCGGGTCACCCTGCTGACCGCCGGTGGTGGCGGTCACGGAGATCCGCGGCTGCGTGATCCGGCCGCGGTGCGGGAAGACCTTCTCGAAGGCTACGTCTCCCGCGATCTGTATGGAGTGTCGACATGAGCCAGGAACGATCGACCGGGTCCACTGTGGTGGTCGGCTGCACCGTCGTGGATGGACGAATCGTCGAGGGCGTGCCCGCGCTGCCCGACGCCGGTGTCTGGGTGCGCGGCGACCGGATCGCCGCCGTCGGGCCCCGCGACGAGGTGCTCGCGCAGGCCCGCGAGGCCGGCGAGCACGAGACGGTCGACCTCGACGGCGCGTACCTGACGCCCGGCCTCGTCAACATGCACACCCACCTGTCGCTGTCGCTGCCCGGCAGCGGCGGCGACGGCGTCAAGACGATGAGCCCGCACGAGCTGGCCCTCTACATGGCCGACGGCGCCCGGCGCACCCTGCTGTCCGGCGTCACGACCGTGCGGTGCGTGGCCGAGAAGGACCACGCCGACTTCGCGCTGCGCCGGGCCATCACCGCCGGCCGGGTGCCCGGGCCGCGGATCTTCACCGCCGGCCGCGCATTGGTCTGCACCGGCGGGCACGGCCACGAGAGCCCGGACACGCTCGAATGCGACGGCGCCGACGGGTTCCGCCGCGGGGTGCGCAGCCAGGTCAGGGCCGGCGCCGACCTGATCAAGGTGATGATCTCCGGCGGCATCGCCGGCGAGCACGAGCGGATCACCACCCGCCAGCTCTTCCCGGACGAGCTCGCCGCCGTGCTGGAGACGGCGCACGCGTGGGGGCGGCGGGTGACCGCGCACGCCGGGCCGGCCGAGGTGATCGCCGAGGCGGTCTCGCTCGGGCTGGACTGCGTCGAGCACGGGTACGAGCTGACCGAGGACGTGGCCGCGCTGATGGCCGAACGCGGCACCGCGCTCGTGCCCACGCTGCTGGTCACCCGCTGCAAGGAGTTCTTCGACGAGCTCGGCGTACCGGCGTGGATGCAGGCCCGCTCGCTCGGCGCCGGGCCGCGCCACCTGGACAGCTACGCGACCGCGGTGGCGGCCGGCGTGGAGGTGCTGCTGGGCAGCGACATGCCGCCGTTCTGGCACTTCGAGGGCACCAACGCCTCGGTGCGGGAGCTGGAGTACATGTCCGAGGCCGGCATCGGCCCGGCGCGCGCCCTGTACGCGGGCACGCTCGGGCCGGTGCGCTGGCTGAGGGCCGAGGACGACCTCGGCACCGTCCAAACCGGACGGTACGCCGACCTGATCGCGATGGACGCCGACCCGGTGGCGCACACGTCCGCGTTCCGCGGGGTGCGCTGGGTGATGTCCGGCGGCCGGGTGGTCCGGGACGACCGGGCCGGATGGGACGTGCGGTGAGCGGGAGACGCGAGGCTACGGGCATGGACCACGACGGCGGACGAGCGCCGAGCGGCGGAGCGTTGCAGGCGGAGCGTAAGGACGCGGAACGGATCGCCGCCGGGATCGCGGACATGTACGACGCGTTCCTCGCCGGCGACCGGGCGCGCTTCGACAGCCACCTGCACCCCGAGGTCACCACCTGGGAGACGCACCTGCCCGGGCCGCTGCGCACCCGCTCGGAGCTCGACGCCTACCGCGAGGGGCGGGACGCCGCCGGGCAGCGGCCCCGCTTGGACCGGCTCGACGCCACCGACCTGCGCGTCGACGTCTGGAACGACACCGCCGCCGCCCGGTACGTGCTGGTCGCCGTGGCGGCCGGCTCCGGTGCCGCCGAGGAGTCCCGGGTCACCGACGTGCTGCGGCGCGACGGCGGCCGGTGGCTCATCGTGCACCACCACGCCGAGAGGGTGCCGGTCGAGGCGCCCTCCGGCTCTTCAGGGACACCCGCCGGGTCTCGCACCAGGCCCGGCGGGCCCCCGGAGCCGTCGTGATCCGGCGGCTGGTGGCGTACACGCACGGCGAGCCCGCCGACGTGCTCGCGGTCGCCGACCTGCCCGACGACCCGCCGCCCGGCCCCGGCCAGGTCACCGTGGCCGTGCGGGCGGTCGGGCTCAACTTCCTCGACGTGATGCTCTGCCGCGGCACGTACCCCGTGCGCCCCGACCCGCCGATGACGCCGGGCGTCGAGGTCGCCGGCCGGGTCGTCGCGGCCGGTCCCGGCGCGGAGCATATGTCCGATGTGGACATTGTTGCCTGCCCGGCGCTGCCGCACGGCGCCCTCGGCGACACGGTCACGCTGGACGCGGCGCTCGCCACCCCGCTACCGGCCGGCTTCGACCCGGTGCTCGCGGCGGCGCTGCCGGTGACGTACCAGACGGCGTGGTGGGCCCTGGAGCGGGCCGGCGTCGGCGCCGGACAGACCGTGCTGGTGCACGCCGGTGCCGGCGGGGTCGGCATCGCCGCCACCCAGCTGGCGGTGACCCGCGGCGCGACGGTGTTCTGCACCGCCGGCGGCCCCGACAAGCTCGCCGTGTGCCGGGACAACGGCGCCGCCCTCGCGGTGGACTACCGCGCGGAGGACTTCGTGGCGGCGGTCCGGGACGCGACCGGCGGCGCCGGGGTCGATGTGGTGCTCGACCCGGTGGGCGGCGACGTGTTCACCCGGTCGCTGTCCTGTCTGGACTTCGAGGGCCGGATCGTGGCGATCGGCGCGGCCGGCGGCCCGCCACCGCCCGTCGACCCGATGGCGCTCGTCGCCGCCAACGCCACGCTCGTCGGCCTGTCCTGGGGCTCGGCCTACCCGTGGCGCCGCGCCGAGCGGGTGCGGGAGGTGTACGCCGAGCTGTTCGCGCTCTGCGCCGCCGGTGCCGTGCGCCCGCCGGTCGGCCGCACGCCCACGCTGGAGCAGGCGCCGGCAGCGCTGTCCGACCTGGCCGCCCGGCGCACCACCGGAAAGATCGTCGTCCGCGTCGGAAGGGAAGCGCCATGAGCGACATGGAGATCTACGACCTGCGGGTGTGCGTCGACCGGATCGAGGGGCGCTCGGTCTGCGGCATGGACGTCGGTGACTACTTCGACCTCACCCACAGCGCCCACCTCACGATCCCGGAGGGCAAGCACTTCTGCGTGTACGCGCTCGCCGCCGTGCTGCCCTTCCTCGCCGCCAAGCAGCGCGACATGCCCCCCGGCGACTGGCTCGAGCGGGACACGCTGTTCGCCTGCCCCGACCCGGAGGAGCGGCTCGTCATGCGGGTCGAGCGCACCGCAAAGCGGCGGATGGACTCCGCGGACCTCACATGAGGGAGCTTGCGAGCGAATCATCAGGCTCAGCGATGGCCTGCCCCGCGGCCGGCAACGATCGCGAAGACCGTCCAGCCAGGGCGGAGATCGGCCTCGGGCTGCAGAGCGACAAGCCGGCCGGCACCTACGCGCGGCTCGCCCGCCGCGCCGAGGAGTGCGGCTTCGACGTGCTGACGGTCTTCGGCGACCTGATGTACCAGCCGCCGATCTTCCCGCTGCTGGAGATGGCCGCGGCCACCGAGCGGGTGCGGCTCGGCCCGGCCTGCCTCAACCCGTACTCGATGGCGCCGTACGAGATCGCCGGCCAGGTGGCCGCCCTCGATCTCGCCTCCGCCGGACGCGCCTACCTCGGGCTGGCCCGCGGCACCTGGCTCGGCGCGGTCGGCATCGCCCAGCCGCG
Source organism: Phytohabitans houttuyneae (assembly GCF_011764425.1). Taxonomy (NCBI): domain Bacteria; kingdom Bacillati; phylum Actinomycetota; class Actinomycetes; order Micromonosporales; family Micromonosporaceae; genus Phytohabitans; species Phytohabitans houttuyneae. Next base: position 2,217,893 of record NZ_BLPF01000002.1, read on the forward strand.
CCCGGTCGTGGCGCTGCGCGAGTGCGCCGAGGTCGTGTACCGGCTGCTGCGCGGCGACACCGGCGGGTTCACCGGCGAGGTCTTCACGCTTGCCGCCGGCACCGCCCTGCGCTACCGGGTGCACCGTCCCGACCCGCCGCTGCTGGTCGGCGCGTGGGGCGAGCGGGGCGCCGCGCTGGCCGGGCGGATCGCCGCCGAGATCAAGGTGGGCGGCAGCGCCAACCCGGCGATGGTGCCGGTGATCCGCGAGCGGCTGCGGGCCGGGGCGGCACGGGCCGGCCGGCCGGTCGAGGACGTCGGCATCGTGCTGGGCGCGGTGACCGTCGTCGACCGGGACGGGGAGGCGGCGCGCGCGCACGCCCGCACCGAGGTCGCGATGTACCTGGCCGTCGTCGCCGACCTCGACCCCACCGCCGGGGTACCGGCCGACCTCGTAGCCCGGGTGACCGCGCTGGTCGACGCCGGTGAGCACGCGGCCGCCGGGCGGCTGATCCCGGACGACGTGCTGGACATGTTCGCGTTCGCCGGCACGCCGGAGCAGGTGGCCGCGCGGGCGCAGGCGCTGATCGACGCGGGCGTGCGGAGGGTCGAGTTCGGCACCCCGCACGGCCTGACCGACGGCGGCGGGGTCGACCTGCTCGGCACCGCCGTGCTGCCGCTGCTGCGGCGCGAGCCCGTGGAGGTGTTGTCATGAACGGCGCGCAGGTGCTCGTCGTGGCCGGTGTCCGGGCCGACCACGACCTGCTCACGACCGTCGCGGAAGGGGAGCTGGCGCGGCTCGGCGTCGACGGGACCGTGTCGGTCGTCGACGGCGCGGCCGCGGTGCGTGAGCGGCTCGCCGTGGGCATCCCCACCGTCGTGCTGCCCGGACCGCATCCGGAGGCCCGCGCGCTCATGACGCTCGCCGGCCCGCACGCGCCGGCGACCGTCTGGTACGACATCGAGGTCACCGGCCCCGCCGCGGTCGCGCCCGGCGCCGCCCACCTCTACGGCCGCGGTGTCTGGGGCCTCGTCTGGGCCATCCGGCACGCGGTGCTGCGGCGCCGCCACCCGGCCACCCGGATCCGGTACGGGCCCGGCCCGGAGCAGTGGGGCGAGCTGCGGATGCCGCCCGGCGCCGCGCTCGCTGACGGCGTCGGGTCGCCGGTGCCTGTCGCGGTGCTGCTGCACGGCGGGTTCTGGCGGTCGGTCTGGGCCGCCGACCTGATGGACGCGCTCGCCGCCGACCTCGCCGCGCGCGGCTTCGCCGCCTGGAACCTGGAGTACCGGCGCCCCGACCGGCACGGCTGGACGGCCACCGTCAGCGACGTCGCCGCCGGGCTCACCGCGCTGTCCGATGTGGACGAGCCGCTCGACCTGGACCGCGTCGCGGTGCTGGGGCACTCGGCCGGCGGGCAGCTCGCGCTGCGGGTCGCGGCCGACCACGGGCGTGTCGCGCTCGCGGTGCCCCTGGCCGGCGTGCTCGACCTCGCCGGCGGCGACGGGCGGGGGATCGGCACCGGCGCGGTGACCGCGGCGCTCGGCGGCCCGCGCTACGAGGTGCCCGAGGTCTACGCCGCCTCCGACCCGATGGCCCGGGTGCCTGTCGGCGTGCCGCAGCTCGTGGTCGTCGGTGCCGACGACGACCTCGACCTGGTCGACTTCAACCGGCGCTACGTGGCCGCGGCCCGGGCGGCCGGCGACGACGTCACGTACATCGAGGAGCCCGGCGACCACTTCGCGGTGATCGATCCGGCGGCCCCGCTGTGGCACACGACCGCCGACGCGCTGTCGGTCACGCTAAAAGTTACGTGACAGTGAACACGGGCTCGGTCAGAAGAGCCGCGGGGTGACCACCGAGACCACGGTGGTCACCTGGTCGGTGTCGTTGTACATGTTGTGCGGCACATTCGACCGCAGGTGCACGCTGTCGCCCGGCAGCAGCCGGTGCTCCACGCCGTCGACCTCGTAGAGCAGCTCGCCGGTCACCACGTAGGCGAACTCCTCGCCGGCGTGCGCGTACGCCTCCTCGCGGCGGCCGCCCGGCGCGATGTGCACGACCATCGGCTCCAGCACGAGGTTGGGACCGCGGTCGGAGAGCATCCGGTAGGTGACCTGGCCGGACACGTACTGCGTGGCGCCGCTCTCGGCCTTGGTCAGCGTGAAATGGCTGGGCAGCGCGGCCGCCGCGCCGTCCGAGCTGGGCTCGTCGCCGTCGGAGAAGAACTCCGCGACCGGCCGGTCGAGCGCCGCCGCGACGCTGTTGAGCGCGGTCAGCCCGATCGACGAGACACCCCGCTCCACCTGCGACAGGAAGCCGATCGACAGCCCCGCCCGGGCGGCCAGCCCGCGCAGCGTCAGGCCGCGCTCGGTGCGGAACTGCCGCATCCGCGCGCCGACCTGGTCCTGGCGGGTCTCTTCCTTCTGGGATGCCGACGTGCCCAACGATCCTCCCGGGGTGCTGCGCGGGAGGGGTACGACCCGCGCGAGTCTGTTTGATCCTATCGAACTTGGCGTCAGCGGGACACCTCCAGAATCGGACAGAAGACCCTATAACCGGCGCACTTTTCGATCGTTAAGTCAGGTGGCCGTTCAACCGCTGGCTTTGCGGGTACCGCGGTCATGAACCCCTCGATCCGCCATTCACCGCGGGGCTTCGACAGAGAATCCTGTTGGTTGGAGGTGATCTTGCGTGGCTGCACCCGTGGCCGTCCAGGAGGACGACCAGATCCAGTTCGCGGAGAGCGCGCCGTACGACGAGTACGTGCACGCCAGCACCCTGCACACGCTCCAGCGGACCATCAGCGACGACGCCGGCGAGATGTCGTTCCTGGTGGTCAGCCAGATCATGGAGCTGTACTTCGGGCTGATCCGCTTCGAGCTGCGCGAGGCGCAACGGCTGGTGCGCGAGGACGACGTGTGGGGAGCGCTCGAACCGCTGCGCCGCGCCGGCCTGCACCTGGAGGGGCTCAACGCCTCGTGGCGCACGCTGCGCTGGATGTCCCCGGCGGACTTCAACCGCTTCCGCGGCCAGCTCGGCGAGGCCTCCGGCTTCCAGTCCGCGATGTACCGGCACATGGAGTTCGCGCTCGGCCTCAAGAGCGAGACCCTGATCCGCCCGTTCCGCCGGCAGAAGGCGGTGTACGCGGAGCTGACCCGCGACATCCGCGAGCCGAGCCTGTGGGACGAGGTGGTCGCCCTGCTCGCGCGGCGCGGCAACGACATCCCCGCCGACGCGCTCGACCGCGACCGCACCCGCGACCACGAGCCGCACCCGGCCGTGGAGGACGCCTGGGTGCGCGTCTACACCCAGCCCCACCCCGGCAACGACCTGTGGCTGCTCGCCGAGGCGCTCACCGAGGTCGGCGAGCAGTTCAGCGACTGGCGGTACCTGCACCTGAAGGCGGTGCTGCGGACCCTCGGCGACAAGCCGGGCACCGCCGGCTCGTCCGGCGCCAACTGGCTGCGCCGCAGCATGACCCGGCCGGTCTTCCCGGAGCTGTGGTCCGCCCGGACCCACATGTGAGGCGGTGCTTCCCGTGACCCTCACCGAGGATGACGCCCGCCGCCGCGACGAGGCGGACCCCGGGCACCGAGAGCTCTTCCACGTCCCGCCGGGCATCGCCTACTTCGCGGGCAACTCGCTGGGCCTGCAGCCCAGGGCGACCGTCCCCGAGCTGACGGCGGACCTCGACGACTGGGCCCGCCTCGGCGTCGAGGGGCACCTGGAGGGCGGCCGGCCGTGGCTGCCCTACCACGAGCTGCTGACCGGCCCGGCGGCCCGGCTCGTCGGCGCGCTGCCCAGCGAGGCGGTCGTGATGAACTCGCTGACCGTCAACCTCCACCTGCTGATGGTCTCGTTCTACCGGCCCGCCGGCACGCGCACCCAGATCCTCATCGAGGACTCGGCCTTCCCCTCCGACAGCTACGCGGTACGCAGCCAGGCCCGCTTCCACGGCCTCGACCCCGACACGACAGTGGTACGCCTCGCGAGCGGCGACGACGTCCTGGCGTACCTGCGCGAGCACGGCGACCGGGTGGCGCTCGTGCTGCTCGGCGGCGTCAACTACCTCACCGGCGAGCTGCTCGACATCCCCGGCATCACCCGGGCCGGCCAGGCCGCCGGGGCGGTCGTCGGCTGGGACCTCGCGCACGCCGCCGGCAACGTGCCGCTGCGCCTGCACGACTGGGGCGTCGACTTCGCCGCCTGGTGCTCGTACAAGTACCTCAACAGCGGGCCCGGCGCCCTCGCCGGCGCGTTCGTCCACGAGCGGCACGTCGCCGACCGCTCCCTGCCCCGCTTCGAGGGCTGGTGGAGCACCGAACCGGCCACCCGCTTCGAGATGACCCCGGTCGCCCGCCCACCGGCCACAGTGGACGCCTGGCAGATCTCCAACCCGCCGATCTTCGCGATGGGGCCGGTGCGTACCTCGCTGGAGATCTTCGACCGGATCGGCATGGACGCGCTGCGCGCCCGGAGCCTGCGCCTGACCGGGTACCTGCGGGCGCTGTTCGACGAGGTGACACCCGGGCGGCCGCTGCGGGTCGTCACGCCGCGCGAGCCGGAGCGGCACGGCTGCCAGCTCTCCGTCCGGATCGGCGAGGGCGGCGCGGGCGACGTCACCCGCCGGCTGCGCCACGAGCACGGCGTCGTCGCGGACGAGCGGGAGCCGGACATCGTCCGGTTCGCGCCGGTGCCGCTCTACTCGACGTACCACGACTGCTGGCGCGCCGCGCGGGCCCTCGCGGCCGTCGTCAAGGAGGTGTGAGCTCATGAGCGGGAGTCGCGACGTCGCGATCGTCGGGGCGGGCCTCAGCGGGTGCCTGCTCGCCTGCTTCCTCTCCCGGCGCGGATACGAGGTCACCGTCTACGAGCGGCGCCCCGACCCGCGGGCCGGCAAGGCCGAGCGGGGGCGGTCCATCAACCTCGCGCTGTCCGAGCGCGGGCTCAACGCGCTGCGCCGCATCGGCCTCGCCGAGGAGGTGATGGTCGACGCGCTCCCGATGCGCGGCCGCATGATCCACCCAGCGAACCATTTTCAACCTCCCCTTGCCGTGCGTCCAAAGCGTGGGCGCCGCCCGATTCAGGTTGAAAAAAGTTCGGTGGAGGGCAAGCTCGACTTCCAACCGTACAGTGTGGACGGTCAGCGGGCGATCAACTCGATCAGCCGCGGCGCGCTCAACAACGCGCTGCTCGACGCCGCCGAGCGGGCACCGGGCGTCCAGGTCGTCTTCGACCACCGGCTCGTCGGGCTGGAGCCGGCGACCGGCGAGCTGACGTTCGAGACGCCGCAGGGCAAGGTGCAGGCCACCGCCGGCACGGTGCTCGGTGCCGACGGGGCCGGTTCCGCGGTGCGCGGCCAGCTGCTCGCGCACGACGCGCTCACCGAGTCGCTGGACTTCCTCGACTACGGGTACAAGGAGCTGAGCATCCCACCCGCGGGCGGCGACTTCGCGCTGGACCCGGGCGCGCTGCACATCTGGCCGCGCGGCACGTCGATGATGATCGCGCTGCCCAACCCGGACCGCTCGTTCACCTGCACGCTCTTCTGGCCCAACGGCGGCACCCGCAGCTTCGCCTCGCTGAGCAGCCCGGCGGCGATCGAGCGGCACTTCGCCGCGCACTACCCGGACCTCGTGCCGCTCGCGCCCAACCTCGTCGACGACTACCAGCACAACCCCGTGGGGCTGCTCGGCACCGTCCGATGCGACCCCTGGCACGCGCACGGCCGGGTCGGGCTGATCGGCGACGCGGCGCACGCGATCGTGCCGTTCTACGGCCAGGGCGCCAACTGCGCCTTCGAGGACGTGGTCGAGCTGGACCGCTGCCTCGACGACACCGGCGGGCAGTGGGCGCGGGCGCTGCCGCTGTTCCACCAGCGGCGGCGGGACGACACCGCGGCGATCGCCGAGATGGCCCTGGAGAACTTCGTGGAGATGCGCGACAAGGTGGCCTCGCCGGCCTTCCGCCTCGGCAAGCGGGTCGAGCACGCGCTGGAACGCGCCCTGCCCGGCCGCTACGTCTCCCGGTACGAGCTCGTCTCGTTCTCCAACACGCCGTACGCCGAGGTGCGCCGCCGCGTCCAGTGGCAGCACCGGGCCGTCGGCGCCGCCGCGCTGGTGGCCGGCGCCGGCCTCGCGGCCGTGGGACTCGGCTTGTCCGGCTCGCTCCGCTCGCTGGTGACCCCGGGCAGCCGGCGCCATCCGGCCTCGTCGCTGCGCTCCTCGGACCGGATCCCGCCGGCCCCGGGGCCAGGGAGGTGGGTCGCGTGACGCTCTGGGACCCGCGCCTCGCCCGCACCGGCCGCCCCGACGGCGCGCCGGGCCTGCTGCGCAACTTCGTCGGCGGCCGCTTCGAGCCGGCCGGGCGGACGTTCGCCAAGATCTCCCCGGTCACCGGCGAGCAGGTCTTCGAGGTGGCCGAGGCCGACAGGTCCACCGTGGACGCCGCCGTCACCGCGGCGCGGGCGGCGCTGCGCGGGCCGTGGGGGCGGCTCGGCGAGCGGGAGCGCGCGGTGGTGCTGCGCCGGATCGCCGACGAGCTCGACCGCCGCTTCGACGACCTGGTCACGGCCGAGGTCGCCGACACCGGCAAGGCGGTGAGCCAGGCCCGCACGCTCGACGTGCCGCGCGGCGCGGCCAACTTCCGGGCCTTCGCCGACATCGTCTCCACGGCACCGACCGAGTCGTTCACCACGGTCACGCCGTCCGGCGGCCGCGCGCTCAACTACGCCGTGCGCAAGCCCGCCGGCGTCGTCGCGATCGTCGTGCCGTGGAACCTGCCGCTGCTGCTGCTCACCTGGAAGGTGGCGCCCGCGCTGGCGTGCGGCAACGCGGTCGTCGTCAAGCCGTCGGAGGAGACCCCGGCCTCCGCGACGGTGCTGGCCGAGGTGATGGCCGCGGCCGGCGTTCCCGACGGCGTCTTCAACCTGGTACACGGCTTCGGCCCGGACTCGGCCGGCGAGTTCCTGACCAGCCACCCCGGCGTGGACGCGATCACCTTCACCGGCGAGTCGGCCACCGGCAGCGCCATCATGCGCGCCGCGGCTGACGGGGTGAAGGCGGTCTCGTTCGAGCTCGGCGGCAAGAACGCGGGGCTCGTCTTCGCCGACGCCGACCTCGACGCGGCGGTGGACGGCTCGGTCCGGTCGAGCTTCACCAACGGCGGCCAGGTGTGCCTGTGCACCGAGCGCCTGTACGTGCAGCGGCCGGTCTTCGACGAGTTCGTGGAGCGGCTCGGCAAGCGCGCCGCGGCGCTGCCGTTCGGCTGGCCGTCCGACGAGGACACCGGCACGATGCCGCTCATCTCCCGCCAGCACCGCGAGAAGGTGCTCGGTTACTACGACCTGGCCCGCGCCGAAGGGGCCTCGGTCGTGGCCGGCGGCGGGGTGCCGGAGCTCGGCGACGCCCGCGACGGCGGCGCCTACGTGCAGCCGACCGTCCTCACCGGACTGTCCAACGCCGACCGCACCAACCGCGAGGAGATCTTCGGACCGGTGTGCCACGTGGCACCGTTCGACGACGAGGAGGAGGCGTTCGCGCTGGCCAACGACAGCGACTACGGACTGGCGGCCACCGTGTGGACCCGCGACGTGGGGCGGGCGCACCGCGCCGGCGCGCTCCTCGACACCGGGATCGTGTGGGTCAACACGTGGTTCCTGCGCGACCTGCGCACCCCGTTCGGCGGCGTGAAGGCCTCCGGGATCGGGCGCGAGGGCGGCGTGCACTCGCTCGCGTTCTACTCCGAGCTCACAAACGTCTGCGTGGACCTGACATGACCGCCGCCGCCGACGTCCTGCGCGCCGCGTACGAGACCGGCGTGCCGTGTCCGCCGCTGCGCGGGGACCTGATCCCGACCGGTGACGTCGAGGCCGCGTACGCCGTGCAGCGCGAGCAGGTCGACGCCTGGCTCGCAGCCGGCCGCCGGCAGGTCGGCGCGAAGATCGGCCTGACCGCGCGGGCGGTGCAGGAGGCGTTCGGCGTGTACCAGCCGGACTTCGGCGTGCTGATGGCCGACGCCGCCGTGCCCGACGGCGCCGAGATCCCGCTCGGCCGGCTGCTGCAGCCGAGGGTGGAGGCGGAGGTGGCGTTCGTGCTCGGCGCCGACCTGCCCGAACCCGACGCCACGGTCGTCGACGTGATCCGGGCGACCGACCACCTGCTGCCGGCCATCGAGGTCGTCGACTCCCGGGTCGCCGGCTGGGACATCTCCATCGTGGACACCGTCGCGGACAACGCCTCCAGCGGCCTGTTCGTGCTCGGCACCCGCCCGGTCCGGCTCTCCGACGTGGACCTGCGGCTGTGCGGCGCGGTACTGGAGCACGCCGGCGAGCCGGTCTCGGTCGGCGCCGGCGCCGCCTGCCTCGGCAACCCGGTGCACGCCGTGGCCTGGCTCGCCGCGACCCTCGCCAAGGCGGGACAGCCGCTGCGCGCCGGCGACGTGGTGCTGTCCGGCGCGCTCGGGCCGATGGTCCCGGTGACGCCCGGCGCGGCGTACGAGGCACGCATCTCCGGGCTCGGCTCCGTCCGCGCCTGTTTCGACAAGGGGGACAGCTGATGACGACCGGCGTGGCGGTGATCGGGTCGGGCAACATCGGCACCGACCTGATGATCAAGGTGTTGCGGCTGTCGACGTCGCTGCGGATGGTGGCGATGGCCGGCATCGACCCGGCCTCCGACGGGCTGGCCCGGGCCGGGCGCCTCGGCGTGGCCACGACGGCCGGCGGCATCGACGGGCTCGTCGCGATGCCCGAGTTCGCCGACGTCGGCATCGTGCTCGACGCCACCTCGGCCGGCGCGCACCACCGGCACGCGGAGGTGCTGCGGGAGCACGGGCGGCTCGTCGTCGACCTCACACCGGCGGCCGTCGGCCCGTACGTGGTGCCTCCGGTCAACCTCGACCAGCACCTGCGCGAGCCGAACGTCAACATGGTCACCTGCGGCGGCCAGGCCACCGTGCCGGTCGTCGCGGCGGTCGCCGCGGTCACGCCGGTCGCGTACGCCGAGATCGTCGCCGCCATCGCCTCCCGCTCGGCCGGACCCGGCACCCGCGCGAACATCGACGAGTTCACCGTCACCACCGCGCGCGCCCTGGAGGTGGTCGGCGGCGCCGGCCGGGGCAAGGCGATCATCGTGCTCAACCCGGCCGAGCCGCCGATGCTGATGCGCGACACCGTCTACTGCCTGTGCCCCGACGCCGGCGCCGACCGGGAGCGGATCGCCGCCTCGGTGGGGCAGATGGTGGCGAGCGTCCAGCAGTACGTGCCCGGGTACCGCCTCAAGCAGGACGTGCAGTTCGCGTCCATCGAGGACGGTCTGCTGGTGACGGTCTTCCTGGAGGTGTCCGGGGCCGGCCACTACCTGCCCGCGTACGCGGGGAACCTCGACATCATGACCTCGGCGGCGCTGCGGACCGCCGAGCGCATGGTCGCCCTGCGCGAGGAGGCCGTCGTATGAACGTGTACGTCCAGGACGTGACGCTGCGGGACGGCATGCACGCCTCGCGGCACCGCTTCACCGTCGACCAGGTGCGCGAGATCGCGGCCGCCCTCGACGCGGCGGGCGTGGCGGCCATCGAGGTGGCGCACGGCGACGGGCTCGCCGGGTCGAGCATCAACTACGGGCGTGGCGCGCACACCGACGCGGAGTGGATCGCGGCCGCCGCCGAGGTGGTCCGGCGGGCCACGCTCACCACGCTGCTGCTGCCCGGCATCGGCACGATCGACGACCTGCGCGCGGCCCGCGACCTCGGCGTACGCAGCGTGCGGATCGCCACCCACTGCACCGAGGCGGACATCGCGGCCCAGCACATCGGGTGGGCCCGGGACAACGGCATGGACGTCGCCGGGTTCCTGATGATGTCGCACATGAACGACCCGGCCGGCCTCGCCGCGCAGGCGAAGCTGATGGAGTCGTACGGCGCGCACTGCGTGTACGTGACCGACTCCGGCGGCCGGCTGCTGATGGGCGACGTGGCCGAGCGGGTGGACGCGTACCGCCAGGTGCTCGACCCGGCGACGCAGGTCGGCATCCACGCGCACCACAACCTCTCCCTCGGCGTGGCCAACTCGGTCGTCGCCGTCGAGCACGGGGCCACGCGGGTGGACGCGGCGCTGGCCGGGCACGGCGCCGGGGCCGGCAACGCGCCGCTGGAGGTCTTCGCGGCGACCGCCGACCTGATGGGGTGGGCGCACGGCTGCGACGTGTTCGCGCTGATGGACGCCGCCGACGACCTCGTCCGCCCGCTGCAGGACCGGCCGGTGCGGGTGGACCGGGAGACGCTGTCGCTCGGGTACGCCGGCGTGTACTCCAGCTTCCTGCGGCACGCCGAGACGGCGGCCGACCGTTACGGCGTGGACGTGCGCACGATCCTCGTCGAGCTGGGCCGGCGGCGCATGGTCGGCGGCCAGGAGGACATGATCGTGGACGTCGCGCTCGACCTGGTGAAGGAGGGCGGGCGATGACCGGCGACCTCGCGGAACGGCTGGACGCGGCGGCCCGCGACGCGACCGCGATACCGCAGGTCGTCTCCGCGGCGGGGTTGGACGCGGACGGCGCGTACGCGGTGCAGGAGGCGCTCGTCGCCCGCCGCCTCGGCCGGGGCGAGCGGCTCGTCGGCCTCAAGCTCGGCCTCACCAGCCGGGCCAAGATGGCGCAGGTCGGCGTCGACGAGGTCATCTGGGGCCGGCTGACCGACGCGATGGCGGTCCCCGACGGCGGCACCGTGGACACGTCGGCGCTCATCCACCCGCGGATCGAGCCGGAGGTGGCGTTCCTGCTCGACGCCGACGGCAACGCGACCGCCGTGGCGCCGGCCCTGGAGGTCATCGACTCCCGGTACGCCGACTTCACGTTCTCCCTCGCGGACGTCGTCGCCGACAACGCGTCCGCGGCCGCGTACACGATCGGGTCCTGGAAGCCCTTGCCCGACGGCCTGGACAACCTCGGCGTGCTGCTGGAGGTCGACGGCCGGGTCGCGCAGGTCGGCTCGACGGCGGCGATCCTGGGCGACCCGCGGCGGGCGCTCGGCGCGGCCCGCCGCCTGGCCGGGGCGCCGGCGGAGGCCGGGTGGGTGCTACTGGCCGGCGCGGCGACGGCGGCGGTCTCGCTCGTGAAGGGCGCGCACGTGCGCGCGGTCGTCGAGGGCCTCGGCACGGTGGCGGTGCGGGCGTCATGATCGTCGACGGCATGGCCCGGCCCCGCGGCCGCTTCCCGCACGTGAAGGTGGCGGGCGGCTTCGCGTTCGTCTCCGGCACCTCCAGCCGCCGCCCCGACAACAGCATCGCCGGGGCCACTGTGGACGAGCTGGGCACGACCACATTGGACATCCGCGTGCAGACCCGCGCCGTCGTGGAGAACATCCGGGAGATCCTGCGCTCGATCGGCGCGGACCTCTCCGACCTCACCCAGGTCACCACGTACCTGGTCAACATGAACGACTTCGGCGGCTACAACGAGGTGTACGCGGAGTTCTTCGACGAGACCGGCCCGGCGCGCACCACCGTCGCCGTGCACCAGCTGCCGCATCCGCATCTGCTCATCGAGATGCAAGCAGTCGCTCTTCTACCTTGAGGGGGTTGCCATGTCCGAGGTCGCGCGACCGGTGAGCTTCCCGAGCTGGCTCGCCGAAAACCAGCACCTGCTCAAGCCGCCGGTGGGCAACAAGCAGATGTTTCCGACCGGGTCGGACTTCATCGTCATGGTGGTCGGTGGTCCCAACCAGCGCACCGACTTCCACGTCGACCCGTACGAGGAGTTCTTCTACCAGATCAAGGGCAACATGCACCTGAACGTGATGACGCCCGACGGCCCGGACACGATCCAGGTCCGCGAGGGCGAGATGTGGGTGCTGCCCGGCAACATGCCGCACTCGCCGCAGCGCCCCGAGGAGGGCTCGGTCGGCCTCGTCGTGGAGCGGGTGCGCGAGGAGGGGACGCTGGAGAAGTTCCAGTGGTACTGCCCCGCGTGCGGCAACCTCGTCCACGAGGTCGAGCTGCAGGTCCGCGACATCGTGGTGGACCTGCCGCCGGTGTTCAAGGAGTTCTACGAGGACGAGGCCGCCCGCACCTGTGACAGGTGCGGCACGCTGCACCCGGGTCGCGGGTGAGGCGGGCCGGCGGTGGGCACGGCATGACCGCTCCCGTCTACGACGTGCACACGCACGTCGTGCCGAAGGGCTGGCCGGACCTGGCCGCGGAGTGCGGCGGCACCGGCTGGCCGTGGCTGCGCGTGGACTCCGAGCGCGCGGCGATGCTGATGGTGGGCGAGCGCGAGTGGCGCCCGGTCCAGTCGTCCTGCTGGGACGCGCCGACGCGGCTGTCCGACATGGACGCCGACGGCATCGACGTGCAGGTCGTCTCGCCCACCCCGATCTTCTTCTCGTACGACCGCCCCGCCGACCAGGCCGTGAAGGTGGCGCGCATCTTCAACGACCTGGTGCTGGAGTGCGCGGCCGCCGGCGGCGACCGGCTGGTCCCGTTCTGCCAGGTCCCGCTCCAGGACCCGGACGCCGCGTGCGCGGAGGTCGACCGCTGCCTGGCCGCGGGGCACGCCGGCGTCGAGATCGGCAACCACGTCGGCGACCGCGACCTCGACGACCCCGGGGTGGTGGAGTTCCTGCGGCACTGCGCCGAGGTGGGCGCGCCGGTGTTCGTACACCCGTGGGACATGCCCGACAGCCCCCGCCTGGACCGGTGGATGGCCCGCTGGCTGACCGGCATGCCCGCCGAGACGCACCTGTCGCTGATGGCGATGATCCTGGGCGGCGTGTTCGACGACGTACCCGACACGCTGCGGATCTGCTTCGCGCACGGCGGCGGCAGCTTCCCGTACTGGCTGGGACGCGCCGACAACGCCTGGCACCGCCGCGGCGACCTGGTACGCGGCCGCTCCGCGCATCCGCCGAGCCACTACATCGGACGGTTCTACGTGGACAGCGTGGTCTTCGAGGAGCCGGCGCTGCGCCTGCTGGTGTCGGTGGTCGGCGAGGACCGGGTGGTGGTGGGCAGCGACTACCCGTACCCGCTGGGCGAGCGCCCGGCCGGCCAGGTGGTCCGCAAGGCGTCCTTCCTCAGCGAGGAGCAGCGGGCCAAGCTGCTGACCGCGAACGCCCGGCGCTTCCTCGGCGCCTGACTCAGCGCCCGAGCAGGCTGGCGACCCGGACCAGGGGCGCGACCAGCGCCGGGATGACCGCCGGGTCGGTGAGGCGGCCGTTCTGGTACGTGATCAGCTCGTTGCCTTCGATGCTCCAGCTCGGCACCCGGCCGGCGATGTGCTCCTCCGCCAGCATCGGGCCGATGAAGCCGCGCACCGTCGCGGGGTCCTTGGCGCTCACCCGCCACTGGCTGTCGAACCGCTCGTCGCCGAGCGCCGTCGGCCGGTCGCCGAAGATGCTCCGCCCCAGCTTGGACAGGCCGCCCCGCTGCTGTACCGCGATGGCCGCCGCCGGCACGTCCAGGTGGACGACGGTCACGATGTAGTGGTGCGTCGTCGAGGAGGAGTGGAGTGGCCGCTGGCGTTCGTCGAGGAGCTTGTCGTCGTGTACTTGTACTCGGCGACGCTGACCTGGTGTCCCTGCTCGACGCCGACGAGCGCGAGCGACACGCCGCGGCGGTTGCGGCCCGGCATGCGGGACACCCACGCCGCCTGCGGCCGCTCGACGATCCGCCAGCGGTGCGCGTAGGCCCAGGCGCGGATGGCCTCCATGCGGCGCCGCTCCTGCCGGATCGAGTACACGATGCCGACGACCAGGAGTGCCACGAGCAGCACGCAGCCGACCCCGATCAGCGCCGGAACAACTCCGTCCACACCCTGAGTAAACCGGATCGCGGCTACGGTGAGCTGCGGGCAAGCAGAAAGTCGACCACTGACGTGGCGAACTGAGGGCTGAGTGACGGGATGTGCGACCCGTCCTGGATGGTCCACAGCTCCGCCCGGCTTCCGCCCCGGCACCCCTCGCTGTACGCGGTGACCGTGGTCTCCGCGCCGTCGAGGACCGGCTCGATGTCGATCGGCGCCGCGGACGTGCCGGGCCCGGCCGCGCAGCCGTCCAGGTCGCGCCACAGCTCGACGGTGGCTTTCGCCGACGGGTAGGGGCGGGTGGACGGGCCGCCCTCGTAGAGGATCGTGCGGTCGGCGGTGCCGTGGATCTGGAGCACGCTGACCGGCCGCGACGGCTTGCACCCGGTCGGGTCGGCCGTGGCGGCGCCGGCCAGGGAGACGACCGCGGTGACCCGGTCGGCGTGGTCGCAGGCCATGCGCAGGGCCATGAAGCCGCCGTTGGAGTGGCCGACGAAGTAGACCTTCGCGGGGTCGACCGTGTACTTTCCGGCGACCGTGTCCACCAGGCGGCGCAGGTAGCCGGAGTCGTCGACGCGGGAGCCGTAGAAGTCGCAGCAGGTCGCCGTCGCGTTCCAGAACTTGTTCTTCTCCTGGTCGACGGTGCCCTCGGGGATCGCGTAGAGGAAGCCGCGGCGGTCGGACTCGCCGGTGAGCTGGAAGTACTCCTCCTGCTCGGTGCCGCTGGACGTGTACCCGTGCAGGAGCACCACGAGCGGTGCCTTGGCGGCCGCGTCGTACCCGTTGGGCACGTGGAGGCGGAACGGGCGGCCGTCGAGGTCGACGGTGACGTCCGGCGAGGTCGAGGCGTCCGGCGACGACGAACACGCCGCCGCCAGCAGCAGCAGGACAACGGCCAGCAGCCGACCCGTCGCGTTCATGGCACGATCTTGCCGGAACGACAGGGGCGTGTCGTGGAGCTGTCGGACATGCGCCATGGCGCATTCAAGACACTGGTTGTAGCCCCGTCGTGACACATCGAGCCGCATCCTTACGTCTAGCCGGCCCGGCGGGCACGTCAGCAACAAATAAGAGTTAAGCAGATCAATGCGATACAGAAGGACGCAATCTAAATATTTAACTCGTTTGTGATTTACCGCCGCTAGGGTGCGGAGCCAATGATCGACATGCGGGGGAAGGGGTTGGGGGATGAGCGGAAACCTTGCCGTGCCACTGATCATCGGGATAGCCCCGTCGGCGGCTGAGCGCCGGCAGCTCGCGCAGCTCCTCGGCGGGACCGAGGCGTTCCTGATCGTCGCGAGCGTTGAGCAGGCACGGGAGTTCCTGGACGCGGCCGTGCCACGCACCACGACCCACGCGTCCACCGGGGCCGCGGCGCCCGACGGCGGCGAGGAGGAGGCGCGGCGCCCACCGGACCTGCGCGTGGACTCGGACCGCCGGGTGCTGCGGTGGCTGGACCGCGAGGTCGAGCTGACCCGGCTGGAGCACGACTTCCTGCACCGGCTGCTCGACGCGCCGGGGCAGGTCTTCACGTACGAGCGCCTGCACCTGGAGGTCTGGGGCAACCAGCACCTGGGCCGCGGTTCGGACATCCACTCCGTGGTCCGCCGGATCCGCCGCAAGCTCGCGAAGGTGGAGGCCGCCGCGACCATCCACTCCGTGCGCGGCGTCGGGTTCCGGCTCAGCGCGGCCTGACAAAGGCGACGGCCCCGCCCGGCGGCAGCCGAGCGGGGCCGAAACCATCTAGCGGGTGGTCAGCACTTGATGGGGGAGAGGGTGAAGTCCTCCACCGTCGGCGTGCTGGTGTTGACCCTCGTCTGGCGCGTCTGCGGCTTCCAGCCGTCCTTCGCGACGATCAACGAGAGCGGGTTGTTGCGCCGGTCGAGCCAGTAGGCGTACCTGCCCTGCGCGTCCGTGCTGAACGTCCAGGACATCGCCCACGAGTCCACCTGCACGACCGCACCCGAGATCGGCGCGGTCACCCCGTCGCAGCCCTTGCCGGTGACGGTACCCAGCAGCTTGCCCCAGGTCGTCGGCGGCTGCACCTCGAAGGTCAGGGCGACCGGCGCCACGCTGTACGGCGTGTTCTCGCCGATGGCGACCGCACCCTTGTACGTGCCCGGCTGGTCGACGTTCGCCGTCATCACGACGGTGACCGTGACGCTCTGTCCGGGCGCCAGCGTGGCCTCGGTCTTGTCGATCGAGAACCAGCTGACGTCGGCGGCACCCGTGGCGCACTCCTCGAACCCGGGCAGCGCCTCGCTGTCCGGTGTGGAGTTGAACTGGCCCGAGGAACCACCGATCTTGTAGAAGCCGCACGCCGCGCCGCCGCGGTACCGGGCGGTGTTGGCGTTCGGCAGGGCCGACCAGGCGCTGGTGGCCGGGTCGTAGGCGAAGCCGGCGTTGGTGATGGCGCCGCCCTGCACGCCGCCGACGACCAGCAGCTTGCCGTTGGCCACCGCGTACGAGCTGGCCCAGCTGTCGGCCGGCGCGTCCGCGATCGGCGTCCAGCTGCCCGCACCCGGGTCGAAGGCGTAGCTGGCCTTCTGGGCCACCGTGCCGTCGTTGCCGCCGGTGCAGTAGAGGACACCCTCGACCCCGCCGCACGAGGCGAACGCGACCGACTTCGGGTACGCGGCCAGCGTCTGCCACGCGTCGGCCACCGGGTCGTACCGCGTCACGGTGTTGGACATCGGCGTGCAGCCGGAGGTGGTGCAGCCACCCACGGAGTACAGCTTGCCGTCCACGACCGCCTGTCCGGCCGCCGAGCGCGGCGCCGGGTTGGCGGCCTTCTGCGTCCACGCGTTCGCCGCCGGGTCGTACGACCAGGTCGCCGCGTCCGGTCCCGCGGACGCCCAGCCGCCGGTGGCGATGATCTTCCCGTCGACCACGCCCACGGCCATGCCGTTGCGCGCGGCCGGCAGGTCCGCGATCGCCGACCAGGTCTGCGCGACCGGGTCGTAGACGAAGTTCTTCGCCGTGGAGGCCGAGCCGGTGCCGCCGCCGATCGAGTACACCTTGCCGTCGAGGCTGACCACCCGGTTGTCCATCACGTTCGCCGGGTAGTCGGTGATGTCGGTCCACGGCGCGGCCTGCGGGCCGGTCGCCGCGGCACCCGTCGCGTTGGCACCCATCGAGGCGTGCGCGGCGAACGAGGTCGGCACGGTGAGCCGCTGCGCGGGCGCGCCCGCCGCGGCGAGGATCTGGTCCCGGGTCATCCGCGAGCCGTCGGCGCGCAGGAGCTCGAAACCGGCGTCCCGCTCACCGAACGTCACGTCGACGGGCGCCCCGCCGGTGTTGGTCACCGTGAACGTCTTGGTGACCTTGCCGCTGGGCATCCGCGCCTTGCCGGTCAGCGAGCCCGGCTGGACGGTCAGCTTGCCGGCCGCGAGCTGGAAGCTGGTCGAGGTGACCCAGTCCGCCTCGACGTCCACGTCCTTGGTCTGGCTGACGTAGCTGCCGCCCTTGGCCGTGAACGGGTGCGTCCCGGTCAGCGAGGAGAACAGCCAGAAGAAGCCGTCCGGCAGGCCGGTGTCGTCCGGCGTCGCCGTGGTGACGGCCGACTCGGACGGCCGGTCGTCGCTGGTGACGGTGGCGCCGTTGACGTACCCGTTGTCGTTCGCGTCGCGCACGTGACCGACGACGAGGCCGCCGTTGGTCGGCACGCAGGTGACCTGGCTGCCGATCAGGACGTTGTCGACCTCCCACCACCACTCGAACGAGGCGTCGTAGTAGTGGAACCGGACCTGTACCCGCGACTGGCCGGCGGCCTGCGGGATCGGGATCTCGGTGACCCTCGGCCCGCGCACGTTGGCCGCCTGCCGGAGCAGGTTCGTCCAGGTGGCGCCGCCGTCGAGGCTGAGGTCCACGTCCGCCCGGTCGCTGCCGAGCCAGCGGAAGTCCTGGTTGAAACGGACCACCGGCGTCGTGACCGAGGTCAGGTCGACGACCGGGCTGACCAGCGAGGTGTCCTGCCGCCCGCCGGTGCCGTAGTCGTCACTGTCGATCATGGCGAAGCCGCCGGTACCGCCGGTCAGGTTGCCTCGCGCGCCGTCGTCCGTGAACTTCCAGACCTGGCCCGTCCCGGCGTGGTCGACGACCGTCCAGCCGGCCGGCGTCGTGGTGCCGTCGAAGGTCTCGTACTCGCCGTCCGAGCCGTACTCGTAGCCCGGCGCGGTCGAGCAGGAGGCGAGGGTCACCGGCAGGGAGACGTTCTCGACGACGTTCCGGGTGCCGACCACGACCTCCTTGGTGACGGTCTGGTAGCCCGGGTACTGCGGGAAGAACGTCAGCGTGTACGTCCCGCCCGCCGGCAGCGTGAGGCTGTAGCGGCCGTTCGTCGGGTTGGTGTAGTCGGCGGCGCCCGAGGGCCCGGCGACGCTCACCTTCGCGTACAGCGGCCAGCCGTGGCCCGAGCCGTCGGTGACCGCACCGCTCACCGTGACCCTCGGCAGCGGGTCGAGCGCGACGTTCACGGTCGTCGTCGCGCCGGTGGTGACCGTGGCGGAGACGGTCTCGGTCTGGTACCCGAACTCGCTCACCGCGACCTGGTAGTCGCCGCTGGGTACCGTCGTGGAGAACTTCCCGTCGGCGCCGGTGGTGACCTCGCGGTCGGCGGCGCCGCTGAGCGTGACCGTCGCGCCGGCGATCGGGCTGCCCGTGGCCGCGTCCGTCACGGTGCCGGCCAGCGTGCCGGTCTCGCCGATCGGGGCGGCGTTGAGCAGCGCGAGCGCGTCGAGCCGGCCTTCGCCGAACACGTTGTTGTCGTCCGCCGTACCGCCGCACTGGGCGTCGAGCTTGTCCACGGCGGTGTCGTTCAGCAGCTGGCGCGTCGCCGTGATCTGGCCGACCAGGCTCGGCGCGGCGGACCAGAGCAGCGCGATGGCGCCGGCGAGGTGCGGCGCGGCCATCGACGTGCCGCTGATGCTCCCGTACGTGTTGTTCGGCAGGCTCGAGCGCACGGCCACGCCGGGGGCGGAGATGTTCGGCTTGATCTCGCCGTCCTGCCCGGCACCGCGGCTGGAGAAGCCGGCGATGTTGTTGTTCACGTCGTACGCGCCGACGGAGTAGTTGACGATGCGGCTGCCGGGGGAGCCGGAGGTCTCGCAGTCGTCACCCTCGTTGCCGTTGGACCAGGTGCCGAAGATGCCGGAGGCCTCCCACGCCAGCGTGACGTCCTCCATGAACGGGTCGTTGGAGGGCAGCTCCGAGCCCCAGGAGTTGTTGATGATGTTCGGCCGCTTGCTCGCGTCGGGGTTCTGACCGGCCGAGTCGCGCGGCTGCAGCATCCACTGCCCCGAGGTGATCAGCGCGTTGTCGGTGGGGCAGCAGCCGTTCGCCGCGATCCACTTCACCTCGGGCGCGACGCCGACCTGGTTGGCGCCGTCGAGGCCGGCCATCGTGCCCATGGTGTGCGTGCCGTGGCCGTTGTTGTCGCACGGCGTGGCGCAGGTGCCGGCGGCGTTGAACCAGTTGTAGTTGTGGTTGAACGTGCCGTCGCCGTTGTTGCCGCGGTAGGAGCCCACCAGGGCCGGGTGGCTGAACTGCACACCCGTGTCGATGTTGGCGATGGTGATGCCGGCGCCCTTCACGCCGTACTGCGCCCACACGTCGTCGGCGTTGATGTTCGCGATACCCCACTCGACCGCGTTGATCGTCTTCTGGTCGGTTTCCTTCGTGATCTTGGGTACCGAGTACGTCATCGGGGCGTAGAGGCCCTCGACCTCGCCGCGGGCCGCGATGTCCTGCGCCATGCTCTGCGAGGCGCTGCTGACCTTGATCGCGTTGGTCGCCCAGAACGCCTGGTATTTCACGCCGGCCGCGTCGAGGTCGGCCCGTACCTTCGCCTGGCTCTCGTCCGCGGTCTCCTGCAGGGCGGTCGCGACCGCTGTGCCACGCTCGTTCCAGTCCTTGATGGCGCTGGCCTTGCTCAGGTCCGCCTTGGGGGCGAAGCGGATCCAGAAGTCAGACTCGCTCTTGGCCTGGAACCGCTTGGCCAGCTCCGGCCGGATCTTGTCGGCGGCCGAGCCCCCGGGTGCGGCCTGCGCCGCCGAGCCGGTCGCGGCCACGCTCGTCGCGACGACCACCAGTGCCGCGCCGGCCGCCAGCAGTGACCTGGCCAGGCGTAGTCGGCGTGTCGGTCTCAACATCGATGTTGCCTCCCCTAGTGAAGGGCCGTCGCGCGGATCACGCCGGTGGGCCCGGTTGGACACTAAAGATCACGCAAGAGATCGATCAAGGACGCTACGTCAGCAACCTGTCACCAAAACGTGAGCAGGCCCGCAAGCCCGTCCGATTCGCCTTGCTAGGGGTGGCGTGACGTGCATATGATCCAAACGTTCAGATCAGTTGATGTTCGTACCAGCTACCGATGCTCGCATCAAGAGCTGGGCGCGACGACTCCGCCGCCGCGGTGGGGACCCGATGGCAAGGGTTCGGCAGCCTGTCCCGGCGCGTCGAGTGTCCTCGCGCGTCATCGGTCGTCGGCGTGTGGCACCGCTCGACGAACGCCCGGTCACCCTTGACCGGCCGTTTCGCGTCGTGCTCCGAAGTCGGCGATTCGAGCTTGTGGCGCTGTCCGGTCGGGGTGGCTCATGTCCACTCCCATCAGGAGGCGTCTCCATGTGCACTTCCCACGACCACCTCGGCGCAGAACCCGCCCCCGACGTCCCCGCGCTCAGCCGCCGGGGCGTGCTGAAGGCGGCGACCGCCGCCACGGTCGGCGCGGCCGGGGTCCTGGCCGTCGCCGGGCCCGCCGAGGCCGCGGGCGGCAAGCACGGCGGATCCCGCCGGGTGCCGCTCGACCACATCAGCGTCCAGCTCTACACGCTGCGCGACCAGCTCGCGATCGACCTCGACGGCACGCTCGCCGCGCTGCGGCGGATCGGGTACACGCGGGTCGAGCACGCCGGCTTCGTCGGCCGCACCGCCGCGCAGTTCAAGGCCGCCCTCGACCGGGCCGGGCTGCGCGCGACCTCCGGCCACTCCGGCATACCGCAGCCGTTCGACGCGGCGGCGTGGCAGGCCACCCTGGACGACGCCCGCACGGTCGGCCAGCGGTACATCGTGCACCCGTTCTTCGGCGTGGACGCCAACGGGCCGATCCGCAGCTCGGCCGTCTACAAGGCGTTCGCCCGCGACCTCAACCGGGCCGGTGCGATGGCGCGGCGGGCCGGCCTGAAGTTCGGCTACCACAACCACCACTTCGAGTTCTTCCGCCAGGACGGCGGCTCCCGCACCGGCTTCGAGGTGCTCGCCGACGAGACCGACCCCGACCTGGTGCACCTCGAGCTGGACCTGTTCTGGGTGACCCGCGGCGCGCACGACCCGGTCGACGTCATCCAGCAAAACCGCGGCCGCATCCGCCAGTTCCACGTCAAGGACATGAACGCGGACGGCAGCTTCGAGGACGCCGGCAAGGGCCTCATCGACTTCGCCCGCATCTTCCGGTACGGCCGGGAGGCCGGCATCGACGAGTTCATCGTCGAACGCGACGACGCCGGCACCCCGCCCCGCGCTCCGGCGGACGCCATCAGCACCGCCGAGGTCGGCTACGACTATCTGGCCGCCCTTCGGTTCTGAGGTGATGACATGAGATCGCTGGCGATCGTGGCCGGGACGGCGCTCGTCGCCGCCGCCGTGGCGACCCCCGCGGCGGCCGGCGGTGCTCCGCCCCCGCCCGACAGCGGCTTCCAGAAGGTCACGCTCAACGACTTCCCGGGCGAGCCGATCAGCCTCGCCGTGCTGCCCGACAACCGGGTCCTGCACACCGCGCGGGCCGGCGAGGTCCGCATCCACGACCCGAAGACCGGCCTGAACGTGCTCGCCGCGGACGTGCCCGTGTACGAGCACGACGAGGAAGGGCTGCAGGGCATCGCGCTCGACCCCGACTTCGCGCGCAACAAGTGGGTGTACCTGTACTACTCGCCGCCGCTGGACACACCCGTCGACGACCCGGCCACACCGGACGTCAACGAGGGCGACGCGCCGTTCGAGGGCACCGCGGCGGACTGGGCGCCGTTCAAGGGCGCGCTGCGGCTGTCCCGCTTCAAGCTGTCCGGCAACACGCTGCGGCTGGACACCGAGCAGCGCATCATCGACGTACCCGTGGACCGGGGCATCTGCTGCCACGTCGGCGGCCAGATCGGCTTCGACGGCAGGGGAAACCTGTACCTGTCCACAGGGACGACACTAACCCCTTCGAGTCCGACGGGTACGCGCCGATCGACGAACGGCCGGGCCGCAACCCGGCGTTCGACGCGCAGCGCACCTCCGCCAACACCAACGACCTGCGCGGCAAGCTGCTGCGCATCCGGGTCAAGCAGTCCGGCGGGTACACCATCCCGTCCGGCAACCTCTTCCGGCCGGGTATCCCGAAGACCCGCCCGGAGATCTACGCGATGGGCCTGCGAAACCCGTTCCGCTTCGACGTGGACCCCAGGACCAACCGGGTGTACATGGCGGACTACTCGCCGGACGCGGGCGATCCCGACCCCGCGCGCGGCCCGGCCGGCCACGGGCGCTGGATGGTCATCGACCGGCCGGCCAACTACGGGTGGCCGTACTGCGCCACCCCCGACCTGCCCTATGTGGACTACGACTTCGCCACCGGGCGGTCAGGCGCGCCGTTCGACTGCGATCGCCCCGTCAACGAGTCGCCGCACAACACCGGCCTCACCCGCCTGCCACCGGTCGCCGAGCCCGAGGTCGCGTACTCCTACGACGCGTCCGCCGAGTTTCCCGAGCTGGGCGAGGGCGGCATCGGACCGATGGCCGGCCCGGCGTACGACTACTCCGCGCACAACCGCTCGCGCGTCAAGTGGCCGGAGTACTACGAGGGCAAGCCGCTGTTCTACGAGTGGACCCGCGACTACGTCAAGGCGTTCACATTGGACCGTCGCGGCGAGGTGAGCCGGATCGAGCCGGTACTGCCGTCGTTCGTCTTCGACAACCCGATGGACATGGAGTTCGGCCCGGACGGCGCGCTCTACGTCCTGGAGTACGGCGACGGCTTCTTCTCCGAGAACCCGGACGCCCAGCTCGCCCGGATCGACTTCGTGCGCGGCAACCGCACGCCGATCCCGAAGGTCAGCGCCACCCCGCTGGCCGGGCTCGCCCCGCTGACGGTCACGTTCTCCAGCGCGGGCACCACCGACCCGGACGGCGACCCCCTGCGGTACGCGTGGGACTTCGACGCGAACGGCACCGTGGACTCCACCGCGCCGAACCCCACGTACACGTACCCGGAGAACGGCTCGTACCGCCCGACGCTGAAGGTCACCGACAGCACCGGCCGCTCGGCCTCGGCGGAGCTGCCGTTCGTGGTGGGCCCGATCGCGCCGGTCGTCACGTTCGCCTCGCCGGTGGAGGGGCAGCCGTTCGAGTTCGGGCAGACCGTCGCGTTCGAGGTCAGCGTCCTCGACGACGAGCCGATCGACTGCTCGCGCGTCGTCGTGCGGTACATCCTCGGCCACGACGAGCACGGCCACCCCATCACCACGGCGACGGGGTGCTCGGGGACCATCACGACCACCATCCCCGGCCACGGGAGGGCGACAACCTGTTCGCGGTGTTCATCGCCGAGTACACCGACGCCCCGAGCGACCCCGGCACGCCCGCCCAGACGGGCACCGCCGAGGTCATCCTCTACCCGGCCGCGGCCACGGCCGGATAGCGCGGGTCACCTGGGTGCTGGCCGGGCCTTTCGGCCCGGCCAGCCGCCCATCGGCGTGCCTGGTCGCATGTGGCGCGACGTTGGGCCAAGATCTGGGCGTGGTACTGGCAGAAGATCTCGACACCTCCACGCTGACCGAGCGGCAGCGCGGCATCCTCACCGCCATCCGGGACTGGGTGGTCCGGCACGGCTACGCGCCCTCGACCCGCGAGATCGGCGACGCGGTCGGCCTGTCGTCGACGTCGTCGGTCAGCCGCCACCTGCAGGCGCTGGAGGATCTGGGGTTCCTGCGCCGCGGCCGGGCGGTCACCCGCCCGATGGACGTGCGCCTCTTCCTCGGCGTCGAGTCCGGCGAACGGCGCGACTCGCCGACCGTCGGGGTGCCGATCGTCGGCTCGATCGCTGCCGGCACGCCGATCCTCGCCGAGGAGGCGCCGGAGGAGACGCTCACGCTGCCGCGCGACCTGGTCGGCCGGGGCACCCTCTTCTGCCTGCGGGTCCGCGGCGACTCGATGGTCGACGCCGCCATCTGCGACGGAGACATCGTCGTGGTCCGGCAGCAGAACGAGGCGTACAACGGCGACATCGTCGCCGCGATGATCGACGACGAGGCCACCGTCAAGGTGTACAGCCGCCGCGGCGGCCACGTCCTGCTCGAACCCCGCAACCCCGCCTACGACGTCATCGACGGCGACCGCGCCGTCATCCTCGGCAAGGTCGTCTCCGTCCTCCGCCAGGTCTAGCGAACTCCTCGTCCCGCTCGGTCGGGGCCGCCGTGACGCCGATCAAGGGGTCTCTGCGGCCTGGAGTAGGACCAACCCGAACC
Organism: Phytohabitans houttuyneae; assembly: GCF_011764425.1. Lineage (NCBI taxonomy): Bacteria > Bacillati > Actinomycetota > Actinomycetes > Micromonosporales > Micromonosporaceae > Phytohabitans > Phytohabitans houttuyneae. The sequence goes on from NZ_BLPF01000002.1 coordinate 2,242,168, forward strand.
AGATGCGAGCTACCGCGATCCCCGTCGTGGTCCGGACCGTTGCTCCCGCGGCCTCACCCTCCGCGTCCGGTTCAGCTCACCCCGCTCCCGCAGATCGTGGCAGGTTGGCGTCCTCGACGTGCGGAGTTTCGTCGCTACGCCCGCGGGTTGCCGCCGCACGTTCCATGGTCGCCCGGCTCAACCAGGAGCCCGCTGCGGCAGATCTTGGTGAGTTAGCGTCGATCGACTTTCGGAATTTCGTCGTCTGGATCCTTTCGCGGTCAGGGTGAGCCTTCTTGGAGTCCGACGCCGATTTGATGTGAGCTGCCGCTGTGCCCGCGGTTGCCGCCTCACCCTCTGTGGTCGCCCGGCTCGACCCAAGAGCCTGCTCCGGCAGATCTTGGCAAGTTGGCGTCGAAATAACGCGCTAACTCACCAAGATCTCGAAGCGCACGCCGATTGCACCTGATCGGCAGTCACAGACCGCGACGACGGTGCCGGCGGGCTCGCGCACTCCCGCCTCGAAGGATCTGCGGAAGCACAGGTAGGGGAGGTCAGGTGGATCTTGCATCTTTCCTGGCCAATGCCTTACCCCGTAAGCCGGCCACTGCGGTTAGCCCCGCTCCGAGGGTCGAGGTGTCGATATGGCGCACCGACTCGGCTAGATCTCGACGCGGTGCCGCTTAAGCCCGACGGAGGTCGCTGGCCGTAGTAGAGCTCTCCACGACGGGCTCTCCTAGAGATCAGATGGGCGGAACCGCGGTCGGGTCGCTTCAAGGGGGTGCGGTCACCACGGCGGCGGTGGCGGCGGTGATGGCGGCGATGCGGTCGTAGTCGAGGGTTTCCGGGGTGTCGGTCGGCCGGTGGTAGTGCGGGTTGCGGAAGTTGGCCGTGTCCGTGACTTGGACGGCCGGCACGCCCAGGTCCCAGAAGGGCTTGTGGTCGCTGCGCGCGAAGTCGCGCACGAACGGCGCCACCCGGCCCAGCAGCCGCCCCAGCAGCGGCAGGTCGGTCGGGTCGCGGGCCAGCATGACCGCCTGGCGGCCGGCGGCGTGTGCGAGCGCGCCGCCGAGCGTGGCGGCCAGGCGGCGGGCGTCCGCGCGGTACAGGATGATGGTCCATTCGCCGCGGAAGCGGCGGGCGCGCATGCGGCGGGCCTGGCCGCGGTAGAGGGTGGACAGACCCGGCGGCAGGCGCTGGGTGTGCTCGTCCGTGGCGGTGTAGCCGACGCACTCGAAGACGATGACGCCGGCGGGAGCGCGGCCGGCCGCGACGAGCTCCGTGGCGAGGGCGCGGGAGCCGTGCAGGCCGGACTCCTCCTCGTCGAAGACGGCCAGCGTCAGGTCCGGCGTGGGCGGCACGATCCGGGCCAGCTCCAGCAGGCCGGCCACCCCGGAGGCGTTGTCGTCGGCGCCGGGGCTGCCGGGCACGGTGTCCAGGTGCGCGCCCACGACGAAGCGGGCCGGGCCGGGTGCGGTGGTCGCCACCAGGTTGACCCCCGGGTAGCCCTCGTTGAACGGCCGCCGCCGGACCGACCAGCCGGCATCCTCCAGCTGGCCGGTCACGTACCGTTCGGCGCGCGCCATCGCCTCCGGCGCGTGCAGGCGGCCGCGCGGCTCGTCGAGGCGCTCCACGTCCGTGCGGATCCGCGCCACGTCGACCCGGCGGCGCAGGGCGTCCAGGTGGGCGGCGGACGGCGGGACCAGGCGTGGCTCGGCCGCTCCGAACAAGGCGGGCTACGAAGCGCGGACCGGTGCGCCGCTGCGCTCCGCCGCCTCGATGACCGACTGGAGGGCGGCCACCAGCGCGCGACCGGTCTCCAGGTCCAGCTCCACCGCGACGCGGGCGGAGGGGCCGCGGGCCGGGTCGACGAAGTCGAGCAGCAGCGCGTGGTCGAAGCGGGAGCCGACGGCGTGGTCGAAGCCGACGTTGGCCGCGGTCACCGCGAACCAGCCGGCGCCGCCCTTCGCGGCTCCCTCGGCGGGCAGGGTCTCGGAGATGTTGGTACACATGGTCAGCTCCCGGTGGAGAGGTGGCGGCCGAAGAAGTCGAACACCTTCTGCCAACCGTCCATGGCGGACTCGGCGCGGTAGGCGGCGCGGTGGTAGTAGAAGAAGCCGTGCCCGGCGTCTGGGTACCGGTGGAACTCGTACTCCTTGCCGTGCTTGCGCAGCTCCTCCTCGTGCCGGTCGACGAGCTCCGGCGTCGGGGACTTGTCCTGGTCGCCGAAGAGGCCGAGCAGCGGCGCGTCCAGCCCGGCGGTGTAGTCGAGCACGGAGACCGGGCGCTGCGGGCTCAGCTCGTCGGGCGCGGCCACCACGCCGCCGCCCCACAGGTCGGCGACCGCGTCGAAGCCGCCGGCCTTGCTCGCCGCGAGCAGCGCGTGCCGGCCGCCGGAGCAGGTGCCGAAGACGCCGACCCGGCCGTTGGCCGTGGGCAGGGCGCGCAGCCAGTCGCGGGCGGCGACCAGGTCCTCCACCACCAGGTCGTCGGAGGCGCCGCCGGCCGCGCGGGCCGCCGCGGCCACGTCGTCGGGCTCGCCGTGGCCCGTGCGGCAGTACAGGTCCGGGCAGATGGCCGTGTACCCGTGGTCGGCGAAGCGGCGGGCGAACTCGCGGTACAGCTCGTCCCACCCGGGCAGGTGGTGGACGAGCACCACGCCGGGGTACGGCCCGGGGCCCTCGGGACGGGCGACGTAGGCGTGGACGAGGTCGCCGTTGCCGGCACGGTAGGCGGTGACGCCGGCGGCGAGGCCGGCCGGGGCGTCGGTGCGCAGTGAGTTCCACACAGGGAACAACTTAGAAGAGGGTCAGGGGCGCGGCCGGTATCGGGTCCGGCAGCGGCGCCAGGCCCGGCACCAGGACGCGGACCTCCTCGTGGAAGCGGCGGGCGAGCGCCGGCGCCTCGGCGTTGTCGGGCGTGTGGACGAAGACGGTGGGCGTGCGCCCCTCGCGCAGCCAGCCGGCGGTGACCTCGACCCACCGCCGCCAGCCCTCGACGGTGCGGGCGGTGTCGTCGCGGCCGAGGTAGCGCACGATCGGGCGGGTGGTCAGCGCGCGGGTGCGCAGCGGCATCCGCGGCTTCTTCATCCAGGCGTCCCGCTCGGCGTCGCTGGTGGGCGGCCGCGCGAAGAAGGCGGTGGTGTCGAAGGGAATCCACTCGGCACCGGCGGCGGTGAGCACCTCCTCGAGCTGCGCCGCGGCGCGCGGCTCCGCGAAGAAGTCGGGGTGGCGGACCTCGACCGCGTACCGGTGGTCGGCCGGGAGCCGGCGCAGGAAGCGGGCCAGCACGGGGACGTCGCCGGGGCCGAACGAGCCGGGCAGCTGGACCCAGAGCGCGTGCGCCCTCGGCCCGAGCGGCTCGACCGCGTCGAGGAACGCGCGCAGCGGCTCGCCGGCGTCGGCGAGCCGCCGTTCATGCGTGACGGTCTTGGGCAGCTTGACGACGAAGCGGAAGTCGGGGCCGGTCTGCTGCGCCCACGACGCCACCGTCTCCCGCGTGGGGGTGGCGTAGAACGTGGTGTTGCCCTCGACCGCGTCGCACCAGCTGGCGTAGTGCCGCAGCCGCTCGTGCGGCGGCAGCGGGTGCGGCATGAAGCGCCCCTGCCAGGACCTGAGCGTCCACATCGCGCAGCCCACGTGAAGGCGCATGCCCCCATCTCACCACAGCCGGCGGCGGGCGACGACCAGCGCCACCACCACGAGAACGGCCAGCACGGCACCGGCGACCGGCAGCCACGGCAAGCCCGGGGAAGCCGCCGGAGCCGGTGCCTCCGGCGGCAGCTCGCAGGTCACCGCCGCCGGTGCCGCCGCGGCGCCCACCTCGAAGCGGGCGTCGCAGCGGGCCACCGCCGGCATGGCCATCTCGGCGGTCACCGCCCATTGGCCGGGCGGCAGCTGTCCGGTGTACGTGAGCGTGCCGGCGCCGTCGCCGATCGGGCGCAGCGGCGCCGGCCCGACCCGCTGGCCGGCCGCCGACCCGGTGAGGATCGCGGTGGCCGGCCCGGTGACCGGGTGCCCGTCCGTCCACTTCGCGGTGATCCAGACCGAGCCGGCGCCGTCCGAGTGGACAGTCAGGACGGCGCCGGCGTGCGCACGAACCATCAGGGACCGAACGCCTTGACTTCCAGCAGCCCGACCGAACCTGCCCCGCTCTGCAGCACCACCCGCAGCCGCGTGGTGCTCACGCTGCTGAACGTCACCCGGTTGTACTGGTTGACCGCGACCGGGTAGCCGCTGGCGCCGGCCACGTCGACGTACGCGCTGCCGTTCCAGGACTGGAGCCGCCACGACGCGGGTACGCGGACGCCGCCGTTGTCGTCGAAGAAGTACACCTCGGCCGAGGTGAGCGTCTGCGCCGAGGCCCAGGTCAGCAGCGCCCACTGCTCACCGGTGTTCGGCCAGGTGCCCCAGCGGGGGTTGACGGTGTCGTTCGACGAGCCGGGCTCGGCGCCGTCGTTGATGGCGGCCACGCTCTCCCACGACGAGGTGTACGAGGCGGACGCGGTCGCGCTCAGCGCGCGGTTCTGGCCGGGCTGCGGTCCCGGTCCGGAGCCGCCGCCGCGGATGAGGAAGAGGTTGTCGGCGACGTTGAAGTTGTTCGCCAGGTACGAGCCGGCGGCCGGGTTGGTGTGGTAGTAGTCGTCGTGGTTGCAGTCCAGCCGCTGGTCGTGCGCGCGGTCCGGGCAGCTGGTCCGGATGACCACGTTCGGTCCGTCCTTGTAGCACATGACATCCCACTCGTCCACGCAGTGCGCCGCGCCGGATCCGTTGGGCGCGTTGTTGTTGACGGCGCCGAGCGTGTGGCCCAGCTCGTGCGCGGCCACGCCCGCGCTCCAGCAGCCGTTGTCGGCCCGCGCGTACTCGGGGCCGGAGTTGGAGCGGTTGGCGTCGGTCTTGCGGGTGTCGCCCGCGAAGCCGCCGATTCCACAGTAGACATCGGCGTCGACGAACTGGAGGTACTTGCGGTCGGTGCGCGTGTACCCGGCGGCGCGCACCGCGTTGAGCAGTGGCGCCCAGTCGTTGGCGTTGAGCGCCGAGTCGGCGATCTGTACGTCGCGGACGACCGGCCGGCAGGCGCCGTTGACGTTCTCCGTCACGTACCGCACGTGGCGCTCGCCGCCGGTCTCGCGGGCGCTCTCGTTGAAGATGACGTCGACGCCCTCGGCCAGCGTGCGGAAGGTCTCCAGGTACTGCTGGTACCGGCTGGTCGAGCCGTGGATGTAGAGCACCTCCACGCGGCGGCCGGACGTGCCGTCGCCCTCGCAGACGGCCAGCGCGCTGGCGTTGGTGCCGGCCGCGGGCGCGGCGAAGGGCTGGATGCGGCGCTTGACCGACAGGCCTGCCGGAGCGGGGTCCGGCCCGTGCGTGCACATGACCGGTGACACGCCCTTGACCTGGAACACGCCGGCGCACGGCCCGTCCTTGGCCGCGGTGAGTCCACTGTAGATCATGCCGCGCGCGGCGTCGTCGGCCGGTACGCCGCTGGGCTCGCCGGCGAACGCGCTGCCGGCGAGAAGTCCGATGAGGACGGTGAGTGCGGACGTGCCGGCGAGCAGCGACAAGCGCAGGCGGCGGCGGGGATGGTCGGGCATTCGCGGTTTCCCTTCCGGAGAGAAACGGCGCGCCGCCCGGAGGCGCGGGGGAGATTTGTCATAGACAAGCAGCAACGGTCATCAATGTCAAGACCGCGCGTGCCGGTACGCTCTCGGCATGAGCGTGAATCGACGTACGTTGATCAAGGCCGCCGGGGCGGCGCCGCTCGGACTCGCCCTCCCGGCGCACGGCCGGCCGCGACCGCCCGTCACCGTGCGCGTGGCCACCCCCTTCGCGGCGGGCCACATCCTGGCCGACACGGCGCTGAGGTTCAAGGAGCTGCTGGAGGCGGAGACCCGCGGCCGGCTGGTCGTCGAGGTGGCCACCTCGGTGCTCAACGAGCAGACGATCAACCCCGCGATGGCACCCTGCGAGCCGGCCGAGCGGGTCGCGGACATCGTCCTGACCGGCGGCCAGCCGATCCAGGACTACGCCCCGGCGTACTTCTTCTTCAACGGGCCATACGTGATCCGTGACTACGCGCACTTCCAGCGCGTCTGGCGCAGCCACCTCGGCGACGAGGCCCGCGCCCTGGTCCGCACCGGCGGCAACCTCGTCTCCCTCGGCACCGTCTACAGGGGATTTCGCCAGTTCACCGCCAACCGCGCGATCGTCACGCCGGCCGACCTCGCCGGCATCAGGCTGCGCCTGCCGCCGGTGCCCGACTGGGTGGCCGTCTGGTCCGCGCTGGGCGCGGTGCCGGTGCAGGTCCCGCTCACCGGCATCTACGAGGCGCTGCGCACCGGCGTCGCCGAGGCCTCCGAGGGCGACCTGACCCAGATCTCCTCGCTGCGCCTCTTCGAGGTGCAGTCGCACCTGGCGCTGACCGGCCACCTGGTCGGCTTCGGGCTCGTCGCGGCCAACGCGTGCTTCCTGCGCGACGTGCCCTGGCCCGACAAGGTCCGCCGCGCGATGCGCAAGGCCACCGAGTGGGGCTCCGCCTTCATGGCCGACCGCGAGGCGGCGCTGCTGGGCGAGCTGGAGACGGCCGGCATGACCGTGGTCACCCCGGACGCGGCGGCCATCGAGGCGGCGGCCCGGCCCGCGATCGAGCAGCTGTTCGCCACGACCTGGAACGTCACGACCTGGGACGAGGTGCTCGCCATCTGACCGCACGCCGGTCGTGACCGCTCCCGCCGCGCCGGCGGCGGCCGCGGTCCTCGCGTACGGATTGATCAACTAACTGTTCACGTCGGCATCGCCTGCTGATCACTGGGGCGAGCCCGTGAGTTTCACGAGGCCGGCACAGACTCGGGGCTGCCCCGAACCCCCTCTCCACCAGGAGTGCTGCCTCGTGCCCACCCGCGGCCTTCGCGGCTCGGCCCGCCTCGCCGGCGTTCTGGCGTGCGCGGCCGCCGCCGTGTGCGCGGTACCGGCGCCGGCCGGCGCCCATCCGTTCGGCGACCCGCAGACGGTGGCGATCGAGGCCGACCCGGGCCGGCCCGAGGTCGTGCGGGTGCGGTGGAGGGTCGGCGGCCTCGACGACCTCACGGTGCTGGGGTGGCGCTCGGGCTGCTCCCGCGCGACCGGGTCATGCTCGACGGCGCCGTGTCCTACCGGGACTCGGACGCGGCGGTCGTCGGCCCGTCCCGGCAGCTCGCGGACTACCTGCTCAAGCGGGTCACCGTCACCAGCGACGGGCGGGCCTGCCCGGGTGCCGTGGCGCCGCCGGCCGACCTGGCGCGCGCCGGCGCCACGATCGACTTCACCTGCGCCGGGGCGGTCGGCGTGGCGTCCGTCGGGGTGCGGACGCTCACCGACCTCGACCCGGCCTACCGGACGCTGGCCACCGGACCCGGTGGTGTCCGCGCGGTCTACACCTCTGACGCGTACACCCGTGAATGGACGCTCGGCGACGTGCCGGCGGCGGCCGGCGGGGTGACCGGCGCGGGCGCGGTGCCGCTCTTCAGATCGGGGCCGTGGCGGGCGGCCTGCTCCTGATCGCGGCCGCCGCGCTCGCGCTGCGCCGGCGGGTGGCGGCATGATCGCGGAGCAGCTGCAGAGCGCGATCGAGTCGCCCGGGGTGGGGCCGGCGGCGTTCGCGCTGGCGTTCGCGGCGGGTGCCGGGCACGCGGTGACGCCGGGGCACGGCAAGAGCCTGGCGGCCGCGTACCTCGTGGGCGCGCGCGGGCGGGTGCGGGACGCGGCGTGGCTCGGCGGCGCGGTGGCGGCGATGCACACGCTCTCGGTGCTGGTGATCGGTCTGGCGTGGACGTTTCTGTCCCTTTCGGACAGTGTCCGCATGGAGGAGCTCACCGGCTGGCTCCAGCTCGTCGCCGGCGTGCTCGTGCTCGGCACCGGGCTCTGGCTGCTGCGGCGGCGAAACCGTCACCACCACCACCACGACCACGACCACCACCGCGGCACGCGGCCGGGGCTGCTGCTGCTCGGCGCCTCGGGCGGGCTTACCCCGTCGCCGGCCGCGTTCCTCGTGCTGGTGACCGGGCTGTTCCTCGGGCGGGCGGGCTTCGCGCTGCTGCTGGTGCTGGCGTTCGGGATCGGCATGGCCGTCGTGCTCTTCGGCGTCGGCCTGCTCGCGATCGGCGGCGGCACGGCGGTCACCCGCGGCGCGCACGCGCACGCCACCCTCCGCCTGGCCGCGCGCGCGGCCCCGGTGCTGGCCGCCGCCGGCATCACGCTCTTCGGTGCCGGCCTCACCGCCGTCGCCGCGATCCACCTCACCACCGTCGCCTAAGGAGAACCATGAAGCGCACCCGTGCGCTGTGGACACTGGTCGCCGTCGCGCTCGCCGCGGTCGCGGTCGTCCCGGCCACCGCCGGGGCCGAGGAGGCGCCGCCGGTCGTCGGCGGCGCGCCGACGCTCAACCTCCGGGACGGGCAGGCGCTCGACGGCACCGTCACCGTCACGGCCGAGCCCACCGCCGAGAACGACCCGGTCACCGACATCCTCGTCGACGACCGGGCGGTCGACGCGACGCGGACGGCGGGCACCGCGCACTTCGCGTTCGACATGGGCGGCAACGGCACCGAGGCGCGCTACCACAACTACATCACCGTGAACGGACACACGGCCGAGTCCGAGCGCGTCCATTTCCCGGACATCCCCGGCGGCAGCGCGGGTGTGCTCGACTTTCCCGGCGAGTGGCTGCGCTCCGGCATCAACACCATCACCGTCAACGCCGGCGCCAACTGGGTCGACTCCACAAACACCGCCGCGGTCGGCTACGAGCAGCTGCCGAACGGCGAGGGCGGCCGCTGCCCCAACTTCGACGACTTTCCGCTCAGCAGCATCAGCCTCAGCCTGCTCGGCGTGGTCATCGACGGCGAGCAGAACCTGTTCAGCTACAGCTTCGGCGACGGCACCTGCGGCAGCTCGACGCCGCGGCTGAAGCAGCAGCTGACGTTCGTGCTCGCCGGCGAGCCGGGCGGCACCACGTCGGGCCTGCGCCTCGACCTGGACACGCGCTCGCTGCCGAACGGCGCGCACACCGTCAAGGCGGTCACCGCCTCCGGCGCCACGACCAGCGTCACGGTCGGCGTGAACAACGCGCCCGCCGGCTCGGCGAAGGTGACGCCGGCCGAGGGCGCGCTCGTCCGCGGCGCCCAGCCGGTCATCGCGGCCGCGCCGCGCGAGGGTGAGACCACAGTGGACTCGATCGCGCTGGACGGCGGGCCGGTCGAGAACGCCGAGACGCTCGCCGCCGGCACCTCGACGTTCACCTTCACGGTCGCGGCGGGCAACTCCATCGAGGCGCGCTACCACAACTACCTGATGGTGAACGGCAACCGCGTGGACCTCGGCGGCGACTACGGCGCCGGCGGGGCCGAGGCGGTCGCGGTCCGGCTGCCCAACCGGTACCTGCGCCCGGGTGAGAACTCCATCCAGGTCGTCACCGGCGACTACAACTCCGGCAGCGGCGCCACGCTCTGCGCCAACCACGACGACTTCCGGATCGCCCGCGACAGCGTGGGCCTGTCGGTCAGCACCGGCGCCGCGGCTCTGTCCGACGTGTACTACCTGACCGGCGGGGACCGGACCGCCACGGCGGACGCCACGCTCGCCCTCGGCGACGGGACCTGCGGCGCCAACAAGGACGCCGAGTTCGCCTTCACGATCTCCGGAGCCCGGACCACCCGCACGATCGACACGCTGGGCAGCGGCGGGGACGCGCACCTGCGCCTGTTCGTCGGCGGCAACGGCACCGACGGCGGCTATCGCAACCAGGTGCTCGTCAACGGCATCCCGCTGCCCCTCGGCATCTGGGAGAAGGAGGTCGCCGACCTCGCCTTCCCGAACGAGTGGCTCGTGCCCGGGGTCAACGTGCTCGACTTCGCCGCCGGCATCAACCCCATCACGGTCGCGCCGGACTGCCCGGCCGGCAACTTCGACGACTTCACCATGCGCGACTTCCAGCTCTTCCCGGCCGGCGGCCCGCAGGCCGTCCAGCTGACCCGGCAGGTGGCGCAGACGACCGTCACGATCGGCTCGTCGTCGTACCCGGCCGGGGCGCAGGTCACCACGTTCGTCGGCGACGGCACCTGCGGCAGCACGCACAACAACACGCTGCGCAAGCAGATCCTCTTCGAGGTCGGCGCCGGCCTCGCCGCGCGGGGCCTGCGGGCCGACGTGGACACCGCGACGCTCGCCGACGGCCGGCACAGCGTGACGGCCACGAGCGGCGACAAGACCGCCACACGCACGTTCACCGTGGACAACGCGGCACCGGTGGTGAGCGGCAGCGTGCCCGCCGAGGGGCAGCGGCTCACCGCGACGGTCGCGCTCCACGTGACGGTGGAGGACGCGACGGGCGTGGCGGGTACGCCGACGCTCACGCTCGACGGCCGGCCGGTCAGGCAGGGCGACGAGATCGGGCACGGCCTGCCGGCCGGCGCGCACGTCCTCGCCGTCACCGCCACCGACACGCTCGGCAACACCGCCACCCGCGAGGTGCGCTTCACCAGCGCCAGCATCCCGGACGTGCCGACCGCGCTGGACACGGCCGTCAGCGGCACGAACGCGCCGTCCGCCACGCTCTCCGCGACGATCCCGGGCGAGGACGGGGTACCGCTCACGGCGACCTTCACCAAGGCGGATGTGGTCGCGCCGTCGGGCGGGTACCAGGGTGTCGCCGCGGCGGTGCCGACCACATTGGACGTCCAGCACGAAGGCGGCGTCGACGTCGGCTCGCTGCGCCCGCTCGACGGCCGCACGGTCGACACGGCGTCCAGCCGCGACGTGGTCTTCCAGCGGTACGACGTGCCGCTCGCCGCCACCCAGGCGGCGCCGACGCTGCGCTGGGAGGGCACCATCGACCCGGCCCGCGTCGTCGCGCTGCGCGTGTGGGACCCGGCCGGCCGCACCTGGGACGTGCTCACCAGCGCCCGCGGCAAGGCCGGCAGGTCCACCGTGCTCACCGCGCCGCTCACCGACGCGTACCGGGACGGCGGCACCGTGCACGTGCTGGTCACCGGCGAGGACCCGTTCGCCGACGACCTGTCACCGCGCGACTCCTCGGCGCAGGACGACAAGGACCGCTTCGAGGACCCGGCCACGTACGACTTCGCGCTCGCCCACTTCACCGACACCCAGTACCTGAGCGAGGGCGCGGCCGGCGGCACGTACGACGACTTCGACGGGCGGCCGGAGCCCACCGACATCCAGGTCGCCGAGGAGCAGGCCATCTTCGCGGCCGCGTACCGCGAGACGACACAGTGGATCGCCGACAACGCGGCCGGGCGGAAGATCGCCTACACCGCGCACACGGGCGACATCATCGAGAACGACTACTACGACCCGCTCGCCCGGAACGCGGACGGCTCGCTGCTGCGCCCCGGCCTCAACGAGCAGGTCGACCGGGAGTTCCAGCGCGCCTCCGCGTACCAGAGGGTGCTCGACGACAAGGGCGTGGTCAACCAGGTCATCGCCGGCAACCACGACAACCAGCTCGGCGCCGAGACCGGGCCGGACTCCCGGTTCAGCAAGGTCTTCGGCGCGGACCGCTACTACCAGGTGGCCGGCGCCTGGCCCGCCGGCTCCGAGTACCACGCGTGGGACGAGGTGACAAACGTCGACGGCACGGTCACGCTCGGCCGGGACAACCAGAACAACTACGTGCTCTTCTCCGCCGGCGGGCTGGACTTCGTCGCGGTGGGCCTCTCGTACGGCGTGACACCGGCCGAGGCCAAGTGGGCGGACTCGGTCTTCAAGCGGTACAAGGACCGCAACGGCATCCTGCTCTCCCACGACTACCTGCGCCCGTCGACCAGCCCCGACGGCCGCGGCGCGGCCTTCTCCGCGCCGGACGGCTCGCCGCTGTACAAGCTCGTCGTGGAGGCCAACCCGAACGTCTTCCTGGTGCTCGCCGGCCACGAGCACGGCGTCGGCACCAACGTGAAGTCGAACGTCGGCGTCACGGTCGCCCACGACGTGGTCGAGCTGCTGGCGGACTACCAGTTCTACACGGTGTCCGCGGGCGAGCTCTGGCCCGACCTCGTCGACACGTCCGGCAACGTCGACCTCAACGGCGACGGCACCGCGGACCACAAGGCCACCGACCGCCTCCAGTTCGGGGCGAGCTTCCTGCGGCTGCTGCAGTTCGACGTGGACCGTGCCGAGATGCACATCGACACGTACTCGCCGCTGCTGCAGAACTTCGGCGCCACCGAGTACGACATCCGCGCGGACGGCAGCCAGACCAGGCCGCGGTACAACGGCGCGGAGGACAACCTCACGCTCCCGGTCGACATCACCACGCGGAAGACGTCGTTCAGCACCGACTCGCTGGCCGCGTACGTGCCGGGCGGCGAGATCGGCACCGACCAGGTGACCGCGAACGGCACCGCCTCGGTCACCTGGACCGGCCTGCTGCCGGCCACCTCGTACGCCTGGGTCGTCACCGCCACGAGCGCGGACGGCGGCGTGGCGGTGGCCCAGCCGGCGGTGTTCCGCACCGCCAAGGGCGTACCGGCCGTCACCGCCACCTCGGCACCGGTCGCGTGGGGCACCGCCGCGACGGTGACGGTGAGGGTCGACGCCGCACCCGCGCCGGTCACCGGGACGGTCACGCTCCACGAGGGCACGACGGTCCGCGGGTCGGCGGCGTTGTCCGGCGGCACCGCGACCTTCACCCTGCCGGTCGGGCTCGCGGGCGGCGCGCACACCCTCACCGCCTCCTACTCCGGCAGCGACCACCTCGACCCCGCCCAGGCGACCTTCACCGTGACGGTCAACCTGCCGGCGGCGTGGAGCGCGACGACGGTGTACAACACCGGCGACCGGGTCACGTACCAGGGCAAGGTCTACGCCGCGTCCTGGTACGCGAAGAACAACAAGCCGGGCGAGGTGAACGGGCCGTGGCAGGAGCTCGCCATGACCGAGGAGGGCGTGGCGATCTGGACGCCGTCGCGCATCTTCACCGGCGGCGACGTGGCCACCCACGACGGCAAGCGGTGGCGGGCCCGCTGGTACACGCGCAACCAGCGCCCCGGCGACCCGAACGGCCCGTGGGAGCAGATCGCCCCACCACCGCCGGACGGCAGCCCGGCCACCTGGACCCCGACGACGGTGTACCAGGCCGGCGACCGCGTGACGTACCAGAGCAAGGTCTACGAGGCCAAGTGGTACAACCGCAACCAGCCCCCGGGCGACCGCAACGGCCCCTGGAAGCTGGTCAGCTGACGGCACCGTCGATCCGGGAGTAGGGCGGCGCGTGTCGCCCCACCTCACGCCGGCCCGTCCGGATCGGACGGGTGGCCGCCGGGCGCCGATACGGCGGTGGCCACGGCAAGGAGGGCGGCCAGGCAGCACCCGAGCAGCACCACCGGGACGGACCGGGTCACCGCGTAGAGGCCGCCGACGCCGCTGAGGGCGGCGTTGACGACCAGGGGCACGCCGCGTACCCCACCCCATGACCGCCGCTCGAAGCGGGGCCGAACCGAAGCGCGTCTGCTCATGCCCTGATGTGCGCCCGGCGCGGCCGGCCGTGCAAGCGGCGGTGAAGGACCATGGCTTTGCACGCGAAGGGACCCCCGTCTCACTACAGGACAGCGAAAGGGGTTTCGAACCTATGGTCTTAAGCCCGGAGGGGTTTGACGAGTTCTTCCGAAGGGCCCTGGCCCGTCTGGTCCTGTTCCTGATCAAGATTGGCGCGAGCAGGGAAGAGGCGGAGGACAGCGCGCAGGAAGCGATGGCGAAGGCGTACGAGAACTGGCACGCGGTCGAGCATCCGGAGGCGTGGGTGAGAGTGGTCGCCGAGCGGATCCACCTCGCGTCCACAGCTCGCGCCCGGGCCGCACCGGCCCGGGCGGCCGCCGGTGGATGGGCTGGCGACCTCGTCCGGCCCGATCCCGACCTCGCTGTCTTCGGCGATGAGCAACGGCGAGTGCTCGATCTGCTGCGCCGGCTCCCACACGAACAACGTCGAGTCATGGCCTGGTACTACGACGGGTTCACGATCACCGAGATCGCGGCGATCATCGGCAGGCCGGAGGCGACTGTCCGATCACACCTTCGCCACGCACGCCAGCGCCTCAAGCGCGAGTTGGACATCAAAGACGCCGTCACGCCGGACGCCGTGGGGGCCGGGGAAGGGATGCATTGAAGCTGCAGGAACTGACAGACGAGTTTGCCGGGCTCGACGCCCACCTGCTCGACACCAGCGCGCGCGCGGAGGCGACGCTACGCGACCTGCTCGACCTCGATGCCAGGCTCGCGGAGGCCAAGCGGACAACGGCGACCTACGAGGGCGAGGACCGGCAGGGACCGTGATGCCGGCCGAGGCCCGTGGAGGGGAAGTGGGGCCCCGGCCGGCACCGTCCTCAGTGGTCGGCGGTCACCGGTACGCGGTCGGCGGCCTCGGCCTCGGCGGCGGTGGCGCCGGCCGGCGTGGGTGCGGGCTGGTCGGCGCGGCGGAGGACGACCAGGCAGAGCGCGGCCAGCGTGAGGAAGATGGCGGCGCCCACGGCGCTGACCGTGTTCAGGCCCGAGGTGAAGGCCGAGCGTGCCACGTCCAGCAGGTCGGCGCGGCCGGTGGCGGTCACCGCCACCGCCAGGCTCTCGTGCATCGCCGCGGCGATGTTGCCCGGCAGGTCGGCCGGCAGGCCGTCCTCGAGCCGGTCGCGGTACACGAAGGTGGCCAGGCTGCCCAGCGTGGCGATGCCCACCGCGATGCCGAACTCGCCGCTGGTCTCCATCACCGCGGCGCCCGAGCCGGCCTTCTCGGGCGGGGTGGCGCCCATGACGATGTTCGCGGTGAGGGCCATCGGCAGGCTCATGCCAGCGGCCGCGAGCACCAGGCCGGCGACCAGCCAGCGCAGGCCGTTCTCGGCGGGCACCGCGGCCATCAGCGCGAAGCCGGCCGCCGAGACCGTCAGGCCGGAGGCGATCACGCGGGAGGTGCGGAAGCGCTGGGCCAGGCGCGGCGCGATCTGGAAGCCGGCGATCATCGCGAGGTTCTGGGGGATCAGCCACAGTCCCGCCGTCAGGGGTGAGAAGCCCTCGACGAGCTGCAGGTACATCGCGGAGACGAGGCTGACGCCGGCCATCACCAGGCCGCCGAACCACATCGTCGACAGCGCGGTGCTGAACGTGCCGTTCGCGAACAGGCGCAGGTCGAGCAGCGGGTGTTCCAGCGTGCGCTGCCGCCGCACGAACAGCGCGCCGAACACGAGGCCGGCCACGACCGCCGCCACCGCCGCGGTGCCCAGGCCGTCGCGGGCGATGCCCTTCAGGCCGTAGATCACCGGCAGGATCGCGGCCAGCGACAGGCCCACGCTGGCCAGGTCGAGGCGGCCGGCGGCGGCGTCGCGGTACTCGGGCAGGACCACCGGGCCGAGCACGAGCAGCAGCACCATGACCGGGATGCCGAGCAGGAACGCCGAGCCCCACCAGAAGTGCTCCAGCAGCGCGCCGCCGACCAGCGGGCCGATCGTCATGCCGCTCATGAAGCAGGCGAACCAGATCGCGATCGCCTGGCCCATCTGCTTCGGGTCCGGAAACATGTTCCGGATCAGGGCCATGGTCGACGGCATCAGCGTCGCGCCGGCGACGCCGAGCAGCGCGCGGCTCGCGATGAGCATCTCGGCGCTCGTCGAGTACGCGGCCACCACCGACGCCACGCCGAACGCCGCCCCGCCGATCAGCAGCAGCCGGCGGCGGCCGATGCGGTCGCCGAGGGTACCCATCGTGACCAGGAAGCCGGCGAGCAGGAACGAGTAGATGTCCAGGATCCACAGCTGCTCGGTGCTGGAGGCGCCCAGGTCGGCGCTGAGCTGGGGAGGGCCAGGTAGAGGACGCTGACGTCCAGGGACAGCAGCAGGGTCGGCAGTGCGAGTATCGCGAGCCCGATCCAGGCCCGGCGCGTCGCCTTCGTGGCGGATGCGTACATCTCGGTCTCCTTCAGTCTCTTTCCCCGTTAGACGGCCCGGCCGCCGCGAACTCATCGATCCGGATGTGCCGCGCGACCCTCGGCCAGCCCTCGGCCCGCGCGCGGGCGGTGACGGCACGCGCCGTCTCCACCGCCGGCGGGACGCTGACCACGACGACCTCCGCGGCCTCCGCGCCCAGCTCGGCCGCGTGGTCGGCAAGCCAGCCGAGGGTGTACGCGGCCACGCCCAGCTCGCCCGCGTCGACGTCGCCGGCGCTGTGCGGCCCCGTGCCCCCGCAGCGCAGGTCGACGACGACGTATCCCGAGCCGTTGGCGAGGGCGGCCGCGTACTCCGCCCGGCTGGTACCCCCGAAGCGGTCCGGGGCCAGCAGCAGCGCCGCCGCCCGGGCCCGGCCCCGGCGGCCGGCCAGGTCACCCCGGCCGACACCTCGCCGGTCCGCGGCCGCAGCAGCAGCACCGCCGTCCGTCGTTCCATGCCGCCGACCGTGTCACGCGGCGTGCGGCGGAGGGAAAGGCCCGCTCGGCATAGGTCCTATGCCGCGACGGCATTCGTGCCCGTCACCGGCCGCGCATACGCTACGAGGATGATCGAGCTGCCCAAGGCACCGGACGCGATCGAGCTCCGGCACCTGCGCGCCTTCGTCGCCGTCGCCGAGGAGCTCAACTTCAGCCGGGCCGCGAAGCGGCTCTTCATGACCCAGCCCGCGCTGAGCCGGCAGATCCAGTCCCTGGAGCGGCTGATCGGCGTGGAGCTGCTGCGCCGCTCCACCCGCCAGGTCGAGCTGACGCTGGCCGGCGAGGCGCTGCTGCACCGCACCCGGCCGATGCTCGGCGACCTCGACCAGGCCGTCGCCACCACCCGCTCGCTCGGCGACGAGCAGCGGCAGCGGCTGGCCAGCCTCACCCAGCCGGTCGTCGACACGATGGACAAGGGGCTGGACGAGTTCCGCGAGGCGTACGAGGCGATGAACGCCCAGCTGCCCACGCCCGAGGACGTCAACGCCCGGCCGGTGCGCTCCGGCGGGGTGCCGGGCCTGGTGTACGAGACGGAGGCCGGCACCGCGCCGACGGTGCTGTTCGTGCACGGCGGCGGCTACTTCGCCGGTTCCGCCTTCGGCAGCCGCCCGCTCGCGGGCGTGCTCACCTCACTGACCGGGCGCGCCTTCCTGGTGCCGGACTACCGGCTGGCTCCCGAGCACCCCTACCCGGCGGCGCCCGAGGACGTCGCGGCCGCGTACACCTGGCTGGCCACCCGCACGCGGCCGGACCGCCTGGTGGTCGTGGCCGAGTCCTCCGGCTGCGGGCTGCTGCTCGCCGCGCTGCGCCGCGTCCGGCACGCCGGCGACCCGCTGCCCGGCCGGATCGTGCTGCTCAGCCCCTCGGTCGACCTGGAGGCGCGCTACCTCGACCAGCTCGACGCCGGCGACCCGCACGCCGCGGTGCTGCGGGAGATGGTGGAGCGGTCGCTGCCCATGTACCTGGACGGGCACCCGGCCACCGACCCCGCGGTCAACCCGCTCCACGACGACCTGACCGGCCTGCCGGCGATGCTGGTACAGGTCGGCGCGCAGGACTTCTGCCTGCACGACGCGCGCGAGCTGGTGGCCCGGGCGCGCGAGCACGGTGTCGACGCGCAGCTGGAGCTGTACCCGGTGGTCACGCACGTGTTCCACCACTACTGGTCGTTCCTGCCCGAGGCCGGCCGCGCCCTGCAGCGGGCCGGCGACTTCATCAACGCGTGAGCGGTACCGGCGACGGCCGGGCCACGGTCGTGGTGAGGTCGATCCGCCGCCCCGCGGCCGCGGAGTCGAGCAGCGCGGTCATCACCTCCAGCACGTGCAGCGCCAGGTCGCCGCTGGCCCGCCCCTCCGACGTCACCAGGTCGACGAGGCCGATCCCGCGCCCCGCCCCCGCGTAGCCGGCCGAGGTCTCCAGCGGGCGCCACTCGGTGCCGCCGAGCGCGAAGAGCCGGGTCTCGCCGTCGAACTGGTTCGGGTCGGGCACGGCGAGCGTGCCCGCCTCGCCGTGCACCTCGATCGGCGCGGCATGGGTCTCCACGCTGTCGAAGCTGGTCGTGATCGTGGTGAGCGCGCCGCCGGCGTGTTCGAGCACCCCGCTGACGTGGCTGTCCACCTCGACGGGGATCCGCTCGCCCGCGCGCGGTCCGGAACCGATCACCCGCTCGCCGCGCAGCCGGCTCCCCGCGCCGGTCACCGAACGCACCGGGCCGAGCAGGTGTACCAGGGCGGTGATGTAGTACGGCCCCATGTCCAGCAGCGGGCCGCCGCCGGCGACGTAGTAGAAGTCGGGGTTGGGATGCCATCGCTCGTGTCCGGGAGTGACCATGACCGCCGAGGCGGCGAGCGGGCGCCCGATCAGGCCGTCGTCGATGGCGGCGCGCGCGGTCTGTATCCCCGTGCCGAGGACCGTGTCCGGCGCGCATCCCACGCGCACGCCCGCGGCGGCGGCCGCGTCGACGACCGACCGCCCGTCGGCGAACGTGACGGCGAGCGGCTTCTCGGCGTACACGTGCTTGCCGCCCGCGATGGCACCGAGCGCGATCTCGGCGTGCGCGGCGGGGATCGTCAGGTTGAGCACCGTGTCGACGTCGCCGCCGCCGAGCAGCCGCTCGACGCTCACCGCCTCGACGCCCGGCATCTCGACGGCGACCGCCGCGGCCCGCGAGT
Source organism: Phytohabitans houttuyneae (assembly GCF_011764425.1). Classification (NCBI taxonomy): domain Bacteria; kingdom Bacillati; phylum Actinomycetota; class Actinomycetes; order Micromonosporales; family Micromonosporaceae; genus Phytohabitans; species Phytohabitans houttuyneae. The sequence continues at coordinate 2,260,773 of NZ_BLPF01000002.1, forward strand.
GGTCGAGGTCGGCCACCGCGGCGACCCTGACCTCGGAGCGCGCGGCGAGCGTCTTGAGGTACGCCCGGGAGATGACGCCGAGCCCTACGATGCCGACGCGGTGCGGCTCGCCCACAGCATGCCCCTCTCGATCACGGTACGGACGCTCGGGTGCTCCAGCACGTCCAGGCTGTGCCCCGGCGTGGTCACGACGATCCGCCCGGCACCCCACCGGCGCGTCCAGACCGCCGGCGAGGTGATCGGCCGGTGCCACGGGTGCCACGGCCGGGTCGGGTGCGTGGTCGTGGCCAGCACGTCGACCAGGTCGTCGTGCAGCACCCAGTACTGCTCGGTGACCAGGTCGAAGTCCTCGATCCCGGCGGTGACCGGGTGCTCGCGGCCGAGCGCGGTCAGGTTCACGGTGTGCGGCAGGTAGTTGTCCTCCTGCCCGCCCTGACGCTCGCAGGGCTCCTTGCCCGGGTGGGTGGCGAACTGGCCGCCGACGAGCTGGAGGTAGTCGGACGAGGCGCGGTACGAGTCGACGATCCCGCCGTGCCAGCCGGTCAGGCCGGTGCCCGCCTCGACCGCCGCGCGCAGCCCGGCCACCTGCTCGCCGCTGATCTGCGACATCGTCACGCACTGCAGCACGAGGTCGGTGGCGGCCATCGCGTCCGCGTCCGCGTACACGTCGGGGAGGCCTCGACGCGCACCTGGTAGCCGGCCCGCTCCAGGAACGGGATGAACATGTCGGTGGCCTCGACCGGCCGGTGGCCCTCCCACCCGCCGCGGACCACCAGGGCGTTCAGTGTCACTGCCGGCCTCCCGGAAACTGCTTGGCGACGAGCGCGAGCAGCGCGTCGTGGGTCTGCTGGTCGGCGGAGGCGACGATGCCCGCGGCGCCCTCGTACGGCGGCTGCCCGCGCAGCCCGGTCACCACGCAGCCGGCGGCCCGGCAGATCGCGACCGGGCCGGCGTAGTGCACGTTGTCGCGCAGGTCGCTGTCGCTCAGGAACGCGGCCCGCCGCCCGTCCGCCACCCACAGCAGCGCCAGCGTCGTCGAGGTGACCCGCGGGCCGAACCGCTGGTTGAACGCCACGTCGCTGAGCAGCCGGGTGGCCCGGAAGCCCGGCCCGTTGGCGAACGGCGGCTCGAGGTTGACCTCGACGAGCGGCACCGTGGCGTCGGGGGTGAGCGGCCGGTCGGTGCCGTCGACGCGCACCCGCGCCACGCCGCCGCCGGTCCAGTACGTCTCGCCGCTGAACGGGTCGGCCGAGGCCGCCGCGGTCACCTCGCCGCCGGCGCGCAGCGCGACGTTGACGGCGACGAGCGGGGTGCGCGCGGCGAAGTTGTGGGTGCCGCAGAGCGGGTCGACAAGCCACACCCGGTCCGCGCCGGCCTCGCCGCCGCCCCCGGACTCCTCGGCCAGCACCGCGTCGCCCGGCCGGGCGGACCGCAGCACGTCGAGGATCACCTTCTCCGCCTCCAGGTCGGCGGCGGTGGCGAAGTCCCGGCCGGACTTGGCGTGCAGCTCGACCGGCTGGCCGAACCGGGCCCGCACGACGGCGGCACCCGCCTCCGCCGCGGCAATGGCGAGTTCCGCGTCTGACATTCCTTGATCTTATCGGCGGATCGGCGGGGCGGTCGCCGGCGTTTCCCGCGGGCCGGACACCGCGCCGCGGACCAGCCAGGCCGCCGCCACGGCGAACAGGAGCAGGACCGCGGCGGTGTACAGCTCGCCGCGCAGGTGCTCGCCGAGTGTCCACTCCAGCTCGTTGCCGGAGTTGCGGGGCAGGACGCCGAGGATGCCGCGGGGCAGCGGCGGCCGGCGCGGGCCGGACAGCGGCCACGCGAACAGCACCAGCACGAAGCCGCACAGCAGGCTCGCGGCGAGCGGCTGGGCGCGGTCGCGGGTGCGCCGGACGGCGTCGGCGAGCACCACCAGCGCGGGCGCCGCCCAGACCCAGTGGTGGGTCCAGGAGACCGGCGAGACGAGGATCGCGGTGAACGCGCACAGCACCATGGCGAGGGCCTCCTCGCCCCGCCGGTGGGCCAGGACCGCGAGCCACAGCCCGGCCAGCAGCGCGGCGGCGGCCAGCGGCAGCCAGATCCGGTCACCCCAGTGGGTGCCGCCGAAGGTGCGCACGGCCAGGCCGCGCAGCGACTGGTTGAACACGTACCCCGGACCGGACGTGGCCGTGGTGACCCGGCTCGAGTCCAGGAACGCTCCGCCCCAGTAGGTGCGCGACTCGTCCGGGTACAGCACGGCGCCGAGCAGCGTGACGGCCACGAACGCGCCGGCCGCGACACCCGCCGCGCGGCGCCGGCCGGTCAGCAGCAGGAAGAGGACGAACAGGCCCGGCACGAGCTTGGCCGCCGCGGCGAGCCCGATGCCGGCGCCCTTGTACCACCGGTCGTCGCGCAGGCTCAGGTCGGCGACGACCAGCAGCATGAGGAAGATGTTGACCTGGCCGAGCGCGAAGTGCTGCACGAACGGCTCCAGCCACACGGCCAGCCCGCACACGGCGAACGTCACACCGGCCCGGCCGGCGTCACGGCGGTACCCCAGCATGCCGAGGGTGAGCCAGACGGTGGCCGCCAGCGCCGCGAAGCCGGCGGCGTTCACGAGCAGCAGCGCGTTCTCCCGGCCGATCCGGGAGAGCGGCTCGAAGACCACGAGCGTGGCCGGCGGGTACGTGAACGGCAGCCGGGCCCGCCCGACGGCGATGTCGTACACCGCGTGGCCGTGCCGCGCCGCCGCGCCGCCGGCCTGGTAGACGCCGAGGTCCAGGCCGTTCCACAGGCCGCCGCCGCTGTGCCGCGCGAACAGCCAGTACGACCCCGCGCACAGCAGCATGGCGGCCAGGCCCGCCGGCCCCAGCCACGGCGGCAGGCCGGTGCGCTCCTGCTCCACGAAACCTAGACACCTTGGGCGCGCCCGGCGTTGCACCGGTTGCGCAAACCCGCACCGGACAAGGGATCAGATGCCGGCGCCGTACCGCTCGTTCAGCTCGCGATAAACGGTGAGGACGGCCTCGACCTCGTCGGCCAGCTCCAGGCCGGAGTCCGGCGCGCCCGGAAGGTCGGTCGGCGCCAGGCTGGCGAGGGTCAGGTCGACCCGCGTGGCCATCCGGTGGATCTCCCGCTCCCGCAGGAAGTTTTCGCTGGCCACCGCCGTGGCCTCCAGCCCCGCCAGGCGGCGCGCGACGTCGGCGTCGAGGCTCGACAGCGCCTCGGTCAGCCGCTGCCGCTGGGCCAGCAGCTTGCGCACCGCCGGGTTGCTCGCCGGCAGGCCGTGGCGCCCGTGCTGGTCGAGCTCCGTCACCAGGCCGCGCACCTCCTGCCGCCGCTGCAGCACCTTGGCGAGGTCGAACAGCGCGGAGGCCAGGAGCCGCTCGGCGGCGTCGGTGTCGACCATCCCGGCGAGCTCGGGCAGCGTCTGGCAGACCCGCTTGCCGAGGGTCAGCCCCGCCCAGAAGTCGTTGCGCTCGCGGTGCTCGGACAGCAGGCAGGTCTGCTCCGCCTCGCGGTCGAAGTTGGGCGCGAGGATCGCGCCCGGCCGCCGCCGCTCTCCCTCCAGCTGGCCGGAGGCGACGAGCAGCACCGCGCCGGCCAGCGCCGGAAACCAGGCCCACATGCTGCCGAGGGCGGCGATGCCGGCGGAGGCCACGAAGAGCAGGATGCTGAGGATCAGCAGAGGGCGGGGCTTGAGGCCGTCCGGCGATCCGCCGGGGACGATCTCGACGACGCTTCCCCACCGGTAGGTGCGGGCACCGCCGTTTTCGACCTTCAACGGCTGCGCGGAGACGACGGTCACCGCGCGGTCGTGGCCGATGTAGAGCGCTGGTGGATGCAGGGCCGTCACCGCCGACGCACTCCCTCTGGTGATAGGTGGTCGATTGTAGTCCCACCGCGTAACCGTGGGGTGACACGAGGTGGGCTCGCCATACATCCGATGACTGTCGATGGCGGCTGGAACAAAGACCAAACCGGACATCGACGGTTGGGGATTGACGCCCCTAGACATCCCATGTTGACTACGGTCTACAGTGGCCGCCCTCTTCGGCGTGGGCGGTCCCCGAGCGATCAGCCGAGCATCGGCGGCCCGGCTCCGCGCTACCCCATGAGCGGAGGAGCAGTGTTGAGACGTCTGGCGGCCGGCCTGGTCGGGCTGGCCGTACTCGTGGTGGCGGTGTTCGTGGCACCGGCGTCGCCCGCCGCGGCCGCACCCGTCACCAAGGTCATGGTGTTCTCCAAGACGGCCGGGTTCCGGCACTCGTCGATCCCCAACGGCATCGCGGCGATCCAGCAGCTGGGCGCCGCCAACGGCTTCTCGGTCACGGCCACCGAGGACGCGGCACAGTTCACCACCGCCAACCTGGCGCAGTTCCAGGCCGTGATCTTCCTGTCCACGACCGGCGACGTGCTCAACGCGAGCCAGCAGAGCGCGTTCCAGTCGTACATCGCGAGCGGCAAGGGCTACGTCGGCGTCCACGCGGCGGCCGACACCGAGTACGACTGGGCCTGGTACGGCGGGCTGGTCGGCGCCTACTTCGCCTCACACCCGGCGATCCAGCAGGCGACCATCCGCGTCGAGGACAGCTCGAACGGGATGACCTCGCACCTGCCGGCCAACTGGACCCGCTCCGACGAGTGGTACAACTACCGCACCAACCCGCGCCCCAACGTGCGCGTGCTGATGCGGCTCGACGAGGCGACGTACAGCGGCGGCTCGATGGGCGACCACCCGATCTCCTGGTGCCAGCAGTACGGCGGCGGCCGCTCGTTCTACACCGGGCTCGGGCACACCGAGGCGTCGTACACGGAGAGCAACTTCACCCGCATGCTGCTCGGCGCGATCCAGTGGGCCGGCGGCGCGACGACCGCGACCTGCACGCCGGCGACCAACCCGGTCAGCGGCACCTCGTGGCGGGCGCGGGCGAACAACCGGTTCGTCACCACCGCCGCCGGCAACCTGATCGCCAGCGCCACGGCGGCGTCGACAAACAGCGAGCGGTTCGACATCGTGGACCTCGGCGGCGGCAACGTGGCGTTCCGCTCCAAGGCCAACGGCCAGTACGTCTGCGCGGACAACGCGGGCGCCGCGCCGCTCGTGGCCAACCGGGCGTCGGTCGGCGCGTGGGAGACCTTCGCGCGGGTGAACAACTCCGACGGCACCGTGAGCTTCCGGGCTCAGGCCAACGGCCGCTACGTCGTCGCCGAGAACGGCGGCGCGGCGGCGCTGATCGCCAACCGCACCACGATCGGCGCCTGGGAGAAGTTCGACCTGGTCAACTAGCGCGTGCGTGCGGGAGGGGGCCGGCGAACGCCGGCCCCCTCCCGCCTTACCGGATTAGGAACGGGCGGCCGCGAGGATGAGGTCCGCGGCGGTGTCCGGCCGGGACATCATCGCCACGTGCGAGGCGTTGACCTCCCTGGTACGGGCGCCGGCGCGCTCGGCCATGAAGCGCTGGGCGGCGGCCGGGATCACCTGGTCCTGCTTGGCGACCAGGTACCAGGACGGGACCGCCTTCCAGGCCGGCGGCCCGGACACCTGCTCGAGCGTGCCCAGGTCGCCGGGGCGCTGGGTGGCGGCCATCAGCGCGGTGGTGCTCGCCGGCAGGTCGGCCGCGAAGATCTCCCGGAACAGGCTCGCCTTGATGTAGCCGTCCGCCGTCTGCGGGCCGGTCGGGCGGATGTCGAGAGCTTCGAGTCCCAGCCGGCTGCCGGGAAACTTCGTCTGCAGCGCGACGAGCGGCTCGCCCTGGTCCGGTGCGAAGGCCGCGATGTAGACAAGCGCCTTCACGTTGGGGTTTCCGGTCGCGGCGTTTGTGATGACGATGCCGCCGTACGAGTGTCCAACCAGGACGATCGGACCGGTGATGCTGGCCAGCACCGTCGCGATGTACGCGGAGTCGGACGGCACGCCGCGCAGCGGGTTGGCCGGCGCGATCACCGGGTAGCCCTTGCGGTGCAGGCGCTTGATGACGTCGTTCCAGCCGGACGCGTCGGCGAACGCGCCGTGCACCAGCACGACCGTCGGCTTGGGCCCGTGCGAGCCGGAAGCCGAGGACGCCGCCGGGGTGGCGAGCAGGCCGGCCGCGGCGAGCACGAGCACGAGCGCGGTGAAGAGTCTTCTCACAGTCAGGTCTCCAGGTCGGTGGGGGTGCCGATCGGCAGCCAGCGGATGCGGTCGCGCACGTCGCGCGGTGCGGCGGCGAACTCGCGCTCGATGACGGGTCGGGGTTGCTGGAAGTGCTTCCAGCCCTCGTAGTGCACGGGCACGACGGTGTGCGGGCGTACCTCGCCGAGCAGGGTGACGGCGTCGCGGGCGGTCATCGTGTAGCGGACCGGGCCGGTGACCGGGAAGCGCACGCCGCCGAGGTGCAGCACCGCCAGGCCGACCTTCACCCGGCCGGCGACCTGCCGGACACCGCCGTAGAGCACGGTGTCGCCGGATATCCACAGCGCACCGTGCCGCTGCCCCTCCCAGCGCAGGGCGAAGCCGACCACGTCGCCGACGATCGGCCTGCTCAGCGGCGGCCCGTGCCGGCAGGGCGTCGCGGTGACCTCGATGGACGGCCGCCCCCGACCCTCCAATGTGGTCGACGCCCACGGGGCGAGCCCGGTGGCGCCGCCGCCGAGCCGGCGGGCGCCGGGCACGGTGGTGACGACGGCGCCGGCGGCGGGCAGGAGCCGCCGCCCGGCCTCGTCGAGGTTGTCGCCGTGGTGGTCGTGGGTCAGCAGCACCGCGTCGACCGGCCCGAGCGCGTCCGCGGCGACCGCCGGGCCGGCCAGCTTGCGGGAGGAGGTGCCCCAGCCGAACGCGTACGTGCGTCCGGCCGGGTCGAACGTCGGGTCGGTCAGCAGCCGCCACCCGGCCACCTCGATCAGGACGGTGGGGCCGCCGACGTGGGTGAGCCGTACGTCAGCGTGCATGGGACAGCGCCCAGTCGAGCGCGTAGTCGGCGATCTCCTCCCAGCCCTTCTGCGCGGGCAGCAGGTGCGCGTACCCCTCGTACTCCTTGACCTCGGTGATCGTGTTGGACTTGTAGTGCTTGGCGTTCGACTTCTGGATCGCCGGCGGCATGATGTGGTCCTCGCTGCCGGAGATGAACAGCAGCGGCGCCCGGTTGTCGTTGTGGTAGTCGACCCAGGTGTCCTGGTGGCCGGGCTGGAAGTTGGCCAGCACGCTGCCCCAGAGGATGCCGCCGTTCGCCGGGATGTGGTAGCGCTCGTAGAGGGCGCGCGACTCGTCCTCGGTGAACGTGTTGGTGAACGCGTACGACCACTCCTCCAGGGACAGCCCGACCGCCTTGTGCCGGTTGGCCGGGCTCTTCAGCACCGGGAAGGTGGACTTCACCTGGGACAGCGGCACGACCCGGACTCCCTCGGTGGGCGCCGAGTTGAGCGCGACGCCGGCGGCGCCGAAGCCGTGGTCGAGCAGGATCTGGGTGAACGCGCCGCCGGCCGAGTGGCCCATGATGATCGGCGGCTTGTCCAGCTCCCGCAGGACCCCCTCGATCTTCTCGATGATCGCGGGCACGGTGACGTCGACGATGATCTGCGGGTTCTCCCGCAGCGCCTCGACCTCCACCTCGAAGCCGGGGTAGCCGGGCGCGATCACCCGGAAGCCCTTCGACTCGTAGTGCGTGACCCACTGCTCCCAGCTGCGTGGCGTCACCCAGAATCCGTGGACGAGGACGATCGTGTCGGGCGTGGTCATGGCGATCTCCCTAGAAGGTGCGAAGGAACGAGAGCAGGTCCTCGGACAGCTGCTGCTTGTGGGTGTCGGTGATGCCGTGCGGCGCGCCCGCGTACACGGTGAGCGTCGCATCCCGGATCCGGGCCGCGGAGGCGTTTCCACCGACCTCGAAGGGGACGACCTGGTCGTCGTCGCCGTGGATGACGAGCGTGGGCACGTCGAAGGCGTCCAGGTCGGCGCGGAAGTCGGTGGCCGAGAAGGCGGCGATCGACTCGTACGCGTTGCGGTGCCCGGACTGCAGGCCCTGCCGCCAGAACGCGTCCCGCACGCCCTGTGACACGCTCGCCCCGGGGCGGTTGAGGCCGAAGAACGGCCCGTCGGCGAGGTCGCGGTACAGCTGCGAGCGGTCGGCGAGCGAGCCGGCCCGGATCGCGTCGAAGACCTCCAGCGGCACGCCGCCGGGGTTGTCCTCGGCCTGGAGCATCAGCGGGGGTACCGCCGCGACGAGCACCGCCTGCGCGACGCGTGCGGTGCCGTGCCGGCCGATGTAGCGGGCGACCTCGCCGCCGCCGGTGGAGAAGCCGACGAGCGTGACGTCGCGCAGGTCGAGGGCCTCGATCAGCGCCGCGAGGTCGTCCGCGTACGTGTCCATCTCGTTGCCGCCCCACGACTGCGTGGAGCGGCCGTGGCCGCGGCGGTCGTGCGCGATCGCCCGGTACCCGTTCTCGGCGAGGAACAGCTGCTGCGCCTCCCAGCTGTCGGAGCTGAGCGGCCAGCCGTGGCTCAGCACGACCGGGCGCCCTTCGCCCCAGTCCTTGTAGAAGATCTCGGTGCCATCGGCGGTGGTGACGAACGGCATGGCGACGCTCCCGTCCACGAGGGGTGTCACGATCGTCGGTCGCGCCTAGCCCTCCTCGAATCCCGTGTCGCGCGTAGTCGTGCGCAGCTGGCGCCGCGAGGTGACCCCGAGCTTGCGGAAGACCTTGCGCAGGTGGTAGTCGACGGTGCTCGCGCTGATGAACAGCTGGGCGGCGATCTCCGCGTTCGTGGCGCCGGCGCCGGCGAGGCGGGCGACCGCGAGCTCCTGGGGGGTGAGCCCGGTGGCCGTCCCGGCGGACCGGCGGCGGGCGCTCTCCCCGGTGGCCGCGAGCTCCTGTGCCGCGCGGGCGGCGAACCCGGCGGTACCCATCTGCTCGAAGGCCGCCAACGCGGCCCGCAGCTGGTCGCGGGCGTCCCGGCGGCGTTTCTGCCGGCGCAGCCACTCGCCGTAGAGCAGGTGCGCGCGGGCCAGGTCGGCGCGCGCCCGCGTCCCGGACAGCAGCGCGACCGCCTGGCGGTACAGCGGCTCGGCCCGCCCGGCCGGGGCGAGCAGCGCCTGGCTGCGGGCCAGCAGGCCGAGCGCCCACGGGCCGCCGGCGGCGCTCGCGCGGGAGGTGAGCGTGCGCAGGGTGGCGTCGGCGAGCACCCGGTCGCCGCTGCGCACCGCCGCCTCGACGAGGCTCGGCAGGACCCGCGCGTGCACGCCGAGCGTGTCGTTGGCGACGAGGTGGTGCGCGTGCGTGCGGGCCAGCGCGTAGTCGCCGCGGCCGAGGGCGAGGACCACGTACCCGATCCGCGAGATCGACTCGACCGCGCCGTTGCCCAGCCAGGTCGCCGCCCGCCCCGCGCCGTCCAGCGCGGGCTCGATGCCGTCCAGGTCGGCCCGCCAGGCGAGCAGCTCCGGATGGCGGTAGATCGCCCACACCTCGTCGCTGGCGCCCATCGCCGCGCGGATCTGGTGGCCGTCGACGAGTGCCTCGTCCGCCGCGGCCAGGTTGCCGAGGATCGTCTCGTGCATCACCGCGCAGTACAGGGCCGCGTCCAGCTGCCAGAGCGCACCCGCGCGGCGCGCGGCCTCGGCGCCCCGCCGGATCACCGCGGTGTGCAGCGGCTCGTCCCAGAGCACCATGCTCAGCCAGACCGCCGGGATGTAGTTGCGCAGGTACTCCTCGTCGGTGGCGCCCTCGACGAGCGTCGCGCACGCGTGGCGCATGTGCGGCACCGCCCGCTCGTAGCCTTCCAGGCTCAGCGCGCCGTACGCGCGCAGCAGCAGGTCACGCCCCGTCACCGCCGCGCCCTCGCCGAGCACCTCCTTGATCACCTGGGCGATCTCGGCGGGCGGTGTGGTGGCGAGCCACTCGGCGGTCAGCGCGTACTCGACGGCCTTCAGCAGCGCGTCCCGGGCCCGTTCCGGCTCGGCGGCGCCGAACGCCCGGGCCGCGGAAAGGGCCAGCGACGGCGAGGCCGCGAACGCCCCCTCGACACCCAGCGTGATCTGCGAGCCGGCCCGCACCAGCAGCGCCCGGCCCCGGGCGGCGCCGTCCGGTCCGGCCTCGCCGACCGCGTCCAGCAGCGCCTGCGCCTGCAGCGGCGCGCCCGCGAGGTACGCCGACTCGGCCGCGGCGAGCAGCCGTCCGGTGCGGGCCGGGCCCTCGGGCGTCAGCTCGGCCGCGCGGGTGAGGAACGAGGCGCGGGCCGCGTACCCGCCGCGGGCGCCGGCCCGGTCCGCCGAGCGTTCCAGCTCGTCCGCGACGCCGGTGTCCGGCCCGACGCTCGCCGCGGCCAGGTGCCACGCCCGCCGGTCGGCGTCGGCGGCGCGGGTCGTCGCGGCCGCGAGCGCCGCGTGCGCCCGCCGCCGGTCGACGCTGGTCGCGCCGCCGTACACCGCGGAACGCACGAGCGGGTGGCGGAACTCGGCCGCGGCGCGCACCGACAGCAGCCGGGCGGCCTCGGCCGGCCCGGTCGCGTCCGGCCCGACACCCAGGCGCGTGGCGGCGTCCCGCACGTACCCGAGGTCGCCACCCGGCTCGGCCGAGGCCAGCAGCAGCCAGGTGCGCGTGTCCTGCGGAAGCGTGCGGACCTGCCGCAGGTAGTGCTCCTCGAGCCGGCCGCCGACCGGCAGCGGGTCGGGCAGCGACAGGCCGCCGGCCAGCTGGTCGGCGGACAGCTCCTGGCCGAGGTCGGTGAGGGCGAGCGGGTTGCCGCCGGTGGCGGCCACGATGCGCGCGCCCACCCGCGCGTCCAGCGGCCCGGTCACCGCCGCGCGGAGCAGGTCGAGCGCGGCCGGCTCGTCCAGGCCGCCGACCTCCATGAGCGGCAGCCCGGCGAGGCCGTCGAAGCCGTCGCGCGCGGCGAAGACCAGGCCGATGCCGTCGGCGTGCAGCCGCCGCGCGACGAACGCCAGGACGGCCAGCGACTCGGCGTCGAGCCACTGCGCGTCGTCGACGCAGCACAGCACCGGGCCCCGCGCGGCCACCTCGGCCAGCAGGGTGAGCGCGGCCAGCCCGACCAGGAACCGGTCGGCCGGCGGCCCGTCGGCCACGCCGCACGCCACGCGCAGCGCCCGGTCCTGCGCCGGGGCAGGCCGTGCGGCGCCTTCAGGTACGGGATCAGCAAGCGGTGCAGTGCGGCGAACGGGAAGCCCGCCTCGCTCTGCACGCCGGCGACCCGGAGCACCCGCAGGTCGCCGGCGGCCGCCGCGGCGTGGTCGAGCAGCGCCGTCTTGCCGATGCCGGCGTCGCCCCGCAGCACCAGTACGCCGCTGCGCCCCTCGCGCACCGACGCGACGAGCGCGTCCAGGCGCTCGCGTTCCTCGACCCGCCCCCTGAGCACGGCGCGCCCCTCTCATCCACCGCTGCGTGCGAACCTAGTGAGCGGAGCAGGCCGGCAGCGGGGCTGTGCGTGCACCGTTTTCGGCTGAGCGTGCACATCGGGCGGGCGCACATGGGTTTCGTACTGGACACGGCGGACATTCCGCCACGCGAGCGGGTGGACGCGGTGTTCGCCGCGATGATGTACGCCTCGGTGCCCTGCTACGTCATCCACGAGCGTCCGGACGCCGAGGTCCACTCCCGGCTGGAGGTGTGGGACCTCGGCCCGGCGAACGTCTTCACCGCCCACTCCTCGGGCATCCGGCTGCTGCGCACACCCCGGCAGGCCCGGCAGGACGCGGCGCCGGTCATCGCGCTGTCCGTGCAGCGGCTCGGCGACGGCCGCCACGAGCAGCGCGGCCTGCGGCAGGTCGTGGCGCCGGGGGAGCTGCTGATGGTCGACCTCTCGGCGCCGTACGACTTCTCCTGGTCCGGCACCGGCGCGGCCGGCTGCGTCCAGGTCCCGCTCGACCAGATCGGCCTCCCGCTCGACGTGATCCGCCGCGCGGCTGCCAACCTGCGCACGAGCGCGCTGTACGACCTTGTCGCCGGCCACGTCGCCCACCTCGCCCGGGACGCCGCGCGCCTCAGCGCCGACCCCGCCGCGGACGCGCTCGGCCGGGCCAGCATCGACCTGGTCCGGGCGCTGCTCGCCTCCGCCGCGCACGCCGAGCCGCACAGCCGCGCGGTGCTGGCCGAGACGCTGTTGACGCAGGTCCGCGCGTACGTGCGGCAGCACCTCGCCGAGCCCGACCTGCGCCCGGCCACGATCGCGGCCGCGCACAACATCTCCCTGCGCTACCTCTACAAGATCTGCGCGCAGGCGGACTTCAGCCTCGAGCAGTGGATCATCGGGGAGCGCCTGCACGGCGCCCGCGAGGAGCTGGCGCGCCGGGACGGTCGCGGCCGCACGATCGCGATGGTGGCCCGAGAGTGGGGCTTCAGCGACCCGACCCACTTCACCCGCCGCTTCCGCAGTACGTACGGCCTGACGCCGGGCGAGTGGCGCCGCGTCGCGGCCGAGCAGCAGGACTGAGCGGCTGGTCAGGCGGTGGCGGAGCCGGGGTCGGCGGTGGCGCGGGAGACCTGCCGGGCGAAAAGCTCGCTGATGCCCGTGATGTCCAGAATCGCCGCGACGAACGGGGGCTGGCCGCGCAGGCGCACGGGTGTGCCGGACTCGATGCCCTTGCGCCACGCGTGGACCAGGACCGACAGGCCGGTGCTGTCGATGAACGTCAGCCCCGCGAGGTCGACGACGACCGCCGCCGGTCCCGTCCCGAGCAGCTCGTCGATGGTCCTGCCCAGTGTGTCGGCCATGGGGTAGTCGAGATCGCCGCCGACGGTGACCACGGCGGATGGCCCGGACGCGTCGACGGCGATGCGAAGGTGTGCCGCCACGCAGGTCACCATACGCCACACACCGCCGACCCGCTCGTCATGCCCACGCGCGGAGCACTCGTTAGGGTGGGGAGGACGTGAACAGCGCTGACGTGACGGGATGGGAGTCGGGCGGTCGCGTGGTCCCCGGTGCGGGGACCACTCCGGTGCCGCCCGGCAGGCGAAGCGTGGCCGCCGCCCGGCCCGAGGCGTCGCAGCTGCTCGACCACTTCCGCGAGGGCGTCGTCGTCTGCGAGGGCGGCGTGGTGCGGCAGCTCAACGAGGTCGCCGCGCGCCTGCTGCCCGGCGTGGCGGTCGGCGGCGCGGCACCCGACCTGGCCGAGGGCGAGCTGACCCGCGGCGACCGGCGGCTGCGCGCCCGCTGCGTGCCGCTCGGCGGCGGCCGCACCGCCTGGTACCTCGACGACGTGACCGACGCGGTCGCCCGCGAGGACGCGCTGCTCGCCGACCACGCCCGCGCGTCTTTCCTGGCCGGCGCCAGCCAGCGCCTCGGCAACCCGCTGCACGAGGACCGGGCGGCGCGGGCGGCCGCACGCCTCGCGGTACCCGCGCTCGGTGACGTGGCGGTCGTCGTGCTCGCCGCGCGCCGCACGCGTTCGCGGTGGTGGCGGGCAGTGGGTCCGGCGCAGCCGCCGGCGGTCGACAGCGGCACGCTGGACGTCGACGACCTGCCGCCCGCGGTCGGCGAGGCGCTCGCCGGCGGCGAACCGTCCGAAGTCGACTGGCTCGCCGACCAGGTCGCCGAGGCCGGTTGGCTGGCCGGCCACCCGCGGCGGGCCGTGTCCGTGCGGGTTGTCCCGCTGCCGGGCAGCGCGGCGCCGACCGGCGCGCTGGTCGTGGTCCGCACGGACGGGCGCGGCTTCGACGAGGACGACATGCAGGCGCTGCGCGGGTTCGGCGCGCGGGCCGGCGCGGCGCTGGACGCCGCCGTGCTGTACCGGGAGCAGGCCGAGGTCGCCGAGACGCTGCAGGGCAGCCTCGCGCCGACCGAGCCGCCCGAGGTCGCCGGCGTGCAGTGGGGCGCGGCGTACCGCCCGGCGCAGACCTCGCTGTGCATCGGCGGCGACTTCTACGGCGCGCACCGGCTCGCCGACGGCGGCGCCCTGTTCTACCTCGGCGACGTCTCCGGCAAGGGTGTCGACGCGGCCATCTTCACCGGCCAGATCCGGCAGGGGATCCAGGCGCTGCGCGGCGTCGAGAGCGACCCCGGCCGGTTGCTGCGCCTGCTCAACGGCTCGGTGCTGGAGACCGCGCGGGCCGGCGGGCACGGCCGGTTCGCGACGATGGTGCTCGGCGCCGCCCACCCCGCCCGCGGCGGCGGCCTCGCGCTCACGCTCGCCAGCGGAGGGCACCTGCCGCCGCTCGTGCTGCGCGCCGGCGGCGCGGTGGAGAACGTCGCGCTCAGCGGCATGCTCATCGGGGTCGTGCCCGACCCGCGCGTCGGCGCCGCAGCCATCCACCTCCAGCCGGGGGAGACCTGCCTGCTGTTCAGCGACGGCGTCACCGAGGCCCGCGGCGGGCCGCGCGGCGAGCAGTTCGGCACCGGCCGCCTCATCGACGCGCTCGACAGCTGCCACCGCATGCCAGCCGCCGCGCTGGCCGAGCGGGTCGCGCAGCTCACCGGCGACTGGCTGGCCGGGCGGGACCACGACGACATCGCGGTGCTCGCCCTCCGCGCGGCGCCGGCCGGCGGCACGCCCCGCCACCTGCACGCGGTACCGGGGAAGGCCCGATGACCGCGGCCGGAGTCGTCGCGACGCCGCTGGCCGACGCGTACGACCGGTACCTGCGGTGCCTGGACGACGCCGACGAGTACGGCGCGGTCGACGTGGCGCTGGGACTGATCGAGGCCGGGATGTCCCCCGGGACGTGCTGCTCGGCCTCGTCGCGCCGGCGCAGGCGCAGGTCGGCACCTGGTGGCAGCGCAACGAGTGGTCGGTCGCGCAGGAGCACGCCGCGACCCACGTCAGCGAGCGCGTGGTCGCCGCGGTCTCCGCCGCCGCGCGGGTGCGGCCACGCCACGGGCGGGTGGTGGTCGCCTGCATGGACGGCGAGTGGCACGCGCTGCCGCCGCGCATCGTCGCCGAGGTGCTGCGGCTCGACGGGTGGGAGGTCACGTTCCTCGGCGCGAGCGTGCCGGCCGCGCACCTCGTCTCGTACCTGCACCGCCACGATCCCCGCGCGGTCGCGCTGGCCTGCGCCCTGCCGATGCGGCTGCCGCAGGCCGCGCGGATGGTGGACGCCTGCCGGCGCACGGAGGTACCCATCATCGTGGGTGGCCGCGGTTTCGGCCCGGACGGCCGGTGGGCGGCCAGGCTCGGCGTGCCCTGGGCCGCCGACGCGAACGCGGCGGCCGCGCTGCTCGCCGACGACCGCGCCCTGGACCGGCTGCTGGTGGCCGACCGTCCACAGGCGCCGGTCAGCGGCGAGTACACGGCGCTGGCCGCCGACCGCGCCGACCTCGTCGCGCACTGCTTCGCCCAGCTGGAGGCGGCGGTGCCGCAGATGGCCGGGTACACCACGGCCCAGCGCGACGCCACCCTCACCGACCTCGGCCACATCGTCGACACCCTCGCGGCCGCGGTGTTCGTCGACGACGCCGCGCTCTTCGGCGACTTCCACGAGTGGCTCGGCGAGGTGCTCACCAGCCGCGGCGTTCCGCTGTACACAGTGGACATAGCGTTCCGCGCGCTCGCCGAGCGGCTGCGCGACTTTCCGGTGGCGCACCGCATCTTGCGCGATCGCGAAGGAAAGTAGGCGCGCGGGGGGCAGCCGCGTCCGGCGCGAGGGCGTACAGTCACCGTTCGTGATCTTCTCCCGCCGCCGCGCCGAGTCCACGCCCTCGCCCGATGCCGCGATCGACGCGTTCTGGCGGTGGTGGCCCGGTGCCCGGAGCGCTGTGGAGGCGGCCGTCGCGTCCGGCGAGTGGGGCGACCTGAGCGACCGGATCAACGCGCTGGTCGAGGCCATCCACGCCGACCTGCACTGGGAGTTCTCGCGCGGCGTGCGGGCGACCCACGCGCTGGTCGTCTCGCCCGCCGGCGCGCCGCCGCTGCGCGCGGTCGCCGCCCGGTGGCTGGCCGCCGCGCCACCCGCGGACGAGACCTGGGAGTACCACTCGTCCCGCCAGCCCGACCCGGCCGCGTTCGGCGCGCGGCTGCAGATCGCCGGCGCCGAGCTGGCGATGGAGGACCTGCGCTACGGCTTCGCGGTCGAGGCGGGCCGCCAGCTGCTCGACGTGACCGTGTACCACCCGATGTTCGCCGACCTGCCGGACGACGTGCGCGGCCAGATCTCCTTCCTGTCGCTGGACTGGCTGCTCGGCGAGGAGGGCGTGGAGCGCTGGGTCGGCGCGGTCGAGTTCGGCGGTGCCCCGCCCGCGGAGGCGTACCCGCCGGCCGAGCTGCGGGCCGCCGTCGAGCGGCAGGCGGTCGAGTTCAAGGAGCCCGCGTGGGTGATGCTCTCCGCGCAGGACAAGAAGGGCTGGCCGATCCTGGCGACCGCGCAGCAGCCGCTGCTGCCGGTCCGCTTCCCGCGCTTCGACACGCACGTGGCGGTGACGCTGCCGTTCCGCGAGGCCAACGACGGCGGCCTGCCGCTGGACGGTTCGCTGACCGCGCTGCGCGAGTTCGAGGACGAGCTGACCGACGCGCTCGCCGGTGACGGCGACCTGCTCGCCCACGAGACCAGCCGCAGCACCCGGGTCCTGCACTTCTACGTGGACGGCTCCACCGGCGCCGCGGCCCTGGTCGAGGGGCGGCTCGGCGGCTGGCGCGAGGGGCGTGCCCGGGTCGAGACCGCGTACGACCCGTCGCTGGAGCACATCGCCCACCTCAACACCGCGTAGCGGTGCCACTCCGAGCCGGGGCGGGTCACGGCCGGACCCCCGCCGCCGGGCGGTGTGCCGTAGCGAGGCCGGCCAGGGCCGCGATCGCCACGCAGGCGGCGCACGTGACGGCCAGCGGTGGCCACGGGACGGCGACGCTGACCCGCGTGGCGACCGGGCCGAGACCGGCGGCGACCACGGCGAGCGTGGCGGCGGTGACGGCGGCGGCGAGCAGCACACCGGCGGCGCCGGCCAGCACCGCCTCGGCGGCGACGATGCGGCGCACCTGACCGGGTGTCGCACCGGCCAGGCGCAGCGCCGCGAGCTCGCCGGCCCGGGCCGCGACGGCCATCACCTGGCTGTTGGCGATCGAGACACCGGTGTAGAGCACGGCCATGCCGACGATGGCGAGCAGCGCGAGCCGGGCCAGCCGGTCGAACTCGGCGTCCACGGTGGACAGGTACGTGCCGGTCGGCACCACCGTCCCGCCCAGCGGAGCCACCGCCGCCCGCAGCGCGTCCCGGGTGCCGCCGCCGGACAGTCCGATGTAGACGGCGTCGGGCACCGGGAGCGCCGAGTGCGCGGCGGCGAGCCGCCAGGGCAGCAGCACGGTGGGCAGGCCGAGGCGGTCGTGCAGCGTCGCCACGACGCGCAGCCGCACGGCGGCGCCGTCGCCCAGCCACAGCGCGGCGTGCGAGCCCACCGTCCAGCCGTGCGCGCCCGCCACCGAGCGCGTCACCGCGACAGTGTCACCGGTCAGGCCGTCGAGGGAGCCGGTCGCGACGGGCAGGCGCAGCGTGCCGGCGGCGGCCGGGCCGTCGAGGTACCACGCCGGTCGCTGCCGCACGGTCCCGCCGTCGCGGTCGAACGCGAACGCCTGCTTCACCGGCAGCGCGCCCGCCACCCCCGGCGTGCCCCGCGCGGCCGCGGTGACCGCGGGGGACAGCGGCGCCGGACCGGCCGGGGTGACCACCACCGGCGCGGTCACGTGGTCCCGCACGGTCGCCGCCTGGGACGCGGAGAGCGTGGCGGTACCGGCGAGCGTGGCGCCGGCGAGCGCGACGGTCATCAGCACCGGCGTCGCCGCCGGCGCGGTGCGGCGCCCGCCGGCGGACCACCGGGCGAGCACGAGGGCCGGGCCGCGGGCGGCGGCGCCGGGCAGCCGGACCAGCGGCGGCGCCAGTGCCGGTGCGAGCAGGGCGGCGGCGCTCACCAGCAGCAGCACGACGAGCAGCAGGTACGCCGCACCCTCGGGCGCGCGCAGCAGCGGCGCGAGCGGCACCACGCCGGCCAGGCACACCGCGCCGGCCACCCACCGCACCGGGGTCATCGCCCGCCGGTCCAGCGCCGCCTCCCGCAGCGCCTCGACCGGGCGGGTGCGCGCCGCCCGCCGGGCCGCCGCCCAGGCACCGGCGAGCGCCGCGACGAGCCCGAGCGCGAACGCCGCGGCCAGCGGCCACACCGCGAACCGGGCCGTGAAGCCGCTCGGCGCGAGCCCGGACCGGCCCAGCCAGTGCGCGAACGGCGGCGCGGCCACGACGCCGAGCGCGCAGCCGATCAACCCGCCGGCGACGGCCGCGCCGAGCGCCTCGCCGAGCACGAGGCGGCGTACCTGCCGCGGCGTGGCGCCGGCCGTGCGAAGCAGCGCGAACTCCCGGCGCCGCCGCTGCGCCGTCACGGCGAACGCGCCGCCGACCGTGAACGCCGACACCACCGCCGCGACCGCCGCGGCCTCGCCGAGC
The DNA here is from genome assembly GCF_011764425.1 of Phytohabitans houttuyneae. Taxonomy (NCBI): domain Bacteria; kingdom Bacillati; phylum Actinomycetota; class Actinomycetes; order Micromonosporales; family Micromonosporaceae; genus Phytohabitans; species Phytohabitans houttuyneae. The sequence continues at coordinate 2,279,109 of NZ_BLPF01000002.1, forward strand.
AGCGCGGTGGCGGCGGTCAGCAGGCCCGCGTCGGGATCCGGCTCGGCCGCGCGCCGGCCGTCGCCGGTCAGCACCCGCAGGCGCGGCTCGCCGGCCAGCGCCGCCCGCACCCGCGCGGCGAGGGCGGCGGCGTCGCCGGAGCCCCACAGCGCGACCGCAGCGACCCGGCCGCCGGCGAGCCGCGCGGCGGCGGCGTCGGTCAGGTACAGCGCGGGCGGTGCGCCGGAGGCGAGCACGCCGCTGACCGTCAGGCTCAGCGGTCCGCCGGCCGTGTCCACGGTCACCCGGTCGCCCGGGCGGTGGCGGGTCGGCGCGGCGACGGCGACCTCGCCGTCCACGGCGGGTGGGCGGCCGGCGGCGAGGGTGTACGGGTGGACCCGCGCGGCCGACCACGGATGCGCCTCGGCCGCCCCGTCCAGCCGCGCGTACGCCGCCCGGTCCACCACCACGTGGCGCACACCGTCCACTGTGGCCAGCCGGTCGGCGATCCGGGGCGGCAGGTACCCGCGGTCGCCGGCCGGCAGCGCGATCCCGGGAGCCGGACCGCCCGGGCCCGCCACCACCACGTCGGGGTTCTGGTACCAGCGCGGCGGCTCGCCGGGTCCGGTGTGCGCGGCGGCGAGGGACAGGCCGGCGACGGCGCAGACCGCGACGCCGAGCGCGATCGCCGCGGTCGAGCCGGCGAACCCGGTCCAGCGGGCCGCGAGGCTGCGGGCGGCCAGGCCGATCACTGCCCGGCCTCCAGCGCCGCCATCCGCCCGGCCACGCCCCGCGGCGTCGGGCCGGCCAGCTCACCGGCCAGGGCGCCGTCGCGCAGGAAGAGCACGCGGTCGGCGTACGAGGCGGCGAGCGGGTCGTGCGTGACCATCACCACCGTGCGCCGGTGACTGTCCACCATGGCGCGGAGCAGGTCGAGCACCCCGCGCCCGGCGGCCGAGTCGAGGTTGCCGGTCGGCTCGTCCGCGAAGAGCACCTCGGGGCGCGCGATCAGTGCCCGGGCCATCGCGACCCGTTGCTGCTGCCCGCCGGACAGCTGCGCGGGGCGGTGTCCGGCGCGCTCGGCCAGGCCGACCTCGGCCAGCGCCGCGACGGTCTCCCGGCGCCGCGGCGGGCGGCCGGCCAGCAGCAGCGGCAGCGCCACGTTGCGCGCGGCGTCCAGGTAGGGCAGCAGGTTGAACGACTGGAAGACGAACCCGATCCGGTCCCGGCGCAGCCGCGTCAGCTGGGTCTCGCTCAGGCCGGCCAGCGGGGTGTCACCGAGGTACACCGCACCGCCGCTGGGGCGCTCGAGCCCGGCCGCGCACTGCAACAGCGTCGACTTGCCGGAGCCGGACGGGCCCATCACGGCGGTGAAGCCGCCCTTCGGGATGTCCACGCTCAGCCCGTCCAGCGCGGCGACCCGGTCCGCGCCCGCGCCGAACACCTTGCGTACCTCCCGCAGCCGTACCGCGGGTACCTCGTCGATGCTCACACCGACGAGGATCGGGCCCGCCGCACCCGCCGTCACTGGTGCGGGGTGGAGCCCGCGGGTAGTGCTGGCGTTACCGCGAAAACCCGGCCGGGGCCGTACCGTCGGAGCATCATGACCGCGCGCTTGCTCACCTCGACGCGCCCGTGGCGCGCGACGGCGTACCTGCTGACGGGTTGGCTGGTGGCCACGGTGTGGGCGACGGCCGTCACGGCGCTGGTGCTGATGCCGGCGCTGGCCCTCGCGATCCCGCTGGCCGGCATCCCCCTCGCCGCGGTCGAGCGGTGGCGGCAGCGCCTGATCGACCCGGTGCCGCTGCCGTCCGGGCACCAGCGGCTGGTACGCCCGGGCCTGTGGGGTTGGCTGGCCACGCGGTTCCGGGAGGGCGCGACCTGGCGCGAGCTGGGCTACGCGGTGCTCTTCACGCTGGTGCTGGCCTGGCTCGACGCCGCCGTGGGCCTGCTGGTCGGCTCCGCGCTCTTCCTCGTCGTGTTCCCGGCACTGGTGCATTTCCTGCCGGCGTACCAGCCCGAGCCGCTGCTCGGCTTCGTGCCGGCGCGGCTGCCGGACGCGTTCCTGGCCACGGCGATCGGCCTGGCCGCGCTGCCCGTGATCGGCTACGCGGTCACGGCGTACGCGACGGTCCGCGCCCGCTGGACCCGCGCCCTGCTGCTCGGCCGCCCGCGTCGCGCGCCGTCGGCGCAGCTCGTCGAGCTCACCCGGTCGCGGGCCAGGATCATGAGCGCCATGGACGCCCAGCGCCGCCGGATCGAGCGCGACCTGCACGACGGCGCGCAGCAGCGGCTGACCGGCCTGATCATGACGCTGGGCATGGCCCGGCTCCAGCTGGCCGGTGCGCCGCCGGCCGGACGCGACCTTGTCGAGACGGCGTACGAGCAGGCCAGGGCGACCCTCACCGAACTGCGCGACCTGGTGCACGGCATCCACCCGCAGGTGCTCACCGACCGCGGGCTCGCCCCCGCCGTCACCGAGATCGCCGAGCGCTGCCCGGTACCGGTCGAGCTGCGGATAGACCTGCCGGAGCGGCCGCCCGAGCCGGTCGAGGCGGCCGCGTGGTTCATCCTCAACGAGGCGCTCACCAACATCGCCCGGCACAGCGGCGCGAGCCGGGCCCGCATCGAGCTGGTCCGGCGCGGTGGCCTGCTGGTGATCGACGTACACGACGACGGCGTGGGCGGCGCCGACGCGGCGCGCGGCACCGGGCTGCTCGGCCTCGCCGACCGCGTCGCCGTCCACACCGGACGGATCGCGCTGTCCAGCCCGCCGGGCGGCCCGACCGTCCTGCGCGTGGAGCTGCCGTGCGCGTCGTGATCGCCGAGGACGCGGCCCTGATCCGCGCCGGCCTGACCCACATCCTCACCCACTTCGGCCACCGGGTCACCGAGGTGGGGGACGCGCCGGCCCTGCTCGCCGCGGTCGACGCCGAGCCGCCGGACGCGGTGATCACCGACGTCCGCATGCCGCCCGGCTTCCGCGACGAGGGGCTGCGCGCCGCCCTCCAGCTGCGCGAGCGGCATCCAGGGCTGCCGATCCTGGTGCTCTCGCAGTACGTCGAGCACACGTACGCGGCGGAGCTCGTCGAGTCCGGCACCGCCGTGGGCTACCTGCTCAAGGAGCGGGTCGGCGACGTCACCGAGTTCCTCGACGCGCTCGACCGGGTCCGCGGCGGCGGCACGGTCATCGACCCGGACGTGATCCGCAAGCTGCTCGCCCGGCGCCGCGTACAGACGCCGCTGGGCCGGCTCACCGACCGCGAGCGCCAGGTGCTGTCGCTGATCGCCGAGGGGCGCTCCAACAGCGCGGTCGCGCGGCGCCTGGAGGTCTCGGAGGCCGCGATCGCCAAGCACGTCAACAGCATCCTGACCAAGCTCGACCTGCCGCCCGACGCCGACGACCACCGCCGGGTGCTGGCCGTCCTCGCCTACCTGCGCTCCTGACCCGCGCCGCCGCTTGACAACGCGCGCCCCGGGTCGGGAAGGTATGGCATCGCCAATCTTCGATACTTGGAGGCGGGATGAGGCGTGCTCTCGCGACGCTCGTGGCCGGTGTGCTCGCGGCGGGACTGGTGGCGGCGCCCGCCTCCGCCGGCTGCCGGGAGGCCGCCTGCCGGGCGCACACCGCCGGCCGGGTCGAAGCCGACGGGGGAGCGCTGCGGTTCAGCTGGCCCGGCGTGTACTTCGAGGGTCGCTTCCGCGGCACCGGCGTCGGCGTGGTCCTCGACGACCCCGCGGCCGACTACGAGATCCAGGTCGACGGGGCGACCGTCGCCACGCTGGTCACGCCCGCCGCCGGTACGCACTGGGTGACCGGGCTGCCCGCCGGGCGGCACGCGGTGCGGCTGGTCAAGCGCAGCGAGAGCCCGTGGGCGACCAGCACGTTCGGCGGGTTCGTCGCCGCGCCGGGAGGGGCCGTCCTGGGCCGCCCCGCCGCCCGGCACCGGCAGATCGAGTTCATCGGCGACTCGTACACCGCCGGCTACGGCCTGCTGTCCACCACCCGCGACTGCACCGGCGACGAGGTCAACCGCACCACCAACGCCGACCAGGGCTTCGCCGCGACCGCGGCCCGGCGGCTCGGCGCCGACTACCAGATCAACGCGTTCTCCGGGCGCGGCATGGTGCGCAACTACAACGGCGGCGAGCCGGGCACCGACTACCGCACCTACTACGACCGCGCGCTGCTCGCCGTCGACGGCGACGTCTGGTCCCGGCCCCGCTCGTGGCGCCCGCAGCTGATCGTCGTCGGGCTCGGCATCAACGACTTCAGCACCGCCATCAACCCCGGCGAGCCGTGGACGCCGCAGTCGCTGGTCGCCGCCTACCGCGCGGCGTACCACGGCTTCCTGGACAAGCTGCGCGCCCGCTACGGGCCGGCGGCGACGATCGTGGTCAGCGCCACCTACATGTCCAACACGACCGTCAACGCGGAGGCGGCGCAGCGGATCGTCCAGGAGCGCAACGCCGCGGGCGACCCGCGCGTCCGGTACTGGTACTACAGCAACGAGGACCTGGACTACCTGGGCTGCCACTGGCACCCGTCGCTGCACGACCACCGGATCATCGCCGAGCGCTTCCTCGACTACGTCGCGGCGCTGCCGCTGGGCTGGCGGGAGGCCGGCGCTCAGGGGTAGTCGGCGAGCAGCTGGCGCGCGAGCGGCAGCAGGCCGGCCCGCCGCACCGGCTCCAGCGGGTCCAGGTGCGGCGCGGCCCGGTAGGCGCGCGGCGGCAGCCCGTACGTCACGCGGAACCGCCGGGACAGGTGGAACGGGTTGGCGAAGCCGCAGACCTCCGCGACGGCGCCGACGGTGAGGCTGCTGCGCTGCAACAGCGTGGCCGCGCGGGCGAGGCGGATCAGCTCCACGGCGGCGACCGGGCCGGTGCCGAACCGCTGGCGGAACAGGCGCGCCAGATGGCCGGGCGAGACCTGGGCGGCCGCCGCCAGCTCGGAAAGGCTCATCGGCCGCGCCGGCCCGGCCCGCCACGCCGCGTGCAGGTGGTCGCCGAGCCGCCGGACGTGCTCGGGCAGCTCCTCCGCGTCGGCGCCGAGCGGGCCGCGGACGAAGACGTCGAGCAGCCAGGACAGCACGTCGGCGGTCCGCTCGGCCGCGCCGGGTGAGCCGGCGCTGCTGAGCCACAACAGGTACCGGCAGAGCGCGGCGAGCGGCTCGGACTGCTCGCGGGTCGTGGGCCAGTCGCGGTGGTCGCCGGCGCCGTCGGCGTAGAAGGACACGTACCCGTGCGCGCACGGGCGCTCGGGGTCCCAGGTGTAGCTCTCCCGCAGGTCGGGGCGGGACAGCAGCAGCAGGCCCGGCCGCAGCGGCACGGTCGCCGGCGTCGCGCCCGGGGCGCGCCCGCTGTGGTGCCAGGTCGCCTGCCCGTCGAGCATCCACACGAACTCGAAGCAGGGCAGCACCCGCGGGCCGAGGGTGGCGCCGGGCGGGTAGTGAGCGACCGCAGGGCCGTTGCGGACCCGCACCCGGACCGGTCCCGATGTCATGAACAGACATGTTATTGGCCGCGCGGGACATGGCCCGCGCCGGCCTTCGCGGGCAGGCTGAACCAGGAAGACCGGTGGCGAGGAAGGGGAATGCGGGTGCTGTACGACACGGTGTCGGATGCGCTGATCGAGCAGGTTCATCGGGACGGGTTCGGCGTGCTGCGGGACGCGTTGACGCCCGAGGAGGTGGCCGGCGTCAACGCCGAGGCCGTCCGCCTCTGCCGCGGCGACCTGGGCGCGATCGGCAACGGGCCGGCGGTCGCGGCCGGTGACAGCGACGCCGACGTGCTGCGGCGGTACCTGTGCGTCCACCACCCGCACAAGCTCTCCCCGCTGGTCCGGCGGGCGCTGGCGCACGAGCGGGTCGTCGAGGCGCTGACCGGGGTGATCGGGCCGAACGTCAAGGCCGTGCAGTCGATGCTGTTCATCAAGGCCGAAGGCCGGCCCGGCCAGCCGTGGCACCAGGACGAGTTCTTCATCCCGACCCGGGACCGGTCGCTGACCGCGGTCTGGATCGCCCTGGACGACGCGACCGTGGAGAACGGCTGCCTGTGGGTGCTGCCGGGCTCGCACCGCCGCGGCGTGCTCTACCCCGACCGCGACCAGGACGACCCGCGCTTCGACTGCTCGATCGAGGCGTACGACTTCCCGTACCGGGACGAGGACGCGGTGCCGGTCGAGGTGCCCGCCGGCTCGGCGGTCATCTTCAACGGGTACCTGCTGCACCGCTCGCTGCCCAACACCGGCCGGCACGGGTACCGGCGGGCGCTCGCCAACCACTACATGAGCGCCGAGTCCCCGCTGAGCTGGAAGGTGCCGGCGGGCCGGTCGCCGGCCAACTGGGACTACCGGGACGTGGTGCTCGTGGCCGGCGAGGACCCGTACGCGTACAAGGGCACGTCCGACGAGACCGTGGCGTACGTGCGGCCGGACAAGAGCGGCGGCTGCGACCGCTGACGGCCCGGCGGGGGGTGGGTCGCCCCGGCGCGCGGCGACCCACCCGACCCGGCTGGGCTAACCCACCCGCACCCACTGGACGGCGTCCGCGATGACCACGCCGTCCGCGGCGTCGCTGAGCTCCACCCGGCCCTCGATGCCGGCGCGGAACGGGAACGTGCCGAGCGACACCCACTCCCCGCCGCGCGGGCCGGTGGCGCCGCGGATCCGCTGGTTGACCGCGACCGGCGTGCTGCCCTCGGCGTGGTGGACCACGTACGTGGCGTTCGTGGCCCGGTTGGAGGCCGCCGAGTACGAGACGCGCACCTCGTACCGGTCGTCGCCCGGGATGGCCGGCCGCCAGCGCACCGCCGAGGCGCCGTCGCCGGCCGCGTGCGAAAGGTAGTTGCTGCCGTAGTACCCGGCCACGCCGGTGCCGCCCGGCCAGGTGCCGGCGACGACCGTGAAGCCCTGCTCGCCGTTGTCGATCGTGATGTCCGCGCGTACGTCGGCCGGGCTCGGCGCCTCGACCAGGCTCAGCTCGTCGAGCGAGATCAGCTGGCCGCCGCCGCGGCCCGGACCGGCCAGCGTGAAGCGGATCCGGTGCCGGCCGGGGCCGAGCCGCAGCCGGTCCAGCCGCACCACGTCGTACCCGTCGGAGCTCTCCGCCGTCGTGTCGATCGCGGACACCCGCGGCGCCTGGCCGTCGATCGTGACGGCGACGAGCCCGCCGGCCACCGGCCGGTAGTAGCGCAGCCACACCTCGAACTCGCCGCCGCGGCCGGTCTCGAACGGGTACTCGATCCAGTCACCGGCCGCCCGCGGCGTGTAGACCGCGCGGGCGCCGTCGCGGGCGGTGGGCTCGCGGACCACCGACACCGTTCCGCCGGGCCGCCGGGCGCCCATGGCGGTGCGGCCGAGGTCGTGCCGGTGCTCGGCGAGGCGGGGGCCGCGGGCGAGGCTGTCCCGGCCCTGCGTGAGCCACTCCAGGTTGAACCGGGCGACCGCGATCCGGCGGGGGAAGCTGGCGATGTCGCCCTCGCAGCCGTACACGAGCACGATCGTGCCGTCGGAGAGGCTGGCCAGGTCCGAGTAGTAGGAGCGGTTAGGGTTGACGACCCGGCTGTACCGGAACGAGTGCCCCTCGTCGTAGCTGACCGACACCGTCATGTTCCACCGCATCGGCGCGTCCGGCCGGCTGAAGAGCACCCGGTTGACGTCCCGGGAGCGGGGGCCGCCGGTGTACCGGACGACGCTCGCGTCCACCGCGTTGAAGACGCCGGTGGCACCGTCCAGTTTGGGCGGTGACCAGGTGAGGCCGCGGTCCTGGCTGATCGCCACGATGCGCTGGCGGTTGCCGCCGGAGGCCGCGCGGCCGTTGACGAGGACCGAGCCGTCCTCGCGCTGCACCAGCCGCGCCTCGTTGATCGGGTAGTCGGTCGAGACCGGCACCTCGCCGGTCGCCCGCCAGGTGCGGCCGTGGTCGTCGCTGTAGAGCGCGGCCATGCCGTAGAAGCGCTGCGCGACCGTGTTGCCGACGATGACCCGGCGGTGCGCGACGTTGACCAGCAGCCGGCCGTTGTCGAGCTGGATGCCGTGGCCGGGCCCGGGGCCGTGCAGCGCCCAGTCGTAGGGGAAGTGGTCGAACAGCCCGGCCAGCGGGCGTGGCGTACCCCACGTGAGGCCGCCGTCGGTGCTGGAGACGACGTACAGCTCGCCGCTGTCCCCGGAGCAGGTCGTGTTCTCCGGCAGCCGCTCGGAGAGCATGTAGAACAGGAACACCTCGCCGGTGGCCCGGTCGGCGACGAACGTCGGGTTGCCCCACGACTGTCCGTCCACCGAGGACACGACGGTCTGGGTGGGGCTCCACGTCTCGCCGCGGTCGGTGCTGCGCCGCACCAGCAGGTCGCGGGGGCCGGCGTCGCAGACCTCGTACCGGCCCTCGGTGGCGACGAGGATCGTGTCGTCGGCGAGCACGACGAGGCCGTGCACGTGGTAGTTCTCCAGCGGGTCCACTGTGGAGTCCCACAGCGTCGACTCGGCGAAGAACGGTGCGGTGCTGTCGTGGCGCGCGCCGGCGAGGGCCCGGGGCGCGGCCACGATGGTCGCGGCGCCGGCGGCCAGACCGATGGTGAACGTGCGTCTGCCGATCGTCGTCATGAACGCTCCTAGTCGTGGGTGACGAGGTCGTGGGGGGCGAGAAGGTACGCACCGAGCGGGCCGACCACGCGGGCCAGCTCGTCGGCTTCGGAAGGGGTGCACGGCGCCAGCGGCGGCGCGGCGTGCGGCGGGCAGAGGCCCCAGCGGGCCAGCAGCGCCTTGACCGCCGGTACCCCCGGGCGGACGGCGTGCAGCGCGGTGAGGCGGGTGTGCAGGTCCTGGAGGCGGTCGACCTCGGCGCCGTCGCCGGCCTCGTGCGCGGCGAGCAGGTCGGCGGCGAGCCGGGGCGCGAGGTTGGCCGTACCCGGGACGATGCCGCCGGCACCGGCGCGCAGCCCGGCGGCGAGCCCGCGCTCGTCGCCCTGGCTGACCGTGAAGTCCGTACGGCGGCGCGCCGCCTCGACCAGGTGGGCCAGCACCGCCGGGTCGGTGGAGGAGTCCTTGACGCCGACCACGTGCGGCAGCGCGACCAGGCCGTCCACACTGGACTCGGTGAGCGGCGTGGCGTACTTCGGCGCGTTGTAGGCCACCACCGGCAGCCCGACGCCGGCCAGCGCCGCGTAGTGCGCCACCACCTCGTCCGGGCGGTGGCGGAAGTACGTCGGCGGGCTCAGCACGAGCGCGTCCGCGCCGCTGTCCACGACCCGCTCGGCGCGCTCGCGCACCTCGTCGGTGCCGGGGGCGGTGACGTTGACCAGCACGACGCCGCCGTCGACGAGGTCACGCCAGCGCTTTACCGTCCCGGCGACGTACCCGGGCACCCGGTCGGCCCGGACCAGCGGCCCTTCGCCGTTGCTGCCGAGGAGCATGAGGCGCCGCACCCCGGCGTCCGCCATCGCCCGCAGCAGCGGGGTGCCGGCGGCCGCGGACGGCACGCCGGGCAGGTCCATGGGCGTCACGAGCGGCACCACGAGGCCGCCGAGCAGGTCTTTCACGCCACACACTCTGTGCGCGGGCGCCTACGGGGATCAACGGCGGTTCGCTACACGATCGTGTAGCGCCGGTTAACGATCGACGAGCGTCACGAAGTGGCGCACCGGCGCGTTCTCCTCGCCGGCCCGGCACACCAGCACGCGGTCGACCGGCGGCAGGTCGGCGATCGGGATGGTGGTGACGAGCCCGTCGGCGCCGTACGCGCGGAACGGCGCCACGGTCAGGTGCACGGTCCGCCCGGTCGCCACCAGCCGCACCGTGTCGTGCAGGCTGTGCGAGGTGACGCTGCGCCGCAGCGGCCGGCCGCCGGGCGTGGTCTCCGGCGCGACCGCGCGCAGCAGCGCCGGGTGGATGGCCTCGCCGGTGTGCGTGATCGGCCAGTCCGGCACCTCCTCGATGGAGATCGCGTCCCGCACCGCGAGGGGGTGGTCGCCGGCGACCGCGAGCACGTGCGGCTGGCTGTCCACGGTCGCGCCGACCTGCAGCTCGGGCAGCTCCCGCGCCGGCCGCCAGGTGACCAGCAGGTCGATCTCGCCGCGGGCCAGCGGCCCGTACGGGTCCTTGAGCGGCACCTCGATGAGGCTGAGCTCGCACTCCGGGTACTCGTCCTCGAACCGGGCCGCGAGCGCGGTGAACGCGCCGCCCGCGGTCATCGTGTGGTACCCGATGCGCAGCTCGCCCCGGACCGCGGCGGCCTGCCGGCGGGCGCCGGCGAGGACGGCCAGCAGCTGCGCGTACGCGGGGGCGAGCGACTCGTGCAGGTGCGCGCCGAGCGGGGTCAGCGACACCCGGCGGCTGGTGCGCTCGAGCAGCTGGCCGCCGATCCGCCGCTCGAGGGTGCGGATCGTCTGGCTGACGTGTGACGTGGTCACCCGCAGCCGCTGCGCGGCCCGCCCGAAGTGCAGCTCGGTGGCGACCGCGAGGAATGCCTCGATCTCGCGCATCTCCATGATCGAACCGTACAGCCTGAGTTAACGATCAGGGCAGCTTGGCGCCGCGGGCGGTCACCCACAGCCGGTACCACTCCTCGTGGGTGAGCTCCGGCGGGCGCCGCACCGCGTCCGCGCAGGCCGCGATCCGGGAAGGCCGCGTGCTCCCGATGACCGGCGTGATGCCGGCGGGGTGGCGGCGCAGCCACCACAGCACCACCGTCTCCGGCGTGGTGCCCTTGTCCCGCGCGAGGTCGGCGACCAGCCGCGCGGTCGCGACCTCGGCCGGCGTCTCCTGCCGCCCGGTGTACCGGCCCTGGGCGAGCGGCTCCCACGCCTGCAGCGCGATCCCGTTGGCGACGCAGTGCTCGACGGTGCCGAGCGGGAAGCCGTTGGCGGCGGCCTCGGCGGTGTTGACCAGCACGCCGGCCTCGAGCCAGTCGCGGTGGCGCAGGCTCATCTGGAGCTGGTTGACCGTGAACGGCACGCTGAGGTGGGCCTGGAGCAGGGCGATCTGCGGGGCGCTCATGTTGGACACGCCGAAGCGGCGGACCAGCCCCTCGGTGCGCAGCGCGTCGAGCGTCTCGCCGACGTCGGCGGGGTCGGCGAGCGGGTCCGGCCGGTGCAGCAGCAGGATGTCGATCGCGTCGACGCCCAGGCGCCGCAGGCTCTGCTCGACCCGGCGCCGGATCGAGGCGCCGCGCAGGTCGTAGTGGCCGGGCATGTCGGCGTCGGCGAGCCGGATCCCGCACTTGGTCTGGATCACGATCCGCTCGCGCAGGCCGGGCGCGCGCCGCAGCACCTCGCCGAACACCGTCTCGGACCGGCCACCCCGGTAGATGTCGGCCAGGTCGAAGACCGTGATGCCGGCCTCCAGCGCCGCACCCACCGCGGCCTCGGCGGCGGCGATGTCGGCGCTGCCGACCCTGTCACCTTCCCCACCCAGCCGCATGCACCCCAGCAGCACCGCACGCCCCCTCGACCCGTGAACGAGATCTTGACGGCCCCGTTCCACCGTTGTAACGTCCACGCAACTCATACGCATTAGTCAACGAGAGAAGGGTACCGTGGCGCGCAGGGTCCGGCAGGCAGACATCGCCCGTCAGCTGGGGATTTCCCAGGCGACGGTATCGCTGGTGCTGTCCGGGCGGGCCGGCCGGGACATCGCGATCAGCCCCGAGCTGCGCGAGCTCGTGCTGCGCACCGCGCGCGACCTCGACTACCAGGCCGACCCGGTGGCGCGCAGCCTCGCCGGCGGGCGCAACAGGCTGCTCGGCGTCTTCACGTTCGAGCCGGTCTTCCCGGTCGGCCAGCGCGACTTCTACCACCCGTTCCTCGTGGGCGTGGAGCAGGAGGCCGAGGCCCAGCGGTACGACCTGGTGCTCTTCACCAGCGCCACCGACGGCGCCGGGCGCCGCTCCATCTACCGTTCCGGGGCCAACCGGCTGCGCCTTGCCGACGGCGGCCTGCTGCTCGGTCTGGAGCCGGACCGGGAGGAGCTGGCCCGGCTCGTCAAGGAGCAGTTCCCCTTCGTCTTCATCGGGCGCCGTGACGTGCCCGGCGCCGAGCTGTCCTATGTGGCCGCCGACTACGCCGGCGCCACGGCCGCGCTCGTCGGCGAGCTGTTCGCGCGCGGCCACGAGCGGGTCTGCCTGGTCACCGGCACCACCGAGCTGGAGCCCACCGTCGACCGCACCAGCGGCTTCGCCTCCGCGCACCGGGCGGCCGGCCGGGCGCTCGACCCGCTGTCGGTGTGGGCGGTGGAGCCGGACGGGATCACCGCGGCGCAGCTGCGCGCGCGGCGGGAGCGGGGCGTCACGGCCTACGCGGTCGAGGGCGTCGCCGACGACCGGCTGGTCGCCGCGTTCCTTGCCGCCGCCGCGGAGGCCGGCCTGAGCGTGCCTGGCGACGCCTCGCTCGTCGTGCTCGGCGACGTGGGCGACGAGACGGCGGCCCGGCGGTGCACCCGCTTCGCCGTCCAGCGCGAGGAGATGGGCCGCGCCTCGGTCCGCCTGCTCATCGAAAAGCTCGAGGCGGCCGACCCGGCCACGGTCAGCCGCACGACCGTCCCTTGTGTACCCGTCCCGGGTGACACCGTCGGACCGCCACGCTGAACAACCGCACATACCCCCTAAGCCGTACCGCGCGAGAAGACTAATGCGCATAAATGGATCACTGAGGAGGTGGACATGGGCCGGATGGTGCTGCGGCGCCTCGCCAGCGCGCTCGTCGTGATGTGGGGTGCCGCCAGCCTGATCTTCGTCGTGATCCGGCTGGCGCCCGGCGGGCCGGCGCTGGTCCTGCTCGGCCCGGACGCCTCGCAGGAGGAGGTCGACGCGCTGACCACCCGGTTGGGACTGGACCGGTCCCTGCCCGAGCAGTACCTGCACTACCTGCTCGACGTGTGCCGGCTGGACTTCGGCGACTCCTACCGGCTCGACATGCCCGCCATGGAGGCCGTGCTGAGCCGCCTGCCGGCGAGCCTGGAGCTGGCCGCCACCGCCGCGGTCATCGCGGTCTGCGCCGGGCTGGTGCTCGGCCTCGTCGCCGGCTACCGCCGCGGCGGTGTCGTCGACCGGGTCACCAGCGCGCTCACGATCGGGCTGCAGGCGTTTCCCACCTTCTGGGTGGGCATCATGCTGATCCTGCTCTTCGCGCTGGTGCTGCGGGCGCTGCCCAGCTCCGGCGCGGGCACGCCGCAGCACATCATCCTCCCGGCGGTCACGCTGTCGCTGCCGTTCACGGCGATCGTCGCGCGGCTGACCCGCAGCAGCGTCGTGGAGGAGATGGAGGAGCCGTACGCGGCGACGGCCCGGGCCAAGGGCCTCAACGACCGCCAGGTGCTGATCGGCCACGTGCTGCGCAACTCCCTGACCCCCGTGCTGACCGTCGTCGCGCTGCAGCTCGGCGCGCTGATCGGCGGCGCGGTCGTGGTGGAGAACGTCTTCGCCTGGCCCGGCCTCGGCTCGCTGATCGTCTCGGCGGTCAGCAACCGCGACTACGCGGTGGTACAGGCGGCCGCGCTGACGATCGCCGGCATCATCGTGCTGCTCAACCTCCTCGCCGACCTCGCCACGGCCCGGCTCGACCCGCGCATCCGGGTGGGTGCCGGATGAGCGAGCGGAGCGAGCGAATCATTGGGCGCAGCGCGCTTGGAGCCTCGTGCCCGCCCGCAGCGAAGCGAGGACGGGCATGAGCGAGCAGATCGGGGTGATGACGCGGCTGCGCGCCGTGCGCCGGCATGGTGCCGCGCTGTGGATCCCGCTGGGCGTCGTGATCGGGTACGTGCTGGTCGCGGCGGTCGGGCCGCTGCTGCTCGGGTACGACCACGTCACGACCGAGGTCGGCGACCGGCTGCTGTCTCCCGGCTCGGCGACCTCGGACGGCGGCACCGCCTGGCTCGGCACCGACGGGCTCGGGCGGGACGTGGCCTCGCAGATCGTGTACGGCGCCCGCACCTCGCTCACCATCGCCACCGTCGCGGTGACCGTCTCCGCCCTGGTCGGCATGACCGTCGGCGCCCTCGCCGGCCTGGTCGGCGGCTGGGTCGACGTGGTGCTGTCCCGCGTCATCGACGTGCTCCTGACGTTCCCCGGCGTGCTGCTGGCCATCGTCGTGGCCGGCCTCTTCGCGCGGGGGCTGCCCACCGTCATCCTCTCGCTGTCCATCACCGCCTGGACCCCGTTCGCGCGGGTGGCGCGCAACGTCACCCTCAGCATCAAGGAACGGGAGTGGGTCAGCGCCGCGCGCCTCATGGGTGTGCGCCGCCCGTCCCTGCTCGTCCGGCACGTCCTGCCGTTCGTCGTGCCGCCGATGGTGGCCATGGCGACGCTGGAGTTCGCGCTCGTCGTGCTCGCCGAGGCCGGCCTCAGCTTCCTCGGCATCGGCCTGCCCTCGGGCACGCCCTCGTGGGGGCAGACGGTCGCGAACGGCAAGGAATATCTCGCCACCGCCTGGTGGATCTCCGCATTCCCCGGTATCGCGCTCTTCGTGCTGGTCGTCAGCGTCGGCTTGCTCGGCGACCAGCTCTCGGCGCGGCTGGGCCGCAACCGACGCTCCCCGCTCTGACAGGAGTTTCCCCCATGAGAGTCCTCTTCAGACCGTTCATCGCGGCCGTCGCGGTCGCCGCCACCCTGGCCGCCTGCTCGAGCACCAGCGGCGGCGACTCCGCCGACCCGAGCTCCATTGTGGTCAGTGGCACGTACCCGATGGAGTCGATCGACCCGCACTCGGCCGAGGGCGGCTCGGCCGGCAAGGAGTTCGCCGGTCAGGCGATCTACAGCCGGCTCACCCGCCCCGACGCGCAGGGCAAGATCATCGGTGACCTGGCGACCGAGTGGTCGGCCGACCCGACGGCCACCACGTGGACCTTCACGCTCCGAAGTGGAGTGACGTTCTCCGACGGTACGCCGCTGACGGCCGACGACGTGGTCGCCTCCTTCCAGCGGCTGATGGCCGGCGACAGCCCCATCAAGACCAACTTCACCGACGCGAAGGTCGAGGCGCCCGCGCCGGACAAGGTGGTCGTCACCGCGGCCAAGCCCGACGCCGCCCTCGCCAGCAAGGCGGCCACGCTCTTCGTGCTGCCGAAGAACGTCGGCGCCGACTTCTTCAAGAAGCCGGTCGGCTCCGGGCCGTTCACGGTCAAGTCGTTCACGCCGGGGGAGGACCTCGTGCTGACCGCCAACGACACGTACTACGCCGGCAAGCCCAAGGTCGACCAGGTGACGATCCGCACAATCCCGGAGATCTCCGCCCGGCTGACCGCGCTGCGCACCGGCGAGGTGGACCTGGTCTGGGGCGTGCCGGACGACCAGCTGGAGAGCCTGAAGTCGGACGGCAACCTCAAGACCGAGTCGGTCTCCAGCCACCAGGTCTTCACGATGTGGTTCAACTCGTCGGTGCCGTCGCTGAAGTCCGCCGCCGTGCGCAACGCGCTGTGGAAGGCGGTCGACTTCAAGACCATCGTCGAGAACCTCTACCCGCAGACCGGCAAGCTCGCCGTCTCGCCGCTCGCGCCGACCGTGTTCGGGTACAGCGAGCAGCAGCCGAAGGCGTACGACCCGGCGGCCGCCAAGGCGGAGCTGACCGCGGCCGGCTTCGACTTCGGCAAGCCGCTGCGGCTGCAGTTCGCCAACTCCGAGTTCCGCCCCTTCAACCAGGCGGTCGTCTCGGACCTGTCGAAGATCGGGGTCAAGGTGGAGCTGCTGGAGAAGGAGCAGGCGGTCTTCATCAAGGACCTGATCGCGCTCAACTGGGACGTCAACTTCCAGCAGCTCGGCACGGCCGGCTTCGACGCGGCCACCAACCTCGGCCGCCTCTACACCTGCGCCGCCAAGCGCAACGGCTACTGCAACCCGGAGCTGGACAGGCTGCTGGCCGAGGCGGGCACGACGAGCGACGCGGCCAAGCGCCAGGAGGCGTACGCCGCCGCGAGCAAGATCATCTGGGATGACGCGGTCGGCATGTACCCGATGTCCGTGCAGATCGCGTACGTCTGGAACAAGCGGCTCGACGGCTTCACCCTCGACGCCAGCGGCTATCCCGACTTCACCAACGCGACGGTGGCGCAACCGTGAGCATCGCACTTCCCTTGACGTCCGAGGCCTACCGCCAGGCGCAGCAGCGCCTGGCGCGGGGCTGGAACACCTGGGACACCCGCAGCCTGCTGACCCAGGTGCTGCTGCCCGACGGGCTGGCCGTCGCGCTCGGCGTCAAGGAGTACTACCGGGGCAACGCCCTCAACCAGATCCAGATCGGGCGGCGCGAGGAGGGCGCCGAGGAGGTGACGCTCGGCCCGCACGCGATCGACGGCGCGTACACCCAGGTGACCGTGCGGTGGCGGGGCGTGGAGCTGTCGGTCGAGACCGCGCACGCCGGCGACGACCTCGTCGTGCTGGTGACGCCGCTGGCCAACCAGGCGCAGCCGGCGACCCTCACCGTGTCGGCGGGCCTGCTCTGGAACCGTCCCGGCGCCGTGCGCCGGGCCGGCGAGAGCCTCGTCGCCGAGCTGCCCGGCCGGAAGGTCGCGGTCTTCGGGACGGCGCCGCACTACGACGACCCCTACGTCGACATCACCGGCCCGTACCTGGCGCTGCGGCTCGACGGGCCGGTCGGGGTGTCGACGGGGGAGCGGCGCGACCTGGCGCGGATCCGCGAGATCGTGGCGGCGGCGCGGCCGGCGGCCGCGGCGAGCCCGCACGAGGAGCTGGTCCGCGACGCGATCGCCTGGAACACGGTGTACGAGCCGGCCGGCCAGCGCGTCGTGACCACCGTCAGTCGACTGTGGAACGTCGGCAAGCGCGGCGGCTACGCGCTGTTCTGCTGGGACAACTACTTCAACGCGCTGCTCGCCGGGCTCTTCAGCGCCGACCTCGCGTACGCGAACGCGGTCGAGATGACCCGCGAGCTCACCCCGGCCGGCTTCGTGCCGAACGTGGCGCAGGGCACCGGCCGGCGCACGTACGACGGCTCGCAGCCGCCGGTCGGCGCGCTCGCCGCCCGGGAGCTGTACCGGCGCTTCGGCGACCGCTGGTTTCTGGAGGAGGTCTTCCCGGGCCTGCTGCGCTGGAACCGGTGGTGGTGGCGCACCCGCCGGGACGGCGAGCTGCTCTGCCTCGGCTCCACCGCCTTCGAGCCGCAGTGGCCGTCACCGCAGGACATCCCGCGCATCGACCAGCACTTCGGGGCGACCTGCGAGAGCGGCTGCGACGACCATCCGATCTTCGCGGACATCCCGTACGAGAAGTCGACCGGACTGATGCTGGCCCACGACGTGAGCCTCAACAGCGAGTACGCGATGGACTGCGCCGCCCTCGCCGACATCGCGGCCGAGTTGGGCCACGACGCCGAGCGGGACGAGCTGCGCGAGCGCGGTGCGGCGGTGGCGGACGCGATGGAGCGGCTGCTGTGGTCGCGGGAGACGGAGTCGTACCGCAGCCGCCGCACCGACACCGGCGACTTCACCGCCGACATCTCGCCGATGAGCCTCTACCCGCTGCTGGCCGGCGTCGGCGCCGGCGGCCGGGACCGGCGGATGGTCGAGCGGTACCTGCGCGACGAGCGCTACTTCGGCGGGCGCTGGGCGGTGCCGTCCACGCCCCGCACCGACGCCGAGTCGGCCTCCCGCAGCTACTACTGGCACGGCCGGGTCTGGCCGCCGATGAACTTCCTGGTCTACATCGGACTGCGGCGGGCCGGGCTGGCGGAGGAGCGGCGCTGGCTGGCCGAGCGCAGCGCCGAGCTGGCGATGAAGGAATGGAACGAGGCGCGTCACGTGCACGAGAACTATTCGGCGAACACCGGCGAGGGCTGCGACAAGGCCAACAGCGAGCCGTTCCACTCGTGGGGCGCGCTGCTGAGCCTGGTCCCGCTGATCGAGAGCGGCGCCGTGGACTACTTCCGGGAGGGCGCGTGAGCAGCGCGGACGTCCTGGTCGTCGGCGGCGGCCTCGGCGGTGTGGCGGCGGCCCTCGCGGCGCTGCGGCGCGGCCGCACCGTGCTGCTCACCGAGGAGACCGACTGGCTGGGCGGCCAGCTGACCACCCAGGCGGTGCCGCCGGACGAGCACCCGTGGATCGAGCGCTTCGGCTGCACCGCCAGCTACCGGGCGCTGCGCGACGGCATCCGGGCCTACTACCGGCGCTGGTACCCGCTCAGCGACGCCGCCCGCGCGGCCCGCTACCTCAACCCCGGCGAGGGCACGGTCAGTCCACTGTGTCACGAGCCGCGGGTGGCCGCCGCGGTCATCGACGCGATGCTCGCCCCGTGGACCGCCGCCGGCCGCCTGCGGGTGCTGCTGCGCCACCGGCCGGTCGCGGCCCAGGTGGACGGCGACCGGGTGCGCGGCGTGGTCGTCGAGGACCCGGAGGGCAACCGGGTCGAGCTGACCGGCAGGTACGTGCTGGACGCCACCGAGCTGGGCGACCTGCTGCCGCTGACCGGCGCCGAGCACGTCACCGGCTTCGAGTCGCGGGAGCAGACCGGCGAGCCGCACGCGCCGCAGGCGGCGCAGCCGGACAACATGCAGGCGTTCTCGTGGTGCTTCGCGCTCGAACACCGGGCCGGCGAGGACCACACGATCGACAAGCCCGCCGAGTACGACTTCTGGCACGGCTTCAAGCCCGACTTCTGGGGCGGCGAGCTGGTGTCGCTGACCGCGCCGGACCCGCGGACGCTGGAGCGGTACCCCCGCTCGTTCGTGCCCAACCCGGCGCCGGACGGCGAGGTCGTCGCGGACCAGAGCCTCAGCGCCGGCGACAGCGAGCTGTGGGTCTTCCGGCGGATCGTCTCCCGGCGGATGTTCGCGCCGGGGATGGTGGACAGCGACGTCACGCTCGTCAACTGGCCGATGATCGACTACTTCCTCGGGCCGCTGATCGGCGTGGGGGAGGAGGAGAAGGCCAAGCACCTCGCCTCGTCCCGGCAGCTCAGCCTCAGCATGCTCTACTGGCTGCAGACCGAGGCGCCCCGCCCCGACGGCGGCACCGGCTGGCCCGGCCTGCGCCCGCGCGGCGACGTGCTCGGCACCGCCGACGGCTTCGCCAAGGCGCCGTACATCCGGGAGTCCCGCCGCATCCGCGCCGAGTACACGGTGGTCGAGCAGGACCTGTCGCTCGACGTGCGCGGCGAGCACGGCTCGGTGGTGTACCCGGACAGCGTCGGCGTCGGCGCGTACCGCATCGACCTGCACCCCTCGACCGGCTCGGACACCTACATCGACGTGGGCGCGACGCCCTACCACCTGCCGCTGGGCGCGCTGCTGCCGGTGCGGCTGGACAACCTGCTGCCGGCCGGCAAGAACATCGGCACCACCCACATCACGAACGGCTGCTACCGCATGCACCCGACCGAGTGGAACATCGGCGAGGTGGCCGGCGCGCTCGCCGCGCACTGCCTAGACAGCGGACTGGCGCCGCGGCAGGTGCGCGCCGACCCGCGCCGGTTCGCGGACTTCCGCGACACGCTGGTGCGCGACGGCGTGGAGCCGGCCTGGCCCAGGATCGGCGGCTACTGATGGACACGCTGCTGCGGGTGCGCGACCTCGTCGTCGAGGCCGGGCCGCTGCGCATCCTCGACGGCGTGGGCTTCGACGTGCCGGCCGGGCAGACGCTCGGCGTGGTCGGCGAGTCGGGCAGCGGCAAGACGATGACCGCGAACGCCGTGCTCGGCCTGCTGCCCGCCGGCGTCTCGGTCACCTCCGGCAGCATCGCGTTCGGCGGTACCGAGCTCGTCGGGCTCCCCGAGTCCCGCCGCCGGGCGGTCCGCGGCTCCGACGTGGCGATGGTCTTCCAGGACCCGCTCGCCGCGCTCAACCCGGTGCAGCCGGTGGGGCGGCAGGTCAGCGAGGTGGCCCGCCGGCGGGAAGGGCTCTCGCGCGGTGCGGCAGGGCGGCTCGCGGTCGAGCTGCTCGACCGGGTCGGCGTGCCCGACCCGGCACAGCGCGCCCGTGCCTACCCGCACCAGCTCTCCGGCGGCCTGCGCCAGCGCGCGGTGATCGCGATGGCCCTCGCCGGCCGGCCGAGGCTCATCCTCGCCGACGAGCCGACGACCGCCCTGGACGTCTCCGTGCAGGGGCGCATCCTCGGCCTGCTCGCGAAGGTGCAGGCCGAGGACGGGGTGTCCGTGCTGCTGATCAGCCACGACCTGCGGGTCATGGCACACGCCGCCCAGCGGGTGGCGGTCATGTACGCGGGCCGGGTCGTCGAGCAGGGCGCCACCCGGGAGCTGCTGCGGGCGCCGCGCCACCCGTACACGGCGGCGCTGGTCCGGTCGGTGCCCGCCGTGCACACGCGCTCAGCCCTGGTGGCGCCGATCCCCGGCAACCCGCCGAGCCTGGCCGCGCTGCCGTCCGGGTGCCGCTTCCACCCCCGGTGCCCGCTCGCCGCCCCGCGCTGCCGGGTCGAGCAGCCCGCGCTGCGGGAGGTCGGTCCGGACCGGCTCTCCGCCTGCCACCGGGCCGAGGAGGTGAACGGCGCGTGAGCCTGCTGTCGGTCGAAGGGCTGTGGACCACGTTCAAGGCGCCGGGCCGCGGCGTGATCCAGGCGGTCGCCGGCGTCGACATCGCCGTGGCCGAGGGCGAGACGGTCGGCCTGGTCGGCGAGTCCGGGTCGGGCAAGTCCACATTGGCCCGTTCCGTGGTCGGGCTGGAACGCGCGGGGCGCGGCCGCGTCACGTTCGCCGGTACGGACGTCACCAGGGGCTGGCCGCGGCGGATGCGGCGGGACGTGCAGATGGTGTTCCAGGACCCGCGCTCGTCCCTCAACCCCCGGATGAGCGTCGGCGCGATCGTCGCCGAGGGGTGGCGCGCCCACCCCGGCCTGGTCGGGTCGCGCGACGCCGGCGCGCAGGTGGCCCAGCTGCTCGAACAGGTCGGCGTCGACCCCGCCCTCGCCACGCGCCGCCCGGCACAGCTCTCCGGCGGCCAGTGCCAGCGGGTCGCGATCGCCCGCGCCCTCGCGCTGCGCCCGCGGCTGCTGGTCTGCGACGAGGCGGTGTCCGCATTGGACGTGTCGGTGCAGGCGCAGATCCTCGCGCTGCTGGCCCGGCTGCGCGCCGACCTCGGCCTCGCGATGCTCTTCATCTCGCACGACCTCGGCGTGGTGCGGCAGCTCGCCGACCGGGTGGCGGTGATGCACCGCGGCCGGATCGTCGAGGAAGGCCCCGCCGAGCAGGTCTACGAGTCGCCGCGGGACGCGTACACCCGGACGCTGCTCGACTCCGCGCTGGAGCTGGACTGACCGCCGCTCAGGCACCGGCGAGCGCGACCAGCAGGATGCCGGCGGCCGCCAGCAGGTAGAGCGCGGCCGGCCGGCGCACCCGCGGCTCCGGCGGCGGCTCCGGCACGCTGCCGGCCAGCCCGGCCTCCCGCGCGGCGCGCAGCCGGGACTCGATCCTGACCGGCAGGTCGCGTGTGGACGGATGCACCCGTGCCAGCCACCACGGCCGGTCGAAGCGGGCCTCCAGCACGCCGGCCGCGGTCCGGACGGAGACGCGGTTGTCGCGCACGCCGACGGACGTGACCTCCGTCCAGGGGTGGCGGTGCACGCCCTTGCCGTCCACGAGCACCAGGCCGCCGTCGTTCCACAGCAGGCGGGGGCGCAGGTCGTAGCGCCACAGCTCCTCGACGATCAGCAGCATCACGGCCACCCACAGCAGCCGCGCCCACAGCCGGTCGGCGAGCGCGCCCGCGGCGCCGGTCGCGCCGACGGCGACGACCACGGCGCTCCAGCCGAGGACCCGGTTGGGACGGACGACCTGAGGCGCGGGTTCGCTCACGCGACCGCATGGTACCGGCGACCGGCAGGTTGGTTGGACCCTCCGGACGGACGAGGCGCTACCGTGGGCGCCGTGAACCGTTACCGACTGCCGGCCGTCCTCACCGCCCTGCTCGCCGCCGCCCTGGCGGTCGTCGTGCCGGCCGCGCCGGCCGCCGCGCACACCGAGCTGAAGAGCACGTCACCGGCGGCGAAGAGCACCACGACGAAGCCGGTCACCGAGGTCACGCTGACGTTCACCGGCCTGGTCAGGAAGCCGGGCACCACGGTCGCGGTGACCGGGCCGGACAAGACGTCGTACAGCGTCGGGGACCCCGAGGTGCTCGACCGGACGATCACGCAGAAGGTCGACCCGCTCGCGGTCGGTGTCATCACGGTCGCGTGGACCACCGCCGCGTCGGACGGGCACGAGATGAAGGGCACCTTCACCTTCACCAACCGGGCGGCGCCACCCACGCCCAGCGCCGAGCCGAGCCCCAGCCCCAGCGTCGCGCCGACGACCGCCGCGCCGCCGCCGGCCGCCACCACGGCCGCGGCCAGCCCGGTCGCGGACGAGGACTCCTCGTCCGGCGCCGTGTGGTGGGTCGTGGGCGCCGCGGCCGTGCTGCTCGTCGCCGGCACCGGGGGCCTGCTGTGGCGGCGCCGGAAGGCCGGAGGAGCTCCGTAGCAGGTGGTGGGCCGTCGCCTGATCCTCCAAACTGGAAGGTTGGGGTCCAAACTGGACGGAGCCGTCGGCGGGCACTAGCGTGAGCCTCCGGGGGAAACCATGCCGGAGGATGTGAAGGCGGGTCCGCTGCCGGTCGCGGCCGGACAGACCCGGTGCGGCGGCGTGCTCGGCTCGGTGACCGCGCTGGCCGGCCTGGTCGACGGGGCGAGCGCCGGCGTGCTGCTCAATGTGGACGGTGAGGTCGAGGTGCTGCCCGGCCTGGCGGACCACGACCTGCTCACGGCCACCTCGCCGGTCCTGGACGTCGCGCGCAGCGAGGTCGCCGCGGGGTACGTGCACCGCACCTTCCTGTGGCCGCTGGGCGGTCCCCACGCGCCGGACGGGTACCTGCGGGTCACGGTGCTGGCCAGCCCCGCCGACGCGCCGACCTGGGTGTGCGGCCTTGTGCTGCTCTCGCCGCCGGGCGACCTGCGCAGGCTGACGCCGCGCGAGCTGGAGGTGCTCGGGCTCGTGGTCGACGGCCGCTCGAACTGGCAGATCTCCCGCACGCTCGTCGTCGCCGAGCGCACCGTCGCCGCCCACGTGGAGCACATCCTGGACAAGCTGGACGCGCCGACCCGTACCGCCGCCGCCGTCCGGGCCGACCGCACCGGCCTCTACGTGCCCGACCAGCGCGCGCTCGCCGAGCCCGCCGGGCGGCGCCGTGTCGCCCGCGGCGAGGCCGGCTGACCAGGCCGGCAGTCCTCACAGGGGCAGCGACACGTCCACGGTGGTGCCCTCACCCGGCGGGCTGGTGACCCGGATCGAGCCGCCCAGCGCCTCCACCCGGTCGCGCAGGCCGGTGATGCCGGAGCCGCGGCCCGGGTCGGCGCCGCCCGCCCCGTCGTCGCGCACCCGCAGCGTCAGCGCGCCCGCGCCGGCCTCGAGCGTGACCGCCACGTGCGTGGCCGCGGCGTGCTTGGCGGTGTTCGTGACCGCCTCCGAGACCACGTAGTACGCGGCCACCTCCACCGGCTCGGGAAACCGCCGCGCGGAGCGGACGTCCAGCTCGACCGGCACCCCGGCGCGGCGGGCGAGCGTGCGTAGCGCCGGGCCCAGCCCGCCCTCGGACAGGATCACCGGGTGGATGCCGCGGGACAGCTCGCGCAGCTCGTCCAGTGCCTCGGTCAGGTCGCCGGCCATCCGGTCGAGGTCGGCGCGCACCTGGGGGAGTCCGGCCGGCACCGCGCTCTCCACCTGCCGCAGCTCCAGCGCGAGCGAGACGAGACGCTGCTGCGCGCCGTCGTGCAGGTCGCGCTCCAGCCGGCGGCGCGTGGCGTCGGTCGCGGCGATGACCCGGGCCCGCGAGGCGGCCAGCTGGGCGCGGCTCTCCGCGTTCGCCACCGCGATCGCGACGATCTCGGTGAACTCGGCGATCCGCCGCGGCGCCCCGGCCGGAAACCGCTCGCCGTCGCGGCGGGCGGTGAGCGCGCCCCACGCCTGGCCGCCGACGACGACCGGCACCACCAGCTCGTCGGCCCCCGGCCCCGGCGCGCCGCCGCTCGCGGCGACCACCGTGCTGGTGCCGTCCGGTTCGAGGCGGGTGACCGCCGCGCGGTCGGCGCCCAGCAGCCGCCGCAGCTCCTGCACCACCGTCGCGAACACCTCCGCCGGCGGCGCCTCGCGCGCCACCTCGGTCGCCACCCGCCGCAGCGCCGCCTGCTCGGCGGACAGGCGTGCCGAGTGCTCCGCCGCCCGCCGCAGCCGGGCCGCCAGGTTGCCCACGACGACGGCGGTGACGAGGAAGACGCCGGTCGCCGCGGCGTTGTCGACCTCGGTAAACCACCAGCGCCGGCTGGAGGGCAGGAACAGGTGCCCGAACAGCGCCGTGCTCGCCACCGACACCACCGCCGCCGGGCCGGCACCCCAGCGGACCGCGACGGGCAGGACCGCCAGCAGGTACAGCGGGAGCAGGCCGAGCGCCGGAAGGTGCGGCTCCAGCAGGGCGACCGCCCCGGTCACCGCCGCGACCGCCACCGCGCCGGCCGGCAGCCCGCGCAGCCAGCGGGCGGCGCCCGTCAAGACCTCTCCGGTACCAGCTCGCGCACCGCGCCCCCGGACAGCTGCGCCTTCCACACGAAGCCGGCGGCCGGGCTGAGCGCGATCAGGTCGGCGTAGTCCTCCTCCCGGCGGGTGGAGATGAGGACGACCCGCGCGCGCAGGTCGGGGTGACGCTCCACGAGCCGGCGGGTGAGGTCGAAGCCGCTCTCCGCGCCGAGGGCGATGTCCACCAGCACCACGTCCGGGTGGAGGCGGTCGGCCTGCGCCAGGGCGTCCGCCACGGTCGACGCGGTGCCCACGACCTCGAGGCCGTCGCGCTCCAGGCTCGTCCTCGCGACGGCCAGGAACCGCGCGTTGTCGTCGACGATCAGGCAGCGGCTCACCATGCACCGAGCATGGCAGCCGGCCCGCGGTCGCCGCATTCCCGGTAGCAGGTAATCGGTTCGCCGGTGGGCGTCACGATCCGTGACTACGATCGGAGCGGTGAGTGAGCCGACCCTGGCCGAGCGGCCGGTCGACGTCCTGCGGCACCTCGCCAACCCGCGCCCGTCCTTCACCCGCTAAAGGGGGTCAACACCCATGCCAGCGCGGAACACGATGCACGCCTCGATGGCCGGCACGATCGACCTCGGCGGTGACCTCACGGTCAACCGCCTCGGCTACGGCGCCATGCGGATCACCGGTCCCGACATCCTCGGCGAGCCGGCCGACCGCGAGGCCGCGAAGGCCACGCTGCGGCGGGCGGTCGAGCTCGGCGTCAACTTCATCGACACCGCCGACTCGTACGGCCCGCACGTCAGCGAGGAGATCATCCGCGAGGCGCTGTACCCGTACCCGGACGACCTGGTCATCGCCACCAAGGGCGGCCTGACCCGGCGCGGGCCCGGTCCGTGGCCGGAGGACGGCCGGCCGGAGCACCTCGTCGCCGCCTGCGAGGGGAGCCTGCGCCGCCTCGGGCTGGAGCAGATCCCGCTGTACCAGTTCCACCGCCCCGACCCGCGCGTGCCGTACGAGGAGTCGATCGGCGCGCTGGTCACGCTCAAGCGGCAGGGCAAGATCCGGCACATCGGCATCTCCAACGCGGACGAGCAGCAGGTGCGGGTCGCCCAGCGGCTCACGCCCGTGGTGTCCGTCCAGAACAGGTACAATGTGGACGACCGGCGCTCGGAGTCCATTGTGGACCTTTGTGAGCAGGAGTCGATAGCATTTCTGCCCTGGGCACCGATCCACGACCCGGAGGGCAACCCGGCGATCCGCGAGATCGCCGCCCGCCACGGCGCGACCGCCCGCCAGGTCGCACTGGCCTGGCTGCTGGCCCGCTCGCCGTCGATCCTGCCGATCCCCGGCACCGGCTCGGTGGCCCACCTGGAGGAAAACGTGGCGGCCGCCGCCATCGACCTGACGCCGGCCGAGGTGGCCACCCTCCGGCGGGCGTGAAGCACCGGATACCTGCTAGCCGGTACCCATGACGGAGGCTGGCGGCGAAGCGCGGAGGGCGCCCTCGCTGCCAGCCTTCTATCCATGAGCGCGATGACCTCCTACGCCCCGCCGGCACCGTACCCGGCCGTCCACACCCCCGCGGCGATCCGCCCCCGCCGCCGCGTCCCGAGCTGGCTCAAGCTCTTCCTGTCCGGCGCCGCGCTGTGGGCGGCGACCGTGGTGATCACGTTCGCCACGGGCAACGTCAACCTCGTACCGACCGTGATCCTGCTCGGCAGCTTCCTGGTGCCGGTCACGTTCGTGGCCTTCGCGTTCGCCCGCGCCGACGGCGTGCTGACCGCCCAGCGCATCTTCACCGCGTTCGTGGTCGGCGGCGTGCTGGGCGTGCTGGGCGCCTCGGTGCTGGAGTCCGCCCTGCTGCGGCAGCCGTCCGGCCTCGGCTTCGTGGGCGTCGGCCTCATCGAGGAGGCGGTGAAGCTCGGCGCGCTGTGGCTGCTGGCCCGCCGCCTGCCCCGGTACACCGTCCGGGACGGCATGGTGCTCGGCGCCGCGGTCGGCTTCGGGTTCGCCGCGCTGGAGAGCGCCGGCTACGCGTTCACGTCTCTCTTCACGCCCGGCGGCCTGTCCCTGCTGAACGTCGTGGAGACCGAGGCCCTGCGCGGCGCCCTCGCCCCGGTCGGGCACGGCCTGTGGACCGCGATCCTGGGCGGCGCGCTGTTCGCCACCGCGGCCCGTACCCGCAGCGGCCGGCCCCGCCCGCGCGGCTCGGTGCTCGGCTGGTTCCTCGTGGTCTCCGCGCTGCACGCGATGTGGGACGCGGCCGGCATCGTCGCGGTGTGGCTGACGCTGCTGCTGACCGGCACCGCGAGCCAGCTGCGGATGGTCGAGCTCGGCCAGGCGCCCGGCGTGACGCAGGCCCAGGTGCACGTGTACACGGTGCTCAACTGGGGCCTGCTCGCCGCCGACGCGGCGGTGGGCGTGCTGCTGCTCTGGCTGCGGTGGCGGAGGCAGGGGCGGCGGGCGCCCGCCGGTACCCGATAATGCTGAACCATGACCGAGACCGGCGAGACGACCCCGTTGCGGGTCGTCGTCGCCGATGACGACGTCCTGCTCCGCGAGGGCCTGGCGAGCCTGATGGAGCGCTCCGGCCTCGACGTGGTGGCACAGGCCGGCGACGGGTCCGCGCTCCTCGCGGAGGTCCGGCGGACCCGGCCCGACCTGGCCGTCATCGACATCCGGATGCCGCCGACCCACACCACCGAGGGGCTCGACGCGGCCCGCGCCATCCGGCAGGAGCACCCGGACACGGCGATCCTCGTGCTGTCCGCGCACGCCGAGTTCGACCACGCCATGGAGCTGCTGGCCAGCGGGCGCGCGGTCGGCTACCTGCTGAAGAGCCGGGTCAGCGACGTCGCCGAGTTCATCGACACGCTCGCCCGGGTCGGTCGCGGCGGCTCGGTGGTCGACCCGGCGCTGATCCAGGAGCTCGTCTCCGCGCGCCGCCGCAACGACCCGCTCGCGGCGTTGAGCTCGCGGGAGCGGGAGGTGCTGTCGCTGATGGCCGAGGGGCGCTCCAACGCGGGCATCGCCAAGCGGCTGTGGCTGACCGAGGGCACGGTGGAAAAGCACGTGCGGCACATCCTGGCCAAGCTCGAGCTGCCCGAGGCGGGCGAGGACCACCGCCGCGTGCTCGCCGTGCTCACGTTCCTCGACGCCCGCTGATTCGTTCTCCCGACGCTCGCTGAGTCGTGAGTCAGCTTGTTGAGCGGCGGCTCAGCTTGTTGAGCGGCGGCTCAGCTTGTTGAGCGGCGGCTCAGCGCAGCACGAGGTTGAAGAAGACCGTCGCCAGCACCGACAGCGCCAGTGACGCCAGGATCATCAGCAGGCAGCCGAGCCCGCCGCCCAGCGGCCTGATCTCCGCGTCACCGATGCGCACGCCGCCGGTTACCCCGCGCCGCCGGTGGTCAGTCCCGTAGCGACGCAGATCACGCCGGCCGGTGCAGCCTGCGCAGCGCCAGCGCGAGCTGGAGGCGAAGCTTGCCGTGCGCGTCGCGCACGGCCCAGCCCAGCTGGCGCTCGGCGTGCGCGAGGCGGTCCTGCAGCGTCGAGTGGTGCAGCGTCAGCATGGCCGCCGCCGTGCGCAGGCTCGGGGTGACCGCGACCGCGTGCAGCGTCGCCAGCGTCCACGGCGCCGCCGCGGCCGCCCGCTCCAGCGCCGCCACGTCCGGCGAGGGGGGCGTGCCCGGCCCCACCGCCTCGGCCAGCACCGCCAGGCCGCCGAGCTCGTCCGCGTACACGACCGGTTGGCCGGGATCGCGCTCCGTGCCCTCCGCGGTGAGCCGCAGTGCGACGCGCGCCGCGGCCCAGGAGCGGGGCAGGTCGGCCACGGGCACCGCGGGGCCCACGCCGGCCCGCCGGCCCGCCCCGCCGTCCGGGGCGGCGGCCGTCACCAGCGCGGTGCCGTCGGCCAGCGCGACCGCGCGGGCCGTCGCGGTGGGGGACAGGCCCAGCCGGCGGGCGGCGCCCAGGCGCGCGGGCTCCGGCGCCGCGGCGTCGAGGACGAGCTCGACGAGGGCCGGGTCCGCGGGTGCCGGCGCCCGCCCCGGGTGCGGTCCAGGGCCGCGCGGGCCGCCACGGCGGCCCGTTCCAGGATCATCGCGTCGAGCGCCCCGCGGTCACCGCCGCGTTCGAGCCACAAAACCGACGACCCATCCGGTACGAGCGGTGTGGTGACCCAGTCCGGGTGCGGAGTCCCGCCGCGGTCGTCCCGGTGCCCGTCCCCGGTGACCCGGACCCGCACCCGCCGTCCGGGGTCGGCCAGCCCCGCCGGGCAGCCGGCGAGCACGGCCGCGCCGCGGACGATCGCCTCCAGGCCGGCGTGCGCCTCGGCGAGCCGGTCGAAGTACCCGATCACGCGCAGCGCCGCCCCGCGTCCGGATCCACGGCCGCGAGCCGCCCGGCCAGCTCCCTCATGGGCCCATCCTGCCAGCTCAGGCTCCCAGCAGCCGGTGCAGCCAGCGCTGCCGGGGCGCCCGCGCGTCCTGCGAGATCGCCGCCTGCGGGGCCAGCCCCTCGAACCCGTGGAAGCCGCCCGGCCACACGTGCAGCTCCGCCTGCCCGCCGGCCAGCCAGATGCGGGTGGCGTAGTCGACGTCCTCGTCCCGGAACGTCTCCGCCGACCCCACGTCGATGTACGCCGGCGGCAGCCCGGACAGGTCGGTGGCGCGTGCCGGCGCCGCGTACGGCGACACGTCCGGCCCGCCGCGCCGCTCGCCGAGCAGGGCACTCCAGCCGGTGGCGTTCGACGTGCGGTCCCACAGGCCGGAGCCGGCCATCTGGACCGCCGAGGGCGTGTCGTTGCGGTCGTCGAGCATCGGGCACATCAGCAGCTGGCCGAGCAGCGCCGGGCCGCCCCGGTCGCGGGCCATCAGCGCGACCGCCGCGGCGAGGCCACCGCCCGCGCTGCCGCCCACGACGACGACGCGGTCCGGGTCGATGCCCAGCTCGGCCGCGTGCGCCGCCGTCCACACCAGGCCGGCGTAGCAGTCGTCCACCGGCGCGGGATGCGGGTGCTCGGGCGCCAGCCGGTACTCGACCGAGACGACCGCCAGCCCCAGCTCGTGTGCCGTCTCCAGCATGTCGGGCAGGCCGGCGCGGTTGTCGCCGACGACCATGCCGCCGCCGTGGATGTGGTACAGCGCGGCCACGGGCCCCGCGACACCCGTCGGGCGGCAGATGAGCAGTGTGATGTCCGGGTCGCCGGGAGGGCCCGGGACGCCGCGCTCCACCACCTCGAACGCGCCGCCGCGGCGCAGGTCCTCGTGCGTCGCCGACTGGAGCAGCATGCGCTCGCGCAGCGCCGGGACCATGTCCGGCGTCAGCGAGACCGGCATCTCCGGCAGCGCGGCGAGCGCGGCGGCCAGTTCGGGGTCGAACGGCGGCGGCGGGCCGACCGGTACGCCGGCGGCGGTACGTGTCATAGGCCCATCATGATCCACTCGGGCCGCGGCGATCGAGCGCCAGGCGGCGGAGGCTTCCCGCCATCTGGCGGGTTGTCGCTTTGCGTCCGTGGCGCCGCTTCGCCCGCCGGGGGCACGGCGGACCGCGGGCGGGCGTCGCATCATCTACGTTCGTGAACCTGTCGATGCCCCGCCGTCGCACGCTGCGCGCCGCGCTGGCCGTCGTGGTGGTGTCCGTCGCCATCGTCGCCGCACCGAGCCCGGCACGGGCCGCGGCGCCCGGCGACTGCGCCGACGGCAGCCCGTCCTGCGTCGCGGCCACGATCGCCACGATGCGGGCCCGCTTCGCGCCGCTCGGCCGGTCCTGCGCGCACAACGCGGTCTTCGCGCTCACCTACCTGCGCACCACGCAGACCTACGAGTGGGCGCGCGACCAGCCCGGGTTCTTCACCGACCCCGCGTGGGTCAACCACGAGGACGCGGTCTTCGCCCGGCTCTACTTCGACGCGTACGACAGCTGGGCGGCCGGCGCCCGCCTGCGCACGCCCGGCGCCTGGCTGGTGGCCTTCGACGCCGCCCGGGGGCGGAAGGTCACCGCCGCCGGCAACCTGCTGCTCGGCATGAACGCGCACATCAACCGCGACCTGCCGCACGCCCTCGCCGCCGTCGGCCTCACCCGGCCGGACGGGTCGAGCCGCAAGCCGGACCACGACAAGGTCAACGACTTCCTCGCGGCCGTCCTGGCGCCGCTGCAGGTCGAGCTCACCGCCCGCCTCGACCCGACCGGGCTGGCCACGGGGCTGCCGCCGGACAGCGCCTTCCAGCTCATCCTCGGCTGGCGCGAGCAGGCCTGGCGGTACGCCGAGCGGCTGGTCTCCGCGCCGAACCCGGTGGCCCGCGCGCTGGTCGCCGCCGAGATCGAGGCGCACGCGACCGCGCAGGCCGTGCTCTACGCCGGCCTCGCCGCGTACGTGCCGCCGCTGTCCACGCCCGCGGCCCGCGACGCCCACTGCGCCGTACACAACGGCGACCAGCCGCCCGCGTATCCCTTCGGCACCCCGCCGCCGTACTGAACGTAGGCTTCCGCGCATGAGCGCCGAAAGCGACACGCGCGCCTGGCTGCGCGAGCGCGGTGCGGAAGGTGTCGCGCATCCCGGCGGCACCCTCTACGCCCACCTGTCCCGCGTCCACGGCCGCCTCGGCCGGCTCGGGCTGGGCGAGGACGTCCGGCTGGCGGGCCTGGCCCACGCGGCGTACGGCACGGACGGCTTCGACCTCGCCCTGCTCGACCCCGCCGAACGCCCCACCCTGCGCGCCCTGGTCGGCGAGCCGGCCGAGCACCTCGTGTACCTGTACGGCGGCTGCGACCGCGACCGCACCTGGCCGCGCCTGGCCGAGACCGGCGAGGTGTGGGACCGGTTCGCCGGCGGCGCGCGGCGTCTGGAGCCGCCGGTGCTGACCGCGTTCGTCGACCTGACCGTCGTCAACGAGCTGGACGTCGCCGAGCAGGCCCCGGGTTTCGTCGAGGAGCACGGCGACCACTTCCGCCGGCTTTTCGCCAGCTGGGCCGCGATCGCCTCCCCGGCCGTCACCGCCGACGCGCGCCACGTGCTGTCGTTCTAGGCCTAGAAGCGCGACCCCGGCATCCCTGTCACGGGATCGTCATGAGGCCGCGGAGGCGTCTCCACATAGCGGGCCGAGACTGTCCGGATGACGCAGGCGGCGGCGTGCCACGTTCCGGTGGTGGAGGTCTACGTGACGCAGCGGCTCGACGTGGCCTGCCTGCCGGCCGTCCGCCCGGTCCTGGACGCCGCGCTCCGGCTGCGCCCGGACCGCCTCGTGCTCGACGTGGCGGGGTGCGCGACCATCGACGCGGCCGGCATCGGGTTGCTGCTGGACGTGCACCGCGACCTGTGGCGGTCCGGCGCCCGGCTGATGCTGAGGGGGCCGACGCCCCGGCTGCGCCGCGTGCTGCGCATCGCACGGGTGGAGCAGGTGCTGAACATCGTTCCGGAGGAGACCGGACGTCTGCAACGCGATAGAGGTCGACCCTAGCGGGGCTTGAAGAGGCGCCACGTGCCGCCGATGCCGAGCACGCCGGCCACGAGCACGACGACCCAGATGACCATCGGGTTGAACCCACTGCCCGCCGCCGTGCGTGCCAGTGCCGCCTCCTGCAGCGAGTCGACCTTGGGCTGGTCGGCCGGGAGGGCGGCCGGCGGCAGCTCGGCGTAACGGACCAGTCCGGTGCTCTCCAGCAGCGTCATGTGGGTGAGCACGAAACGGTTGGAGTCCTGGGCGAGCTGGCGCACGATCTCGTTTCGGGTGCCCGAGCGGACCGCGCCGATCACTGGGAAAATCTTGCCGTGCGCGGCCCGCAGCCGTTCGACGAAGATTCGGTCGAACTCGCGGTCGGACGCCGCGCCGCGCATTTCGTTGAGCCATTTCTGCTGCTGCTCGTTCGGCTCGGTGGGCAGCTGGACACCGAGCTTGTTGGCCGCGTCCACCACGAGCTGGTCGAGCTCGGCGTGCTGGGCGGCGATCTCCGCACCGACCTCGCGGACCCGCTGCGAGCTGCCCCGCTCCGAGGCCATCTGCCCGGCCGGCATCTCCCACAGGCCGGCCAGCCGCACCCCGTTGAGCAGGGCCAGGTCCGTAGCGCCCAGCTGCGCCGGCCCGGCGGGCTGTGCGCTCGCCGCCGCCGCCGGCGCGGCGAGTGCGAGCGCCAGGCCGACGAACAGGGCCGCGATGCGTGGGGCGATCACGGCAACCATCACCTCCGCGATAAAGCAATCGAAACTGTTTCCGAGGGCACGTTAAAGCGGCTCGAACGATAAAGTCAAACAGCGATTTCTTAAGGAAGAATTGTGTTTCGTGATTGATCCGGACGGCTCGACCGCACGGCTGATACGAAGGCGTTGGAATGCAATAGCCAGGGTACGCCAAATGGCCGCCACCGGCAATTTCCCCGGGGCGGCTGCGAAACACCTCGAAACAGATCCTCGACCCCGGATATGGCGATCCTTCCGCGGTTGTATGACAGTCGTGTGACAGCCGCCGGCACAAGCGTGATCCGCGCGCGTGGTCCATGATGCGTGGATGGAACAGGTGCTGCTGATCGAAGACGACGACCGGATCCGGCTGTCGTTGACGCTCGGGTTGGAGGACGAGGGCTACGCGGTGCGCGGCGCCGCCACCGCCGAGGAGGGCCTTGTCGCGCAGCGGCGGGAGCCCGCCGACACCGTGCTCGTCGACCTGATGCTGCCCGGCGCCGACGGCTTCGAGTGCATCCGCCAGCTGCGCAGCCGCGACGACGTACCCATCGTGGTCGTCAGCGCCCGCGACGACACCCACGACATCGTGGCCGCGCTGGAGGCCGGCGCCGACGACTACCTCGTCAAGCCGGTCGCGGTGAAGGAGCTGTCGGCGCGCCTGCGCGCGCTGCGGCGGCGGGCCCGGGCCAGCGCGGTCGCGGCTGTGCCGGCGCTGGTCTTCGGCGACCTGGAGATCCGCCCGGAGGCCGGCGAGGTGGCCGTCGGCGGCCGTCCGGTGGCGCTGACCCGCACCGAGTTCCGCCTGCTGTGCGAGCTGGCCCAGCACCCCGGG
The DNA here is from genome assembly GCF_011764425.1 of Phytohabitans houttuyneae. Classification (NCBI taxonomy): domain Bacteria; kingdom Bacillati; phylum Actinomycetota; class Actinomycetes; order Micromonosporales; family Micromonosporaceae; genus Phytohabitans; species Phytohabitans houttuyneae. The sequence continues at coordinate 2,312,539 of NZ_BLPF01000002.1, forward strand.
CGGGTGCTGTCCCGCAGCCAGCTGCTCGAGCGCGTCTGGGAGTACGCGTACGGGGACGAGCGCCTCGTCGACGTCCACGTCGGCCGGATCCGGCAGAAGGTCGAGGCCGACCCGGCCGCGCCGCGGCACCTGGTGACGGTCCGCGGCATGGGCTACAAGCTGACCCGATGAGCGAGCGAACTGGCGCGGCGGCGTCTGGACTGAGCCGGCCAGCCGACGAACTCGCGGTTTCGGGCCGGCGAGGGAAGACGTCGCCTTCAGCGCCGCGTGAGCGAGCGAATCCGGTGGCGGAGTGAGGCGGCCCGGGCTGCGCACGCGGGTGGCGGCGGCGTTCGCGGCCGGCGCGTTCGCCCTCTCCGCCTCGATGGCCGTGCTTTCGTACCAGTTCACCACCCAGGCGCTGATGGCTGGCCGCGAGCGCAACGCGCTGCGCTCGGCGTACCTGGACGCGGGCGTCGCGCAGAACGGGCTGGCCACGCCCGACCCGGACATCGTCGGCGTGCTCCGCTCGCTCAACACCGGCACGACCCGGCGCGCGCTGCTGCACCGTGACGGCCGCTGGTACGCCCGGGACGTCGACGCCGGCGTCACCGACTCGATCCCCGCCGGCGTGCGGCGACTCGTCGAGCAGGGGCAGCTGGGCATGCAGCGGGTGCAGACCGAGACCGGCCCCGCGGTCGTCGTCGGCGTGCCGCTGCCCTCCTCGACCGGGTTCTACGTCATCGACTCGCTGCACGAGCTGGACCACACCCTGCGCGTGCTCGCGCTCGTGCTCACGCTCGTCGCGGCCGGCACGACCGCCGCGGGGGCCGGCCTCGGCTGGTACCTCGCCCGCCGTGCGCTGCGGCCCCTGGACACCGTCGCGGCCGCCGCGCGCGAGATCACCGCGGGCGACCTCGACGCCCGCCTCGACCCGGCCGCGGAGCCCGATCTGGAACGGTTGACGGCGGCCTTCAACCAGATGGTGGACCAGCTCTCCGCCCGCCTGGAACGGGACCGCCGGTTCGCCGCGGACGTCAGCCACGAGCTGCGCTCACCGCTGCAGACGCTGGCCGCCGCGACGAGCGTGCTGGACCGCAACCGGACCCGGCTCGACGACCGCACCGCGACCGCGGTCACGCTGCTGTCCGGCGAGGTCGCGCGCTTCCAGCACCTGGTCACCGACCTGCTCGAGCTGGCCCGCGACGACCAGCCGCAGCGGACACCCGTCGACGTCGCCGACCTGTGCCGCCAGGTGTGCCGCAGCCGCGGGCTGGCGCCGGAGGTCGTGTCCGTCGAGGGCCCGGCCAGGACCTGGGCGGTGGACCGCCGCCGGTTCGCGCAGATCCTCGGCAACCTGCTCGACAACGCCGACCGCCACGGCGGCGGCGCGACCGCCGTGCGCGTGCGGGCCGGCGCCGAGCGCCTCGTGCTGGAGGTCGACGACGAGGGCCCCGGCGTGCGCCCGGAGGACCGCACCGCCATCTTCGACCGGTTCGTGCGCGGACCGGCCGCCGGCGCGCGCGGCGACAGCGACGGGACAGGGCTGGGCCTCGCGCTGGTCGCCCGGCACGCCGCCGCGCACGGCGGGTGCGCCGAGGTCACCGACCGGCCGGGCGGCGGGGCGCGGTTCCGGATCGAGATACCGGCGTGAGGCGCCCGGGCCTCGCGGCGCTCGCGCTCGCCGTCGCGCTCGCCGGCTGCGGCGTCGAGACCGAGGGGCGCGCCCGCCGGGTCAACCCGCCCAGCGGCGTCGCGCACGCCTGGGCCACGCCGACGCCGCCGGACGCCGGCACCGGGGCGGTACCCGAGCGGCTCTACCTCGTCCGGGGCGGCGAGCTGGTCGCGATCACCCGGCACGTCGCCGCCGAGCCCGCCGTGACGCAGCTTGTCGGCGACCTGCTCGCCGGCCCCACGCCGCGGGAGCGGGAGGGCGGGTTGACCAGCGCGCTGCGCCCCACCGACGTCGCCGGCGTCCAGGTGAGCGGCGGCCGCGCGACCGTGGAGCTGACCGAGATGCTCGACGGCAGCGGCCGCACCGACCAGGTGCTCGCCTTCGCCCAGCTCGTCTGCACGCTCACCGCGACGCCCACCGTCACGTCGGTCATGTTCACCCACGCCGGGCAGCCCGTGGGGGTGCCGCGCGCGGACGGCTCGCTCTCGCAGGCGCCGGCCACCGCCGCCGACTACGCGGGCCTGCTCGACCGCTGACGCGTTGACTGCCCGCGTGGCCCGCCGGTACATTCGCGTCAGTACACATCCGACCTTTGACCGCGCGGTGGCACGGCGGCCGGGCCGGACTGTCCACAATGGCCCGAGGGTCATGCCCAGGTGCGGCGGCGCGCCCTGTCCCCTTCGATCCGCTGAGCCACCACTCAGCGGGAAGGAGCGCGTGATGCGCCGACAGATGGCGCCGCTGGCCGCTGCCGCACTCGTCCTCACCGCGCTGGTCGTCCCGGCCGCCCCGGCGCGGGCCGAGGCCGCCGACCCGGTCCTGCAGGAGGTCACGCTCGCCAAGGGCCCGGCGGCGATGGGCGAGCCGATGTCCCTGGCGGTGCTGCCCGACCGCACCGCGCTGCACACCTCCCGCGACGGGCGCATCTTCGCCACCGACCCGCTGGGCGGCACCACGCTCGCCGCGACGATCCCGGTTTACACGCACGACGAGGAAGGGCTGCAGGGCATCGCGGCCGACCCCGGGTTCGCGACCAACCGGTGGATCTACGTGTACTACGCGCCGGTGCTCGCCGGGACCCCCGCCGGCGACGCGCCCGCCAACGGCACCGACGCCGACTTCGCCCGCTGGCAGGGGTACAACCAGCTGTCCCGCTTCACCGTGCGGCCGGACAACACCGTCGACCTCGCCACCGAGAAGAAGCTGCTCCAGGTGACCGCCGACCGGGGCATGTGCTGCCACGTCGGCGGCGACCTCGACTTCGACGCGCGGGGCAACCTCTACCTGAGCACCGGCGACGACACCCAGCCCTGGTCGTCCAGCGGGTACACGCCGATCGACGAGCGCGACGGGTACAGCTGGGCGTTCGACGCGCAGCGCACCGCCGGCAACACCGACGACCTGCGCGGCAAGGTGCTGCGGATCAAGCCGGAGCCCGACGGTACCTACAGCGTCCCGGCCGGCAACCTCTTCCCACCCGGCACGGCGCGGACCCGTCCCGAGATCTACGCGATGGGCTTCCGAAACCCGTTCCGGCTCTCCGTCGACAAGGCCACCGGCACGGTGTACGTCGGCAACTACGCCGCCGACGCCGAGAGCGCGCACCCGGACCGCGGCGACGGCGGCCACCAGGAGTTCGAGCGGATCACCGGTCCGGGCAACTACGGCTGGCCGTACTGCCAGGGTTACAACACGCCCTACAACGACTACGACTTCGCCACCGGCACGTCCGGGCCGACGTTCGACTGCGCCGCGCCGGTGAACGAGTCGCCGCACAACACCGGCCTGCGTGAGCTGCCGCCCGCGCAGCCGGCCTGGATCGCGTACGACGGCGGCATCTCCTCGCCGCTGGGCAACGGCGGCGGCCCGATGGCCGGACCGGTGTACCGCTTCGACCCCGACCTGGACTCGCCCACCAAGCTGCCGCAGAGCTTCGACGGCAGGTTCTTCGCCGGCGAGTTCACCCAGGACTGGATCAAGACGATCACCGCGGACGGCGACGGGAGCGCGGGCACGATCGCCGACTTCCCGTGGACGCACAAGCACATCATGGACCTGGCCATGGGGCCGGAGGGCGCGCTCTACGTGCTCGACTACGGCGCCGGCTGGTTCAACGGCGACGAGCACTCCGCCCTGTACCGCATCGAGACCGCACCCGGCGGCAACCGCGCGCCGACCGCGGTCGTCGACGCGGACAAGACCTCCGGCGCCGGCCCGCTCACCGTGGCGTTCGACGCGACCGGCTCCACCGACCCGGAGGGTGACCCGCTCACGTACGCCTGGGCGTTCGGCGACGGCGGCACCTCGACCCAGCCGGCTCCGACCCACACCTACCAGGCCGACGGCACGTACACGGCGAGGGTGACCGTCACCGACCCGGCCGGCAACGTCGGCAACGCCACCGTCACGGTCACCGTCGGCAACACCGCGCCGACCGTCACCATCACCGGTCCGGCCGAGGGCGCGGTGTTCGGCTTCGGCGACGCGATCCCGTACACCGTCACGGTCTCGGATCCGGAAGACTCCACCGTGGACTGTGCGAAGGTGACGGTCAGCTTCGTGCTCGGCCACGACCAACACGGCCACCCGATCACCAGCGAGACCGGCTGCACCGGCGTGCTGCACACGACGGCCAACAGCGAGCACAGCCCGAGCGACAACCTCTTCGGCGTGATCGACGCGTCGTACACGGACGCCGGCGGGCTCGCCGCGAACGCGCAGGTCGTCATCCAGCCGCGGCACCGGCAGGCCGAGCACTTCGCCACCTCCAGCGGCGGCCTCGCCGTCACGCCGAGCCCGCGCGCCGAAGGCAGCTTCGTCGGTGCCATCCACAGTGGAGACTGGATCGGCTTCAGCCCGTACGACCTCGACCGCGTCACCGGGATCACCGCGGTCGTCGCGTCCGGCGGGGACGGCGGCCAGATCCAGGTGCGCACCGGCGCGCCGGACGGCCCGGTCGCCGGCACCCTCACGGTGCCCGGCACCGGCGGCTGGGAGACGTTCACGACCGTGACCGGCGCGATCTCGGCACCGGCCGGCACCGGAAGCGTGTACCTCACGTTCAGCGGCGCCGATGGCCGCGACCTGTTCAACGTGGACAGCTTCACGTTCCTCGGCGGCGGCACCGGCGACGGCGACCTCGCCCGCGGCCGCCCGGTCACCGCCTCCTCCACCTACGAGGCGTACCGGGTGCCCGAGCTCGTCACCGACGGCGACAGCACCACCCGCTGGTCCAGCGAGTACTCCGATCCACAGTGGATAACCGTCGACCTCGGCGCGGTGCACGAGCTGCGCCGCGTGCGGCTGAACTGGGAGACCGCCTTCGCGCGGGCGTACCAGCTGCAGACCTCGGCCGACGGCCAGCAGTGGACGACCGTACACGGCACGACCGCGGGTGACGGCGGCATCGACGAGATCCGGTTCGAGGGATCCGGCCGCTACGTGCGCGTGTACGGCACCCAGCGGGCCACCGGCTGGGGCTACTCCCTGTACGACGTCAACGTGTACGGCGAGTCCCAGGGCGAGCCGCCCGGCTACCGGGTGCTGCTGTTCTCCAAGACGACCGGCTTCCGGCACGACTCGATCCCGGCCGGCGTCGCGGCGATCGAGCGGCTCGGCGAGGAGCACGGGTTCGCCGTCGACGCCACCGAGGACGCGGCCGCGTTCACCGCCGAAAACCTCGCCCGGTACAAGGCCGTCGTCTTCCTCTCCACGACCGGCGACGTGCTCGACGCGAGCCAGCAGGCGGCCTTCGAGGGGTACATCCGGGGCGGCGGCGGCTTCGCCGGCATCCACGCGGCGGCCGACACCGAGTACGACTGGCCCTGGTACGGCGGCCTCGTCGGCGCCTACTTCCAGTCGCACCCGGCGACCCAGGAGGCGACCGTGCGCCTCGAGGACCGCGCCAACCCGTCCACCGCGCACCTCCCGCCGACCTGGACCCGCACCGACGAGTGGTACGACTACCGCACCAACCCGCGCGCCGACGTGAAGGTGCTCGCCAGCCTCGACGAGTCCAGCTACAGCGGCGGCGGCATGGGCGCCGACCACCCGATCACCTGGTGCCAGCGGTACGACGGCGGCCGCTCCTGGTACACCGGGATGGGCCACACCGCCGAGTCGTACGCCGACGAGAACTACCTCGCGATGCTGCTGGGCGGCATCCGGCTGGCGGCCGGGGACGCGGCGGGCGACTGCCGGCCGGAGAGCGGCTACACGCCGCTGTTCGACGGCACGCGGGCCAGCCTCGACCAGTGGCGGCAGGCCGGCCCGGGCGGGTTCACGCTGGAAGACGGCACGATCAGCTCGTTCGGCGGCATGGGCCTGCTGTGGTTCCCGGTCCGCACGTTCAGCGACTACTCGCTCAAGGTCGACTGGATGATGCCGGGCGACGACAACGGCGGCGTGTTCATCGGCTTCCCCAACCCCGGCGACGACCCGTGGGCGCCGGTCTCGGCCGGCCACGAGATCCAGATCGACGCCACCGACAACGACCCGACCCGCACGACCGGCAGCGTGTACAGCTTCAAGGCGCCGGACACCGCCCTGCGCGAGGCCAACCTCAACGGACCGGGGAGTGGAACTCATACGACATCCGGGTCAGCGGCCAGCACGTCGAGGTCCACCTCAACGGCGTGAAGATCACCGAGTACACCAGCGACCGGGCCGTCGCGGACGGCTACATCGGGGTACAGAACGACGGCGCCGGCCTCGACATCAGCTACCGGAACATCCGCGTCCGCGCCGGTGGCGTCACCGGTGAAGACCTGGCTCGCGGCAAGCCGACGCAGGCGTCCACGGTGGAGGCTGGCTCGACCCACGCCAGCGGCAACGCGGTGGACGGCAACTCCGCGACCCGGTGGGGCAGCGAGCACAGCGATCCACAGTGGATCAGCGTGGATCTCGGCGCGGTGTACGACCTCCGCCGCGTACGCCTCAACTGGGAGGCGGCGTTCGCGAGGTCGTACGAGATCCAGGCGTCGACCGACGGCATCGACTGGGCGCCCGTGTACAGCACCACGGCCGGCGACGGCGGCATCGACGACGTCGAGGTGGCCGGCGAGGCACGCTATGTGCGGATCTACTGCGCGCAGCGGGGGACGCAGTGGGGTTACTCGCTGTGGGAGCTGAACGTCTACGGCGCGCCCACCGGCGGCACCGACACCACCGCGCCGTCCACACAGGCCGCGGTGGCCGGGCCGCGGACCGGCGGCTGGTACACGGGCGCGGCGGCGGTCACGCTGGCCGCCTCCGACGAGCCGGGCGGCAGCGGCGTGGCGTACACGCAGTACCAGGTGGACGGTGCGACGGCATGGACCGTCTACGGCGGACCGTTCGAGGTGACCGGCGACGGGGCGCACGAGGTGCGCTTCCGCTCCACCGACAGGGCGGGCAACGTCGAGCAGGCCGGCCGGGTGGCGCTGCGCACCGACGCGACGGCGCCGCTGACCACCGCGACGTTCGCGCCGCCGGGCGACGGCGGCTGGCACGCGGGAGCGGTACCCGTGACGCTGGCCGCGACCGACGGCGGCGCCGGCGTGGCCACCACCCAGTGGTCGCTCGACGGCGGCCCGTGGACCGCCTACACCGGGCCGGTCGACATCATCGGCGACGGCGAGCACGAGCTGCGCTACCGGGCCACCGACACGGCCGGCAACGCCGAGGCCCTCAAGTCGGCGGTGGTCAAGGTGGACGGCACGAACCCGACCACCATCGTGGCCGGTGTCGCGGACGGCGGGCTCTACGGCGACAGCCAGGACGTGCGGATCACGTACCAGGCGGTCGACCCGGCGTCCGGCATCGCCACGACGGCCGGCACGATGGACGGCGCCGGGTACCCGAGCAACCGCCTCCAACCCCTCTACGACCTCGGGTTGGGCCTGCACGAGCTGACCGTGACCGCCACCGACAGGGCCGGCAACCGCACGACCACGACGGTGCGCTTCTACGTCACGACGTCGTTCCGCGACCTGGCCAGCCTGGTCGACCGCTTCCGCGCGACCGGCCAGCTCTCCAAAGCCGCGCACCAGAAGCTGTCGAACAAGGTGGACGCGGCCCGCGCCTCGGAGGCGGCCGGCAACGACCGGCGCGCGCTGCAGCAGCTGGCCGCCCTCCGCACGCTGGTCACCGATCCCGCGCTGGTACCGGACGCGGACGTGCGGGCGGTGCTGACCCGCGACATCGACGCATTGACCGCCACGCTCACCTAGCAGCGGTGGTGACGCACCCGGCGGCCTGGGGTGAGGCCGCGGGAGCAACGGTCCGGACCACGACGGGCGTCGCGGTAGCCCGGATCTAGTGTTGGAGCGCGGTGGCCACGTCCTGGCCGATGCGTTCGACGGCGGCCAGGTCGAGGCCGTAGTGCACGAACCGTCCGTTGCGCTCGACCCGCACCAGGCCGAGGTCGCGCAGCACCCGCAGGTGGCGGGAGACCTGGGGCCGGGTCATCGAGAGGCGGTCGGCGAGGTCGGCGGTGGTCATCGCCTGGCGGGCGATCAGGCGGCACAGGCGCACGCGGCGCGGGTCGGTCAGGCCCAGCAGGCGGCTGCGGGCGAGGGTCACGCCGACGTCGGGCGCGTCGACCGGGAAGTGTACGACCGGCGCCAGGCCCGGCTCGTTCTTGACCAGCAGGTGCGGCGCGCCGTAGCGGGTGGGTATCAGCGTGACCGGCGTGCGGGCCGGGCTGACCACCGCGTGGTGGACCTTGTCGAAGACCACCCGCGCGGGCCCGCTCGCCGGCGTGACCAGGCGGGCGCTTCCCGGGCTGAGCGACAGCAGCGCGGCCGCCGGGCCCTGGTCGGCGAGGCGCTGGCGCAGCAGGTGGCCGGCCGCGGTGAGCAGCGGCTCGGTGCGCGCCCAGACGTCGGCGAAGAAGACGTGGCGGCACAGGTCGACGAAGGCGTGCACGTCGGCCCGTACCGCCTCGGCGTCGTGGAGCAGGTCCTCGGCCAGGCGCAGGTGCGGGTCGGGGAGGCGGGAGGCGGTCTGGCGCAGCAGCGCCGCCTGTTCGGGGTCGTGCCGCACGCGGCTGAAGTCGAAGCCGGTGTAGCCGCTCGCGCAGGTGTACGCGGTCAGCTCCGCGAACGTGTCCAGCCCCATGCCGTCCGAGCCGGGGTAGAAGCCGCGCCATCGCAGCGCGTTCCACAGTGGAGCGAGGCGCCGCAGGCCGGTGCGGAAGGCGGGCGGGGCGTTCGCGGTCACCTCGCCGACCCAGGGGGCGTGCTCGGCGTGGTGGTCCGGCCCGGTGAGCACGTGCAGGCACGCCGCGAGCTCGGCCAGCGGCGACACGGTCACGGCGAACCGGTCGGGTCCCACCCCGCCCAGCACGATCACGACCGACATGGCTCTATTCTCGGCCGGACCCGGCCCGTTCGCCGCCCGCGGGCGCGCCCATCCCCGCCCGAAGGCCGCCCGCGCGCTCGCCGCCCGCCCCTTCACCGTCCGCGCCCACGCCACCAGCGAGCGAGCCGCCCGCAAGCGAGGCACTCACGCCACCAGCAGGCGAGGTGCCCGCGAGCGACGCGCCCGCGGATGCCGCGAACTCGGCCCGCGCCGCCGCGAGCAGCTCCGGCTCGGTGAGCAGGTCGGCGACCACGCGCGCCAGCCCGGCCGCGGCGACCTGGGTGCGGTCGTGCGCGAACGGCGTCGCCGCCGCGTCCCGCATCGGCTCGGAGTGGCTGGGCGTGCCGGCGTCGGCGATCTGGATGTACGGGTGGATCACCGGCATCAGGTGCGACAGGTTGCCGATGTCCGAGGAGCCCGCGGGGCTGCCCGGCCCGTCGGCGGTGATCGGCACGCCGAGCGCGCGCACCGCCGCGCCGAACCGTTCGGCGAGCGCCATGTTGTTGCGCCGCTCGGCGTAGCGGGGGCCGGTCTCCCGCACCCGCGCCCGCGTGCCGGTCGCGAGCGCCGCGCCGTCGGCCGCGTCGGTGATCCGCCGCACCAGCGACTCGACCGACACCGCCGTCGTGTCCCGCGCGTAGAGGTCGACCGTGGCGTGCGCGGGCACCACGTTCGGTGCCTGGCCGCCGTCGGTGACGATGCCGTGCAGCCGCGCGGTCGGCGGCACGAACTGGCGCATCGCGTCGAGCGCCTGCAGGAAGAGCTGGGCGCCGGAGAGTGCGCTGCGGCCCAGCCACGGCGAGACGGAGGCGTGCGCGCTCACCCCGGTGAAGTCGACCCGCAGGTGCGCGGCGGCGAGGCCGGGCCGCGCGGTCAGCGAGCGGTCGCCGGGGTGCACCATCACGGCCGCGTCCACCGCGTCGAAGATGCCCGCCTCGGCGAGCCGGATCTTGCCGGCGCCGCCCATCTCCTCGCCGGGCGTGCCGATCACGGCGACCGTGCCCGCGTGCCCGGGCAGCGCGCGGACCACGGCGATCGCGGCCGCCGCGCCGCCGGCGGCGATGAGGTTGTGGCCGCAGCCGTGGCCGACGCCGGGCAGCGCGTCGTACTCGGCGAGCACCGCCACGCACGGCCCGGGCGACCGCCCCTCGTGCACGGCCACGAACGCGGTCGCCAGCCCGCCGGCCGGCGACCGCACCGTGAACCCCTCCTCGCCCAACCAGCCGGTGAGCAGCTCGTGGGCGTGAAACTCGGCGAACTTCAGCTCCGGCCGCGCGTGGATGGCGAGGCTCACCTCGTCCATCCGGGGGCGCAGGGCGTCGAGCGCGGCGACGAGGTCATCAAGCGTGAGTGACATGCCCCACAGCGTGCGGCCCGCGGTGGTCGCCGCCCGCGCGGTTGCCGCGCGCCAGGTAACCCTCGGATTACCCGCGTCCGCGTCAGCTGCGGACCGTTTGCTCCCGCGGGCACCGCTGCGGCCGGCGGCTCGCTCGGCGCTCGCCGAAACCCCGGCCTCCGCTGCCGGGCCCGCGGGGCAAGCCCGGCGGGCAGACCGCTAGGCGAGCGTCCCCTCGCGGGCGTCGCGCCACAGGTCGACCGACGCGGTGCCCGCCGACAGGATCTTGTCTATTGTGGACAGATCGTCGTCGGTGAACGTGAGGTTGTCCAGCGCCCCGACGTTCTGCTCGAGCTGCGTGACGCTGCTGGCGCCGATCACCAGCGAGGTCACCCGCGGGTCGCGCAGGGCCCAGGCGAGCGCGAGCTGGGCGAGGCTCTGCCCGCGTCCGCCGGCCACGTCGTTGAGCGCGTTGAGCTGCGCGAGCCGGGTGTCGTCGATCGAGTGCGGGTCGAGCGACTTGCCCTGCGTGGCGCGGGAGCCTTCCGGGATCCCGTTCAGGTACTTGCCGGTCAGCAGCCCCTGCGCGAGCGCCGTGAACCCGATGACCCCGCGCCCACCTCGGCCGCCGCGTCCAGCAGGCCCTCGGTCTCGACCCAGCGGTTGAGCATCGAGTACGACGGCTGGTGGATCAGCAGCGGCGTGCCGAGGTCGCGCAGGAGCGCGGCCATGCGGCGGGTGTGCTCGGCGTCGTACGACGATATGCCCACGTAGAGCGCCTTGCCCGCGCGGACCGCCGCGTCCAGCGCCGCGGCGGTCTCCTCCAGCGGGGTGTCCGGGTCGTAGCGGTGCGAGTAGAAGATGTCGACGTACGCGAGGCCCATGCGGGCCAGCGACTGGTCGAGGCTGGCCAGCATGTACTTGCGTCCGCCGCCGCCCTGACCGTACGGGCCCGGCCACATGTCCCAGCCGGCCTTTGTCGAGACGACGATCTCGTCCCGGTACGGCCGCAGGTCCTCGCGCATCAGCCGGCCGAAGTTGATCTCGGACGCGCCGTACGGCGGGCCGTAGTTGTTGGCCAGGTCGAAATGGGTGATGCCGAGGTCGAAGGCGCGCCGGCCGATCGCGCGCTGCTCCTCGAACGGCTTGTCATCGCCGAAGTTGTGCCAGTAGCCCAGCGACAGCACTGGCAGGTCGAGGCCCGAGCGGCCGGTCCGGCGGTACTGCATCCCGCTGCTGTAGCGGTCCGAGGCGGCGATGAAACTCATGATCTCACTATCGCGACCCGCTCCCGTGGCCGTCCAACAGAAGAACAAGATTCGATTCAGCAGGCGTTTTGCTAAATCGACGGGTCACGTGGCGATGCCGACCACCTGCTTGACCGTCTCCGGCTGGTCGACCATGCGGAGCATGTGGTGGGCGACGTCCGCGCGCGGCACCGAGAAGCCGCCCCGGATGTTGCGGTTGAACGCGACCCGGTAGCGGCCGGTCAACGGCTTGTCGGTGAGCTTCGGCGGGCGTGAGACGGTCCACTCCAGGCCGCTCTCGCGTAGCAGCTGCTCGGTCAGCGCGAGGTCCGCGTAGTGGGCGCCGAACATCGTACGGGCGAACCGCGCTCCCAGGTGCCGCATGAAGAAGCCGTCGCCGGGGTCGTGCTTCGGCGGCGCGGGCTCGCCCGGCACGGGCACCGGGCCGACCGGCGCGGCGCTCACCACGATGATCCGCCGGACGTGCTCGGCCTGCATCGCGGCGACGATCGCCCGGGTGCCGCGGGAGGTGACGCCCGCGTCGGCGCGCGGGTCGCGCGGCCCGAGGCCGGACAGGACGGCGTCCGCGCCGCGCACGGCCGTGGCGAGCGCGGCCATGTCGGGGGCGGCGAGGTCGACGGCGACGGTGTGTACGCCCGGCGGCAGGCCGCGCGGCCGGCGGGCGACCGCGGTGACCTCGTGTCCGGCGGCGACGGCCTGCTCGACCAGGTGCTTTCCGATGCCGCCCGTGGCGGCCACGACGGTGAGCTTCATGGGCCCGATCCTCTCTATGGCGTACGATATGAGAACCATAGTATTTGAGTTTGAGGGCCAGACAATATGACTCCCGTAACATCTCGCGACCGGCCCACCCGGCGGCAGCTCACGAACCAGATCAAGGACTCGCTCCGCGACCTGCGCAACCAGCTCTCGATGCTGAACCGCCAGGTCGGCGCCCACCTCGACCTCAAAGAGGTCGACCTCGACTGCCTCGACCTGATCAGCCGCCACGGGCCGCTCAGCCCCACCGCGCTGGCCCGCCGGGCGGGGCTGCACCCGGCGACGATGACCGGCATCCTCGACCGCCTGGAGCGGGCCGGCTGGATCGCCCGCGAGCGCGACCCGGCCGACCGCCGCGCGGTCACGCTGCGCGCGCTGCCCGACCGGGGGCGCGAGGTGTTCGGGCTCTACGCCGGCATGAACGGCGCGATGGACGACCTCTGCGCCGGGTACGACGAGGAGCAGCTCAAGCTCCTCGCGGACTTCCTGCGCCGGAGCACCGACGCGGGCGCCGATGCCACGGACAAGCTCGCCGCGCGAGGCTGAGCGCTAGCGCGGCATGCGTCCGGCGAGTCGCGGGAAGAGGCGCAGCGCGTTTCCGCGGTTGACCGCGGCCAGGCTGCGCCGCCCGTACCGCCGCGGGGTCGGGGCCTTCGCCCTGCCGGCCGGCGGACTCGACCCGGCCGGCGGCGTAGGGCAGGAAGCCACCGGCGTGCGCCAGGATGATCGACAGGTCGCGGTACCGATCGAGCGTGCCGGACGCGATCAGGCTGAGCGCCGCCCGCGTCGTGTCCAGCAGGAAGTCGGCGATGAACTCGTCGACGCCGGGGATCTGCACGTCCCCGTCCGGCAGGCCGTCGGGTGGACGAAGACCACCGCCCGCCGCCGGTTGAGCGGGTCGAAGACGGGGTCGCCGAGGTAGCGGCCGCCGACGCTGGCCATGAGGATCACGCCGTCCGCGCCGAGCTCGTCGAAGGCGTACGCGACCTGCGAACGCGAGGTCCGTGTGCAAGGGCGCCACGTTGGCGAAAAAGCCGAAGCGGTCCGGGTGGTCGGCGACGAGCTGGGCGTACGACTCGTTGCACACCCGCACTCCCTCCTCCGCCAGTTCCCGGTCCTCGAACGCGACGGACGGCACCGGCGCCGACACGACCGCCGCCGCGATGTCGTTGTCCCGCATGACCGCGAGCGCGTCCTCGACCCGCCAGTACGCCCAGGTCGGCCCGCCCACCTCGGGCAGGAGCCCGTTGTCGACCGCCCACCGCCGCATCCACTCGGGCACCGCGTGGTGGTGCGTGTCCACCCGCCCACCGCGGCCGCGCCCGCCCGCGGAAGCCGCCTCGCCGCCGAGTACCTGCCGTCGACCGACTTCGTCCGCCCGCACCGGCCCACCCACCACGACCCGCTGTAGCGCGTTCGCGGTCGGGGTGTCACTGTCCAGGACCGGACAGTGCGTGAACGGGTGATTCGCACGCCGTGGCGTCACCGTCCTCAGTAACGTGTGGCCGGACCTGCGTGAGTCGTGGAAAAGGCTGGAAGTCCGTTGCGGAAACGTCTGATCGAGATCGTGGTCGGTGTCATCGTGGCGGTCCTGGGCGCGATGGTGGTGGGCTGGCTGGGTCTCAACGGCCCGCCCGCGTCCGGCCAGGACGCATCGACCGGTCAGGGGGCGTCGACCGGTCAGGGAGCGCCGCCCGTGGACGCGGCGGGGGAAGGCGCGGCAGGCGAGCGGCCGGCCACGCGGCGCACGCCGGGTCCGGGCAGCCGCCCCGTCAACCGCCTGGTCATGGACGACGGCGTGAACACCGTGACCCTCGCGCGGCTGGAGGTGACCCGCTCGGGGAGGCTGAAGGCGCATCTGGTGTACCAGAGCCACTCCACCGGTCCCTGGACGCTGACCTGCCCGGCACCCGGGCCGGACCTGCAGTCGTCCCACCTGAAGCTCCACGATGGACAGCGGATCTACCCGGTGAGCACCTTCTGCAGCGCGGAGCGCCCCGGGGAGACGTTCGCGCTGCGGCCGGGGAGAAGCTGAACAGCTGGGGCGAGTTTCCCACGGCTCCGCCGGCCGGGACGGTCTTCTCGCTGACCTGGTACAACATCGGGACCGTCGAAGGGCTGACGCTCTAGCGACCTTCTGGCGTCGTCGCTCCCGCGGCCTCACCCTCCGCGGTCGTCCAGCTCAACCCAGGAGCCTGCTCCGGCAGATCTTGGCAAGTTAGCGTCGAAATGGCGCGCCAACTCACCAAGATCTCGAAGCGCACACCGCCCGCACCTGATCGACAGTCACCGACCGCGACGACGGCGCCGAACCGCGGGTGGACTCGCGCGGCCCCGGCTCGAAAGGTCTGCAGACCCCGTAAAGCTGGCTGCTGCGGCGCGGACAGCGTGAGCTGGAAGCTGTCGCACGGAAGCAATCCCCACTCCGAGAGTCGAGGCGCGTCATTTCGGCACCAACTTCCCCAGATCTGCGGGAGCTGGCTTTTCGGGGCTGAGCCGGGCGACCGCGGAGGGTGAGGCCGCGGGAGCAACGGTCCGGACCACGACGGACATCGCGGCAGCTCACATCTCGTTTTGGGTTGGGCATCCACCCGAAGAGCGCCCTGACCGCGAAGGGTCTCCAGCCGCTGCGACGGCCGTCTCAGGTTGCTCGGCGAAGCTGGCCACCCTCCAAGATCATGTTTAATGTTCGTTACGTCAAGCGTCGACGTATTGACATGTATTACGGGGGTGAAGGGGCAACCGTTAAGGAGACTTCACATGCGTTGGAGAACGACGGCATGGGCGGCCGGAGCCCTCGGGCTCGTGCTCGCCGGCACGGTCGGGTTGGCACCGCGGGCATTGGCCGCCGACAATCCGTTCGAGCGTGGACCCGCTCCGTCGAACGCGAGCGTCGAGGCGCGGCGCGGGCCGTTCGCCACGTCGCAGACGACGGTGTCGCGGCTCGCGGTCAGCGGCTTCGGCGGCGGCACGATCTACTACCCGACCAGCACGTCGGAGGGCACCTTCGGCGCGGTGGCGGTCGCACCGGGCTTCACCGCCACCCAGTCCAGCATGGCCTGGCTGGGCCCGCGGCTCGCGTCGCAGGGCTTCGTCATCTTCACGATCGACACCATCACCACGTCCGACCAGCCGTCGAGCCGGGCCCGTCAGCTGCTCGCGGCGCTGGACTACCTCACCCAGTCCAGCTCGGTACGCTCCCGCATCGACGCCAGCCGCCTCGGCGTCATGGGCCACTCGATGGGCGGCGGCGGCACGCTCGAAGCGGCGATCGACCGGCCCGCGCTGCAGGCCGCGATACCGCTGACGCCGTGGAACCTCGTCAAGTCCTTCTCCCGGATGCAGGTGCCGACGCTCATCATCGGCGCCGAGAGCGACTCGATCGCGTCCGTCCGGACGCATTCCGAACCGTTCTACGAAAGCCTCCCGTCCGGGTTGGACAAGGCCTATCTGGAGCTCAACAACGCCTCGCATTTCGCGCCGAACAGCGACAACACGACGATCGCGAAGTTCAGCATCTCCTGGCTCAAGCGTTTCGTCGACAACGACACCCGCTACGAGCAGTTCCTCTGCCCGCGGCCCTCGGTGAGCACCGCGATCTCCGAGTACCGCGACAGCTGCCCCCACTCATGACCCGGTGAGCGGAGAGGGTGCCGGCCCGCGTGGCCGGCACCCTCTCACGCCGTCAGGTCGGTGAGCACCGCGCGCAGCATGCGGTTGGTGACCGCGGGCGTGGGGTTGCCGCCGTGCAGCATCTCGCCGTAGATGACCGACTCGACGATCCGCACGTACAGGTACGCGCGGCCGCGCAGCTCGGTGTCGGCGGGCGCGGCCGGCAGCTCGAGGCAGTCGCGGAAGATGCGGGTCTGCGCGACGATGAACCGCTCGTGCACGCGCCCCGCCGGCGTCAGCAGCACCCGCGCGGCGGTCTCCGGCTCCTGGGCGATGAACCGCCGGAACGGGCGCGAGCGGGCCAGCGAGTCGCAGAAGCGGCCGGTCACCTCCACCACGCCGGTCACCCCGGTCGCCGAGCGGCCGCGGAAGGCGTCGGCGAGCGTGCGCGAGCCCAGGTACCACAGCACGTCGCCGAGCACGCGGTCGCGGGTGCCGGCCACCCGGTAGAGCGTCGCGCGGCTCACCGCGAGCTCGACGGCGAGGTCGTCCATAGCGAGGCCGCCGCGCGCGAGGAAGTGCCGCGCGCCGCCGTGCACGACCACGTCGTAGCTCACCACCCGCCGTGCGCGTTCCGGTCCCGAGGCCGCCACCCCCTCCATCCTCATGTACCTCAATACGGTACGACTCGGACGCCGGATGCAGGAGGGTCGATCCAAGATCTCTGGCAGGCTGTACCCGTGGACCGGCGGAGGTGTCGCTGCCGTACACCTACCTGGGCGCGGACGACCGCGCCGGGTCGAACTACACGAACCAGCCGGCCGTCCACTCGTACTACGCGACCTCGACGTAGTCGAGCTCGGCCCAGCGCGACAGGTACTGCAGGCGCAGCGTGTTCCACCCGGCGTTGAGGGTGACGTCGACCGGCACCTGGCGGTACGTGTCCCACCCGGTCTGCGGGTAGTTGACCACGACCTGCGCGCCGCCGTTGACGGTCAGCCGGTGCTGGGCGTCGCCGAAGCCGGCCGCGTAGCAGACGTACACGGTGTAGCCGCCGGCCGTCGGCGCGAACACCGTGAGGTCGACCCAGCTGTCCGCGTAGTCGATGTACCCCGCGACCGCGCCCTGCGAGGCGTTGGCCGCGCCGGTGCGCACCGAGGCGCGGTTGAGCACGCCCCGCTCGGCCTCGGTGCGCACCCGGCTGCCGCGCACCACCGGCAGGTCGTTGGCCCAGCCGAGGTCGGCCCGGTACATGCCGCGCCCGCCGCCGGGCAGCCACCCGTGCAGGAAGATGTTGCCGCCGGCCGCGTCGACGTCCGCCCCGCCCGGACCGCTGACCGCGCCGTCGAGCGAGGCGGAGGTGATCAGTGGCCGGAAGGCCTTCGCGTACGGCCCGGTGATGCCCGCCGAGGTGGCGTAGCCGGTGTGGTAGCTGGCGTTGCCGTACGGCCCGGCCGAGTACAACAGCACGTACCGCGAGGCGCGCCGCACCAGCACCGGCGCCTCGATCACGCCGGCCTCCTCGGCGCGGTCGTTGCGGAGCAGCTCGGTCCGTCCACCTTGGAACGTCAGGCCGTCGGCCGCGACCGGCTGCAGCCAGATCGACGGCGGCTGCCCGATCGCGTTGCGGTCGTCCTTGTAGAGCAGGTACCGCCGCCCGTCGGTGTCGACGAAGCTGGACGCGTCGATGTCGCCCGCCTCGCCGGTGTTGCAGACCAGCGGTCCGGTGCCCACCGGCGAGAACGGCCCGAGCGGGCTGCCGGACAGCGCCGCGCCGATGCACTGCCGCCCGGCCGACCGGCTGCGCGCGGTGTAGTAGAGCAGGTACTGCCCGTCCGCCCGCCGCGATACGTCGGGCGCCCAGGTGAGCCCGCCGCTGGCCCACGCGCCGAGCGCGGGCAGCGCGTCACCCCGCACGGTCCAGGGCCCGCCGGCCGCGGCCGCCGTCGCGACCGGCACGTTGCCGCCGCTGTTCGTCGCGTAGGCGTACCAGGTGCTGCCGAACCGCGACACGTCCGGGTCGGGGAAGTCCCGGTTGACGACGAGCGCCGGCCGGGTGGTGACGGCGTGCGCGGGCGCCGCCGGAAGCACCGCGACGAGCAGGAGCGCTGAAGCCACCGCGATCAGGCGCCGCATCGCACACCGCCTCCAGAGCATCGACTGATGCCGATACTCTAAACCTTCTTTCCAGAATTGTCCCGGCCCGGTCCGGCGGGCCGGATCAGGCCGGATCAGCTCAGGCGGGTGCCCCGAGGTCGTCCAGGGCCTTGGCCGCGCCGCGGTGCAGCGTCACCGGCGTGGTCTGGCGGGCCTTGTCGAGGCCGATCTCCTTCGCGGCCGCGTTGGCCTGTGCCAGCTGCGGCTGGCGCTCGAAGAGGGCCTTGGTGAGGGCGCACACCACGTTCGGGTCGGTGTCCTGCTTCACCAGCAGCAGGTTCGGCACCACGATGGTCTTGGCGTCCGCGGTCATCCCGTAGGTGGCGGCCGGGATCACGTTCTCCTCGTAGACCGGGTTGACCTCCTTCATCTTCGGCAGCAGCGGCGTGATGTCGATGAACCGCACCTGGTCCTTCGCGGTGGTGAAGAGGTCGGTGATGCCGGGCGTGGGCAGGCCGCCGGACCAGAACATCGCGTCGATCGAGCCGTCCTTCATGCCGTCGACGGTCTTGGTGAGGTCCAGGCGCTGGGCGGACACGTCCTTGGCCGGGTCGAGGCCGGCGGCGGTGAGCAGGCGGTTGGCGATCACCTCGGTGCCCGACCGGGGCGAGCCGGTCGAGACCCGCTTGCCCTTCATCTGCTCCACGGTGGTGATGCCGGCGTCCGTGCGGACGACGACCTGGGTGTAGTTGGTGTAGATGCGGGACAGCGCCTGCACCGGCTGGGGCGCCTCGAAGCTCCCCTTGCCCTGCACCGCGTCGGCCGCGGTGTCCGCGAGCGAGAAGGCGACCTGGTACGTGCCGGCCACCAGCTGCTGGATGTTCTGTACCGAGGCGCCGGTCTCGGCCGCGGTGGCCTTGACCTTGCCGCCGGTGGCCTCGGAGATCTGCTCCGCGTAGGCGTTGCCGAGCGCGAAGTACACGCCGGTGGCGTTGCCGGTCGCGATGCCGACCCGCACGTCGCCGGCCACCTCGCAGGTGACGTCGCCACCCGCGTCGGTACCGGCGGCGTCCTGCCGCCCGCCGCAACCGGCCAGCCCGGCCGCGCTCAGCCCGAGCGCGAGGACGGCGGCGAAAGTGCGAGTTCTCATGTGGACTCCTTCCCCAGGGGTGTTCGGCGGCGCACGGCCACCGCGGCCAGTGCCGCTGCGAGCAGCACGCAGCCCGCCGTGATGGTGACCGGGTGCAGGTAGAGCAACAGCAGGCCGGCGGCCGCGGTGACGATCCGTTCGGGTGTACCGGCCGCGCCGAGGCCGAGCACCCACCCGCCGGTGGCCACCGCGAGCGCGGCGACCGCCAGGCAGGCCACCGCCGACGTCCAGACCACTCCCCAGACCGGGCCGCGGCCGAGCAGGTACTCGCCGGGGCCGGTGAGCACGAACGTGACCGGCACCAGGAACGCGGGCAGCGCGTACTTCAGCGCCTGCCACATCGTCGGCACCGGCCGGCCGCCGGTGACCGCGGAGGCGCCGACCGCGGCCAGCGCCGTCGGCGGCGTCACCTCAGAGAGCACCGAGTAGTAGAAGACGAACATCGCGGCGGCGGGGCCGGGCACGCCGAGCGTGAGCAGCGCCGGGCCGATGATCACCCAGCCGATGATGAACGAGGCCGTGACCGGCACCGCGAGGCCGAGCAGCGAGAGCGCGACCGCGGCGAACACCACGGTCAGCGCGAGCACGGCGGTGCGGCCGTCGGCCAGCGACTCGGCGGTGCGCACCAGCAGCGACGCGACCTGGGCGCCGAGGCCGGTCTTCGTCGTGATCGCGGTGATGATGCCGGCCGCCGCGCACACGGCCGCCACCGGCAGGACGCCGCGCACCCCGGCGGAGAGCGCCTCGAAGAGGCGGCGCGGGGTGAGGCGGCCGCGCCGGTCCAGGAAGGACAGCAGGAAGGCGAGGGCGGTCGCGTACACGACGGCCTTCGTCGCGCTCACGCCGAGGGCGAGCAGCACGACGATCGCGACCAGCGAGGAGAAGTGGTACCCGAACCGGGCCAGCAGCCGCCACGGCGAGCCGACGTGCAGCTCCACCGGCTTGACCCGGAAGCGGCGGGCGTCGATCTCGACGGCGAGCAGGATGCCGAGGTAGTACAGGACCGTGGGGATCATCGCCCACCCGAGCACGGTCAGGTAGGAGACCCTCAGGTACTCCGCGACGATGAACGCGGCCGCGCCCAGCGTCGGCGGCGACAGGATCGCACCCACCCCGGCCGCCGCGAGCATGCCGCCGGCCTGCTCGGCGGGGTAGCCGGCCCGGCGCAGGATCGGCCAGGTGACCGCGCCGACGCTGACCGCGGTGGCGGTGCCGGATCCGGAGACCGTGCCGAGCAGGAAGCCGGACGCGACCGCCGTGCGCCCGGCGGCGCTGCGGGAGCGGCGGAACGCCGCGACCGAGAGGTCCACGAAGAAGCGGCCGGCGCCGGAGAGGTCGAGCACGGCGCCGTAGACGGTGAACAGCACGACGTACGAGGCGGCGACGTCCAGCGGGGTGCCGTAGAAGCCGCTGCCGGAGTTGTAGAGCGCGTCGACGATCTGGCTGAAGTCGAGGCCGGCGTGCGCGATCGACCAGCTCTGCGGCAGCAGGCCGCCGTAGTAGCCGTACCCGAGGAAGATCAGGCAGACCGCGGGCAGCACCCACCCGGTGGTCCGCCGGCAGGCCTCCAGCACCAGCAGGAGAAGGACGCCGCCCATCGCGACGTCCGCGGGGGCGAGCAGGCCCTGGCGGTCCAGGAAGGCGTTGTACCCGCCGCCCGCCTCGCCCACCGCGAACGGCAGGAGGGGGTACAGGCAGACGGCGAGCGTGACCGCCGCCAGCACCCAGTCCAGCGGCCCGGGCAGGTCGCGCTCGCGCGCGGCGGCCGGCGCGCGGCGCAGCCGGGCGGGGACCGGGAGTCCGGCCCGGTAGCCGAGGAAGACCAGCGGGAGCACGCCGGCCAGGAAGATGATCAGGTAGTACTGGCTGCCCTGGGCGAGCGGCCGGAACACCTGCCACAGCACGAGCACCGCCACCGCGAACGCGACGACCGCCACGCCCCGCTCCACCGGCCCGGTGAGCCGCCGCGCGGGGCGCTCCTCGTCGTCGTAGACCACGAGCGGCTCGCCGGGCGGAGGCCCCGGCGCGTCCCGCGGCGGGTCGGGCGCGGCGCCCGGTCCGCGGCCCGGCTCGTCTTCCACAGTGGACACCGGCGGCTCGCCTGAGCGGGGTGCCCCGTCCCGCCTTTCGGACATAGCCGGACCATACTACGGATACATCGAGGTATCGCGCTTTCTAGATCGATTACGCGCCGAGCGGTCGCTCCGGCGCGCCTTCCGGGGGTGTCCCCGGCGACCCGGTTCACCCGGAGGTGGGACCCTCGGCAAGCAGGAAGCGGCGCAGCGCCGGTGCCACCACCGACGGGTCGGCGACGTGCCCCTGCCGGGCGAACGTCGCGCGCACCGCGTCCGGCAGCAGGCCGGCGAGGGCGTCGGCCGCGTACTCGAAGAACTCGTTGCCGCCGCCGGTGGCCACCAGCGCCGGCCGGGTGACGGCGGCGAGGCGGGCGGCCGGCGGCGGCCCGTAGAGCGCGGCGTCGTACGCGAGCGTGGGCGCCAGCTCCTCCAGCCCCGCCCAGTAGGGCGATTGGCGCGCCCCCTCGATCTCCGTGTCGGACGAACCGGCCAGCCGCATGAACAGCTCCAGCGCACCGTCCCGCCGCCCCGCCGCGAGGGCCTCGGCGAGCCGCTCCCGGTACTCGTCGTAGCGGCCGCCCGCGTCCGGCGACGGGTCGTAGGGCACCTCGTAGAGCGCCAGCCGCGCGACCGGCACCCCGGCGGCGGCCGCCTCGAGCGCGAACATCCCGCCGGACGAGACCCCGTACAGGTGGACGGGCTCCCCGGCCTCGGCGGCGAGCGCCGCCAGGTCCTCGACCTCGCGCTCGACCGCGTACGGCGGCGTGTCGCCGCTGCCGCCCCGCCCGCGCCGGGCGTAGTTGTAGACGGTGAAGTGCGCGGCCAGGGCGGGCACGAGCGGCGCGTTCTCGGAGCCGTCGTCGAGCGCGCCACCCACCAGGACGAGTGCCGGCCCGCTGCCCTCGCGCGTGTACGCGATCGGCGTACCGTCCCGCGACACCACCCTCATCGCCGCCCCTCGGCCCGATCCGTCCAAGCGGCGCCAGACTACCGCCTCAGCCCGCGCCGCCCGGCGTCCGGCGGCCCAGCGCGGCGAGGCCCACCAGGTCGTCCGGCTCGGCGTCGGGCACGTCGTCGTCGAAGCGGGCCAGCACCGGCACCCGCAGCGAGACCGCGACGAGCGCGGCGATCGCCAGGCCGCAGAGCAGGTACAGCAGCCCGGTGCCGCGGCCGGCGCCCGTGCCGATCACCGCGCCGAGCGAGCCGGCGAGCGGACCGTCCGCGTCGACCAGCGGCTGCAACGCCGCGCTGGCCAGGGGTGCGAGCAGGTACCCGAGGGACAGCACCGAGAGCGCGACCATCTGGTTGAGCGCGATCACCCGCGCGTGGAAGCGCTGCGGCACCTTGGTGTGGATGATCGTGATCCACGCGCCGTTCACCAGCACGAGCGCGAACGACAGGCCGAACGTGCCGGCCGCGATCAGCGCGACCGACGGCCGCAGGCCGGTCACCGCGGCACCCGCCGCGATCCCGGCGGCCGCCCAGAGCAGCCCGCGCATCCGGTGCCGCTTGGGCCCGCCCCACAGCGCCATCACCAGGCCGCCGGCGACCGCGCCGGCCGCCGACACCATCGCCACGCGGCCCGCGTCGGCCAGCGAGCCCACCGCCAGCACGAGCGGGGACACCAGCACGAGTACCGCGGCGAGCGGCGCGTTGAGCCCGACGAAGAACAGCAGCATCGCGCGCAGGCCGGGGCGGCGGAAGAAGTAGTGGAACCCGCCCCGGATCTCGGCGAGCACGCTCTCCCGCCGCCGCCACGCCATCGTGCGCGGGAAGCGGACGGCGAGCAGCACGGCCACGCAGACCGCGTAGCTGGCCACGTCGAGCAGCAGGATGCCGAGCATGCCCAGCGAGTGCAGCAGCGCCACCGCGACAAGCGGTACGAGGAACTGCGCCGCGCCGGTCGCCAGCTGCACCACCCCGTTGGCGTGGCCGAGGTAGTGCTTGGGGACGAGCTGCGGCACGGCGGAGGTGTACGCGAGGCGCTGCAGGGTGAGCGCGACCGACAGCGCGGCCAGCAGTCCATAGAGGACGGCCGGGCCGAGCGCGCCGGTGGCCAGC
The DNA here is from genome assembly GCF_011764425.1 of Phytohabitans houttuyneae. Taxonomy (NCBI): domain Bacteria; kingdom Bacillati; phylum Actinomycetota; class Actinomycetes; order Micromonosporales; family Micromonosporaceae; genus Phytohabitans; species Phytohabitans houttuyneae. The sequence goes on from NZ_BLPF01000002.1 coordinate 2,335,892, forward strand.
AGCACCGCGAGCGCCGCCTGGATGAGCCCGGCGAGGACGCTCGCGCCGATCAGCGCGCGGCGGCGGTCGCTGCGGTCCACCAGTGCCCCGGCGACCGGCGCGACGAGGATGCCGGGCAGCACGCCGGCCACCGCGAAGAGCGCGAAGCGCAGCAGCGAGCCGGTCTCCAGGTACGCCCACAGGGGCAGCGCGAACTCGGTCAGCGCGGTGCCCGTCATGGACACGAGCTGGCCGGCCGCGACCGCGAGGAAGCGCCCCATGCTCGGCCGCGGCCCGCGGGGCGGCTCGGGCGGGCCGTCGGGCGGGGGCGGCACCGGGCCGGTGACGATGCCGGCCAGCTCGGCCGCCCGGTACTTGAGGAAGTAGTGCCCGGCCTCGTCCAGCACGACGAGCCCGGTGCGCGGGGACAGGAAGCCCCACTCGCGGAACCGCTCCTGGTGGTAGTCGGTGCCCGGGTCCTTCTCGCCGACCACCGAGACGATCGGCGCGCGCAGCGGCGTGACCCGCTCGCCGAGCAGCCGGGTGAAGTACGCCTCGGCCTCCTCGGCGTCGCGCCGCATCGCGCGGATCAGGTGCCGGCGCTGCGCGGGCTCCAGCGCGCCGACGTCCGCGCCCATCGACTGGAGCCAGTTCGCGTACACGGTGTCCGAGCGCAGCCGCTCGAAGCGCAGCAGCGAGGCGAGCCGCGGCCGCGCGAACGGGAAGACCCCGCCCAGGTAGACCGCGTCGACGGCACGGCCGGCCGCTTCGAGGCGGCGCGCCACCTCGACGGTCAGCGCCGCGCCGGGACCGCAGTGTCCATAGAGGACGAGCGGGCCGGGCACGCCGGACAGCACCTCGTCCACCACCCGGGCGGCCACCTCGTCGAGCGGCCGCGCCTCCTCCGCGAGGCCGAGGTCGTGTCCGGGCACCGCGACCGCGTAGAGGCGCACCCCGTCCGGGAGCGCGTCGGCCAGCGGCTGGTACACGACCGCGCTCGCCCCGCCGTACGGCACGCAGACCAGCGACCGGGTCGCGGCGGCCGGTGCCCGGGTCAGCTCGTGCAGCAGCGGTCGCGGGCCGCCCGGCGCGCCGAGCCGGGACAGGCCGCGCACGGTCGGGTGCTTGAACAGGTCCATCGCGGTGACCGGGAACGGCAGCCGGCCGCGCAGCCGGCTGACCGCCTGGATGGCGAGCAGCGAGTGCCCGCCCAGTGCGAAGAAGTCGTCGTCGACGCCGACCCGCTCGACGCCGAGCAGGTCCCGCCAGACCTCGGCGACCGCCTCCTCGACCGGCCCGTCCGGCGCGACGAAGCCGGCGGCCGGGTCCGCCGTGGGTGCGGGCAGCGCGGCCCGGTCCACCTTGCCGTGCGCCATCCGCGGCAGCGCGTCGAGCCACACGGCGGCCGCCGGCAGCATGTACTCCGGCAGCGTCCCGCCCAGCCGCTCGCGCAGCTCGCCGACGGTCAGGTCGGCCGCGCCGGCCCGCTCCAGGTACGCGACGAGCCGCTCGCCGTGCACGACCACGGCCGCGCCGGTCACCTCGGGCAGCGCGGCGGCGGCCGCCTCGACCTCGCCCAGCTCGATCCGGTAGCCGCGCACCTTCACCTGGTGGTCGCGGCGGCCGAGGAACTCCAGGTCGCCGCCGGGCAGCCAGCGGGCCAGGTCGCCGGTGCGGTACAGGCGCCCGTACGCCGAGCTGTGCACGAAGCGCTCGGCGGTCAGCTCCGGCCGGTCCAGGTAGCCGCGGGCCAGCCGGTCGCCGCCGATGAAGATCTCGCCAACCGCGCCCGCCGGCACCGGCCGCAGCAGCCGGTCGAGGACGTGCACGCGGGCGTGCGGCAGCGGCCGGCCGATCGGCGTGGTGACCGAGCCGGGGTCGACCTCGGGCCGCACCTCGTACGTGGTGACGCCCACCGTGGCCTCGGTCGGCCCGTAGTGGTTGACGATTTTGGCGGCGGACAGGCCCGCCAGCTCGCGGGTCCAGTCGGCGCGGGACGCCTCGCCGCCCAGCAGCAGCGCCCGCCGCGGCAGCAGGTCGCCGGCCGGCACCTCGGCGGCGAGCGCGGCGAGGTGGGTCGGCGTCAGCTTGAGGTAGTCGATCCGCGCCGCGGCGAGGTGCGCGGCGACCTCCTGGGCGGTGGCCCGCCGCGGGATCAGGTGCACCCGCCCGCCGGTGTGCAGCGCCAGGAAGAACATCGTGACCGCGAAGTCGTACGACAGCGACTGCATCAGCCCGTAGGCGGCGCCGTCGACGACGCCCAGGCGCTCGCGTACGCCGTCGAGGTAGCGGACGAGCTGGGCGTGCCGCACCGCCACGCCCTTGGGGCGCCCGGTCGAGCCGGAGGTGTAGATGACGTACGCGAGGTCGTCCGCGGCGGTGACCGGCGGGAGCGGCCCGGACTCGCCGCCGGTCACGTCGGTGACGACCCGGCCGGCGTACCCCGCGAAGAGGCCGGCCAGGTCGGGCGACGTGAGCAGCACGTCGGCGCCCGCGTCGGCGAGCAGGTACGCCAGCCGGGCCGGCGGCTGCTCGGGGTCGAGTGGCACGTACGCCCCGCCGGAGCGCAGCACGCCGAGCACGGCGACCGCCGCGGCGGTGGACTGGGCGAGGCAGATGCCCACCCGCGAGTCCGGCCGCACGCCGAGGTCGCGCAGCCGTGCGGCGAGCCCGTTCGCGAGGCGGTCCAGGCGGGCGTAGGAGAGTGTGTCGCCGCCGTGCACGACGGCGGGCGCGTCCGGGGTGCGGGCGACCCAGCCGCCGAAGCCGTCGGTCAGCAGCCCGGCCCGCGTGCCGGATCCGCCGCCGTCGGCGTAGGCGGACAGGACAGCCCGTTCGCCGGGCTCGAGGAGGTCCAGAGTGGACAGCGGCGCGGCCGGTGCGGCGCTGACCTGGCGCAGCAGCGCGCGGTACCGGCGGAACAGCCGCTCCACCGTGGACGCGTCGAGGAGGTCGGTGTTGTACGTGACGGTGCCGACCAGCCCGTCCCCTCGTGGTGCAGGTACAGCGCCAGCTCGTGCCGGGTCGTCGCCGGCGCCACGTCGAACGGCGCCACGGTCAGCGCGCCGAGGCGGCTCGCCGGTGCCTTCGCGTAGTTCTGCACGGCGAAGCTGACCTGGAAGACCGGTGGCCGCCGCACGTCCCGGGTCACCTTCAGCTCGCCGACCAGCCGCTCGAACGGCAGCTCCTGGTGTGCGAACGCGTCGATCGCCGCCTCGCGCACCCGGCCGACGAGGTCGGCGAAGGACGGGTCGCCGGCCAGGTCGGCGCGGAGCACGACGGTGTTGACGAAGAGCCCGACCAGCCCTTCGGCCTGCGGCTGGCCGCGCCCGGAGACCGGCACGCCGACGCCGAAGTCGTCCTGGCCGGCGTGCCACCCGAGCAGCGCCTGGAACCCGGCCAGGAGCACCATGAACGGCGTGGCCCCACCGGCCCGCCCGACGGCGGCGAGCGCGCCGCACAGCCCGGCGTCGAGCCGGAACGTGTGCACCGCGCCGGACGAGGTCTGCTCCGGCGGGTGGGGCCGGTCGGTGGGCAGCTGCAGGGCGGGCAGGCCGGCCAGCCGCTCGCGCCAGTAGTCGAGGTCGCGCCCGGTCGACCCGAGCGCGCGCTGCCAGCGGGCCCAGTCGCCGTACCCGATCGGCAGCGCGGGGAGCCCGGCCGGGCGCCCGGCGAGCGCCGCGTCGTAGAGCGCGCCGAGCTCGGCCAGGATCACCTCGGTGGACCAGCCGTCGCTGACGATGTGGTGCATGGTGAGGCAGAGCACGTGATCGTCCGGGCCGAGCGCGACGAGCGCGGCGCGGAAGAGCGGCCCGGCCGCCAGGTCGAACGGCACGGCGACCGCCCGCGCGAGCGCGTCGCGCGCCTCCGCCTCGCCCTCGGCGCGGAGCAGGTCGAGGGGGACCGCCCCGGGTGCGGCCACGTCGAGCACCGGCTTGCCGTCCACTGTGGCCGGAAACCGCATGCGGAGGCTGTCGTGCCGGGCCGCGAGCGCGTCCAGCGCCGCGCGCAGCGCCGGCACGTCGACCGCTCCGGCGACGCGCAGCGGCAGCCACATGTGGTACGTCGCGGTGCCCGGCGCGTACTGCTCCAGGAACCACATCCGCTCCTGCGCGTACGACAGCGGGGGCGGGCTCCCGTCGGTGGCGGGGGTGATGGCCGGCGCGGCGGCCGCCTGCCACCGCCGCGCCAGCGCGGACGTCATCGCGCCAGCTCCTCGAGCGCCTCGGTCAGCCCGGCCACGGTGGGGTGGACGAACAACAGCCGGACGGGCACGTCCAGGCCGGTGGCCGCGTTGATCCGCCCGATCACCCGCATGGCGTGCAGCGAGTGGCCGCCGAGCCCGAAGAAGTCGTGGTGCACGCCGACCTTGTCCAGCCCGAGGACCTCGGCGACGACGCCGGCGACGAGGTCCTCGCCCTCGGTGCGGGGAGCCGTGTACCCGACCGGCGGTGGCGGCGGCGGTGCGGCGGCGGCCCGAAGCGGGGCCGGTTCGGGGATGCCGGCCAGCACGGCCTCGTCGACCGGGCGGTCCGGCGCGGCGGCGAGCAGGCGCAGCAGGTCGTGGTAGCGGGTGGCGAGCGCCTCCACGGCGGCGGCGTCGAACCGGCCGGGCGGGTACTCGAAGACGAGCTTGACCTCCCCGGTCGCCGTCGGCACCGCGATCAGCGTGAGGTCCACATGGGAGTGTCCGGCCGGCACCGGCAGCACGTCGGCGCAGAGGCCGGCCCAGGCGATCTCGTGCAGCCGGTGGTCCTGCATGCTGAAGCCGAACCCGACCAGCGCCGGCCGCCCGGGCGCCCGGGGCGGCGCGAGCGCGGCGACCACGGCCTCGAACGGCGCGTCCTGGTGCGCCAGCGCGTCGGCGAGGGCCGCGCCGACCCGCCGCACCGCCACGGGGAACGGCGGCTCGCCGCCGAGGTCGGCGCGGACGGCGACGATGTTCGTGAAGTCGCCGACCACCCGCTCGGTGCCCGGCTCGGTGCGGCCGCCGGCGAAGACGCCGACCGGCACGTCGTCGCGCGCGGTGTAGCGGCGCAGCAGCAGCTGGTACGCGGTCAGCAGCGCCGGTGCGAGGCTGATCCGGCCGGACCCGCCGGCCGCCGCGGACAGCCGCTCCGCGAGCTCCGGCGCGAGCATCCGGACCGCCTCGCCGGGGACGTCGCCGGGCGTGGCGGGTGGCGGGAGCGGCAGCGCCGGCGGGGGCGCCAGGCCGTCCAGTGTGGAGCGCCAGTGCGCGAGCGCGCGCTCCAGGCCGCCGCCGGCGAGGGTGCGCCGCTGGTGGGTGGCGACGTCCGGGTACTGCACCGGCGGGCCGTCGAACGCCGGGCCGCCACCGGTGACGCGCGCCGAGTAGGCCGCCGCCACCTCGCCGACGACGACACCGAGCGACGCCGCGTCCATGACGAAGTGGTGGCCGATCAGCAGAAAGACGCTCTCTTCCGGCCCCGCCTGCAGCAGCGCCGTCCGGACCAGCGGACCCCGGTCGAGGTCGAACGGGTCGGCCCGCACCCGGGCCACCCACCGCGCGGCGTCCACGGAGGACTCCACGCGCAGCGGCGAGCGGAGCGCGCCGACGACCCGCTGCCGCGGCTCCTCCGGGCCCGGCACCGGCACCGTGCGCAGCCCGTCGTGGCGGGCGACCACCTCGTCGACGGCGGCCGCCAGCGCGGCCACGTCCAACGGGCCGCGCAGCCGGATCGCGGTGGCCACGTGCGCGCTCGCCGCGGCCGGGTCCACCTGGGCCGCGAGCCAGGCCCGGCGCTGGTGGTACGAGCAGTCGCGCTCCTCTTCGCCCTCCGTCCTCGGTGGACGGGGCACCGGCCGCAGGCGCTTGAGCAGATGCGCCCGCTGCTCCGGCGAGAGGTGCTGGATCCGGTCGCGCACGGACGCCTCCTTGGCCGTCGTCGGTGGCACCGCCGCGGCACGGGTGCCCAGCAGCCCTTCCAGCCGGTCGCAGGCGGCCTCGACCGCCGCCGCGGAGTCGACAAGGGGTGCCCGTTCCCGGGCCCGGGCCGGGTAGCCGGGGTCGTCCAGCACCCGCGTGAGCAGGTCGGCGGCCGCCGATGCCGTCCAGCGGGCCGCGGGCAGCCACTCGGCGAGGCCCAGCCGCCGCAGCCGGGCGGCGTTGTCCGGCCGGTCGGTGCCGTGCGCGAGGATCACCTGCGGCACCCCGGACGCGATCGCCCGCGCGCAGGTGAGCACGCCGCCGTGGTGCACCACCGCGGCCACCCGCGGCATGAGCGTGCGGAACGGCAGCGCCGGCTGCCAGAGCACGCCCTCCGGCAGCGACTCGGGGAGCAGGTCGCGGTGGCGGCAGACGAGGATGCCCGGCCGGCCGGCGCGGGCGCAGGCCTCCGCGGCCACCCGGTACCACTCGCGGTGCAGCAGCTGCCCTGAGCCGCCGGTCAGCAGCACCGGCCGGCGCTCGGCCGGCACGCCGTCGGCGACCAGGGCCCGCACCTCGGCGGGCAGGGCGCCGGTCTCGGCGTCGTCGTGCAGCACGAAGCCGGGCAGCGCGGCGCCGTCCGGCGCGCGGTCGCCGGCCGCGTCGAACCACCGCGGCCACAGCCCGAGCTGGAGGTCGGCGGAGGAGAGCCACGGCGCCCAGTCGTCCACAGGGGACAGCCCGGCCGCGGCGCGCACCCGGTTGGCGGGTCCGGCCAGCGTGCGCGGGAAGAGCCGTTCGGTCAGCGGCACGGCCATGAAGAGGGTGGGGGAGAGGGCGAGCCAGGCCGCCGGTACCCGGTGGGTCTCGCGCAGCATCAGCACCGACAGGCCGGAGGTGTGCCGGCTCACCGCCACCACCTGGGCCGGGTCGCGCTCCCGGACCAGCGCGGCCATCGACTCGTACTCCTGGCGGATCTGCTCCCACAGGCCGTTGCGCTCGTAGTAGTCGGCCAGGTGGTTGACGTCGGCGAGGACGTTCAGCAGCAGGTGCTGGGCGTCGTGGAGCGTGCGGGCGTACGCCTCCTCGGTGTCGACCGGCACGAAGTCGAGGCCGGCCGCGCGGGCGGTGTCGCCGTAGTACGCGTGCGTGTGCAGCACGACCTCGTGGCCCCGGCGGCGCAGCGCCTGCCCGATCCGGATGAACGGCAGCACGTCGCCGTTGGTGCCGTAAGTGCTGACCAGGAACGTTCCCATGGCTCAGCGGTCGGCATCGAGCAGCGCGCGGACCTCGTCGTCGGAGAGCTGTTCCAGCTCGGCGAGCAGGCTGTCGAGGCCGTCCGTGGCGTGCTCCCGGATCGTCCGGGCGATGCCGGCGACGGTGAACGCGTCGGTGAAGAGGGCGTCGACCGGCAGCTCCACGCCGAACTCGTCGCGCACCCGGACGGCGAACCGCACCAGCGCGAGCGAGTGGCCGCCCAGCTCGTGGAAGTTGTCGTGCACCGACCCGGGCGGGAAGTCGAGCAGCTCGGCCCAGATCGCCGCGACCCGCGCCTCGGTCGGGTCGTCGGTGCGCACGGTCGTGGCCGGTCCGTCGCGGCGCGCGTCGATCGCGGCGAGCACCCGCGCGGCGGACGTGAGACCGCTCGCGACCCGGTGTACCCGCTCGGCGTCGGCGGGCGCGGCGGGGCGGGCGGCGACCGTGCCGGCCACCGGCGGGGGTGCGCCGGCCGGCGGCTCGTACCGCGCGGCGCGGGCGTCCTGCGTGGACAGTGCGAAGGTGTCACCCTCGCGCCGCACGCCCGGCAGGCCGGTCAGGAAGTCGTACGCCGGGCGGTTGCGGCCGGTGGGCGCGTACGCCAGGGCGATGCCGGCCAGGCCGCGCTCCGCGGCGAGCGTGCCGAGCGCGGCGAGCACCCGGTGCTCCACGCCCCGCCCGAGCACCCGGCAGCTCAGCAGGAAGGTCTCCACGCAGAGCCGGCGGTGGACCGGGTCGACACTGTGGACGACGACGCCGACCTGGCCGTACGAGCCGAACCTGTCGCGCACGTCGACCACCAGCACCTCACCGTCCACAGCGGACAGCTCGGCGGCGCCGCGGCGTACCGTCGTGAGGTTGAACTGGTTGGTCCGCTGGGTGAGCTGCGCGGTGCGGGCGAGGTCGGCGGGCGCCATCGGCCGCACCTGCACGACGAGGTCGAGCCCTTCCAGGAAGCTCGCCATCGACGGCGCGGCCGTGCCGGCCGCGCGGCGCCGCGCCTCCACGGCGTAGCGTTCGGCCCGCTCGCGGTCGTCGTCGGTGACCGACGTGAGGTCCAGCGGCCAGCAGTGCCGCAGATATCCCGGCACCGCCTCCGCCTCGGCGGGGAGCGCCAGCGCGAGCACCTCCGGGTGTGCGGCGCGCACCTCGGCGACCTCGACCGGGTTGTCGTCGAGGAAGACGAAGCTGTCCAGGCCCAGGTCGAGCTCGGCGGCGAGCGCGGCGAGGTTGGCCGACTTCGGCGCCCAGTCGATCCGGTGGGCGCTCACGTGCTCGGGGCGCAGCACCATGTCCGGATGCCCGGCGAGCACGGCGAGCACGTCGGCCTCCGCGTTCTTGCTGCAGACCGCGATCAGGCGGCCGGCGGCCCGCTGGGCCAGGAGCAGCTCCTGGAACGCGCGCCGGGCCGGCGGGACGCGCACGCCGAGCGGGCCGTCCTCGCCGACCACGCCGTCCCACAGCGTGTTGTCGGCGTCGACCGCGACCACCTTGGGTCGCGGCGTGACCCACGCGTGCGTCGCGCGGGCCACGGCGGTGCCCAGCGCGGCGAACATCGCCCGCGTGTACGGCACGTCCGCGGAGCGCTCGCCGTACTCGTCGAAGTAGCCGTCCACCGGGTAGAGCGCGGCAAGGTCGGCGGAGGTCACCACGCGTACACGGGCGTCGCCGGCCAGCGCCTCGGCGAGGCGGAGCTCGGCCTTGTCCTCCGTGCCGGGCGGGCCGGGACAGCAGACCACCAGGTGCGGGACCGGTGCGCGCCCGGCGCTGTGCCGCACCGCGGCGGCGAGGTCGTCGGCCTCCGCCTCCCGCCAGCGGTCGAGGCGGACCAGCACCACGTTGACCCCGTGCCGGTTGGCCGCGAGCGGCCCTCGGCCTCCAGCAGCGCCTGGAACACCTGGTTGTACGGCGCGAACGTGGTCCGCGCGGGCATGCCCAGCTCGTCCCACCAGTGGCGCAGCGACTCGTCGATCGGATCCGCCGTGAAGCTCGCGGCGACGGCCACGCACAGTGCGTCCACAGTAGATGGTCCCCTCGTGTGGTGCGTCGAGGGAGGCACGGGCGTGGGAGCGCTCCCATTGACGACGGTAGACAGGAGTCTAGCCATGGGGCGGGGGCTGTCAACGCCTCCCGGCGCCGCGCGAGAAACCGTGGTATCGACGCATCTGCCGAGGTCAATGTGGCGGTGGGAGGTCCGTGATGGCCGCCCGAACCTGGCCCAATGGCCCACCCACTTTGATCCGTTCGGGCTATCCGACCGCGCCGGTGGACAGGCCGAGCACGCGGCGCAGCGCGTCCCGGAGATCGCCGGCCGCGTCCGCGGTGGCGGTGCCGGCCCGGAAGCACACGTGGTTGTCGGGGCGCAGCAGCAGGCAGCCGCCGTCCTCGACCTCGCGGAGCCGGGCCCAGTCGCCGTACAGGTCCTCGTAGTCGGCGCCGGGCCCGATCGTGACCGCCGCGACGGGCACACCGAGCTCGGCGCCCACCGCCGCCGCGGCGGCCACCCAGCCGGTGCCGCCGACGCCGGTCAGCACCGTGAAGCGCCCCTGCCCGCCCAGGTCCAGTGTGGACACCCGGGCCCGGCCGCGGCAGACCCAGGCGTGCGGGACCTTGGCGCCCGGCCAGGTGGTGGCGTGGTGGTGCAGCTCGTCGTCGCGCGGGTTGCGCGGCCGCGGCGACCCGTCCGGGACCACGGCCGCGGAGTCGTACCGCTGGTTGAGCTCCACGCCGAGCGTGTTGAACTCGTAGTTCTTGAGCGCTATCGCCTCGCGCAGCTGCTGCCGCTGCCGCTCCGCCTCCGCCGTGGGCAGCTTGCGGGCGTCCATGTTGCGGCGCAGCTGCGCGTGGTCGCCGGTGGAGAGCAGCCCGAGCGCCTCGAAGACGCGCGCGGTCTCGCCGATGCTGCGGTTGGCCCGCTCGACGATCTGCCGGCCCACCGGCGCGCGCTCGCTCGTGTACGTGTCGAGCAGCCGCGGGTCGGCCGTGCCGTCGAGCACGAGCTTGAGCTTCCACGCCAGGTTGTACGCGTCCTGTATGGACGTGTTGGAGCCGAGCCCGTTCGACGGCGGGTGCCGGTGCACGGCGTCGCCGGCGCAGAAGACCCGGCCCGGTGGTACACCCGCGCGTACTGGTGGTTGACCGTCCACGCCGACGACGAGCGGATCGTGACCGGCACCGAGTCGTCGCCGATGAGGTGGTGCGCGATCCGGCGGGCGTACTCCTCGGTGAGGTCCGGCGGCGGGCCGTCGATGTCGTAGCCCCACACGATGAGCCACTCGTGCCACGGCCGTACGCAGCGGACCAGCCCCATGCCGATGCCGCCGACGTCCGAGCCGGTCTGCAGCACCCAGTAGAGCGTGCTGGGGCGGTGCGCCGTGTACCGGGTGAGGTCCGCCTCGAAGACGATGTTGATGCTGCCCGCGACGCCCATCCGCCCCACCATCGGCAGCCCGATGTCCTCGGCCACCTTGCTGCGCCCGCCGTCGGCGCCGATGAGGTACTTCGCGCGGATGCGGTACTCGTCGCCGCGCAGCCGGTCCCGCACGGTCGCGGTCACCCCGGCCGCGTCCTGCTCCAGCGACAGGTACTCGGTCTGGTAGCGCAACGACGTGCCGCGGGCGACCGCGTTCTCGACCAGCACGGGCTCCATCAGGTGCTGCGGCATGTCGCAGATCCGCGAGGGGGAGGCGAGGTCGTGCTCGGCCTGCCGCAGCGGGTGCGTGTACCAGGTGCGCAGCCGACCCAGCTCCTCGCCGGCGAGGCTGGAGCAGAACGTGGTGTCGCCCATCAGGTGCTGCGGCGTGGCCCGCGCGACGACCTGGTCCTCGACGCCGGCGTCGCGCAGCACCTCCATCGTGCGCTGGTTGGTGATGTGCGCGCGGGGCGTGTCGGCGAGCCGGCCGTACTTGGTCACCACGATGTTGGCGACCCCGTAGGTGCTCAGCAGCAGCGCGGCCGCGCCGCCGGCCGGTCCGCTGCCGACCACGAGGACGTCGGTCTCGACATCGAACGACAGCATGGCTCAGTGTGCGCCGGGCGCGGCTCCCCGGTCCTGCACGTTTCCGCTGTCCTCACTGCACGGAACGCGCGCGGCGGATCGCCGCCGGCGTCGTGCGCAGGTGCGCCTTCAGGACCCGGGTCAGGTGCTCCTGGTGCGAGAAGCCGCAGCGCACGGCCACGTCGGCGATCGGCGCGGAGGTGTCGCGCAGCAGCGCGCAGGCCGCGTCGACGCGCAGCTGCACGAGGAACTTGTGCGGCGTCAGCCCGGTGCGGGTCTTGAACTGCCGGGCGAACTGGCTGACGCTCAACCCGGCCGCCCCGGCCATCGCGCGCAGCGGCACCGGCTCGCCCAGACGCGCCGCCACCAGGTCGCGCACGGCGGCCCACTGCCGGTCGCCCAGCCCGGAGCGGGGTGCCGGCACGGCCGCCGGCCGGTGCGTCACGCTGTGCGCCCGGGCCAGCTGGGCGGCGAGCGCGTGCCCGAGGTGGTCGACGTACGTGCGCGCCGACGGCTCCCAGTGCCGCAGCACCCCGTCGAGCGTCAGCAGCAGCTGCTCCAGCAGCGGGTCCAGGCTGCCCAGCTCCTCGGCCAGCTCGACCGGGGCCGCGCCCTCGTGCACCTCCTGGAGCGACTCGTCCGTGAGGTACGCGTGCACCGTGTCGAGGCGGCCGCCGAGCTCGACGGTCAGGTCCTTGCCGGCCGGGTGCACGAAGAGCCCGCCGGGCGGGACCGTGCGCGAGCGGGTCAGGCCGAGGTGGCCGCGGCGCACGGTCACCGGCCCGTTGAGGTGCAGGATGACGAGGTGGCTGCGGGCGCCCTCGAAGGACGCCTGGTACGGCTCCTCGCACTGGGTGGAGACGTAGAGGTGCTCCCAGCCCATCCCGCCGCTGGTGCGCTCGGGCCGGACCCAGGGCTGGCGGAGGATGCCGTTCGTGTCGTGAACGCCAAGCTCCGCCATTGCCACGTCATAACCCCGGAACAGCGTGCCGGTCAACCCTCGTCGAGGATTTTGCGGAGCGCGACCGCGAAGCCGGCCGCGTCGCCACCCATGCCGTACTCGGCGGGCAGGTAGGCGCCGTGGTTGCCCGGCACGACGACCGCCTCGGTGCCGAGCCCTTCGGCGACGGCGAGGCCGCCGCGGTACGCGAGCTCACCCTCCGACTCCGCGCCCACCGCGACGACGATCCGGGTCGGTGCCTGCGCGAGCGCGTCGAAGTCGGGCTCGTAGTGCGTGCAGGTGATGATGTTCTGCGCGAGCAGCGGGTCCTCGCGCGTGCCGTCGTCCTCGGTGGGCAGGCCGAAGTCGGCCGCGCCGGGCCCGGGCCGCTCGGCCTGGTCCGCCGGTACCGGCCCCTTGACCATGCTGATCGAGATGAACTTCGCCATCGCCGGCCCGAAGCCGTCCCGCTCGTACGTGTCGCGGATGTCCCGGATCGCGGCCAGCGCCGCGTCGCGGTCCGGCAGCAGCGCGGCGGCCGGCGGCTCGTGGGCCACGAGCGTCCGCACCCGCTCCGGGTGGCGGGCCACGAGGGCCAGCGCGTTGATCGCGCCGCCGCTGCTGGCGAAGACGTCCACCGGCCCGCCGCCGAGCGCGGCGATCACCCGCTGGACGTCGTCGGCGTGCTGCTCCGGCGTGACTTCGCCGCTCGTGGACCGCGGGCTGCGGCCGGTGCCGCGCGGGTCGTACCGCACGACCGTCCGGTCCGGGAACTGCTCGGCCAGCGCCGCGAACCCGCTCGCGTCCATCGGCGAGCCGAACAGCAGCAGGGCCGGCGCGCCGCCCTCGGCCGGGTGTACGTCATAGGTCACGACCGCGCCCGGCGCGTCGATGGTGTGCGTCTGGACGGTGGTCATGGTCTCTCCCTCGGTGTTCATGCCGGGTAAGACGGCCCGCCCGCCGCAAACTCATCGGCCCGCCGGGCGCGGATCGCGCGGGCTAGCTCCCGGGTGCGCGGGTCGCCACGATCACCCGGTTGCCGTCCGGGTCGGTCACCGTGGCCATGCGCTCGCCCCACGGCTGGTCGGCCGGCTGCTGGAGCACCGGCACGCCGGCGGCGCGCAGCGCGTCGACGGCGGCGTCGCAGTCGTCCGTGTACGCCCAGAGGGTGACCCGGTCGTTCGTCAGGTCACCCGGCCGGTCCTGCTGGCCGATGCCCAGGTGCGAGCCGCCGAGCTGGACCGACACGTAGCCGGGCTCGCCCTCGGGCGGAAACTGGTAGGTCACGGTGCCGCCCAGCAGATCGCGGTAGAAGCGCAGGGACCGTCCCAGGTCGGGGGTGGTCAGGATCGGGAAGAGCTCGTCGAACATGGTTACCTCCTACCCGATGACGATCGGGGCGGGCCCGATTCGACACCGGGCCGGCTTCCGGTCCGGGGCAGCCCGCCGCGCCACGGCGGTGCCGGTGCCGGCGCCCGGTCAGCAGCCGGTGGCGGAGGCGGCGCACAGGCGGCCCGCGGCGGGCACGCGTGACGCCGCGCACAGGTTGCCGGCGATATGTGGACGCTGTGTCCGCTTAGATCTAGCCTCGGCGGTATGAAGCGTGTGGGCGTCGTCTTCGGCAGCATCACGCCGCCGGAGCAGATCGCGACCGTGGCCCGGCGGGCCGAGGAGCTGGGTTTCGGCGAGTTCTGGTTCTCCGAGGACTGCTTCTTCTCCGGCGCGATGTCGGGTGCCGCGCAGATCCTGGCCGCCACCCGCACCGCGCCGGTCGGCACCGGCGCGATCTCGGTCGCGACCCGGCATCCCGCGGTCGCGGCGATGGAGCTCGCCGGCCTGGCCCGCACCTACCCGGGCCGCGTCGTGCCCGGCGTCGCGCTCGGCGTGCGGTCCTGGCTGGACCAGCTGGGCGTGCTGCCGGCGGCGCCGCTGGCCGCGCTCCGCGAGACCGTCGGCGTGCTGCGCGGCCTCTTCGCGGGCGAGACGGTGTCCGTCGACGGGGGCGCGCACCGCCTCGACCGCGTGCGGCTGGACTTCCCGCCGCCGGAGCCGCTGCCGGTCCACGTGGCCGCCGTCAACGAGAAGGCCCTGCGCCTGTCCGGCCAGATCGCCGACGGCACGATCCTGTCCGTCCTGTCCGGCCCGACGTACGTGCGGTGGGCCCGCGAGACCATCGCCGCCCGCCGTCCCGACCACCGCGTGACGGCGTTCGCGCTGTACTCGGTGGACACCGACCGCACCCGCGCCCGCCGCGCCGTCCGGGACGCGGTCGCGATGTTCCTGGCCGCCGAGGCGACCAGCGCGCTCGTGCGCGTGCCCGGCTACGCCGCCGAGCTGGCGGACCTGCTGGCCGGCGGCGCGGGCGCGCCCCTCGCCGAGCGGATCCCGGACGCCTGGCTCGACGAGCTGGCGGTGGCCGGAACGCCCGACGAGTGCGCCGCCCGCCTCCGCGCCCTCTTCGACGCCGGCGCCGACTCGGTGTCGCTGTGGCTGTTCCCCACCGACCAGGCGGTCCGCGTCGCCGAGCTCACCGCCCGCGACGTCCTCCCGCGCCTGGGCTGACCGTCCTCACTGGACGGGGTTGCCGGCGAGGTTGCGGCCCCGCGCGTGCCAGAGCAGGTGGCCCTCGTTGCGGGGGTGTGCCGGGTCGAAGCGCAACGACTGGGAGAAGTACCGGATCGTGTAGCCGGCCCGGCGGCGCGGGCTGCGGTTGGCGCCGGCCCCGTGGACGATGCGGGCGTCGTGCAGCGAGCACTGGTTGGCGTCCAGCGCGAAGTCGACGGCCTTCGTCTCGTCGACCTCGCCTTTGACCACGCGGTCGAACGAGTTCGTGTCCGGGTCGGCGAACTCGTACTCGCCGCCGGCCTCCAGGTGGCTGCCGGGCAGGACGCGCATGCAGCCGTTGTCGCGGTCGACCGGGTCCAGCGCCAGCCACACCGTGGCGATGCGGTCCATGCGGTCGAAGCGGTCCTGCCAGAAGTACGAGTCCTCGTGCCACGGGGTGGCCCGCCCGCTGTACGCCTCCTTGGACAGGAACGCGCTGGCGAACAGCCCGATGTCCGGGCCGATCACCGGCTCGACAAGGTCCAGCAGCGGGTCGGACAGCAGCAGGTCGAGCAGGCGCGGGTCGCGCTGGTGCGGCATGTCCAGCTCGCCGCTGTCGCCGCGGGAGGCGCCGGCCAGGTGCTCCTCGAAGACGGCCTTGAGGCGGGCGAAGTCGCCGGGCGGCAGGACCGGTTGGCGATACAGGACGTACCCGTCGGTGCGGAACTGTTCGGCTTGCTGAGCGGTCAGTCGGTTCATGCCGGAAAGTCTGCGGCGTGGCCTGCTCCCAGGTCTTTGGGCGACCCTGCCACCTGATTGGCAGATCAGGACACGGACAGCACCGGCCGCAGGTCCGCGGCGTGCCGGAATCGGCCCGGCGGGCTGCCGAGGCGGCGCGTGAACGCCCGGGTGAAGCCGGCCACGTCGCCGTACCCGACCGCGGCGGCGATCCGCTTGATGGGCAGGTCGGTGCGGACCAGCAGCGCGGCCGCGTGGTCGAGGCGGGTCCGCTCGACGTACCCGGCCGGCGACTGTCCGACATGGACGGCGAAGAGGCGGGACAGCTGGCGGCGGGAGAGGTGCGCGTGGCGGGCCAGCTCCTCCACCGGCAGCGGGCGGTCGAGGTTGTCCTGCACGTACCGCAGCACGAGCCGGACCGCGGCGGTGCCGGCCTCGGGCGCGGCGGCCGGGGTGGGGCGCAGGCCCTCCGTCCCGGCCTGGGCGAGCGCCACGAGCAGCGCCCGCGCGACCGACGTGATCGCCGCACCCCGGCCGGGCAGCGCCGGGCCGTCGCCGGTCGCGCGCAGGGCCGCCCAGAGGGCCGCCACCCGGCTGTGCCCGTCGTGGGCCAGCGGGCGCGCCGACCCTGCGAACGCGTCGAACAGCGCGGCCAGCTCATCCCCGCCCGGCGGCAGCCGCAGGTGGAACGCCACCCACGCCAGCCGGATGCCGGGTGCGCGCCGGCTGACGATCCGGTGGGGTACGCCCGGCCGGGCGAACAGCAGCGATCCCGGGCCGATCGGGTGCGTGCGGCCGTCCACTGTGAACTCGCCGGTGCCGGCCTCGACCCAGCACACCTCGTAGTACGTGTGGCGGTGCGGCGGGTTGACCACCGTGTCGGCCATCTCCGCCCAGTGGTAGACGTCGACGTCCACCGGGCCGAGGCGGATGGCGCCGGGCTCGGCGTTCAGCAGGTCGGTCCACGCCACGCGCTCACCCCTCCAGGGCGCGGGTGACCACCTGACGCACGTCGCGCAGGTGCTCGACCATGAGCCGGCGGGCCTTGACCGGCGCCCGCCCGCGGACCGCGGCCAGGATCGCCAGGTGCACGTGGTGGTCGTGGTCGCGGTCGCCGTACAGCGCCTGGATGTACCGCTGCTCCTCGTCGTGCAGGTCGATGAGCGAGTCGAGCACCTGGGCGAGCGCGCGGTTGCCGGCGAGCCGGGCGAGCGTGCGGTGGAAGGCCATGTTGGCGGCGTGCAGCGCGCCGTCCGGCCCGGCGCCGGGCCCGCTCCGCTCGCCGGGGCCGCCACCGACCCCGAGGGCGGAACCGGCCCGGTCCAGGCTCGCGGCGAGCTCGTCGAGCTGGGCGTCCGTCGCGTGCCGGGCGGCCGACTCGGCCAGGTGCGGCTCGATCAGCTCGCGGGCCTCCAGCAGGTCGAGGATCGCGGTGGCGTCCAGCCGCAGCCGGTTGGGGTTCACCATGATCAGCCGGGCGAGGTCGGCCCGCACGTACACGCCGGAGCCGTGCCGAAGCTCGACCGCGCCGGTGGCCTCGAGCCGGCGCAGGGCCTCGCGCAGCGTCGGGGTGGCGACCAGGAAGCGCTCGGAGAGCGCCCGGTTGGAGGGCAGGCGGTCGCCGGGGCGCAGGCCCTCGTCACGGATGTGGGCCAGGATCCGCTCGGTCAGCTCGTCGAGGAGCTTGCGCCTGGCCACGGGCGCGCCGGCGCCACGGGAAACGGACATCGGGGAGGACACGGCGGTCATTCTCCCGTCCAATCGAGATCAAGGGCTAGACACCTAGTGAACAAGTCATCTAATCTCTTGGTCACTTTACAGGCAGGAAACATACCGCGAGGAGGGGTCGTGACGGTAGCGGATGACGAGCTGCGCCGGAGCCTGTCCGACGCGCTCATCGGCCGCGTCGTCGACCTCATCCGCACGGAAGGGCTCGGGCCCGGCGACCGGCTCCCGTCGGCACGGGTGCTGGCCGAGCGCTTCGCCGTCGCGACGCCGACCATCCGGGAGGCGCTGCGGCAGCTGCAGGCGACCGGCGCGATCGACATCCGGCACGGCTCCGGCATGTACGTGAACGCCGCGCTCCAACGGGTCGTCATCGCCAACCCCAACCCCCCGACCCTGGACGTCGAGCAGCTCGCCGAGCTGCTGGACGCCCGGCTGCTGGTCGAGCCGTACCTGGCCGGCCTGGCGGCGCGGCACCGCAGCCCGGCCACCACGGCGGCGCTGCGGCGCTCACTCGATGCGGCGGAGCGGCACCTCGCCGGCGACGACACGCGGCTGCACGAGGCCAACATGGCCTTCCACCGCGCGGTCGCGATCGCCAGCGGCCACCGCATCCTGCACGAAGTGCTCGACTCGCTGCTGGCGGTGCACGCCGGCGAGCAGCGCGAGATCCTGCAGATATTCGACGACCGGTCCCGCGACCACGAGGAGCACCGGGCCGTCCTGGCCGCCGTCGAAGCCGGCTCCGAGGAGCAGGCACGTCGACTGATGCGGCGACACCTCGAGGACGTGGCGGACGTGGTCGCCCGCCGGATGTCCACATCGGAATGATTTCAAGAAAGGTGATGTCCGTGCGGGCACGCGTACTCACCGCTCTGGTCGCGGCCGCGTCGCTGGCGCTGGCCGCCTGTGGCGGCGACTCCGGCGACGATGGCGGCAGTGGCGGCAAGACGGAACTGAAGCTCTACAACGACAAGGGCGCCTGGAGCCCGTTCTTCGAGGACCTCGGCAAGCTGAGCAAGGAGCAGATCGGCATCGGCATGACCCCGGTCGGCTACACCGACGAGCCGACGTACTCGGCCTTCATCAAGGCGTCCTTCCGCACCAACGACAAGCCCGACCTGTTCACCTGGTCGACCGGCGGGCGGCTGCAGGAGATCGTCGAGGCGGGTCAGGTGGCCGAGACGACCGACCTCTGGAAGGAGGCGGTCGCGGCCGGCGACCTGTCCAAGGAGCTGGAGGAGACGTACACGTACGACGGCAAGCAGTACTGCGTGCCGCTGAACATCTCGTACTGGGTCATGTTCTACAACAAGAAGGTCTACGACGAGGCCGGCCTCAAGCCGCCGTCGACCTGGGCCGAGCTGATGTCCAACGCGGACGCGCTCAAGGCCAAGGGCGTCACGCCGTTCTACCAGACCTCCGTGCTCTTCAGCTTCGTGTGGTTCCAGCAGCTGCTCATCGGCACCGACCCGGACCTGTACAACAAGCTCGCCACCGGCGAGGCCAAGTACACCGACCCGGGCGTCGTGGCCGTCATGGAGCGGTGGAAGCAGATGATCGACGGCGGCTACTTCTCCGACGCCGGAAGCAAGGAGGATCCGGCCGTCCAGCTCAAGAGCGGCAAGACCGCGATGGGCATCTTCGGTACCTGGTTCAACACGAGCATGACCCAGCAGGGCCTCAAGCCGGGCACCGACTACGGCATGTTCGCGATCCCGAACGTCGACCCGGCGCAGAGCAAGGTGACGATGGCGTTCGAGAGCGGTCCACTGTGCTCGCTGGCCAAGGCGCCGGACACCAAGGCGAGCACCGACTACATGAAGTGGTGGGTGCAGCAGCCGGCGCAGGACAAGTGGGCCAACAGCCGCGGGGACGTCTCCGCGAACCCGAAGGTGGCCATTCCCGACCCCGGGCTGAGCGCGATCGCGAAGTCCGCCGGCGGGGGCGAGTACACGCTCGCCAACCGGTACTTCGAGGCGGCGCCGGCACCGGTGCTGACCGCCGCCCTGGACGCGTTCGGCGCGTTCATGGTCGACCCGGGCAGCTACCGCAAGCAGCTGGAGAACATCCAGAAGGCGGCCGACGACTACTGGAAGGGCCGCTGATGTCGGTCGCCACGGCGACCCCGGTCGACTCCCCGGCGGCTCCGGCCGTCGGGGGAAGGCCAGGCGCGGCGACCGCGGGGCCCGGTGGGGCGCGCTGGGCTTCATCTCGCCGGCCGTGCTGCTCGTCGCCGCGCTGCTCTACGCGCCCTTTCTCTACACGATGGTGCTGAGCTTCACCGAGTACGACGGGCTCAACTCGCCGCAGTGGGTCGGGGTGGAAAACTTCACCCGGTTCTTCGACGACCCGGCGCTGACCACCTCGCTGCGCAACACGCTGATGTGGGTGGTCGGCACCACCGTCGTGCCGGTGGGGCTCGGCCTGCTGGTCGCGGTGCTGAGCTTCGGGATCAAGGGCGGCACGCTGCTGCGGCTGCCGTTCATGCTGCCGTACGCGCTGTCCGGCGCCGGCCTCGCGGTCATCTGGAGCTTCATCCTCCAGAGCGGAGGAGCGGCAAACGACGTGCTCGGCTTCCTGCACCTGCCGGGCGCGGAGACCTCGTTCCTGCAGGAGGAGCCGTGGAACACGCTCGCCATGATCGTGGCGTGGACCTGGCAGCAGACCGGCGTCAACGCGCTGCTCTTCCTCGTCGGCCTCCAGTCGATCCCGAAGGAGCCCCTGGAGGCGGCCCGGCTCGACGGCGCCGGCGGCTGGTCGCTCTTCCGGCACGTCACGTGGCCGCTGCTCGCTCCGCTCACCACCGTCGTGGTGGGCCTCGCGCTGGTGGCCAGCCTGAAGACGTTCGACATCGTGTGGGTGATGACCCAGGGCGGCCCGGGACGCAACTCGGAGACGCTCGCCGTGACGATGTACCGGGACGCGTTCGTCGCCGGCGAGTACGGCTACGGCTCGTCCGTCGCGCTCGTGCTCACGCTCACCACCGGCGCCATCACGCTGGCCTACCTGCGCCGCCAGGTCAAGAGTCGGGAGGCACTGGGATGACCCGCCGGATCGTGCTGGGCGCGATGGGCCTCGTGTGGCTGATCCCCGTCTACCTGCTGCTGGTAAACGCGTTCCGGCCGAGCACGCGGTACGACGCCGACCGCATCTGGGTACCGGACAGCGACTTCGGCTTCTTCGACAACGTCAAGCTGGCCTGGGACGCCGCGGGCCTCGGCCCCAGCATCCTCAGCACCCTGCTGTACAGCGTGCTCTCGCCGGCCGCCGCGGTGGTGGTCGGCGCGATGGCCGGGTTCGCCATCGTGGTCCTGCGGCTGAAGGCCGGGTTCTGGTGGTTCATGCTGCTGTTCGGCGGCACCATCTTCCCGATCCAGATGCTGATCATCCCGCTGTTCATCAGCTACAGCAGCGCCGACCTGTACGACCGGCGCACCGGTCTGGTGCTCGTCTACACCGCGATCTGCGTGCCGCTGGCTGCGCTCGTCATGCGCAGCTTCTTCACCGGCATCGCGTACACCATCTACGAGGCGGCCCGGGTCGACGGCGCGTCCGTGTGGCGCATCTTCTGGCGGGTGTACCTGCCGCTGGCCGTCCCGGCGCTCGGGGCGGTGCTGATCCTGGAGTTCGCGTTCGTCTGGAACGACCTGCTCTTCGGCCTCACCCTGTCCCAGGACGAGACCGTCCGGCCGGTGATGACCGCCCTCTCCTCCCTCTCCAGCGCCTACTCCGGCTCGACGGTGCCGGTCGTGCTCGCCGCCGGCCTGGTCATGTCGCTGCCGACCGTGCTGGTGTTCCTCGGCGCCCAGCGCATCTTCGCCCGGGGCCTGACCCTGGGCCAGTACTGACGAAGGAGTCCCACCGTGACAAGTCGGCTGCTGCGGGCGAGCCTCGGCTCGCCGGGCTACGACGACATGCGCGCCACCCTGCGAAGCGCCGGAGCGACGACCGTCGCCGGCGACGTGCGGGTCGCCTGCCTCCCGCTCTTCCAGGGCGACCCGCTGCGCCAGGCGATCCGCGTGACCGGCGCCCCCGAACAGGCACGGGTGACGGTCCGCGACGGCGACACGCTCGTCGGCGAGGGCCGGGCCGGCGCCGACGTGTGGGTGCCCGAAGTGGACACCCCGCGCACGGTCGGGATCGCGGTGGAAGGGGTGGGGGAGGCCGCCTTCGTCATCACCCCGCAGCGCAAGTGGACGGTCCACGTCGTACACCACTCGCACCTGGACATCGGCTACACCGACCGGCAGGGCGTGGTGCTCCGCAACCACCTGGAGTACCTGGACTCCGCGCTCGACCTCGCCGCCGCCACCGAGCGGTGGCCGGACGAGGCGCGCTTCCGCTGGACCGTCGAGTCCGCCCTGCCGGTGCGGCGGTGGCTCGACTCGCGGGACCGCGCGGCGGTCGACCGCTTCGTGGCGCTGGCCCGGGACGGGCGCATCGAGGTCACCGCGATGCCGTTCCAGCTGCACACCGAGGCGTGCTCGGTCGAGGAGCTGCACCGGATGCTCCGCTTCACCGACGACCTGCGCGAGCGGCACGGCATCCCCATCACCTCGGCGATGCACACCGACGTGCCCGGCGCCGTCGTCGGCTTCGTCGACGCCCTCGCCGCGGGCGGCGTGCGGTACCTGTCCGCGGCGCACAACTGGGCCGGCCGCTCGGTGCCGTTCCTCACCGGCGGGCAGGACCTGGGGCGGCCGTTCTGGTGGCGGTCGCCGGCCGGCGAGCGGATCCTCGTCTGGTTCACCGACACCGCGCACGGCATGGCGTACATGGAGGGCAACGTCGTCGGCATCGCGGAGAGCTTCGCCGCGGCGAGCTCCCTGCTGCCCGGCTACCTGTGGTCCCTGGCCAACCGTCCGGTGCCGTACCGCAAGGAGGCGTTCGGCTGGAGCGGCCTGGACGGGGTCGAGCTGCACAAGCCGCCGTACCCGCACGACGTGCTGCACCTGCGCGTGCAGGGCGGCAACGCGGACAACGCCGGCCCGTCGATCGTCCCGCCGTCCGTGGTGCGGGAGTGGAACGCCACGTACGCCTGGCCGAAGCTGCGCATGTCGACGAACAGCGCGTTCTTCGAGGACGCCGAGCGGCGGCTCGGGGAGGCCATCCCCGAGCACAGCGGCGACTGGACCGACTGGTGGGCCGACGGGCTCGGCTCCGGCGCGCGGCCGCTCGGGTACGCCCGCCGCGCCCAGCACGCCGTCCGGCACGCCGAGACCCTCCACGCGCTGGCCGGCTCGCCGGCCACGGCCGAGGTGGACGCCGTCTACGACAAGCTCGGCCTCTTCGACGAGCACACCTGGGGCGCGGCCAACCCGTGGCACGACCACGAGGACGGCTTCGACTCCGGCGGCCTGCAGTGGGCGCGCAAGTGCGAGATGGCCTACTCGGGCGCGGACGACGCCGAGGACCTGCGGCACGCCGGCGCCCACCGGCTCGGCGCCCGCCTCGCGCCGGCGGGTGGCGCGCTCGCCTCGTACCTCATCGCCAACCTCGGCCCCGCGGACCGCACCGACCTCGCGGAGGTCTTCCTCCCCGCCAGCGTCGTGCCGCTCGACGACCTGGTGTCCATCGTGGACGCCCGCACCGGCTCGGCGGTGCCGCACCACGAGGAGGCCGTGCGGCCGGAGGACTGGCCGACCCGGCCGGCCGGGCGGCGGCTGTCCTTCGTGCTCGCCGACGTGCCGGCGGTCGGCCACGCCCGCATCGACGTCGTCGCCGGGACCGGGCCGGCGGTCGCCGAGGAGCTGGACACCTGGCAGATCGAGAACGAGTACTACCGGGTGAACGTCGACCCGCGCGAGGGCACGCTCACGTCCATCTTCGACAAGCGGGCCGGGCGCGAGCTGGTCAACGCCGCCGGCTACGCGGGCATGAACCAGTACGTGCACGAGCGGTACTCCACCGCGCCGCACGTCAACCACCTCTCCGGCCACATCGAGGCCCCGCGGGGGACCTTGCCCTGCTGGCCGGCCGCTCGATCGGCCGCCGCGCCTCGCTGCTGCGCGCGGTCCGCACGGCCGTGGGGGAGACCCTCGAGATCGAGCTGGACGCCGACGGCGCGCGCTGGCTGCGCACCACCGTCACGCTCACCGCGGGCGTGGCCCGGGTCGACATCACCAACCGCCTGTACAAGGACGGCGCGCCGGCCAAGGAGAGCGTCTTCTTCGCGTTCCCCTTCGCGATGCCGGCACCGGTCGCCTGGGAGCTGACCGGCGGCGTGGGCGGTGGCGACGCTCCGACCGTGCCCGGCGCCGCGCGTCACCTGGCGCCGATCCGGCACTGGGTGGCGTTCGCGGACGGCGAGGTGACCGCGGCGTGGGCCACCCTGCAGGCGCCGCTGGTCATGTTCGGCGACATCTTCCTGCCGTACGCGCCGTTCCCGCCGACGATCTCGCCCGACCCGGCCGAGCCCGGCACCGTCTACTCGTGGGCGATGAACAACATCTGGGACACGAACTTCCCGGCGCAGCAGCAGGGCGAGACGACGTTCCGGTACGCGGTCGGCTCGGCGGCCGGTGCCGAGCCGCGCGAGCTGGGGCAGGCGGTCGCCGCGGGCTTCACGGACGCGTTCGTCGCCGTGCCGCTGACCGGGGAGGGCGCGGTCGCGCCACCCGAGGACCGCTACGCGACGGTGGACCATCCACTGGTGCGGGTCGCGGCGATCGGCCCCTCCCGGCGGGGACACGACCTGGTGGTGTACCTGTCGTCGGCGGCTCCGGCGCCGGTCACCGTCTCGCTGCGGGTGCCCGGCCTCGCGCGGGCCGCGGTGGGCACCAGCCTGGAGCGCGACCTCACGCCGGTCGCCGCGGCGGACGGCGCCGCGGCGGTCACGGTCCCCGCGGGCGGTTTCGTGGCGGTCACGGTCGACAAAGGACAGCCGTGAAGATAGTCGACATCCGGGCCACCACGGTGACGGTCCCCCTCGAAGCGCCGCTGCGGCACTCCAACGGGGCGCACTGGGGCCGCTTCGTGCGGACCATCGTGGAGGTCGAGGCCGACAACGGCCTCGTCGGGCTCGGCGAGCTGGGCGGCGGGGGAGAGAGCGCCGAGCAGGCCGTCCGCGGCCTGCGCGACTACCTGGTCGGCCACGACCCGTTCGCGCTGGAGGCGCTGCGGTTCGCGATCGCCAACCCGACCGCCAGCCTGTACAACAACCGCACCCAGCTGCTGGCCGCCGTCGAGTTCGCCTGCCTGGACCTGATCGGCCAGCACCTGGACGTGCCCGTGTACGACCTGCTCGGCGGCAAGCTGCGCGACCGCGTCCCGTTCGCCGCGTACCTGTTCTTCCGGCTGCCGGCCGCCGGCGGCGGCGGTGAGGTGCGCACCCCCGACCAGCTGGTGGCGCACGCCCGCGAGCTGAGGCGGGGGCACGGGTTCACCGTCCACAAGCTCAAGGGCGGGGTCTTCCCGCCGGAGTACGAGCTGGAGTGCTACCGGGCGCTCGCCGCCGCGCTGCCGCCCGGCGACCGCCTGCGGTACGACCCCAACGGCTCGCTGTCCGTGGCCGAGGCGAGGCGCTTCGGCGAGGCGATCCGGGACCTGCCCAACGAGTACTTCGAGGACCCGACCTGGGGCCTGAACGGGATGCGGCAGCTGCGCGACCTCGGCATCCCGCTGGCCACCAACACCGTCGTCGTCAACTTCGAGCAGCTCGCGACGAACGTCCGGGACCCGGCCGTGGACGTGGTCCTGCTGGACACCACGTTCTGGGGCGGCATCCGGCCGTGCGTCAAGGCGGCCGCGGTGTGCGAGACCTTCCAGCTCGGCGTGGCCGTGCACTCATCCGGAGAGCTGGGCATCCAGCTGGCCACCATGCTGCACCTCGGCGCCGTGCTGCCCAACCTCACCCACGCCGCCGACGCGCACTACCACCACCTGCGCGACGACGTCATCGAGGGCGGCAAGCTGCCCTATGTGGACGGCGCGATCGCGGTGCCGGACGGGCCGGGACTGGGTGTGCGGCTGGACCGGGAGCGGGTGGCCCGCTACGCCGAGCTGTACCGGGAGCTGGGCGGCTACCCCTACGACCGGGACCCGGCGCGGCCAGGCTGGTACCCGCTGGTGCCGAACGACCGGTGGGCGGACCCGTCATGACGGTGCCCGAGGTCGTGCTGGAGAACGACGCGCTGCGGATGACCGTGCTGCCGCACGGCGGGCACATCGTGGAGTTCCGGCACAAGGGACTGGACCTCGACTTCACCTGGCGCTCGCCGCGCCGCGGCTGGCCGGGGTCGGGCGACTTCTTCGACACGTATCCGGGCGGCTGGCAGGAGGTCCTGCCCAACGGGGGCGCGCCGGCCACGTACCGGGGAGCCGCGCTCGACCAGCACGGCGAGGTGGCCGGGCTGCCGTGGGAGTGCGTACCCGTCGACGGCGGCGTGCGCCTCACCGTGGCGGCCCGGCGCACCCCGCTGCGCGTGTCCAAGGTGCTGCGCCTCGACGGCGCGCGCCTGCGGGTCGCCGAGATCGTGGAGAACGAGGCACCCGTCGAGGTGCACGCCATGTGGGGCCAGCACCTCGCCTTCGGCCGGCCCTTCCTCGTGCCCGGCGCCCGCCTCACCCTGCCCGACGGCGTCCGGGTGATCCCGCACGGGTCGACCATCAACCCGCCGCGCCGCGCGGTAGCCCCCGGCGGGCCGTACCCGTGGCCGGTCGTACCCACACCGACCGGTGGGTCGGTCGACCTCTCGGTGGTGCCGGAGCCTGGCGCGCCCAGCGAGATCGTCTACCTGACCGGCTTCACCGACGGCTGGTACACGCTGCGCCGGCCCGGCGGGCCCGGCGTGCGCGTCGAGTGGGACGCCGCCGTCCTGCCCTACCTGTGGCTGTGGCACGAGGCCGGCGACACCACCGACTACCCCTGGTGGGGCCAGGCGTACGTGGTCGGCGTCGAGCCCTTCTCCAGCTACCCGACGGACGGGCTGCCGACCGCCGTCGCGAACGGCTCGGCGCTCACCCTGCCGCCGCGCTCGTCACTGTCGCTCGACTGGTCCGTGGAGGTACTGCCGTGAAAGGCAAGGTAGCGGTCGTCACCGGCGGCGCCAAGGGCATCGGCGCGGCCGTCGTCGCGCGCCTGTCGCGAGACGGGGCGAGCGTCGTATACGGCGACGTCGACGGTGACGGAGTCCGCGCCGACGTGACGGTCGCGGCCGACATGGAACGGCTCGTCGCCACCGCCGTCGAGCGCTTCGGCGGCCTCGACATCCTGGTGACCAGCGCGGGCATCCAGCGGTACGGCACCGTCGAGGAGACCACCGAGGCGCTGTGGGACGAGGTGCTCGACGTCAACCTCAAGGGCGTCTACCTCGCCTGCCGCGCCGCGATCCCGCACCTGCGCGCCCGGGGCGGCGGCGCGATCGTCGCGGTCTCCTCCGTGCAGGCGTCCGTCTCCCAGCGCAACGTCGCCGCGTACGCCGCCAGCAAGGCCGGCATCAACGCGCTGGTCCGGTCGATGGCCCTCGACCACGCCGCCGACCGGATCCGGGTCAACGCCGTGTGTCCCGGCTCGGTGGACACGCCCATGCTGCGCTGGGCCGCCGACCTCTTCCGCGGGGAGTCCACCGTGGAGGAGACCGTCGCGCAGTGGGGTCGCAGCCACCCGCTCGGCCGGGTGGCGCGGCCGGAAGAGGTCGCCGAGGTCGTCGCCTTCCTCGCCAGCGACCGGGCGTCGTTCGTCACCGGCGCCGAATACCGGGTGGACGGCGGCCTCCTCGCCGTCAACCCGGCGTCGCTCCCCCCTTCATGAGGTTCGGATAGGAGAACCATGCGCCGTCGCACCATCCTCGGTGGTGCGGCGGGCGCGACCGCGCTCACCGTGCTGTCCGCCCGCCCCGCCGCCGCCGCGCCCCGCACCCCCACCGGCTCCCCGAACGCCCCGCTCAACACGCTCTTCAACACCTACGGCAACACCGGCGCCGGCTGGACCGGCGCCGACAGCACGTACTCCACGCCGCTGCCGGACGGCCGTCGACTGTGGATGTACTCGGACACGTTCCTCGGCCCGGTCAACCCGGACCTGAGCCGGCCCCTCGACACCCCGTTCCTGCGCAACTCGATGATCGTCCAGGATGGACAGCGGCTCACCACCGTGCACGGCGGCACCGCGGCCGAGCCGACCACGCTGCTCGCCCCGGCCAGCGGCGACAACTGGTACTGGATCGGCGCGGGCATCGCCGTAGGCGGGGTGCTCAACCAGACGGTCGTCGAGTTCGGCCGCACCGGCACCGGCCCGTGGGACTTCGCCTGGATGGGCACCCACCTCGCGCGCATGTCGGTGGGGCGGCTCAACCGGGTGATCGACATCCGGCCGCTGCCCTCCGGCGCCGAGGTCACCTGGGCGGCGTGGCTCCAGCCGGTCGGCCGCCACGTGTACGTGTACGGCGTCGAGGACCGGGGCGTGAGCAAGTACCTGCACGTGGCCCGGGTCGCCGGGCGGGACCTGCGCGGGCGGTGGGAGTTCTGGACCGGCTCCGGATGGTCCACGGTGGAGACGGACTCGGCGCGGGTCATGGAGGGGGTCAGCAACGAGCACAGCGTCACCCCGTGGCGGGGCAGGTGGCTGCTGGTCACCCAGGACACGACCGAGCTGTTCAGCGCGAAGATCGTGGCGTACGTGGGCGACAGCCCGACCGGCCCGTTCACCGGCAAGACACTGCTCTACACGACGCCGGAGACGGGTGCGACCGGCACGTACGGCAACGCCAACGTGTACACGTACAACCCGCACGTGCACCCGGAGCTGAGCACCGACCGGCGGCTGCTGGTGTCGTACAACGTGAACAGCTTCGACAGCGACGACCTGTACGAGGACGTCACCATCTACCGTGGACGGTTCGTGGACGTGACGCTCGCCTGAGTCGCGTGCCGCCGCCTGGGCGGTCAGTCGAGGCGCGGCAGCTTCTGCGGGTGGTCCAGCAGGTCGCGGAAGAGGTCGCCGCGCTCCGCGACCCGGTCCACGACCGAGCGGATCGTGAAGGCGTCCGGGCGCAGGCCGGGGTCGTCGAGCTCGTCCCAGTCGACGGGCGCCGACACCGGTGCGCCCGGCGCCGGCCGCGGGCTGTACGGCGTGACGAGCGTCTTGTTGACCGCGTTCTGCGTGTAGTCCAGCCGCGCCCTGCCCTCGCGCTCCTTGACCTCCCACTTCCAGCTGACCAGGTCGGGAACGACCGCGCCGACGGTGCGGGACAGCTTCTCCACCCAGGCGCGGGTGGCGGCGAAGTCCGGGCCGCGCGCGACCGGTACCCAGATCTGGATGCCGCGCCGCCCGGTCACCTTCGGCCGGGCGACGACGCCGACGTGCTCCAGGGCGGTGCGGTGCAGGCGGGCGAGGGTGAGCAGGTCCTCCCAGCTCGTCCGCTCGCCCGGGTCGAGGTCGATCAGCGCCCACGTCGGGCGGTCCGGATGGTCCACCATGGACGTCCAGGCGTGCCACTCCAGCGCGCCGAAGTTGGCCGCCCACACGAGCGCGGCCGGCTCGTCGACCACGAGGTACGTGCGCGTCTCGCCCGGGTCGGCGTCCGGGTTGTCCCAGCGCGGCAGCCAGTCCGGCGCGTGGTGCGGCAGCTCCTTGTGCCAGAAGCCCTTGGTGCCGGCGCCGTTGGGGTAGCGGTGCATGTTGAGCGCCCGCCGCCGCACGTACGGCAGCACGGTGGGCGCGATCCGCGCCGTGTACGCGAGAAGCTCCCGCTTGGTGACCGGCGGGTCGCCGGGAAAGAGCACCTTGTCGAGGTTGGTCACCTTGAGGTCGCGTCCGAAGACGTGCCACACCCCGCCCGCGGCCCGCATCCCCTCCAGCTCCCGCAGCGCGGCGTCGCCGGCCGGGTCCGCGGTCGCCTTCAGCGGCACCGCGGCGCGCGCGGCCGGCTGGTCGGAGCGCCACATCCGGTCCGGGTCGGCCTTGACCTCGTCGTTGGTCCGGCCACTCAGGACCGAGCGGGGATGGTCCTCCGGATCCCAGCCACCCTCGGCGAACTCGTCCTTCTTGTGCAGCAGCAGCCACCGCTCGCGGTCGCCGTCCTTGCCGGTGCGGACCAGCACGAAGCGGCCGCGCAGCTTCTCGCCGTACATGTCCAGGTGCAGCTCGCCGCCGGCCAGCGCGCGCCCCGCGTCGTCGACGTCCTCGGCGGGGCGCCAGGTCCCGGCGTCCCACACGATGACGTCGCCGCCGCCGTACTCGCCCGAGGGGATGATGCCCTCGAAGTCGATGTACTCGATCGGGTGGTCCTCGACGTGGAAGGCGGCGCGCCGGGCCTTGGGGTCGAGCGTGGGGCCCTTCGGGACCGCCCAGCTCGCCAGCACGCCGTCGACCTCGAGGCGGAAGTCGTAGTGCAGGCGCCGCGCCCGGTGCCGCTGCACCACGAAACGCCGCGCCTCACCCTGAGGTGGAGCGCTGTCGCCGGACGGCTCGGGCGTCCGCGCGAAGTCGCGCTTACGGCGGTACTCCTTGAGGTTGTCCTTCCGCCGTGCCCCGGCCTTCGTCGGCGCCATCCCTCCTTCTTACCCACCCACGGCGGCCTTACCCCGCCCGCGTGGGCGCGCGTATGGTGGGCGCGTGGTGCTTCCCCGGCGTCTGGCCAGGATCAACCGGGTGGTGAGCAACCGGGTCCTCGGCCCGGTCGCCCAGGTGCTGCCCGCCTTCGGCATCGTCGTGCACCGCGGCCGGCGCAGCGGCCGCGAGTTCCGCACGCCGGTCAACATCTTCAAGACCCCCGACGGGTACGTGGTGGCGCTGACCTACGGCGTCGGCGACTGGACCAGAAACGTGCTCGCGGCGGGCGGTTGCGAGGTCGAGCTGCGCCGCCGGCCGGTCCGCCTGACCGACCCGCGCGTGGTGCGCGACCCGGCGCGCAAGGCCGTCCCACTGCCGGTGCGCCCGATCCTCGCGGCGATCGGCGTGACCGAGTTCCTCCACCTCCGCGACCCGCGCCGGAGCCGGCCCGGCGAGGCGTGAGCTCCGGCCGCCACCGGTTGACAAATGTTAGCGGTACCTCTAACTGTTAGAGGGTGACCGCGCGGGAGGTGGACGAGCTGTTCGCGGCGCTGGCCGATCCGACCCGGCGGCGGGTCGTGCAGCTGCTCGGCGAGCAGCCGCGGCGGGCGGGCGAGCTGGCGCGGGCCGCGGGCGTCTCGGCCCCGGTCGTCAGCCGCCACCTGCGGATCCTCCTCGCGGCGGGCGTGGTCACCGACGAGCGGGTGGCCGGCGACGCGCGGCTGCGGGTGTTCCGGCTGCGGCACGAGTCGCTGGTGGCCCTGCAGGCGTGGCTCGACCAGGTGCAGGCGCAGTGGACGGAGCAGCTCGGCGCGTTCAAGCGGCACGTCGAGGCGGGCGCGGCGCGGCGCGGCGAGCCCGCCGCCTCGCGTGCCGCAGACGAGGGGGAGGAGCGGCCATGACGGCACGGTCGGCGAGCGCGTCGGTGCGGGTGGACGTGGATCCGGCGACGGCGTTCGAGGCGTTCAGCGCGGAGATCGACAGGTCCGTCCTGCCCGGCGCTGCACGTCGGCGACGGCGCGGTGCTCCTCTTCCCGGCCGACGGCAAGCCGGCGCAGGAGCCGGTGTCGCACGCCCTGTGGGTGTACGTCGACGACCTCGACGCGCACCACGCGCACGCCGTCGCCGCCGGCGCCCGGGTGGTGGAGGGCCTCTCGCAGCAGGGCTTCCGTTCGTACGTGGCCGAGGACCTCGACGGGCACCGCTGGACGTTCGTGCAGGCGTCACCCGCGATGCGCGCCGACCCCCGCTAGACGCTCTTCCACACCGGGGCGGGGCGCGTCCCCGCCTTTCGGGCCTGGCTGAAAGGTGTTGCCCGGCCGCCGCGGCGGACCGGATGCTCGGCGCGTCCGCCACCGCCGGCCGCCTCTGGCGCCGGGGGCGCGGGACCACCCGACGCCGAGTGGAAGAGAAGCCATGCCCATCACGATCAAGAGGCGCGCGACCTGGGCCCAGTTCGTCGACCCGATGATGCGGGTGCACGCCGAGAACCCGCCCGCGCCGAGCCCCAACCCGGACTGGAACCCGGTCGGCGGCGTGTTCATCCACCACCGCGGCCCGGGGTCGCTGGGCGGCGGCTACGTCACCGAGGACGACTGCCTGGAGGACATCGCCGGCGTCTACACCGAGGACGTGCGCTCCGGCGAGGGCAACGGGGACATCCAGTACAACTGGCTGGTCTGCCAGCACGGCAACATCTACGAGGGCCGGGGTACGAGCGCGGCGAGGCCAACTGGGGCCGCTGCTTCCCCTCCGGCGGCCCGGCGCCGTGCGCACCGGGCGAGATCGGGCGCAACGGCGGCTTCTACTCCATCTGCGCCCTCATGAACCTCGACCACACGGCCGGCGAGCCACTGCTGCGCGCGGTCCGTGACCTCATCCGCCACCTGCGCACCGAGGCGCCGAAGCCGGCCGGCACGCGGATCGTCCCGCACTCGTACGGGTACGACACGCAGTGCCCGGGCAACCTCACCATGTACGCCCGCGAGGGCTCCACGATCGACCCCGCCGCACCCTGGACCGGGCTCGCCGACATCCACGTCTTCGCGGCCCAGCGCTGGTGCAACGCCACCTACGCCGCCGCGCCCGGCTACGAGCGCTGCCCGGAGGACGGCCGCACCGGCTGGTCCACCGTGCTCTCGCTGACCCAGGGGCTGCAGCACGAGCTCGGCATCTCGCCGACGGTGCGCAACTTCGGCCCCGGCACGTTCAACGCGGTCAGGACCCGCAACAAGCTGCCCGGCCAGGAGACCAACGGCAACATCGTCCGGCTGTACAACGGCGCGCTGTGGTGCAAGGGCTACTGGACCGCCACCGACCAGGGCCAGTGGAGCGGCGACTCGCAGCAGGCGCTGGAGCAGCTGTACGCCCACGCCGGACTCTCCTACTCCGACGCCGCCGCGCGGCAGCGGATGTGGCCGCACGTCGTCAAGGCGATGATGCGGATGGACCAGTTCCGCCTCGTACCCGGCGGCGACGCCGACACCCAGGTGATCCAGCGGCGGCTCAACGCCCGCTACGTCGCCGGCATCGGCATCCCCGCGATGAGCCTGGTGCCCTGCGACGGCTACTACTCGCGCGACGTGCAGCAGGGCTTCATGATGGGCCTGCAGTACGAGCTGGGCATCGACATCAACGCCATCAACGGCTACTTCGGCCCCGGCACGCAGGCCGCGCTGCGGGGGCGCGGCTCCGGCGCGCTGGCCGGCGACCTGCGCTACATGTTCCGGGCGGCGTGCTACTTCAACTCGCCCACGTACGTGCGCGCGGGCGGCGGCCAGACCCCGCTGCGCTACCTGGCCGGCGACATCACCACCGACGCCGCGACCGCCTCGCACGTGGCGTGGCTGCGCGCCTTCCAGGAGTTCTCGCAGATCCCGGTCAACGGCACCAACGACTACACCACGTGGGCGCAGCTGCTCGTCTCCTCCGGCGACGTGGGCCGCCCGGCCGCCGGCTGCGACTGCATCACCGAGATCACCGCGGCGCGGGCCGCGCAGCTGCGCGCCGCCGGGTACCAGATCGTGGGCCGCTACCTCGACGAGCACCTGCCGCCGACCGACCCGGCCTACCTGGGCAAGGCGCTCAAGCCGGGGGAGCCGCGGGCCATCCTCGACGCCGGGCTGCGGTTCTTCCCGCTGTTCCAGTACAACGGCACGCAGC
Organism: Phytohabitans houttuyneae; assembly: GCF_011764425.1. Lineage (NCBI taxonomy): Bacteria > Bacillati > Actinomycetota > Actinomycetes > Micromonosporales > Micromonosporaceae > Phytohabitans > Phytohabitans houttuyneae. Next base: position 2,368,617 of record NZ_BLPF01000002.1, read on the forward strand.
TGGCCAACTTCACCTACGACAAGGGGTACGACCAGGGGCAGAAGGCGCACCACAAGGCCGCCGGCTTCGGCATACCCGCCGGCACCTGCGTGTACTTCGCCGTCGACTACGACGCGCTGGACGTCGACATCGACAGCAACGTCAAGCCGTACTTCGAGGGCGTCAAGGCGGCCCTCGGCGCGCTCGGCAACCGGTACACGTTCGGCGTCTACGGCTCCCGCAACGTGTGCGACCGCGTCTCCCGCGAGGTCGGCGCCACCTGGTCGCTGGTCTCCGGCATGTCGTGGGGCTACTCCGGCAACCTGGGCTTCCCGCTGCCGGCGAACTGGTCGTTCAACCAGATCCGGGAGTACGAGTTCCAGCCAGGCTGGGGCCTGGACCACGACGTGTGGCGGCAGGGCGCGGACCCCGGCGTCCACACCCTCGACCAGTGAGGACACCATGATCAGCCGACGCACCCTCCTCGGCGCCGCGGCCGGCGCCGGCGCGCTCACACTCGTCCCCGCCGCCCCGGCGCTCGCCCGGGACACCTCCCAGAACGGCTGGCCGATCGACCCGGCCGCCATCGCCGTCCACCGCATCGAGGGCTCCGCCGCCTCCGTGGCACTGCGCCGCGGTGCCGCCGCCGCGGTCCTGCTGCACGTCGCGCGCCGCTGGCACTACGAGATCGCCCCGCTGGACACCGGCGAGGGCGGCGGCGTGACCGGCCACACCGCACGGCGCGCGGTCCGCGCACCCTACGAGACCAACTACCTGTCCGGCACCGCCATCGCCCTCCACCCGGCCGCCTACCCGGTCGGCGGCAGCGAGCCGCTGTGGCCGCACCACGAGCTGATCGTCCGCGACATCCTCGTCGACTGCGACGGGATCGTGGCCTGGGGCGGCGACCTGACCCCGGCGAAGGCCTCCCACTTCCACATCGCGGCCGCCCCGGGCGACCGCACGCTCGCGCACGTCGCCGCCCGCCTCGACACCAGCCGCCACGCCGCCCTCCGCGGCCCGGCCGCCGGCGCCGTCGGCGACCCGGGCACACCCGAACGCCGCGACAGGGCCCGCCGCCTGCCGCGACCCCGCTGAGGCCCCTTCAAAGGCGAAGACGGCGGGCTACCGCGACGCCCGCCGTGGCCCGGACCGTTGCTCCCGCGGCCTCACCGTCCGTGGTGGTCGGGCCGGCCGTGCGCGGTCCGTGGTCGGGCCGGCCGTGCGCGGTCCGTGGTGGGGCCGGGCGGGGTTGGCGCGGCTCGTGGTGGTCCGGCCGGCCGGGCGCCGTCCGCGGTGGTCGAGCCTGCGTGGCCGGTGCCGGTGCGGGTGTCAGGCCGTCGGCGGGCTGTCGCGAACGGCGTCTCAAGCTGGGCGCACGGATGCGCCCAGCGCCCGACCGCACTGTCGGTGGTGGACAAGCCCGCCGCACGGCCGGCTCCGCGCGGCGACCACCGTTCGTGGCTTGGCGGACGGCGTGCGACCGGTGGGCTTGGCGCGCGGCCGGCAACCGGTGGCTTGGCCTGAGCGACAGGCCGGTGGGCTCGGCGGCGGGCGACCGGTTGGTTTGGCGTGAGTGACTAGGGAGCTTGGGGTTGAGGTGGGCGATTCCGTCCGCAACAGGGCGGGGTGGTCGCCGTTGTCGATGCCGGTCAAGAAGGGGCCTGGCGCGTGGCCGCCGGTCAGAAACAGTGGCGGCGATCTGGGAAGCCGGCGACCGCGACAACCCCCACCCCGAAGTCTCCTTCGCGGTGGGAGTGCGCGAGTCCGCCCGCGGTTCGGCGCCGTCGTCGCGGTCGGTGACTGTCGATCAGGCACAGCGGTGTGAGCTTCGAGATCTTGGTGAGTTGGCGCGATATTTCGACGCTAACTTGCCAAGATCTGCTGGAGCGGGCTGCTGGGGTGAGCTGGGCGACCGCGGAGGGTGAGGCCGCGGGAGCAACGGTCCGGACCACGACGGACGTCGCGGTAGCCCGGATCTGGTTCGGGTTGGCTTGAGGGCGACCGGAGGGCTTGGCGCGCCCCGCCGGCAGCGGTGGCGGGGACCGGGGCGTATGCGGTGGAAAGCCTGCCAGGGTGGGCGGCGGCGGTCAGGCTTCGGGCGGTGCGGCGGTCCGCAGGAGGGCGGCGCCCAGCGGGGTGAGGGTGTGGAGGACGGCGCGGCCGGTCCGGGTGGTGTGGATCAGGCGGGCCTCGCGCAGCACCGCGGCGTGCTGGCTCGCCGAGGCGATGCTCACGCCGACCCGGCGGGCCAGCTCGGTGGTGGTGCGACCGTCCCCTATGGACTCCAGCACGGCGGTGCGGGTCTGTCCGATCAGGGCGGCGAGGTGCGTGCCGGCCGGGAGGGTGATGTCGTGCTCGACCGGGTAGACGAGGACCGGCGGCAGGGCCGGGTCGCGCAGGAGGTCGGCCGAGCCCCACGACAGGTAGGACGGCACGAGCAGCAGCCCGCGTCCCCGCAGGTGCAGCGACTGCTCGAAGGCCACGTCGATCTCCAGGACCGGCGGGGCCCAGCGCATCATCGGCCGGAAGCTGTCCAGCAGGCCCTCGCAGCCCTGCTCCAGCAGCACCCGCGCGCGCCGCGCGCGGTCGGCCTCGACGGCGGCCAGGGCGTCGGGCCAGATCGGGGCCACCACCGCCTCGTGGTGTGAGCGCAGCGCGGCGGCCACCCGGGTGAGTGTCGGCCGGTCGCCCTCGGCCAGGCGGCGGGTCCAGGCCGGCAGCGGGCGGCCGAGGCGGGCGAGCCGGGTCATGTCGGTGCGCAGGCGGGACACCGGCGTGGCCAGCAGCGCGTCCAGCCCGGTCGGCAGGCCGCGCAGGCCCTCGGCCGGGGTGAGGAAGTCGGGGTAGTAGCGACCCTGCACCAGCGGGTCGAGCACCTCGAGGTCGGCCCGGCGGCTGGCCCGCAGCGCGTCGCGGCGCCACCGCCCGAACACCGGGGCGGGCCCCGGCCGGCGCAGGCGGAAGAGGCTGAAGATCGTCTCCCACAGCGGGTCGGGGCTGCTGGCGAGCCGCACCCGGCCGATGTCCTCCGGCGTGAAGTAGACGCGTATCACGTCGGCCCCCCGGTCGGCGCCCCGAGGCGGTTCGGGGCGCTCCGGTGAGTGTATGGGCGCGCGGAGCCGCACCGCCATCAGCGCGAGTCGATGCTGGCTGTCGGATCCCCGGCTGCGAGACTGGCCGGATGACATCGTGGTCGCCGGACAAGGACGCGCTGCGCGGGCGGGTCGCCGTGGTGGCCGGAGCCACCCGCGGCGCCGGGCGGGGAATCGCCGCGGCCCTCGGCGAGGCGGGCGCGACCGTCGTGTGCACCGGGCGCAGCAGCAGCCGCCACCGGCTCCGGTCCGACTACGACCGGCCGGAGACGATCGAGCAGACCGCCGAGCTGGTGACGGCGCTGGGCGGGACCGGCGTGCCGTACGCGGTGGACCACCTCGACGCCGAGCGGGTGGGGGCCTGGCGGCGTGGCTGCGCGGGGAGTACGGGCACATCGACGTGCTGGTCAACAACATCTGGGGCGCCGAGCAGCTCAAGGGCGGCCCCAGCGAGTGGAACACCCCGGTGTGGGAGCACGACCTCGACAAGGGGCTGCGCATCCTGCGCCTCGCCGTCGACACCCACCTCATCACGTCGCACCACCTGCTGCCGCTGCTCATCGACCGGCCCGGCGGGCTGCTCGTGGAGGTCACCGACGGCACGGCCGAGTACAACGCGGGCACGTACCGGATCTCGGTCTTCTACGACCTGGCCAAGGCGTCGGTCAACCGGCTGGCGTTCGCGCAGGGGCACGAGCTCGCGCCGCACGGCGCCACCGCGGTCGCGATCACCCCCGGGTGGCTGCGGTCGGAGATGATGCTCGACGCGTTCGGCGTGACCGAGCAGACGTGGCGCGACGCCCTCGCGGCCGGTGCGCCGCCGGGGTTCGCCGCCTCGGAGTCACCGCGGTACGTGGGTCGCGCGGTAGCCGCCCTCGCCGCGGACCCGGGGCGCTCGCGGTGGCAGCAGCGCTCGGTGAGCGCGGCCGAGCTGGCCCGGGAGTACGGCTTCACCGATGTCGACGGCACCCAGCCGGACGCCTGGACCGCGATCTAGCGCGGTGACCACTGTGGTTCGCCGGGTTCCCCGGGCGAACCAGGCCCTGCCGGACCCGGAAACGTCGTTCGAGCGGGGCTCGACCGCGGCTCGAGTGCGGAGACCTTGACGGACGTCGATGGCTGCCGCATTGTCGAGGGATGTCTGGCGTGCGCTCCACTGTGGCCACTCGTCGCCTGCTGCCGGGCCTGCTGGCCGCCACCGTCCTGCCGGCGGCGGTGTTCGGCGCGCTCCTCGCCGCCGTGCCGGGCGTCGGCGCGTCGCCGGCCTCGGCCGTGGTGCTCGACACGTCGCCGCCGACACGGTCCCCCACGTCGGGCACGACACCGGGCACGTCGCCGTTTCCGCCGAGCGCACCCACCAACCTGGTCGCCACCGCCGTCACCTCCGGCTCGGTGACGCTGAGCTGGACCGCGTCGACGCGGGGCTGCTGCGAGATCGTCGGGTACGACGTCTTCTACATGCAGGCGTACTACGACGTCGCCTTCAGCCAGCAGGTCGGCAACGTCACGACGGTGACCGTCACGGCGAACATCGCCCGCACGAAGCAGTACACCTTCACGGTCACCGCCCGCGACTCGATGGGCCGCCGCTCGGGCGTGTCCAACGAGGTCGTGGTCGTCACGCCCAACACCGACACCGGGCCGGACACCACGCCGCCGGGCACCCCGCCGGGCTTCGCGCTGGCCAGCCAGACCGCGACGACCGCGCAGCTGGCGTGGACGCCGGCCACCGACGACGTGGGCGTGACGGGGTACGAGGTCTACAAGTTCGACGGCGTCTTCATCTCGACGCTGCTCGCCACCGTCAGCGGCACCACCGCCGGGGTTCCGCTGGGCGCGGGCCGCAACCAGTTCTACGTGCGGGCGCGCGACGCGGCGGGCAACCTTTCGATCGCCACCGCCGCCCTCAACGTGAACGGCGCGACGAACCCGCCGGTGACGCCGGGGCTGTGCCAGGTCACGTACACCAACACGTCGCAGTGGCAGACCGGTTTCGTGGCCTCGGTGACGATCCGCAACACGAGCCCTTCGACGCCGGTGGAGGGGTGGACGCTGACGTTCGCGTACCCGGGTGACCAGCGGGTCGTCTCCGCGTGGAGCGCGCGGGTCACGCAGAGCAACGCGGTCGTGACCGCGCAGCACGCGGACTGGAACAGGGTCATCCCGGTCGGCGGCAGCGTCACGTTCGGCATCTACGGCGCGTGGAGCGCGAGCAACGTGGCGCCGGCGGCGTTCGCGCTGAACGGGACGGGCTGCGTCGTCGCCGCCTGACGCGACCGCCGCGTCACGGCACGAGGACCGTCTTGCCCCGCAGCGTGCCCGCCTCGGCCTCGCGGTGCACGTCGGCGAGGTCGGCGAGCGGGCGGACCGTGACGTCCACCCGCACGGCGCCCGCGTCGACAAGCGCGACCAGCGCGGCCAGGTCGGCGGTGTCGTTGCGGACGACGAAGTGCCGCGCGCCGACCCCGGCCGGCCCGGTCACCGACACCGCCGCGCCACCCGGCCGGACCAGCGCTGCCGCGCCGGAGGCCGGACCGGGCACCAGGTGCAGCAGCGTGTCGACCGGCTCGTCGAGGGTGAGCGGGCCGCTCGTGTAGTCGAGGACGCGGTCGGCGCCGAGCTGGCGGACGGCGGCGGCGCTGCGCGGGCCGGCGGTGGCGACCACGTACGCGCCGGCGTGCTTGGCGAGCTGTACCGCGAACCGGCCGACGCCGCCGCCCGCGCCGTTGACCAGCACGCGCTGGCCCGGCGCGACGCGGGCGTGCGCGAAGACGGCCTGCCACGCGGTGAGGCCGGCGATGGGCAGCGCCGCCGCGTGGGCCAGCGGTATCGCTGCGGGCGCGGCGACGAGGTCCGCGGCCGGGGCGGTCATGTACTCGGCCGCGGCGCCGCCGGCGTCCACCCGCCCGACCACCCGGTCACCGGGCGCGAACGCGACACGGCCGGGGCCGGCCGCCACCACCGTGCCGGCGACCTCGCCGCCGAGCGTCCACGGCAGGTCCAGCTCGGCCACGTGGCGCAGCAGGCCGCGCCGCCACCCGACGTCGGAGGGGTTGAACGAGGTCGCGGCGACCTTGAGCAGGACCTCGCCGGGGCCGGGCGCGGGGCGGGGCACCTCGTCGGCGCGGATGGCGGAGGCCTCGCCGTACCCGTGGATTCGCATGGCTCGCACCCGACGAACCTATGGCCGCCCGGCGGAGACGGACCATGCTTTCAGGTCCCGCGTTCATACGCGATCGTCCTCGCGGCGATACGCTCTGCCGCGTGGACGTGCTCAGCGACGTGATCACCGTGATGCGCACCGGGCAGCCGCGCTCGGCGCGGGTGGGGTGGCGGGCGCCGTGGGCGCAGGAGTTCGCGGCGGTGCCCGGCGCCGCCGGCTTCCAGGTGGTCCTGCAGGGCGCCTGCTGGCTCGTGCGGCCGGGCGCCGCGCCGCTCGCGCTCGCGCCGGGCGACGTCGTCTTCCGCCCGCACGGCGGCGGGCACACGCTCGCCGACAGCCCCACCACCGCGCCGGCCGCGCCCGCCTGCGACCCGTCCGACCCGCGCGCGGAGCGCCGGTACGCGGACGACCCCGTCGACGACCCCACGACGGTGACGCTCTGCGGCGGCTACCAGCTCGACGCGGCCCGCGCCCACCCGCTGCTGCACGACCTGCCCGACCTCATCCACCTCCCCGCCCACCTCGGCCGCCACCCCGCCCTGCGCTCCACAGTGGACCTGCTCGCCGCCGAGCTGGCGCGGCCGGGGCTGGGCACCGACGCCATCGTGCCCGCGCTGCTCGACACGCTGCTGCTGCACATCCTGCGCGCCTGGCTCGACGGGCGCTCGGCCCGCGCCGCGCGCACCGGCTGGGCGGCCGCCCTCACCGACCCGCCGACGACCGCCGCGCTGCAGGCCATGCACCGCGACCCCGCCCGGCCGTGGACGGTCGCGTCGCTGGCCGCGGAGGCGGGGCTGTCGCGGGCGCCGTTCGCCCGGCGCTTCGCCGCGCTGGTGGGGCAGCCGCCCCTGGCGTACCTGACCTGGTGGCGGATGACCACCGCCGCCCTCCTGCTGACCGGCTCGGACGCACCGCTGCGCGCGGTGGCGGCCGAGGTGGGGTACGGGTCGGAGTTCGCGTTCGCCGCCGCGTTCAAGCGCCGCTACGGCGTCGCCCCCGGCCGCTACCGCCGCGCGCGGCAGCCCGCCGCCTAGGCCCTGTTTGGAAATCCTTGCCGGGCTGCGCCGGGCGCAGAGTGGCCACCGCACCAGCGCCTACGTCCGCGGCGCGGTGACCTCCGCGAGCCAGGCGGGTGCCGGGTCGCCGGCCCGCACCGCGCGCAGGTCGCCCGAGCGGGCGTGCCCCTCGAACGTCTCGACCCGCGCGGCCCGCCCGCACAGCCGGCCCAGCGCGGCACTGGTCGCCGGGTCGGTGACCTCCTGGTACGTCACGGTCCGCAGGTACTTGCCCACCCACAGGCCACCGGTGTACCGGGCCGCCTTCCGGGTGGGCAGGACGTGGTTCGTGCCGATCACCTTGTCGCCGTACGAGACGCACGTGCCGTCGCCGAGGAAGAGGGCGCCGTAGTTCGACAGGCGGTCCAGCGCGCGCCGGGGCTCGGCGGTGAGCACCTCGACGTGCTCGAACGCGTACCCGTCCGCCACCGCCCACGCCTGCTCCAGGTCGTCGACGACCACCACCTCACCCCGGTCCCGCCAGGCCGGGGCGGCGTAGTCGCGGGTCGGCATGCCCGGCAGGATCCGCTCGACGAGCGCGATGACCTCGCGGCCCAGCGCCTCGGACGTGGTGACCAGCACGGCGGGGGAGTCGGGGCCGTGCTCGGCCTGGCTGAGCAGGTCGACGGCCACGGTGAGCGGGTCGGCGGTGCCGTCGGCGACCACCAGGATCTCGGTGGGGCCGGCGGGCAGGTCGATGCCGACCTCGCCGAAGAGCTGGCGCTTGGCCTCCGCCACGTACGCGTTGCCCGGCCCGGCCAGCAGCGCGACCGGCGCGATCTCGCCGGTGCCGAGCGCGAGCGCGGCGACCGCCTGCACGCCGCCGAGCACGTAGATCTCGTCCGCACCGGCCAGGTGCATCGCGGCGACAGTGGTCGCCGGGATCTCGCCGCGGATCGGCGGCGTGCAGGCGGCGACCCGCGCCACGCCCGCGGCCTTCGCGGTGACGATCGTCATGTGCGCGGAGGCGACGAGCGGGTAGCGCCCGCCCGGCACGTACGCGCCCGCGGCCGCGACCGGGATGTGCCGCTGGCCCAGCCGCACGCCGGGCAGCGTCTCGATCTCGAACTCGCCCATCGACGCCCGCTGTGCCTCCGCGAAGCCGCGCACCTGCTCCTGCACGTACCGGATGTCGTCGAGGATGGTCTGCGGCACCGTGCGGACGAGCTTTTCGATCTCGCCGGCGGAGAGCCGGAACGACGGCGGCGCCCACCCGTCGAACCGCTCGGACAGCTCCCGCACGGCCGCGTCGCCGCGCTCGCGGACCGCCTCGACCAACTGGCGCACCGTCTCCTGTACGGCGGCATCACCCGCCGCCACCGTCCCGGCGTCTAGGCTGCTTTTCAGAAAGCGCATGTTTGCCAGCCCTCCGCTTGCTCGGCTGACGGGCGACGGTGATCCGCATACGTATGCATGTCAAGGGGCCGCCGATGACCCGGGTACCGACGAGCAAGGACGTCGCCAAAGCGGCCGGCGTCTCCCAGCCCACGGTGTCCCGGGCGCTGGCCGGCCACCCGCACGTCTCGGCGGCCACCCGCGAGCGGGTGCGCAAGGCGGCGGAGCAGCTCGGGTACGTGCCGCAGGAGTCCGGCCGCGTGCTGCGCAGCCGCCGCACCCGCCGGATCGCGGTGGTCTCCAGCCCGGACGACCTGCTCAACCCCTTCCACCCCCAGCTGATCGTGCCGCTGCACCAGGCGCTCGCGGCGGCCGGCTACCGCACGACCCTGCTCGCCGAGACCGGCGACGCGGCCGTGCTGGCCCAGGTCACCGACGGCTCGGTCGACGGCGTGGTGCTGACCGCGACGCACACCGGCTCGGCGGTCCCGCGCCAGCTGGCCGCCAGCGGCGTGCCGCACGTGCTGGTCAACCGCCTGGTACCCGAGGCGGGGCACCCGAGCTGCGTGGCCGACAACCGCCAGGGAGCCGCGGACATCGCCGCCCTCGTGGCCGGCCTCGGCCACACGGAGGTGGCGCTCGTGCTCGGCTCGCGCCGGCTCAGCACGAGCGTGGACCGCGAGTCCGGCTTCCGCAGCGTGCTCGCCGCCGGCCGCACGGTCCGCACCCGGGTGCTGCGCGGCGGCTACGACCACGCCACCGGGGTCGCCGCCGCCCAGTCGCTCTTCAACGCGGCCCACCGCCCGACCGCGATCCTGTGCGCCAGCGACACGATCGCGCTGGGCGTGTTGCACGAGGCGCGGCGGCACGGCGTCGACGTGCCCGGCGAGCTGACCGTGACCGGGTTCGACGACATCCCGATGGCGGGCTGGGAGCCGTACGCGCTGACCACCGTCCGCCACGACGCCGCCCGCATGGCCGCCGAGGCGGTGCGGCTGCTGCTGTCGCAGCTCAGGCCGGCGGCGGAGGAGGCCGGGCCCGAGTCGGTGGTCCTGCACGCCGACGTGGTGCTGCGCGAGACGCACGCGCCACCGCCGTAGCCCACCCATTCAGATCCGGGCTACCGCGACGTCCGTCGCGGTCCGGACCGTCGCTCCCGCGGCCGCACCCTCCGCAGTGGTCGCTGTCCGGCCGCCGCACCGTTCGCGGTGGTCCGGCGCCAGGCGGCGCTGCGCCGTGCCTCGTGCGCCGGGCCTGGCACGCTCTCGCCGGGGCTTCCCGTGGCACCGCCCGCCAAATCCGGACGGTCCAAGCCGGATTCGGGAACGGATCCCGTGCGCCCGCGCCGTATTCGGGGGATGGGGAGAAAAGTCCAACTCCGCCCGCGATGATTTTTTTACCTGTTTCGTGGGTACGTGGCGGTCGTTGTCACCGGCCGGTAGTCCTCACCGGCCAGTCGTTTGTCACCGGCCACGAGCGGAGGAGACGTGTCGTGGAAGACCCGTTGAGGATCGGCGCCAACTTCATCGACTACGTGCTGGTGGCCGTGTACTTCGCGGTCGTGCTGATGATCGGCCTCGCGGCGCGCCGGCGGATCTCGGACAGCCTCGACTTCTTCCTCGCCGGCCGCTCGCTACCGGCCTGGATCACCGGCCTCGCGTTCATCTCCGCCAACCTCGGCGCGGTCGAGATCATCGGCATGTCCGCGAACGGCGCGCAGTACGGCATGCCCACCATGCACTACTACTGGATCGGCGCCGTACCGGCGATGCTCTTCCTGGGCATCGTGATGATGCCCTTCTACTACGGCTCGAAGGTACGCAGCGTGCCCGAGTTCATGCTGCGCCGCTTCGGCCCCGGCGCCCACCTCGTCAACGCGCTCAGCTTCGCGCTGGCCCAGGTGCTGATCGCGGGCATCAACCTCTTCCTGCTGGCCAGCGTCGTCAACAGCCTGCTCGGCTGGCCGCTGTGGGTGGCGCTGATCCTGGCCGCCGCGATCGTCCTGAGCTACATCACGCTGGGCGGCCTGTCTGCGGCGATCTACAACGAGGTGCTCCAGTTCTTCGTGATCGTCGCCGCCCTGCTGCCGCTCACGCTCATCGGCCTGCACCGCGTCGGCGGCGTCGACGGCCTGATCGACAAGATCACCAACGCGCCGGGTGGCGGCGCCGAACAGCTCAGCTCGTGGCCGGCAAACGAGCTGTCCGGGTTCAGCAACTCGTTCCTGTCGGTGCTCGGCATCGTGTTCGGCCTCGGCTTCGTGCTCTCCTTCGGCTACTGGACCACCAACTTCGTCGAGGTGCAGCGCGCGATGGCCACCCACAACATGTCCGCCGCGCGGGCCACGCCGATCATCGGGTCGTTCCCGAAGATGTTCATCCCGTTCATCGTGGTCATCCCCGGCATGATCGCCGGCGTGCTGGTCGCCGAGACCGCGGCGCTCAAGGCCGGCGGGGACGCCAGCGGCACCACGTACAACGACGCGATCCTGCTGCTCATCCGCGACACCCTGCCCAACGGCCTGCTCGGCGTGGCGCTGGCCGGCCTGCTCGCCGCGTTCATGGCCGGTATGGCCGCCAACATCTCGGCCTTCAACACGGTGTTCAGCTACGACCTGTGGCAGCGGTACGTGCGCAAGGACCGCCCCGACGAGTACTACCTGCGGATCGGGCGCCTCGCCACGGTCGGCGCCACGGTCCTGGCGATCGGCACCGCGTTCATCGCCTCCGGCTACGAGAACCTGATGAACTACCTGCAGACGCTCTTCGGGTTCTTCAACGCGCCGCTGTTCGCCACGTTCATCCTGGGCATGTTCTGGAAGCGGATGACCGCGACCGCCGGCTGGGTCGGCCTCGTCTCCGGCACGGCGGCGGCGGTCATCGTGTGGGCGCTCAACGAGGCCGGCGTCTACAACCTGCCCGGCCAGGGCGCGGCGTTCGTCGCGGCCGGCGCGGCCTTCGTGGTGGACATCGTGGTCAGCGTCGTGGTCAGCAAGGCCACCGCGCCGAAGCCGGTGTCCGAACTGGCCGGCCTCGTCTACTCCGAGACGCCGAAGGAGCAGCGCACGGACCCGGCCGCGAGCCGCCTGCCCTGGTACCGGTCGCCGACCAAGCTCGCCGGCATCTCGCTCGTGCTCGTCATCGCCCTGAACGTCGTCTTCCGCTGACCGCCGCCGCCCGAGGAGGGGTCCCACAATGACCGACCGTCAACAGAGCATCGGCCGCCCCGCGGCACCGCGCCGCGCCGGCTTCTCCGACGTACGCAGCGTGATCGGCCTGCTGGTCGGCTTCTACGGCATCGTGCTCGTGCTCATGGGCATCTTCGCCGAGTCCGCCGAGGACCGCGCCAAGACCGGAGACGTCAACGCCAACCTGTGGGCCGGCCTGGCCATGCTGGTCTTCGGCGCGATTTTCGTCCTGTGGGCCTTCCTCCGCCCCATCATCGTCGACCCCACAGAAACCGAACCCCCGCCGGACAACCCCCCACCGGTAGGCGGCGCCAGCTAGCGGCCCGCGCTAGCGCGTCCCGCCAGCGCGGCCGACCTCGCGCGGCCCCGCCTCGCGCGGCCCCGCCTCGCGCGGCCCCGCCTCGCGCGGCCCCGCCTCGCGCGGCCCGCCTCGCGCGGCCGACCTCGCGCGGTTGATCAGGGAGTTGGTGGGCGTGTCGGTCGGCGTGTCCGTCCACGAGGTCCCTGATCAACGGGGAGGGGCGGGGCGGAGGCCGTCTGCAGGCGGGGAGTGACCTCGAAGGTGAGGGTGCCCTCGTCGCCGGCGTCGACCCGCACCTCCTGGCCGGCCGAGAGGCGGCCGTCGAGCATCATCTCGGAGAGGTGGTTGTCGACCTCGCGCTGGATGGTGCGGCGCATCGGGCGCGCGCCGTACTGCGGCTCGTAGCCCTCGTCGACGAGCCGGCCGATCGCGCCGCGGGTGAAGTGCACGGTGATGTTCTGCGCGTGCATGCGGCGGCGGGTCTGCTCCAGCATCAGGTCGGTGATCTCGGCGAGCTGCTCCGCTGACAGGCGCTGGAAAACCACGATCTCGTCGATCCGGTTGATGAACTCCGGCCGCAGCTCCTCGCGCAGCCGGCGCATCACGCGGTCGCGCACGTCCTGGTCGCCGTCGCTGCCCGCGGTGGCGAAGCCGAGCGCCTGGTCCTGGTTGATGAGCTCGGAGCCAAGGTTGCTGGTCATGATGAGCACGGTGTTCTTGAAGCTGACCGTGCGGCCCTGGCTGTCCGTCAGGCGGCCGTCGTCGAGCACCTGGAGCAGCAGGTTGAAGACGTCCGGGTGGGCCTTCTCGATCTCGTCGAGCAGCACCACCGAGTACGGGCGCCGCCGCACCGCCTCGGTCAGCTGCCCCGCCTCCTCGTAGCCGACGTAGCCGGGCGGCGCGCCGACCAGGCGGCTGACCGTGTGCCGCTCCTGGAACTCGCTCATGTCCAGCCGCACCATGCGGTCCTGGTCGCCGAACATCGACTCGGCCAGGGCCCGCGCCAGCTCGGTCTTGCCCACGCCGGTCGGGCCGAGGAAGAGGAAGCTGCCGATCGGCCGGTTCGGGTCGCCGAGGCCGGTGCGGGAGCGGCGGATGGCCTGCGCCACCACGCGTACCGCGTCCTGCTGGCCGACGAGGCGCTCGTGCAGCCGCTGTTCGAGGTTGGCGAGGCGGTGCCGCTCCTCCTCGCTGAGCTGCCGCGCCGGGATGCCGGTGGCCCGCGAGACCACCTCGGCGATGTCGTCGGGCGTCACCTCCGACACGCCGTTGGGCCCGCCCGCCGCCTCGGACACCTGCCGCCGCAGGTCGCTGAGCTCGTCGCGGAGCTGGCTGGCCCGCTCGTACTGCTCGTCGGACACCGCCTGGTCCTTGTCGCGGCACAGGTGTTCGATGCGGCGCTCCAGGTCGCGCACGTCGGTGGCCGGTGCCCGGCTGCGCAGCTGCACCCGCGCGCCGGCCTGGTCGATCAGGTCGATCGCCTTGTCCGGCAGGAAGCGGTCGGTGAGGTACCGGTCGGACAGCTCGGCCGCGGAGACCAGCGCCTCGTCGGAGAAGCGCACGCCGTGGTGCGCCTCGTACCGGTCGCGCAGCCCGCGCAGGATCTCCACCGTGTCCTCGACGCTCGGCTCGGGCACGAGGATGGGCTGGAAGCGGCGTTCGAGTGCGGCGTCCCGCTCGACGTAGCGGCGGTACTCGTCCAATGTGGTCGCACCCACCACGTGCAGCTCGCCGCGGGACAGGGCGGGCTTGAGCATGTTGGCCGCGTCGGTCGCGCCCTCCGCCGAGCCGGCGCCGACCACCGTGTGTATCTCGTCGATGAAGACGATGAGGTCGTCGGTGTTGGCGCGGATCTCGTCGATGAGGTTCTTGAGGCGCTCCTCGAAGTCGCCGCGGTAGCGGGTGCCGGCGACGAGCCCGGTCAGGTCGAGCTGCACGAGGCGCTTGCCGGTGAGCGTGTGCGGCACCTCGCCGTCGACCATGCGCTGCGCCAAACCCTCGACGATCGCCGTCTTGCCGACGCCGGCCTCGCCGATCAGGACCGGGTTGTTCTTGGTACGCCGGGCGAGCACCTCCACGCACTGCTCGATCTCCTGCGCGCGGCCGACGACCGGGTCCACCTTCCCGTCGCGGGCGAGGCCGGTGAGGTCCCGCCCGTACCGGTCGAGCGTGGGCGTCGGGGTCGGCGCGGGCGCACCGGGCTGCCCAGGGCCCTGGCCCTGGCCCAGCGCGGCCTGGCGCAGCGAGTCCGGGGTCACTCCGTGCGCGGCGAGCATGCGGCCGGCCTCGGAGTCCCGGTTGACCACCAGCGCCAGCAGGATGTGCTCGGGGCCGAGGTAGGAGGCGCCGAGGGTACGCGAGATCTGGTGCGCCTGCAGCAGCGCCCGCTTGGCCGCCGGCGTGAGCGTGGGAGGCTCCTCCCGCGGCTCGCCGCGCCGCGCCCGCCGCTCGATGTCCGAGGCCAGCGAGCTCGGGTCGTCGCCGGCGCGGGCCAGCAGCTGGCGCAGCGGCTCGCGCTGGCAGACCGCCCACAGCAGGTGCTGGGTGTCCAGGTCGGGGCTGCCCCACTCGCCGGCCTTCTGCGCCGCGCTCTGGATCAGCTCGCGCGCGTCCTGGCTCATCAGCCTGGCCAGGTCGATGCGCCGGCCCTGCTGCGCGCCGAAGAACTGTGCCAGGAACTCCTCGAACGGGTCCTGGCCGAACTGGCCCCCGTCCCAGTACCCGCTCGTCATGCGCCCCCACCTCCGGTCCCGTGCCTTCCCCTACCGGCTCGGGCTACCCCGACAGTATCGGGACAAAACGTGGCGCACCCGTGCGATATGGTCAGTCCAGTGGGTGGCCGACGATGCGGGAGACGACCATCTCTGGCACCGGGGGCCGCTCGTGTGACGGGTCACCCTTCGCCGGGAAGTCGAACACGCCGACCATCAGCTGCACCGGGTAGTCGGGGGCCTGGGCGACCGTGCGCACGACCTCACCGTCCACTGTGAACACGAGCGAGCCGGGGCGCCAGTCGACCGCGTACGTGTGGAAGTCGGACACGTCGAGCGGGAGCGGGTCGGCCGCGAACTCCTCGGTCAGCGACGGGTCACGGAAGGCGTGCAGGCCCATGCCGACCGCCGCCGTGCCGTCGCCGACCGCGTCGCCGAAGATCTCGGCCACGCAGATCTCGCCGGAGTGCTCCGGGCGGTCCTCGATGCCGGAGAGCCAGAACGCGAACATCGAGCGCTTCGTCACGTGGCCGCGCATGCGGATCCCGATGTGCCCGTACCGCGGGGTGTAGCCCCGGAAGTCCGGCTGCTCCTCGCGCACGGTCAGCCCCTCCGCGAAGGGCTGCTGCCCGGTGCGGCCGCCGCTCTGCACGCACGAGACGCGCAGCGGCTCGGGATGCCGGTCGGGGCACCACAGCGGCTGGTGCGGCGGGATGGACAGGCGCAGCTCGCCGCCGCGAACGGCGTGTGTCGCCCGGCTCGCCGCGCGGGAGCTCCAGTGCGGCAGGTAGTGGGGGAGCCACACGCTCGGGTCCAGCGCCTCGCCCTCGAAGCGCTCGTCGAGGCTGTGCCGCCCGCTCTCCATACGCGCAGGGTACCGCCGTGAATGCTACAGTGACTCCAATATTGGGGTGACCACAAGATTGTGATCGGGGGAGTCGCCATGAGCGGGCGCAACCATCTCAAGCCGCCGTGGATGCAGCGCGCGGTGGGCAACCGGCTGGCGCCGGTCTTCAAGCCCTCGGTCGTCGGCAAGCTCTCGGTGCCCGGGCGGCGCAGCGGCCGGTGGCGCACCACGCCGGTCGCCGTGCTGGAGCACGCCGGCGAGCGCTACCTCGTCTCCGTCTTCGGCACCACCGACTGGGCGCTGGACCTGCGCGCCTCCGGCCGCGGCCGGCTTTCGCAGCGGCAGCGGGTCGAGGAGATCGGCGCGGTGGAGGTGCCGGTCGGCGAGCGGCGGCCGATCCTCGACGCCTACCTCGCGCGCTTCGCCAAGATGCCGCACGTCGGCGCCGCGTTTCGCACCCTGCCCGACCCGGCCGACCACCCGACGTTCCGGGTGGGGTCGGCGCCCCGCTGACCCGCCGCGTCGGGCCCCCTTGTCCGACCCGCGCCGCACGGTGCCCGGCCAGCCGACGCCGCGCGTGGCGCCCGCGCTTGCGCCGCGCCGGGCCCCGGTCAGCCGACCCGGCGGATCGCGGGCGCGCCCGCGCCGGACCGGGCGGCCGCCAGTGCCAGCCCGAGCAGGGCGGTGGCCACGCCGGCGAGGAAGAAGACGGACAGGGCCGGGAGGGCGAGCCACTCCCAGAACGGGTGCGGGATCGGGTGCGGCTCGTCGAGGTGGTGGTCGACCATCGACGGCAGCGCGACCGCCGACGGCGCCCACCAGAAGAAGAGCGTGGCGGCCAGGCACAGGACCGGCCCCACCCGGCCCTCGGTGCGGCGGCTGGCCCAGCCGAACAGCAGCCAGGCCAGCGCGGCGCCGAGCAGGCCGCCCGCGACGCCCGCCGGGAGCACGGCCGGCGGCGGGGTCCGCTGCAGGCCCACCGACAGGTACGGCGCGGCCGCGTCGACCCGCGGCTCGGTGAACGTGGCGGTCAGGACCGTGTCGCCACGCCCCGCGGTCACCGTGGTCATCGTGATCCTGGCCATCGCGGCGCACATCTTGTCGGTGCAGCTCTCGTAGGCGTCGGCGGACCGCGGATGGATCCGCCAGCCGGCGTGCCGCAGGCGCGCCTCCGCGCGGGTGACCGCCGCCGCGGCCGGCATCGGCGGCGCACCGGTCGCGTTGGCGGTGCCGGTGGCCTGGCTGTACTCCCCGCCGTCGGGAAACACGATGTGGTTGAGGTTTTCCAGCCGGACCCGCTGGCTGTAGAAGGTGAACAGCGCCGGCGCGACCTGGATGTCGGTGAACCGGTGCTCCGGCGCCACCTCGGCGAGGATCGCGGCCGTCTCGGCCCGGTCGGGCATCGGGCGGGCGGTCTCCCAGGCCAGGCGCGTGGCGACAGCCGCGCCGAACAGGCCGCAGATCGTGGCGGTGAGCGCCGCCCACACCACCACGGTGCGGCTGGCCGGCCGGCCGAGGCGGGCCCGCAGGCCGTGGCGCACGAGGTTGGCCGCCTCGCGGAGCGTGGGCCGGGTGCGGCCGGGCGGCGCGGCGTCCATCAACAGGCCGACCATCTCCTCGCCGCGGGACCGGCGGTACGCGCGGGGGTAGGTGAAAAGCAGGCGCTGGTAGCGGCGCTCGAGGTGGCTCACTGCCGGGCGTCCCTTCTGGAGAGTGGTCAGCTCGTCGCCGGGCGGTGGGCGGCGCGCAGCCGCGTGCGCGCGGCGGTGGCCAGCTGCTGCAGCCGCGTGGCCTCCGCGTCCAGCGCGGTCAGGCCCTCGGCGGTGAGCCGGTAGTAACGCCGCAGCCGGCCGTCGACCCGCTCGTCGCGCTCGTGCGCCACGAGCCCTTCGGCGGCCAGCCGGTCCAGCGCCGTGTAGAGCGTGCCGGGCAGCAGCCGCACCCGTCCTTTGGAGACGGTCTCGACCTCCTGCAGGATGCCGTAGCCGTGGCGCGGCCCCTCGGCCAGCGCCGTGAGGATGAGGAACGTCGGCTCGCGCATCGCGGTCACGCCCCGGACGATAGCTAATTGATCAATCTATCGTCAAGGCGCGTTTGTCGATCCACACGATCGGGCATCCTCTACACACCCGACCCCCGGAAAGGAGCCCGCACGATGGGCCTGATGTTTCGCAAGCGCAAGAAGATCGGCCCGCTGATCCTGAACTTCACGGAGAACGGCTACTCCTCGTGGAGCATCAAGATCGGACGCTGGTCGTGGAACTCGCGGGCCCGCGCGCACCGTGTCGACCTGCCCGGCCCGCTCTCGTGGAAGCAGGACAAGTCCCGCTGATTCTCGGCGGAATGGCCCTGGCCGCGGCCGCGGCCAGGGCCGTTTTTCGGCCCCGCTCAGGTCGCCGGCTTCTGCCCGACCGCGGCGAGCATGCCGGAGCGCCACGGCTCGCCGGCGAACGGGCCGACCGTCTCGTCCGGCCGCCACTCGGGCACCCACACCAGCCCCGGGTCGGCGACCGCCAAGCCGGCGAAGAACCGCTCGATCTCGGCGCGGGTGCGCAGGCCGACCGGCGTGGTCGTCTTCTTGTACGCCTCCTCGGCGCTGTCGAAGTCGTCCTTGCCCAGCCCGGCGAAGCCCTCCACAGAGGAGTGCGAGACGGCCAGCCAGCTGCCCGGCGCGACGGCGTCCAGCAGGGCGGCGACGTGCGGGTACGCCTCCTCGCCGGGCACGAAGTGGAGCACCGAGACGAGCAGTACCGCCACCGGCTGGTCCAGGTCGACGACGCCGGCGGCCGGCTCCTCACGCAGCCGGGCCAGCAGCTCGTCCGGCTCGCGCAGGTCGGCGCGGAGCACGGTGGCGCGCGGGTCGCCGGCCAGCAGCTGCCGGCTGTGCGTCACCGCGATCGGGTCGAGGTCGATGTAGACGGTCGCGGCCGCGGGGTCGAGCTGCTGGGCGATCTCGTGCACGTTGCCGACGGTCGGGATGCCGGAGCCGACGTCGACGAACTGCCGTACACCCGACGCGACCAGGAAGCGCACCGCCCGGCGCAGGAACGCGCGGTTGGCCTGCGCGATCCGCGGCAGGTCCGGGATCGCCGCGATCACCGCGTCGGCGGCCTGGCGGTCGGCGGCGAAGTTGTGGCCGCCGCCGAGGTAGTAGTCGTACATGCGGGCGGCGCTCGGCGTGTCGATGTCGACACCGCGTGCCCAGTCGCTCTCCATGTGCCCTCCACCCCCTGTGCGATACTCGCCCGATTATGACCATGTACGCCCTGCTCATCTCGCCCGGCACCAACCGCGTCTACGCCGACTCCGCCGTCGACCTGACCCGCACCGAGCTGGCCCTGTTCAGCGACACGGTGCTCGGCGGTCGCATCGGCGAGGCGGAGGTGGCGACGGTCGGCGGCGTGCGGTACGTGACCTTCGAGGCCGACGCGCTGACCGAGCGTGACCTCGCCCTGCTCAGCAACATGTCCTCGGCCTTCGCGCTCTTCGAGCGGGTCGGTGACCTGCTGCGCCCGGTCGAGCTGCGCCGCCTCGACCGCTACGACGACGACCTGATCACCATCCAGAAGTACGCCGGCAAGACCAACGAGCAGTTCACCAAGCTGCTGCTCAACGCGACGCTGCTCGCCTCCGCGTGGGCCGGCGAGCTGCTGGAGCGGCGCTTCCGGGTGCTCGACCCGCTGTGCGGCCGGGGCACCACGCTCAACCAGGCGCTGATGTACGGCTACGACGCGGCCGGCGTGGACCTCGACCAGAAGGACTTCGAGGCGTACCAGGCGTTCATCACCACCTGGCTCAAGCGCAAGCGGGTCAAGCACCGGGTGCTGGAGTCCGGCCCGGTGCGGCGCGAGCGGCAGGTGGTGGGGCGGCGGCTGCGGATCGAGTTCGCGCCGTCCAAAGAGGAGCAGAAGGCGGGCGCGGTCCAGCTGCTCGACGTGGTCAACGCGGACACCACGCGCGCCGGCGAGTTCTTCCGGCCGGCCACAGTGGACGTGGTCGTGGCCGACGCGCCGTACGGGGTGCAGCACGGCAGCCGCACCCCCGCGAAGGGCCTGGCCCGCGACCCCCTCGCGCTGCTCGCGGCGGCCGCGCCGGTCTGGGCCGGGCTGCTGCGCCCGGGTGGGGCGCTGGGCGTCTCGTGGAACACGTACGTGGCGCGGCGGGAGGACGCCGCCGAGGCGCTCGCCAAGGCCGGGCTGGACGTGCGCGAGGAGGGACCCTGGTCGCGGCTGCGGCACCGGGTCGACCAGGCCATCGTCCGCGACGTGCTGGTCGCGACGAAGCCGGCCTGAGCGGCCGCTCACCCGCCTGAGTCGCCGCTCACCTGCCTGAGCCACCACGTCGCCCGGCGCCAGTCCGCCCGCGCCGCGCCAAAGCCGGCCAACGGCGCGAGCCGGCCTGCGGCCAAAAGCCGCTCCGCGGCCAAAGCCGGTCAGCGGTAGGAGCCGGTCCGGGCACGAGCCGGTCCGCGGCCAAAGCCAGTCAGCGGCGGGGTCGGTCAGCGGCCCAAGCCGGTCAGCGGCCTAAGCCGGTCAGCAGCCGGAAGCCGGTCAAAGGCGGGAGCCGGTCAGCGGTCGCGGAGAAAGGCCATCGGGTCGGCGTCGACGCGGCCGAGCCGGTCGCGGCGCAGCACCGTGACGAGCACCGCCGCGCCGACCGCCCAGGCCGCGGCGGCCACGACGACGCCGGGTGCGGGCAGCACCAGGCCCAGCAGCGCGAGGCAGACGGTCGCGGCGGTGGCCAGCAGCCGCAGGAGCCGGACCCAGGCGCTGCGCGCCGGCGAGGAGAAGGCGCGGGTGCCGCCGAAGTAGACCGCCATGCCCACCGTGACGAACCAGGGCGCCGTGCCCGGCGGGTCCTCGTGCAGCGACAGGTCGACGCTGGCCGCGATCAGCAGCAGCGAGAACGCCGGCAGCAGGTGGCCGCCCGCGTAGAGCGAGTAGGCCAGCGCCGGGTTGCCGCCGGAGAGGCGCAGCAGCCGCTCGTTGACGTCGGCGGCGGAGTCGAAGTACACCCACCACAGCGCCGCGGCCAGCACGAACCCGCCGGAGACGCTCAGCCAGTAGCCGGTGTCCTGGTGTTGGCGGCCGACCGCGGCGACACCCACGGCGATCACCAGCTCGCCGAGCAGGATGATCATGAAGAGGCCGAAGCGTTCGGCCAGGTGCCCGGCGTCGACCGCGAGGCGGGCGTTCGCCGGCGGCTTGAACAGCGCCCGCAGCCGCGCCGTCCGGCTCCGCTCGCGCGGCTGGTCGCGGCGGTCGCCGAGCAGCAGGAAGCCGGCCTCCTGCACGAGCGCGACCGCCCACAGCACGTAGCACCACGGCCCGTCGAGCGCGGCCGACAGCGCGAAGATCGCCGCGGACGCCAGGTAGCTCCAGCCGGTGCGCCGCGCCTCCGGCCCGGACCGCCCGCCGAGCAGGAACGCCACGGCCAGCACGAGCCGCGCGCCGGCCAGCGCCAGCGCGAACCCGGCCGGGTGCCGCTCGAACGCGTGGTGCGCCTGGGTGGCCGCGATGGCGCACGGGATGGTGCCGGCGAGCACGAGCAGCCGGTACGTGGCGAGGCGGTCGTCACCCTGCCGGTTGTAGAGGACCGCGAAGCCGATCCAGGTCCACCACAGCGTGGCGAACAGTCCCAGCGCGCCGAAGACGCGGGCCCAGTCGGGCTCCTCGACGATCCCGTGCGCCACCTCGCGCATCGCGAACACAAAGATCAGGTCGAAGTACAGCTCCACCCAGCTGACCCTTTTGCCGCGAACTTCCGACTCGCCCACCCGCAGATTGTGCACCGCGCGGCGGGGAAGTTCGGTTAACTGACCGAGCAGACAGTCAGGAGGAGCGCCGATGAGAGCGGTGGTGTACACCCGTACCGGAGACCCGTCCGTCCTGGAGGTCGCCGACCGGCCGGTGCCCGAGCCCGGTCCCGGCGAGGTGCTGGTGCGGGTCGCGGTGTCCGGTGTCAACCCGACCGACTGGAAGTCGCGCCGCGCCGGCTCCGCGCCGCCCGGCGGCTGGCAGATCCCCAACCAGGACGGCGCGGGCGTGGTCGAGGCGGTCGGCGAGGGCGTCGACGCCGCACTGACCGGCGAGCGCGTGTGGCTCTGGGAGGCGGCGTGGCAGCGCCCGTGGGGCACCGCCGCCGAGTACACGCTGGTGCCCGCCCGCCAGGCCGTGCGGCTCGGCCCCGCCTCCTTCGACCTCGGCGCGAGCCTCGGCATCCCGTTCCTGACCGCGCACCGCTGCCTGACCGCCGGCGAGTCGATGCCCGACCGGATCAACGCCGGCGCCATGGACGGGCGGTTCGTGCTGGTGCAGGGCGGCGCCGGCGCGGTCGGCAACGCCGCCATCCAGCTCGCCCGGTGGGCCGACGCCACGGTCATCGCCACGGTCAGCGGCCCGGAGAAGGCCCAGCTCGCCGCCGCGGCGGGCGCCGACCACGTGATCGACTACCGGCGGCAGGACGTGGTGGCCGAGGTCCGGCGGATCTCCCCGCGCGGGGTGGACGCGGTGGTCGAGGTCGCGCCGGCCGCCAACGCCGAGGTCGACGCCCAGGTGGTCGCGGCGGACGCGTGCGTCGCGGTGTACGCCGACGACGGCACCGGATCGCTGACGCTGCCGGTGCGCCCGCTCATGGTCCCGAACGCGCGCTGGCAGTTCGTGCTGGTCTACACGCTGCCGGAGGCGGCCAAGGCCAAGGCGGTCTACGACGTGGCGGCCGCGGCGGCGGAGGGCGTGCTGCGGGTCGGTCCGGAGGCCGGGCTGCCGCTGCACCACTACCCGCTGGACGAGGCGGCCGCCGCGCACGCCGCGGTCGAGGGCGGTGCGGTGGGAAAGGTGCTGATCCTGACGAGCGACGCGTGAGTGCTCTGGCGCGGTGGCCGGTCCCCGCCCATACTGGCGGCCTCCGAGAAGAGGGAGGTCCGGATGAGCCGACGCGCACGCACCTGGCTGCTCGCCGTCCTCACCGCCGCCACCACCGGCACCGCGGTGCTGCTGGCGACGGCGGCGCAGGCCGGCATCCAGGGCAGCGGCTGAGTCGCCGCCCCGGCGGACCCGACCCGCGCGGCCGGGTCCGCCACGCTCAGTAGCCGATGCCCGAGCGGCGGCCGGCCAGCGGGCCGGCGGCGGCGCGGCGCGGATCGGTCAGGTCGTAGACGGCCTGCAGGACCTCCTCGACCGGCACGTCGTCCACAAAGGAGTCACTGTGGACGCAGCCGCCGCCGTCGCGCGCCGGGTAGATGTCGCGCGTGCAGTCCGCCCCGCACACCGGGCAGTGCACGCGCCAGGACGGGATCGGGCGGTGGCGGCCGCGGAAGGGCGGCGCGCTGTTGACGAGGTTGCCGGCCCAGTAGACACCCACGCTCGGCGTGCCCACGGCGGTGGCCAGATGCAGCGGGCCGGTGTCGTTGGCGACGATCGCGGCCGAGCCGGCCAGCAGGCCCACCAGCCCGCCGAGGGACAGCTCGCCGGCGAGCGTGCGGACGCGCCGGTCCACCGCGCCGACCCGCGCCACGACATCCCCTTCGTCCGCGGTGCCGGTCACC
This sequence comes from Phytohabitans houttuyneae, assembly GCF_011764425.1. Classification (NCBI taxonomy): domain Bacteria; kingdom Bacillati; phylum Actinomycetota; class Actinomycetes; order Micromonosporales; family Micromonosporaceae; genus Phytohabitans; species Phytohabitans houttuyneae. Next base: position 2,391,836 of record NZ_BLPF01000002.1, read on the forward strand.
ACAGGCTCGTACCCCCGTGAAATGAGCGCGCGCGCGACGAGCCCGAAGCGGCCGGCGGACCAGCGCCGCCGCGGATCTGTCGCCCCCGGGTGGATGACCACCCGGCGCCGCGACGGCGCCCCCGCGACCCGGCGGGCCTCGGCCACGTCGGCGGCGGTGACCGCGAGCGCGGGCTCGACGGTGACCGGCGCGGCGCCGACGAGCCCGACCACCTCCAGGTAGCGGGCGACCTCGGACTGGTAGTAGGCGTACGGGACCCAGCGGTCCAGCGGCGGGCTGCCCGGCGCGCGCAGGCCGGCGGTGACGCGGGCGCCGAGCGCGGCGACGATCCGGTTGCTCGTGCGGCCGCCGCCGTGCAGCTGCACGGCGAGGTCGAAGGGGGCGGTGCGGGCGTTCGCCAGGAAGTCCCCGACCGGCACGGACGCCTCGCCCGGCCCCGGCGGCCGCAGCCCCTCGACCGGCGGCAGGATCGCCACGCCGTCGACCGGGCCGGGGCGGCCGGTGAGCAGCTCCGCGTGCAGCGGGCCGCCGAGCAGGACGATCTCGGCGGCGGGGTACGCCGCCCGCAGCGCGTCGAGCGCCGGCAGCGCGAACACCAGGTCGCCGAGCGCGTTGGCGCGCAGGACCGCGATGCGTCCGACGCCGTCGATGAGGCCGCCCATCCTCTCCGGCTACCCGATCATTTCCGCGTTTATCCGGGCGTAGGAGTGGAAACCGGCGCGCGTGGACGAGGACAACCCCGCGGCCGCCGTCGACGCCTGGCGCGGCCTTCCGGTGCTCGTGGTGGGCGACGTGATGGTCGACGAATGGCGGTTCGCGGACGCCGACCGGATCTCCCGGGAGGCGCCCGCGCCGGTGCTCACCCTCCGCCGCCGCCAGGTCTGCGCCGGCGGCGCCGGCAACGCGGCCGCCAACCTGGCCGCGCTGGGCGCCCGCGCGGCACTCGCCGCCGTGGTGGGCGACGACCCCGCGGCGGAACGGCTCGCGTCGCGGCTCGCCTCCGACGGCGTCGAGGACCGCATGATCCGGGTACCGGCGCGGAGCACCCCGGTCAAACGGCGCCTGCACGCCGCCGGGCAGATCGTGGCGCGCGAGGACGAGGACGGCGGCGGCCCGCTGCCACCCGCCGCCGTCGACGCGCTGATCCGGACGCTGGAACGCGCCACCGAGTCGGTGCTGGTCATCGCCGACTACGGGCTGGGCGGGCTGCCCGCGCCGGTGCGGGAGTGGCTGGTGCGCCACCGCGACCGCTTCGGCCTCGTCGCGCTGGACGCGCACGACCTGCGCCCGTGGCGCGGCGTGGCGCCCAGCGTGATGGCGCCGAGCCTGCCCGAGGCACGCCTCGCCGCCGGCCTGTCGTTGCCGCGCTCCGCCGGGTTGGTTCGCCTTTCGCCGCTGTCCGGTGGGTTGGCTGGCCTCTCGCCGTCGTCCGGTGGGTCGGCTCGCCTCTCGCCGTCGTCCGGTGGGTCGGCTCGCCTTTCGCTGCCGTCCGCTGTTGCCGCGGACCCGTCGTCGTCGCCGGCCGCTCTCGCCGCCGCGCTGCGGGACGGCTTCCGGGCCGGGGTCGTCGCCGTGACCCTCGGCGCGGACGGCGCCGTGGTGGCCGGCCCGCACAGCGCGCACGAGACCAGCGCCGCCGCGGCGCCGGAGGCGCACACGGTCGGCGCGGGCGACGCCTACCTGGCCGCGTTGACCCTCGCCCTCGCCGCCGGCGCGCCCGTCGAGGCGGCCGCCGGGATCGCACAGGCGGCCGCCGGCGTCGGCGTGGCGTGCGAGGGCACCTGCGTCTGCGACGCCGAACCGCTGCGCGCCGCGCTCACCGGCCAGGCGGCGGTCGTCGGGGCGGACGGGCTGGATCGGGTCGTGCGGCGGCACCGGGCCGGGGGCGCGCGCGTCGTGTTCACCAACGGGTGCTTCGACGTGCTGCACCGCGGCCACGTGAGCTACCTGCGGCAGGCCCGCGACCTCGGCGACCTGCTGGTCGTCGCGGTCAACTCGGACGCCGGCGTACGCCGCCTCAAAGGCCCCGGCCGCCCGGTCGTACCGGTCGAGGACCGGGTCGCCGTGCTCGCCGCACTGTCCTGTGTGGACCACGTCGTGGTCTTCGAGGAGGACTCGCCCGCCGGCCTCATCGAGCGGGTCCGCCCCGACCTGTACGTGAAAGGCGGCGACTACCCGCCCGAGCTGGTGCCCGAGGCGGCGCTGGTGCGGCGGCTGGGCGGCGAGGTGCGGACCCTCGGGTACGTGCCGGACCGCTCCACCTCCGCCATCATCGACCGGATCCGCGCCCACCAGCGGGAGCCGGCACCGTGAACGGCGTCGACGTGCTCATCCCCACCCGGGACCGCCCGGCGGCGCTCGCCACCACCCTCGCCGGCCTCGCCGCGCAGGAGGGGGTCACCTTCCGCGTGACCGTGAGCGACCAGTCGGACGGCCCGCCGAGCTGGGCCGACCCGGCGGTCGAGGGGCTGGCGCGCATCCTGCGCCACCGCGGCCACCCGGTGCTGCTCGGCCGCCACCTGCCGCGGCGCGGGCTGGCCGAGCACCGCGCACACCTGCTCGCCGGCGCCACCGCCCGCTACGTGCTCTGCCTGGACGACGACGTCTGGCTGGAACCGGCCGCGCTGGCCCGCCTGGTCACCGCGATCGGCGAGCTGCGGTGCGGCTTCGTGGGAAACGCCGTGCACGGCCTGTCCTACCGCGACGACGTGCGCCCCGAGTCGCACCGCCAGTACCAGCAGTGGGACCGGCGCCCCGAGCCCGAACGCGTGCGCCCGGGCAGCCCCGAGTGGTGGCGCGCCGGCCTGCACGCCGCCGCCAACCTGCTGCACGTCACCGAGCGGCTGCGGCTCGCGCCGGGAGAGTGGCGGGCGTACAAGGTCTCCTGGATCGGCGGCTGCGTACTCTTCGACCGCGCCAAGCTCGTCGCCGCGGGCGGCTTCGACTTCTGGCGCCGCCTGCCCCCGACCACCAGGGCGAGGACGCGGCCGCGCAGCTCGCGGTGCTCGAACGCCACGGCGGCGCCGGCATCGTGCCCAGCGGCGCCTACCACCTGGAGGTCCCCACGACGGTGGTGGACCGCCGCGTCGAGGCGTGGGAGGTCACCCTCCGCGACTAGCTTGTGCTCAGGGCACGGCGTGCACGGGGTCGGGAAACAGGTCGCGCACGTCGTCGGGGAGCTGCACCTGGGCGTCGTACATGGCCGACGGCGGCACGGCCGCCGCGAGCTCGGACAGCACGGCGCGCGCGTAGCGGCGCGCGTGCGCCTCGTCGGTGTCGCACGCCAGCGCGATCCGCGCGACCGGATCCTCGCGGTTGCGCGGGCCATCGTCCCATGTGGACGGTTCGCCGGGGTGCCGCACATACGGCCGCAACGCCGCGGGCAGCCCGTCGGCCAGGTACGCGGCTTCGCCGGCCGGCAACCGGTCGCCGAGCGCGCGGAGTACGGCGTGCACGATGTGGTCCGCGCCGGCGCGCTCGTCCCCGGGGTCGAGGTGCGGGCGCACGTGCGCGGTGAGCTGGTCCGTCATCCAACGCCGGTTACCCACCGCCGGCGAGTCGTAACGCGTGCCGCGCGACGTCCGGCGGCGGGATGTCGAGGCACTCCAGGCCGTACGGGCACCGCAGCTGCCGGCACGGTGCGCACGAGGTGGGCACGGTGAGGACGGCGGCGGGCGTGCCACGCGGGGCGTACTGCGCCGGCTCTTCCGTGCCGGCGAACAGGACCACCACCGGGCGGCCGGACGCGCTCGCGAGGTGCGCCCCGCCGCTGTTGTTGCTCACGACCACCGCGCTGCCGGCGATGAGCGCGGCCAGGCCCGGCACGCCCAGCCCCGTCTCGCCGGTCACCGTGGCCCGCCGGGTGCGCGGGGTCGGGGCGGTGGTCGTGGCGTGCCTGGCCGGCGGGACCGGGCCGGTTGTCGTGGCCCGCCCGGCGCCGGTCACCTGGGCGACGAGCGCGGCCTCCCGGGCGGAGCCGGCGACCACGACGGCGAGGCCGGCGGCGCTGAGGTCGGCGGCGACGCGGGCGAAGCGTTCGGGCGGGTAGCGGCGGGCCGGGCAGGAGGCGCCGGGCAGCAGCACGGCGTAGGGCTCGCCGGCCCCGATGCCCCGCCGGGCGAGGGCTTCCCGAGCCTCGACGCGCGCCGGCGGCGGCAGGTCCAGCCGCAGCTCCGCCCCGGCGGACGGCACGCCGACCCGCTCCAGCACGTGCAGCATCCGGTCCACCTGGTGGCTCGCGTCGGGAGGGGCTGGCACCCAGTGGGTGAGCCCCGCGCCCCGAACTCCTTCGACTCGCCGACCCGCACCGGCACCCCGGCGAGGCGGCACAGGTAGGCGGCCGGCCACGGCGACTGGGAGAACGACGTGAGGACCACCGCGGCGTCGTACCGGCCCCGGGCGAGGCGGCGGACCAGCGCGCGGTCGGCGTCCGGGGGTACCTCGGCCGGGTCGAGCTGCTGCCACGAGACGGGGGCGGTGAGCACCCCGTCGACGTGCGGAACCAGCGCCGCGACCGCCGCACCCGCGGGCGCCGCGAGCAGGTCCAGCCGCGCGTTCGGCGCGGCCCGGTGCAGCGCGCGCACCGCCGGGCCGGCCATGACCACGTCGCCGAGGTTGTCCGGCCGTACGACGAGGACGCGGCGCAGCGCTGCCCAGTCGACCGGCGGGCCGGCGAGGGCGGCGGGGTGCTCCATCACGCCGGCCGTCCAGGTGCGGCGAGGCTCCGGACCACCGCTTCGGCGACGGCCTCCGCCGAGATGTCGACCATGCACGCCGGCTCGGTGGTCCCGCCCGGCGCGGCGCTCCGGCCCGTAGCCCTGGCCGGCGCGGCGCCTCCCGAGAGCCCAGCGCTGCCGGTGGGCGCCGCGTTTCCGGCGGGCCTGGCGCTGGCGGTGTCCGTTCGGGGCGCGGCGCTGCCGGTGGGTGCGGCGGCCGGCAAGAGGGTGCCGGCGGGCGGCGGGCGGGTGAGCGGGCAGTCGGCGTGCCACCAGCAGACCTGGGTGGTGATGGCGGCCGGCCGGCGGTGCGGGCATCCGGGCAGGCCCTGCAGGTGCGTGGCGCCCGGGCCGCCGAGGCCGTAGCGGCTGGCCAGCGTCGGGCCGAAGAGCGCCACCGTCCGGGCGCCGGCCGCCGCCGCGATCCGCAGCGGCCCGGTGTCGCCGCCCACGACGACCCCGCCCCGCCGCGCCACCTCGGCGAACACGGCGGCGAGCACGCGCAGTCCCACCCGCGGCAGCACCGCCGCGGCACCGGCGTCCGCGGCGGCGGCGCCCGGCGCCGCTGAACCCCTGCCGTGCGTAATGGCGTGCGCGGGCGCCAGGGTCCGGTCCTGCGGCGAAGCGGCGAAGGCGTGCGGCGCGGGCGGCACCGTGGCGACCGGGATGCCCAGGCCGGCGAGGATCGCGGCGAGCTCCTTCCAGCGCCGCTCCGGCCAGAGCTTGACCGCCATGCCCGCCTCGGGGACCAGCAGGACCGGGCGCCTGCGGGTGGGGCCGAGGAGCGTGGCGAGCAGGCGGGCGCCCTCCGCGCGTTCGCGCGGGTGGAGCCGCAGGCGGGGGAGGGGGTCCACAGTGGACGGGGGGAGCAGGCCCTCGTCGCGGAGGATGCGCAGGTAGCGGTCGCCGACCAGCTCGTCCGGCGGCGGGCCGCGCCACAGGTCGGTGACGCAGCGCGCGCCCGAGTCGCGCAGCAGGTCCGGGATGCCGCCGTACCGCGTCGTCGTCACCGCCAGGTCCGGCCGCCGCTCCGCCAGGGCCGCCGCCACGGCCGCGCGCGCGGCGCCGTCGCGGGAGTGGGCGGGCACGCGTACCCCGGCGACGGCGGGATCGCCGCGGAGCAGGTCGGCGCCGGGCTCGTGGGTGACCACCCGCAGCGTCGCGGCGGGATGGGCGGCGGCCAGCGCGTGGATGACCGGCAGCACGATCACCAGGTCGCCGATGCCGCCCAGCAGGTCGACGACGAGGATGTCCGAAAACCGGTCAGGCATCGGCCAGCACCCGCTCGTACAGTGCGGCATGCGCCCGTGCCACGTCGGGCCAGGTGTGGCCGGCGGCGAGCGACCGCCCACCGGCGGCCAGCCGCTCGCGGAGGGCGGGGTCGACGATCAGCCGGCGGAGGGTCACCGCGATGGCGGCGGCGTCGCGGCGGGCGCGGATGGCGGCGACGTTCGCGCCGTCGCGCAGCCGGGGGTCCGGCTCGTCGGGGACGGTGACCGCCGTCGGCACGCCGTGCGCGAGGGCGGCGAGCAGCGCGCCGCTCTTGAGCGACACGCCCGCCGTGAAGGGCAGCACCGCCGCGTCCGCCGCCGCCAGCAGCGCCGACACCTCGGGGGCGGGCAGATAGCCGGTGAACGTGACCATGCCGGCGATCCCGCGCCGCGCGGCGAGCGCCTCCAGCTCGCGGCGGAACGTGCGCGCCTCACCCTCGGGCAGCGCCTGCGAGGTGAACCCGCCGGCCACCACCAGCCGCAGGCCGGGCCGCACGCGGCGGACGGCGGGCAGAGCCTGCAGGAGGTGCCGCACGCCCTTGACCGGGTGGACGAAGCCGAAGAACACCAGCAGGAACCCGTCGTCCGCGACGCCGAGCCGCCGGCGGGTCTCGGCGCGGGCGGGCGGGGAGGGGGCGCGGTCCACGTTCGGGGCGATGGGGATGAGCACCGGGCGCCGTCCGGTGCGCCGCCGCACCTCGGCGCCGTGGTCCGGGTTGGTCACCACGACCGCACTGCTCGCCGGTACCAGCAGGGCGGTCTCGCGGTCCCAGAGGCGCAGCCGCTCGAGCGGGCGCCAGGCGGGGCCGGGTATCCAGGCTGGCGCCGTCCACCAGCCGTACTCGTGCAGGGTGGTGACCAGCGGAGTGCCCGCCGGCAGCAGCCGGGGCAGCAGGCCGGGCAGGGCGGAGAAGCGGTACGCCGACGGGGCGAACTGGACGTGCACCACGTCGGGCCGCATCCGCCGCACCGCCTCCGCGGCGGCGACCGTGGCGGCCAGCCAGCGGCCCGGTGCGGGCGGCCGCAGCGGCACCGCCTCCACGTCCACGCCGGCGTGGCCGAGCGCCGCGGCCAGCCGGTCGGCGTAGTCGCTCACCCCGTCCTGCCGGGCCGGCGCCGGGCCCGTGATCATCGCGGTGCGGATCGTCACCGGCGACGTTTGCCCCTGAATTGCCCGGGTATGCCCGCGCGGTGGGTGCGCTCTCGTTCCTCGTCGTCGGCACGCCCCGCTCGGGGACCACGCTCACCCAGCGGCTCTGCTGCGAGCTGCCCGGCGTGGCAATGCCGCCGGAGACCCACTTCCTGCACCGGTACGCGCCGCGCCTGCTCGCCCGCCGCCGCTTCCCGCTGACCCGGCGCGAGGTGGCGCGGGAGCTGGAGGACTTCCGCGACCTGCCCACGAGCGACGGCCTGCGGCTGGACCCGCGGCGGGTGCTGGACCAGGTGGGCCGGCGCTGCGACACGCTCCTCGACCTCTTCGCCGCGGTGGTGGTCGCGCTCTGCCCGCCGGCCGCGCGGTACGGCGAGAAGACACCCGAGCACCTGCTGTGGTGGCGCCCGCTCACCAGGGCGGACCCGGGGCTGCGCGTGATCGGCGTGGTCCGCGACCCGCGTGCGGTCGCCGCCTCGCACCGCGCGGTGCCGTGGGGCATCGAGGATCCCGCGGTACTGGCCGAGGAGTGGGCCCTGGACCAGCGCCAGCTGCTCGCCGCCGCCCGGCAGCTCGGGCCGGGGCGCTGCCTGGTGCTGCGATACGAGGACGTGGTGGCCGACCCGGGCGCCGCTCGCCGGCGGCTCGGCGGCCTGCTGGCGGTACCGGCGGGCGGTCAGGCGGCGGCCGCACCGCCGGACGGCATCGTGCACGACTGGGAGTGGTGGAAGTCCGGCGCGCTGCGGGCCGTCACCACCGAGCGCACCGCCGCGTGGCGGGAGGTGCTGCCGGAGCGGGACGCGGGCGTGGTCGCCGAGGTCGCCGGGCCCGAGATGGTCGCGTTCGGCTACCTCGACCACCCGCCCGCGCGCCGCCGCACCGCCGGTGCCGAGGTGCGCGGACGGCTCAGCGCCCGCATGCGCCGCGTGCGCCGCCTGGCCCCGCTGGCGTTCGGCCCCACCCTGACGACGCGGGTGAACCGGGCGGCGAATGGCCGGTAAGAATCCGCGGCCCATGCGCATTACCTGGTGACGGCGTACCTTCCGGTGCGAAGGAGCGAGGGCCAGTGACAGAAGCCGGGCGGTTCACCGCCATCTACGGCGAGCACCACCCCACGGTGTACGCGTACGCGGTGAGCCGCGTCGGCCGGCAGCTCGCCGACGACGTGGTCGGCGACACGTTCCTCGTGGCGTGGCGCAAGCTCGACGCGGTACCGGCGGTGCCGCTGCCGTGGCTGCTGGCCGTGGCCCGCAACGTGGTGCGCGAGCGGTACCGCGACGAGGTGCGGCAGGCCGCCCTCGCCGCCGAGCTGGCCGCCTGGGTGCAGGAGGAGACGGATGACGTGGCCGAGGGTGTGGCCGAGCGAGCCGCGGTGCTCGCCGCGCTCGCCCGGCTCGGCGACGACGACCGCGAGCTGCTCACGCTGATGGCGTGGCACGACCTCTCGGCCCGCGATGCCGCGCGGGTCGTCGGCTGCTCCACCGCCACGTTCTTCGTCCGCCTCCACCGGGCCCGCAGACGGCTGCGCGAGGCGATGACCGCCGCCGAGCAGGACGCCCGTCGCGCCCCGATCCCGCTCTCCTCCGAGGAGTACAGCACATGAGTGACAAGAAGCTGATGGAGCTGCTCGCCGACGCCCGGCCCCGCCGGCTCGACCCCGACCCGCGCCGGCGCCCCGATCCGGCCGTGCTGATGGCGCACCCGCGGCCCGTCCGCGGACGGCGCCCGGCCCGCCGGTTCGCCGTCGCCGGCCTCGCCACGGCCGCCGCCGTCGCCGCCGCCCTCACCGCGGTGGTCCTGTCCGATGTGGACACCGATCGGCGGGTGGCGCCGGTCGTCGAGGCGGACGCCGCCGCGCCGTCCGCGCCCGTCCCGCCGAAGACCGCGCGGGAGCTCCTGCTCGTGGCCGCCGAGCGCACCACCACGTCCACGGTGGACGGTGACGGGCGGTACTGGGTGCTGCGCCGCGAGCTGGGCAGCCGGATGGAGGTCGGGCCGGCGGCCCGGCGCTACCACATCATGCTGCGGATCAGCGAGGAGATGTGGCTCGCCCGCCGCCCGGGTGACCCGAGCGTGGCGGTACAGCGCTTCCTGGGCGCCGAGCCCCTCGACGAGGCGGCGTGGCGCGCGGACGGCTCGCCCACCCGGTGGGTGGTCCCGGGGCTGGACGGCGGCGGCAAGCCCGCGGCGGTGTACACGACCGCGCCCGGCCCGCGCACCGTCCGGCCGATGCGCGGCCACACCGCGGACAACAACTTCCTGCTCGCCGGCGGCCCGGTCACGGCGAAGCAGCTGGCCGCGCTGCCGACCGAGCCGGCCTCCCTCGAGGCGTGGCTGGTGCGGCGGCTGCGGCAGGCCGGCAGCCCGGAGGGGCGGGCCTACGCGCTCTTCTGGAGCGGCGAGGCGCTCGTCACGGACCTGCCGGTGCCGGCGGCGGTGCGCGCGGCCGCGTACCGGATGATGGCCGGCCTCGACGGCGTCAGGCTGCTCGGCGAGGTCACCGACGCGCGGGGGCGCGCGGGCATGGCCGTGGCGTACACGCGGGAGGGCGACGGCGGCCGCTCGGAGACCCGGCTCGTCATCGACCCCGCCACCGGACGGGCGAGCGCCGAGGAGGAGCGGAACGCGGCCGGCGAGCTGACCCGGTACACCATTGTGGACAGTGCCGGCCACAGCGACGAGGCGCCGCCGCAAGCTTAGGAGCGGGGTTCGATCAGGTACTCCTGGTCGGCGGCCCCGGTGCAGGCGGCGTGCACCACCTCGGCGCCCGGGTCGCGGGCGCCCTCGCGGATGCCGAGGCAGAGGTCGCCCTGCGCGGAGCGGATCCGGTACCGGTCGGGCGCGGACGGCTCGATGTGGAACAGCTGGATCGGCCGGCTGGGCTGGCAGTCGTCCCACGGCTCCAGCAGGCCCCGGCCCGGGCCGGACAGCAGCACGGTGAGGCAGCCGACGCCCAGCTGCGGGTGGGCCCACGTGATGAAGTACAGGCCGTCGCGCACCGGCTCGACCCGGGTGACCGGCGGCTCCGCCTCCGCGCACGGGCGCTGGGCGGCGACCGGACTGCCGTAGCGGCCGCTGCGGTCGACGCCCTCGGTCAGGCACAGCTCGGGCGCCCGCGCCGGGTGGATGCGCACCGGACCTGCCGCCAGCGCCGCCGCGGGCGGGGACGGGGCGGGCGGGGCGGCCGGTTGCCGCGCGCCGCGTACCACCAGCCAGGTGCTGGCCGCGAGCGTCACCGCGACGGCCGCGACGACGACGACCAGCACGGCGGTCCGGCGCGACCGCGGCGGGGCGGGTGGCGCGGGAGCGGGCGGCGGGTCGCCGTGGGCGGCCAGCCGCTCGCGGGCGGCCAGCCAGGCCGCGACGTCGCCCGGCGTGCCGCCGCAGGCCCTGACGAGCGCGGCGACAAGGTCCGGGCGGGGCAGGCCGGTGCGGCGCAGCACGTCCGCGACGGTGCTGCGGGGCAGCAGGTCGCCGTTGGCGGCGGCGCGCTCCTCGAGCTGGCGGAACGTCAGGCCCGACCGTTCCTTGAGGCGCTTGAGCTGCGCCACGAACTCGGGCGCGGTCGCCGGGTGGTCCGGCGCGAGTCCCCCGTTGACACCAACCACGGCTGTCGATCCTACCGGCGGCCCCGCACGCCGGCCCGCTCCACTATGGACTACAGGGCGGTGCGGCGGCGCACGGCCGGGCCGAGCGCGAGCATGCCGGCCGCGGTGAGCAGGCCGACCGCGCCGACCGTGAACCAGAGCGCGCCCATGCTTACCGTGAGCAGCCGGCTGCCGGCCAGCGGCGCGACCACGGACGCGACCGCCCACGCGAAGCCGAACAGCCCCGAGTACCGCCCCGCAGGTGCGCGGGCGCCAGCGCCGCCACGATCGTCCCGCCGATGCCGGCGGTGATGATCTCGCCGGTGGTCCACAGCGCCACCGTCAGCGCGAGGTGCGCGGCGGTCGTCGCGTACGCCGTCGCGGCGAAGCCCGCCGCCATCACCGCCAGGCCGAGCGCCATCACGCGGGGCAGGTCGTAGCGGCCCAGCCAGCCGGAGACGAGCGGCTGGAACGCGACGATCAGGATGCCGTTGAGCGCCATCGCCATGCCGAACTCGCGCGTGTCCAGGCCGGCCACGTCGGTCATCGCCACCGGCAGCATGGTGACCGTCTGCAGGTACACGAGGGCCTGCCCGAACGTGATCACCGTGAAGGCCACCATCGTGCGGTCCCGCAGCACCGCGCCGAAGCCGCCGGTCGCGGTCTCGTCGTGCAGCGGCCGCGTCTCCGGCACGGCCCGCCACACCAGCGCCGCGAACACCACGCACGTCACCGCGTCGGCGAAGAAGAGCCAGGAGAAGCCGAGGTGGGCAAGCCAGCCGCCGGCGACCATCGCGACCGCGTACCCCAGGTTGATGGCCCAGAAGAGCAGGCCGAACGCCTTCGGCCGCAGGCTGGGCGCGACAAGGTCGGCGACCAGCGCGCTGGACGCGGGACGGTACGCGTCGATCAGCAGGCCGAGCACGAACATGCCGGCGAGGATCGTGGCGAGACCGGAGCTGTACCCGAGCGCGAGCATCACCGCCGCGGTCGCCACCATGCTGCCGGAGAGCGTGACGCGGCGGCCGATGCGGTCGGTGAGCAGGCCGGCGACGAGTTGGGAGATCAGCGAGCCGACGCCGAAGAGCGTCATCGCGAGGCCGGCGACCGCGACCGAGAAGCCGCGCGCCTGGGTGAGGTACACGCCGGTGAACGGCATGACCATCGTGCCGAGGCGGTTGACGAGCGTGCCCGCCCACAGCGCCCAGAAGGGGCGGGGGAGCTTTCGCTGTTCCTGCGCGGGAGCCGCCGCGGTCGTCGTCACGCAGACAGGGTGGATCTCGCGGGACGCCTGGCGCGAACGTCTTAGCGTAAGCTAAGACGAATGACGGTCACCTGGCTGCTCGGGCCGGACGACGTGGCCCGCATCCGCTTCGCGTACTCGCCGATGTGGGAGCTGATGGCCAGCCTCCGCACGCTCAGCGACCCCGCGCGGCAGGCCATCCACCGCCCCTGGGTCGCGGCCGTCCGCCCCCGCCTCGCCACGTTCGGCGCCGACCTGGCCGAGCTGTTCGCGCTCGTGCCCCCGGACGGGTACATGCCGGACTTCCTCACCCCGCCGCCCGAGGCGCCGGCACCGACGTTCGCCTCCGAGCTGGAGCGCATCCGGCGCACCGTCCCGCAGACCGCGCACACCGAGGTCAGCCGCCTCGACCCGGCGCGTTCGCCGGCCATCGCCGCGTTCCTGGCCGACCCGGCCGGGGGCATCGAGCGGGTCGCCGGCACCCTGGCCCGCTACTGGGACGCCTGCCTGCGCGAGCACTGGCCGCGGGTGCACGGCCTGCTGGAGGCGGACGTCATCCGCCGCACCCGCACGCTCGCCGCCGGTGGCGCCCGCGCGCTCTTCGACTCGCTCAACCCGGCCGTCACCTGGACCGGCGACCGCCTGCACATCGACCGCCCGCACTGCCTCGTCGAGGGCCCGCACGGCGAGGGCCTGGTGCTGGTGCCGAGCGCGTTCCACTGGCCGGCGGTCGCGGTGATGTCCGCGCCGTACCAGGCGATGCTCGCCTACCCGGTCGCCGGCGTCGGCACCCTCTGGGACGACACGCCACCACCCGCGCCGGACGGCCTCGCCGCGCTGATCGGCCGCAGCCGCGCCCGCATGCTCGTCGCCCTCGCCGAGCCCTCGACGACGACCGCGCTCGCCCGCCGGCTGTCGCTGACCACGGGCGCGGTCAGCCAGCACCTGTCGGTACTGCGCGGCGGCGGCCTCGCGGTCGGCAAGCGGGTCGGCAAGGAGGTCTACTACCGCCGCACGCCGACCGGCGACGCCCTCACCCGGAGCGCATCGTGAGGCCGGCGCGGTGCCCGCCGGTGACGGGCCTGCCGCTTGAGCGCCAGGCTCAACGCGAATGTGTTGGCGTAGCCCGCCGCGCGACGTCGCGGTCACCCCGAGGACTTCGTCGCGGAACTGGTGGGCTAGAGACCTTCGGGGCCGGGCGGGTGGGTCTCCGCGGCCTTCAGTAAATCCAACCCAAACCAGACGCGAGCTACCGCGACGCCCGCGGTGGTCCGGACCGTTGCTCCCGCGGCCTCACCCTCCGCGGTCGCCCAGCTCACCCCCCTCCCGCAGATCGTGCCCGCGCCGTAGCGGCCAGCGCTTCCCCTGCCCGCGCTTCTGCAGATCTTCGAGGCGGGAGTGCGCGAGTCCGCCCGCAGTTCGGCCCCGCCGTAGCGGTCGGTGACTGTCGACCAGTCGGGGTCGGTGTGACCGTCGAAATCTTGGTGAGTTAGCGCGCCATTTCGACGCCAACTTGCCAAGATCTGCCGCAGCGGGCTCCTGGGTTGAGCTGGGCGACCGCGGAGGGTGAGGCGGCAACCGCGGGCACAGCGGCACCCCCGCAACCGGACCGGGCGTATCGTGGGCCGAGAGGCAACGATCATGAGGACGCCCTGGGTCGCGCCCGCGTTGGCCGCCCTGCTCGGGATGGCCGGCTGGGGCGTGGTGGAGATGACACCGGACGGCCGGGAGCCGCCGCCGGCGCCAGTGCCCGTGTCCGTGCCGGCGCTCGCGCCCGCCGATGAGCTTCGGCTCGAACGCGCCGCGTACCGCGACCGGCTCGCGGACCAGGCGCGCGCGGTCCAGCGGGCGCGAGCGGAGGCCGAGGCGAAACGCGTCGCGGCCGAAAAGGCGGCCGCCGAGCCGGCCCAGCCAAGGAACCAGGCACCGGCCGACGAGGAGAGCCCCAACTGCTATCCGGCCGGCTGCGTCCCACCGCCCGATCCCGACCTGCCGGCCGCGCCGGACAACGGCGGTGAGCCCGCCGGCCCTTACTGCTACACCAGCCCTACCGGCCGCGTCTGTACCACCTACTGACCGTCCGCACCGAGTCTCGTACCAACGATGCGGGTGTCGGGCCACACCGCCGGCAACCACCGACCTGGACCCCTGGCCGCCGCCGGACCGGCCGCCGCCACCGCCGGCGGCGGGGTTGGTCGTGCGACCGCGGAGGGTGAGGCCGCGGGAGCAACGGTCCGGACCATCGCGGACGTCGCGGTAGCCCATTGTGGACGGCCCCGCGCGGAGGGTTCCGTAGACTGCGGGCGTGGTGCGCGGGTTGTTGCTGGACTTCTACGGCACGGTGGTGGAGGACGACGACGCCATCATCGAGGCGGTCGGGGCGCGGGTCGCGGCCGGGGCCAGCCGGCCGGTCGGCGCCGATCGGGTGGTCGAGGAGTGGACGCGGGAGTTCGCGGCGGTCGCGGACGGCACGCCGTTCCGGACGTTGCGGGAGTGCGCGACCCGCAGCCTCGCCACGGTGATGGAGCGGGTCGGGTGCCCGGGCGACGCGGCGCGGCTGTGCGCGCCGCAGTTCGCGTACTGGCGGGCGCCGCCGGTGCGTCCCGGCACGCTGGAGTTTCTCGCCGGCCTCGACCTGCCCGTGTGCGTGGTGTCCGATGTGGACCGTGACGACCTCGACGCGGCCATCGCCCACCACGGGCTGTCGTTCACCGCGGTCGTGACCAGCCAGGAGGTCGGTGCCTACAAGCCGGCGGCCGCCATGTTCGCGCGCGGGCTGGCCGCCCTGTCGCTGGACGCCGCCGACGTGCTGCACGTCGGCGACTCGGCGCGCAACGACGTGGGCGGCGCGCACGCGGCCGGCATCCGGGCGGTGTGGGTCAACCGGCGCGGGCGGCCGCCGCTCGCCAAGGCCTCCTACGAGATCGCGGACCTCGGCGGGCTGGCGGCGGTGCTCAGGGCTTTCTAGCCACCGCGCCGTACGCGTCGATGGCCTGCGCGTCCGGCTCGTCCGGGCGCCACAGCGGGATCGGCACGAGGCCGGGCTCGACGAGCTCCAGGCCGGCGAAGCAGGTGGCCAGCTCCGCCGGTGGCCGCAGGATGTACGGCACGCCGCCGCTCTGCGCCAGCTTGTTCGCCCCCGCGACGACGGCCGGGCTCGTGTCGGTGCCGTCCCACAGCACGAGGTAGCTGCCGGACGGGGTGGCGTCGCTGACCCGGCCGACGATGGAGCGGACCGTGTCCATGTCCGGCTCGTAACCCATCACGCCCATGAACATCACCGCGATCGGCTGGTCGAAGTCGAGCGACTTCCGCGCCTCGGCCACGATGAGGTCGGGGTCGTGGTAGTCGGCCGGCACGTACGTCGTCAGGCCCTCGGACGTCGTGTCGGCCAGCAGCGCGCGGGCGTGCACGAGCACCATGGGGTCGTTGTCGACGTACACGATGCGGGCCTGCGGCGCCGCCGCCTGCGCGACCTGGTGCGTGTTCTGCATGGTGGGCAGTCCGGTGCCCACGTCGATGAACTGCCGCACGCCCGCCTCGGCCGCCAGGTGGCGCACCACCCGGATCAGAAACTTGCGCGACTCCCGGGCCATCACGACGATCTCGGGGTAGACGCCGGCCACGGCGTCACCGGCGGCGCGGTCGGCCTGGAAGTTGTCCTTGCCGCCCATCCAGTAGTTCCAGATCCGGGCCGCGTGCGGCACGTCGGCCTGGAGCTTGTCGGCGAGCTCGCCGTCCGGGTCCACCATGGCGAGGATCCTACTTGGACGGACGGCGCGGCGGCACCGGCCCGTTCGACCGATCGGGCCGGCACCGTGCGTGCCGGCTCGCTCACGCTAGCGTCCCGGACGCCCGCCGCCGGTGGGGGTCGTGGTGGTGTCCACGCCGACCGTGAGCGAGACCGCGTACCCCGAGGCGACATCGCCGGTGACCGTGCCCAGCTGGCTCGCGCCGCCGTCGTCGCCGAAGACGTTGTCACCCTGGAGGGTGACGCGGGAGAGGTTGCCCACGGACGACTCGTAGCCGGGCTGGGCGTACACCTGCTCGCTCGCGTCCTGCGGGAGGGCGACCTGCGAGGTGGAGATGGCGTTGCCCGCGTCGGTGATGCTGGCCTGGTCGGGGTAGACCTCGAAGTGGACGTGCGGCCACCGGCCCGAGTAGCAGGCCGGGAAGATGCTCGTGAAGCGCACTGTGCCGTCGGCGTCGGCGATCTGCACGCCGCGCAGGTAGTTCTGGTCCTCGGCACCCTCGGAGTAGAGCGAGTAGCGGCCCTCGCGGTCGCAATGCCAGACGTACACCGCCACGCCCGCGAACGGCTTGCCGCCGCCGGCGAGGTCCTTGACGACAAGCTCCAGCGTCATGGGTACGCCCCCGGCCGTCCCGCTCGACCCGCCGAAGCTGGAGCGGATGTCGCCGCGCACGATGCCGCTGTCGTCCAGCACGTTGGGGCCGTTGGAGCCGTCGCCGGGGTACGGCCCGGCCGTCTCGTCCGGTATCTCGCCGGTAGTGGCGGCGGGCGTGGCCGCCGCGGCGGCGGAGGAGGAGGTGGGCGAGGACGCCGGGGAGGACGTGGACGGCGAGCTGCCGCACGCCGCGAGGCCGAGGCCGGTGATGCCGAGCCCGAGCGCCTTCAGCACCCGGCGGCGGCCCATCAGGGTGCCGAGGTCGAAGCCGAGGCCCTGGTCGACGAGCTCCTCGCCGGGCCGTGGCAGCGGGCGTCCCTGGTACTGCTCGTGCGGCATGACTCCTCCGATCACATCGTGGCACCACCCGGCGCCACGACAACAGTCGCCGCGGTTTCGGTGGGCCCGTTGTGGTCCGGCTGTGAGCCAGCTGTGCCCGACGCCGACCTCTCTGGGGCAAAGGCGAGCATATCGGCCATCTTGCCACGAAGGGCGGACGCGGCGTACCGGTACGCCGCGCCCACCCCCGGGGTCCGGTCAGGCCGCGCGCAGGTGGAACCGCTGGCAGATGTTGTCCAGCCACGACCACTGTGCGATGTTCGCGCCCATCGCGAGGTCGCAGTTGGCCAGGTCGACCGCCTTGCCGCTGTGCCGCGCCAGGAGGCGGACCGCGCCGTCGGTCAGGACCTCCAGGCGGAACTGCGAGTTGGTACCCGAGCAGGCGGTGCTCTGCTCGATGTTGGCACCGTCCGATGTGGAGCTTCCAGCGACGGCGAGGCAACCGGAGGCGTTGTGCGCCGGGCGGATCCGGTAGAAGCCGCTGTCGGTGTGCGTGAAGGACCAGCGCTGGCAGTCGGCGCCGTTGTAGACCCAGGCGCGCACGTTGGCGCCGCTGCCGGTGGAGCAGTCCGCGACGTCCAGCACCTTCCCGCTCTGGACGCTGGTGACCGTGACGTTGCCGGCCGGGGCGAGCCGCCACTGCTGGCAGCTGTTGCCCAGCCACGCCCACTGCCGCACGTCCGCGCCGCCCGCCGTCGAGCAGTCGGCGACGTCGAGGACCTTGCCGCTGGCCCGGTTCTGCAGGCGCAGCCACCCGTCCGCGGTGGTGACCGGCTGGAACTGCTGGCACGCGTTGTCCAGCCACGCCCACTGCCGGATGTCCGCGCCGTCCGCCGACGCGCAGTCCGCCAGGTCGAGCGCCTTGCGGGTGCTCCGGTTGACCAGGCGGTGATACCCGTCCGCGGTCTGGTCCAGGACCCACCGGCTGGCCGCCGCCGCGCAGTCGCCCTGCGTGACATTGGCGCCGTCGGCGGTGCCGGCCGCGGTCAGGCACAGGCCGCTGTTGCGGTTGACGACTGTGTACGCTCCACCCTGGACATTCGCGGTGATCGGCCCCAGCTCACCCGCCGGCACGGCCAGCGACGTGCTGGTCGAGGCGGGCGCGCCGAAGTTCGGCGTGTTGTCGGAGTTCCAGGTGAAGCGCTGCGCCCGCGTCGACCGGCTGCTGCCACAGCCCTCGCTGGTCGAGGCGTTGCCGTGGTAGACGATCCAGTCCTCGGCGCCGTTCGGCGACGTGAAGAAGCCGTTGTGCCCCGGCCCGTACACGCCGTTGCCGCGCTGGAAGACCGGGTTCGGTGACTTCGTCCAGGACGAGGCGCTGAGCGGGTTGCTGCCGGTGAGCGTGAGCAGGCCGAGCTTGTAGTCCGGCGTGTTGCACGACGACGCGGAGTACACGAGCATGGTCTTTCCGTTGCGTTGCAACGGCTCCGCGCCCTCGTTGGTGCGGCCGCCCACGGTCTCCCAGGAGTGGGTGGGGCGGGAGATGAGCACCTTGCTGCCGGTGATGGTCCACGGGTTGGTCATCCGCGCGATCCAGATGCTCTGGTCGGCGCCCTGCCACTCCGACCACAGCAGGTAGAGCTGGCCGCCGATCGTGACGTAGCTGCCGTCGATGTTCCACGTCGTCGGCATCGGCGAGCCGCGGTAGATGTACGGCCCCATCGGGTCGTCGCCGGCGCTCTCTAGCACGGTCAGGTGCTGCCGGTCGAGGTTGGCGGCGTGCCCCGAGGTGAACATCAGGTACCACCGGGTGCCGCTCGGCCCGTTCAGGCGGTGGAACTCGAACGCCCAGAAGTTGCAGCAGGAGTCCGCCGCCGTCTCCGACCACACGTACACCGGCGGGGCGGTGGCCAGGCCGGCGAGCGTGGGCGACTTGCGCATCACCAGCTGCGAGGTCCAGGTGGTGGTGGCGAGGTAGTAGTTGCCCTCGAAGTACTGCAGCCACGGGTCGGCGCCGTTGGCCAGCAGCGGGTTGCGGAAGGTGGTCTCGCCGACCGCGTTCGCCGATGGGGTGACGACGCCGGTGAGGGCGAGCGCGGCCAGGGTGGCCGCCGCGAGGGCGGCCACCAGGCGCGTACGGGCTCGTCTCAGCATCGGACGATCGACGAGTTGTTGAGCGTGACGTTGGAGATGGTGAGCCGGTCGGCGCACGGGTTCTCCACGATCCGGTTGTTGACCAGCGTGAAGTTGCGCAGCGTGATGTCGGCGTTGCCGGCGAACTCGGTGCGCTCGGCCAGCCGCACCTCGCCCCCGCCGCTGATCGTCCCGCCGTTCGCGGCGATGTTCACGTTGTAGCAGTTTTCGATCAGGATGGCGTTGTTGCCGGTGTTCGCGATGTCCACCCGGTCGATCTGCGCGCCGCCGCTCTCCGAGACGCAGAAGATGCCCCGGCCGCCGCCGCGCGCCCGCACGGTGCCGACCCGGATGTTGGTGCCGTAGCTGGAGCCGATCCGCCCGTTGCGGTTGGCCATCCGGAACGCGGCGTACCCGGTGCCGGCGCCCGCGTTCTCGGCGTCCACTATGGTCACTGTGGCGTTGATGGTCTCGTTGAGCAGCAGGCCGGACTCGCCGACGTTGCGGGCGGTCACGGTGCCGATGGTGATGCCGTCCACGCCGTACGTCTCGACCGCGTGCGAGCCGGCGCCGGAGACGAACACGTTGTCGATCCGCACGTTGCGGGTCCACTGCGACGTGTCGCCGCGGTTGTCGATCCGCACGCCGAGACCGCCGGACAGGCGCATGTCGATCTGGCCGAGGATCACGTTGGTGACGTTGCGCATGAAGATGCCGTACAGCGGGGCGCCGGTCACGTTGAGGTGCTGGACCTCGACATGCGTGGTGCCGCGCGAGTAGATCGGCGCCTGGTCGCCCGAGCCCGAGCCGGTCACGTTGATCGTGCCGCACACGTCGATCGTCGTGTAGCTGGGCAGCGAGATGCGCGAGCCGGCGCTCATCGAGCCGGAGCCGCGGACCACGACGCGCTGCTTCGAGGTGCGGCCGGCGGTGAGGGTGCCGATCGCCGCCTGTACCGCCGCGCGCATGTCGGTGCCGGTGTACGCGGTGGTGCCGCCGTTGCGCGCGGTCCAGGTGCCGCCGTTGTTGACCGCCTCGGCGTTGAACGAGCCGCTGCCGCACCCGGTACCGCCGCCGCTTCCGAGCGTGACCAGCTGCCACTGCTGGTTTGCGCCGTCGAAGTCGGTGTACTGCGCGACCATCGCACCGTCCGCCGTGGACCACTCCCACACGTCGAGGGCCTTGCTGCTGTGCCGGTTGATGAAGCGCACGTACCCGCCGGCCGAGTCCGCGAGGCGGAAGTGCTGCCTGGTGTTACCGTTAACACTCGGCATCTGAACAAGTTGCGCGCCGTCCAGCGCGTTGGGCACCTCGAGCACCTTGCCACTGTGGACGGAGCGGACCTGGTACCACCCGCTGCCGGCGTCCACGAAGCGCCACTGCTGCACGGCGAGGTCGTTGCGGGTGAACTGGTTGATCGGCGCGCCGTCCGCCGTCGACCAGTTGTACAGGTCCATCGCCTTGCCACTGTTGCGGTTGACGAAGACGTACGTCGCGTTGGTGTCCACTGTGGCCGCATCGGCCGCGCGGGTCACCACCACGCTGCCGGTGACGGCGAGCGCCGCCGCGCCGAGGCCAGCCAGCGCCAGCCGCCAGTGTCGCTTTCTCACGATGCCCTCCTGGGTCGACGGCGCGGGTGCCCGCGCCGCTGGGGGTCTAACCGCCCGGCGTCCGCCCGCCAGCGACGGAAAGCGCTTTCCGGCCGGATCGTAACGATTCAATTCAGAGACGTCAATGCCTGTGGCGTGGTTGCGCCTGGTGGCAGAGGGCGCGCTCATCCGGCAAGTGCCGCCGGCCCGGCGTCGCAGGCGAAGCCTGGCGGAGGGTGCCCGGCCAGCCTGGTGGGGTGCCTGGCAACCGCGGGGTCGGGATGGTTGGATCTCCGCGGCCCTCAATAGGTCCAACCCGAACGAGACGCGAGCTACCGCGACGCCCGCGGTGGTCCGGACCGTTGCTCCCGCGGCCTCACCCTCCGCGGTCGCCCAGCTCACCCCGCTCCCGCAGATCGTGGAGACGTCGCGCAGGCGGTGCAGGCGTGGTTCGGGCCGGACATGCTCGGGACGGCGCCGGTCACGAGGTGGCTCGCCGCAGATCGTGGTACTCAACTGCGCCTATGAGGGCGAATCGGTACCACGATCCGATGGGCGGCGGGCTCGTGCCCGCGACGGACCGGATGACGGTGACCCCGCTTGCCGAAGGTCATCCGCCGCGCCGGCGCGGCGGCCTCAGCCGGCACCGCTTCGCCACCGCGGACGGTGAGACCGCGCGCGACGGTCCGGACCACCGCGGCAGCCCTAGTTCAAGGGCTGGTCAGCGCCTCCGTCGGAGAGAGGCGGCTCGCGCGGATCGCCGGCAGCAGCCCGGCGACCGCGCCGATCAGCAGTGTCGCGGCGAGGCCGCCCGCGGTGGCCCAGGCCGGCACCACGAGCGGCCACCGCTGGGTCTGGGCGTAAAGGGCCGTCGCGGCGATGCCCAGCACCGCGCCGCCGGCCCAGCCCAGTGCGGACAGCAGCAGCGACTCGGTGAGGAACTGGGTGCGGATCTGGCGGCGGGTGGCGCCCAGGGCGCGGCGCAGGCCGACCTCGGCGCGGCGTTCGAGCACCGAGATGACCACCGTGTTGGCGATGCCGATGCCGCCCACGACCAGGGCCACCGCGCCGAGGCCGAGCAGCAGGCCGTTGAGCGTGCGGTCGGCGGCCTGGCGGGCGGCGAGCGCGTCGGACGGGCGGGACACCGCCACCTCGTCCGGCGACTCGGGGTTGGCGGTCCGGCCCAGCACCGCCTGTACGGCCGCGACCTCGCTCTGCGCCGTGCGCACGTAGAGGCGGGTGGGGTGGCCGTCGAAGGACAGGAAACGCCGTGCCGCCTCCCAGCCGACCAGGGCGGCGCTGTCCAGCTCATCGGCGAGCGGCACCGGCGCGAGGATGCCGACCACCGCGAACCACTCGCCGCCCAGCCACACGCGGGTGCCGACGCCGGGCAGGTCGAGCCGGCGGGCGGCGGTCGCGCCGAGGACGACCGTCGGGTACGCGGCCGTCGCCGGGGTCAGCCACGTGCCGTGCCGGGTCGTGGCGCGGACGGTGGCGAGCAGGTCGGGGCCGGCCGCGAGCACGGCGATGCTGCCGGTCTGGCCGGTGGGGACGCGGTCGTTGCGGTACACCGCCTTCTCTACCGCGCCGGTCGCGCTGACCGACTCGACCGGTCCTATCCGGCCCACCATCGCGGTCGACTCGATGGGCAATGTGGCCCGCTCGCCGCCGTGGCCCTCGCCGGGCGCGACGGTGAGCAGGTTGGTGCCGAGGCGGTCGAGCGTGCGGTCGAGCTCGGCGCGGCTCGACGTGGAGATGCCGACGACCGCGAGCATCGCCGCGATGCCGATCGCCACGCCGAGCGCGGACAGGAAGACGCGCAGCGGGCGGGCGCGCAGGCCGGCCGCGCCGAGCCGGGCCACGTCGGCCGGGCCCAGCCGCGCCGGCCGGATCACCGCGGCACCGCCGTCTCGTCGGCCACGACGAGGCCGTCGCGGAGCACGATCCGCCGGGGCAGGCCGGCGGCGATCTCGCGGTCATGGGTGATGACGAGCACGGTGGTACCGCGGGCGTTCAGGTCGCGCAGCAGGTCCAGCACCGCCGCGCCGGACGCGGAGTCGAGGTTGCCGGTCGGCTCGTCGGCCAGCAGCAGCGCGGGGTCGCCGACCACCGCGCGGGCGATGGCGGCCCGCTGCCGCTCACCGCCGGAGATTTGGTGCGGGCGGTGGCCGAGGCGGTGGTCGAGGCCCACCCGGGCCAGGGCCTGCGCGGCACGGCGGCGCCGCTGCTTCAGGGGTACGCCCGCGTAGAGCAGCCCGTCCGCGACGTTGTCCAGCACCGGCACCCCGGCCGCGAGGTGGAACTGCTGGAACACGAAGCCGATCCGCTGCGCGCGCAGCGCGGACAGCGCGCGGTCGGAGAGGGCGGAGATGTCGTGGCCGTCGACGCGCACCGTGCCGGACGACGGGCGGTCCAGCGTGCCGACGAGGTGCAGCAGCGTCGACTTGCCCGAGCCGGACGGGCCGACCACGGCCGCCAGCTCTCCATGGTGGACGGTGAGCGACACGTCGCGCAGGGCGGTGACGCCGCCGGGGTACGCGCGGGAGACGCCGGCCAGCTCGACCACGGCGCTCACTCCGGCACCCCCACGCGGGCGCCCTCGGCCAGGCCGTCGCCGGTCACCGCGACCCGCCCGTCCGCGAACAGCCCCACCCGCACCGCCACGACCCGGGTGCCGGCGGCGCCGTCCAGCTCCACGCCGTAGCCGCCCTCGGCCAGGGCCAACAACGCGTCCACCGGCACGGTCAGCACGTCGTCGGCGCGCTCCGCCTCGTAGCGCACCTCGACCGGGGCGCCGGCCAGCGCGCCGAGCCCCTTCTGGTCGGCGATCGCGATGGTCACCTCCACGGCGGCCGCCGCGTCGCCGGCACCGTCCTGCGCCGTGCTCACCGGGCCGACCGACGAGACGGTGCCGGCGACCGAGCCGCCGGTCGGGAGCGACACCGTCACCGCCACGCCCTTCGACGCCCAGGCCGCCTCGCCCGCGCCGGCCGAGACGGTCGCCACCCGCGTGGTACCGGTGAAGGCGAGCACCTCCGCCGCGGCCGCCGCGCCCGGACGCACCAGGTGCTCGGCGACCCGGATCGCACCCGGCGCGTACGTCACGCGCTCGCGTTCGACGGCGCCGGTCTCCGGCAGCTCCAGCTGCTTCTGCCACCGCTTCACCGCGGCCGCCGTCGCCGCCGAGAACTCCTCGTCCACGGTGAAACCGTCGTACCCGAGCGCGGCGAGGTTGCGCTCGAACTGCCGCACGTCCGAGCCCTTGACGCCCACGGCGAGCGGGCGGTACATGGGCAGGAAGCCGTACAGCAGCAGGACCGGCAGCTCGTCGGCGCGCAGCACCGCCTCGCCGCGCCGGACCGTGGCACCCACCTCGGGCAGCCACGTCACGGTGCCGGCGGCGGTCGAGGCGAGCGGCACGGCGGGGCCGTACCCGAGCTCCCCGGTGAGGGTCACGGACCGCACCAGCGTCTGGCGGGTGACGACCGCGGTGGCCGCGGGCCCGGTGCGCTCCGGCGCGGGTCCGGTCGCCCCGCGCCCGCCGAGGCCGAGCGTGGCGGCGGCGGCCACGGCGACCAGCGCCAGCGCGCCGCCGCCCAGCGCGATACCCCGGCCGGTCATCCCTTGGGCACGTCGTTCGGGTTGGGCGTGGTCGGCGGGCGGCCGTCCAGCACCGGGTCGCAGATCTGCAGCGCCGCGATGTTCGCCGCCTGCTCCTGCGGGGTCAGCTCGCCGCCGAGCATGTCCTCCGGCCACGAGCCGTCCGGGCGCGGGTCGGGCCAGCGCGGCATGCCGTTGGCGCGCATGCACTTGGCGTACTCGCGTCGGTTGGCCAGCTGCTCCGCCGTCACCGGTTCGGGCTTCTCCTGCAGCTCGGCCGGCACCGGCACGCTGAACTCCTTGCACGCCTCCCACGCCGCCCGCACCTTGGGGTCGGTCTTCTTCCGGCCGCCCATCGCGGGGCCCAGGTCGATGCGGCCCTGCGCGTCCGGGTCGGGCACGTCGAAACCCTGCTCCCGGAAACACTTGACGAGGTTGCGCTGGTTCTCCACGTAGGCGGCGACCGCGTCGCCACCCGGCGAAGCCGATGTGGACGATCCACCGGCGGTCGCCACCGGCGGCGCCTCCGCCGTGCCGCCGCACGCGGCGGTGGCGGCGAGGGCCAGCGCGAGGGCCGCACCCAGTCTCAGGGCACGCGTCATCGTCTCTCCTTTGTGGACGTGCGGATGGGGCGGTCTAGCGGGCGGAGATGGCGGACCAGGTCCAGCCGTCCGGGGAGCCGAAGAGCCGCCGGTCGGTGTAGCTGTACGTGTAGAACCACCCGCCCGCCGTGCGGCGGATCGGGTAGACGGTGGCGGGCAGGCCGGTGAGCGCGACCGTCGCGTACGTGCCGCCGCGCGCCGCCCAGAAGCGGCAGCCGTCCCGACCGTCCGGTAGGGACGCCGTTTCGCAGAGCACGTGCGTGCCGTCCCCGGCCACGAACGACGGCGCGTGCGTGTCGAGGCGCTCGGTGGGGACGCGGTCGACGCCGGTGACCCGCGCCCAGCCATCGCCGTCCGCGTACCGGTAGACGGCGCGGGCGGAGGCGCCGACGGCGAGCGCGTACGCGTGGGGGCCGCCGGTGGCCAGCTCCGGCTGGCGGCAGCCCTCGGAGTGGCAGGCCGGGGCGTCCGCGAACGTGTGCGCGGACCAGGTGCGGCCGCCGTCCCCGCTGACCGCGACGGCTGGCCGGCCGGTGGCGGGATCGAGGCCGCGGACCCAGATCCGCCCGCCCGACCGCTGAGGGAGCAGGTCGTCGCCGCTGGCGAGCAGTGCCGGCTGGTGGCGCAGCGGCGCCCGGGTGCCGCCGTCCGGGTCGAGCGCCCACAGCGTGCACGGCTCACCCGCGTCGGCCCAGCAGGCGACGGCGCCGCCGGCCGGTACCGCGTCGACCGCCGGCGCGTCGCGGACCACCCGCCAGCCGCGGCCGCCGTCGGTGCTGACCGCGAGCCTCCGTCCGCCGGTGGCCCCCGACGGCCGGATGGCCACGAGCGTGTCCGGCCCGGCGACGGCGAACCCGTAGGCGTCGACCGGCTCGCCGCGGTCGGTCCACGTCCGGCCGCCGTCGCCGGAGCCGCGCACCCGCACGGTGGTCTTCGGGCACGAGTGGTCCGGGCAGGCCAGGTGCGTCAGGTACAGGTGGTCGGCGTCCCAGGCGCCCGCCCACTGGATCGGCTCCCGCGCCGGGGTCGCGGCGGTCGGCGGGTCGTCGGCCGGCGGCAGGCTCTGGCTCAGCCGGCCGGGCAGCAGCAGCCCGCCGCCGACCACGAGCACGGCCGCCAGGACGGTGGCCGCGGTGGCCGAGGCGGTGCGCAGGCGGTGGCGGCGGCGTCCGGCCGCGTACACCTCACCGGCCGACAGGTGGCTCGGCGGCGGCGTGCCGACGGCCTCGTCGAAGAGCTCTCGCAGATCGTTCACGGCCTTCCCTCCGTGGCCCAGGCCGGCACGGCGTCGCCGAGCACCTCGCGCAGGGTGGCGAGGCCCCGCGCGGTCTGGCTCTTGACGGTGCCCTCCGAGCAGCCCAGCGCGGCGGCCGTCTCGGCCACGTCCATCCCCTGGTAGAACCGGCAGATCAGGGTCACCCGCTGCCGCGGCGGCACCTGGCGCAGCGCGCGGGCGAAGACCACCCGGCGGGTGGCGGCCTCGGCGTCGTCGTCGGCGCCGGCCACGTCGGGCGGCTCGGCCATCGGCCGCTCGCGGCGCCGCCACATGCGGCGGGTCTCCGACAGGTACGCCCGGACGAGGCAGGTGCGCACGAACGCGTCGACGGCCAGGGGGTCGCGGATGCGGTGCCACCCGGCGGCCAGCCGGATGAACGCGGCCTGCGTCAGGTCGTCGGCCCAGTGCCAGTCGCCGCACATGAGGTACGCCGTGCGGCGCACGACCTCGTGCCGGGCAGCGAAGTACTCGCTGAACTGGCGCCGGTCCTGCTCCCTGTCGCTTCGCATCCCGCTCCCTTCACCGGGTAGGTGCACCCGATGTACCGGATGGGTTGCATGGGTCCACACAGAAAAACACGCGGAGGCCCGCGGCGGATGACCGCCGCGGGCCTCGTTTGAGCCCTTTTGGGCTAGTTAGGTGCGTGGATGGCGTCCGCCGTGCTCCCGCTGTAGTCCTTGATCGAGCCGCGGACGTACAGCGCGGTGCTGCTGCTTCCCGGCGAAGTACTGCCGGATCGAGCCGGTGAACGGCGTGCTGGAGGCGTTGCGGCCGTACACGTCGGTGTAGACCGTGGTCGGGCCCCTGTTCTGCACGGTGAAGCTGCCCGGGGTTGGGGTAGAGCGGGTCCTGGTGCGTGCGCCCCTCGCGGATCGCCTGGATGCAGCCCGGCTCCGACCGCGGCGACGGTCCACAGCCGGGACCGGTAACGATGGAAGTGCATCTGGTGGGGCCTGCTGACGAAGGACGGTGGGCGCGGAGCCGGGCCGACGGCGACTTTTCCGCGAAGTCCTTCGAAACGCCGCGCGCTGGGTCGTCGAGGCATGCCCCAGGCCTCAACGCCGGCCCCGGAAGTATTGAAAAGTATCAATCAGCTTGGAGCCTGGCGGAACCCCGGCCGGGACATCCCGGTCGACGTGATCAGCGGCGGAGCCGCCCCCGGGGTGTAAGGGCCGCGACGCGCTCGCCAGGGGCTGACCGACCGGACACCCGCCGGGCGGGACGCCCACATTGGACGGTCGTCGGCGCGGCACCGGACAACGGCGCCGGCGCGTGGCCCGGTCGGCCGCTCCGCGCAGCGAAACCCGCCGGTAGCAATAGATTTCGCATCACCCTCCGGACAGGGCTGTCCGCCCGCTAGCGTGATCCACGCAGGCGAGAGCGAAACGGGGGTGTTGGCAATGGTTGCCTTGGCTGTCCACATTGGATCGTGGGGTTGGTGGGTCGGTCCTTGGTGGTGGTGGTGACACCTTCGGGGCACCGCGCTCGGGCGCGGTGCCCCGCTCACCCGTCGCGCGCCGGCGCTTTCTCCGCGGTGCGCGCGATGTTCGCCACCATCCCGCCGAAGACGGCGGCGTGAAACGGTGCCACCGCCCACCAGTAGAGGTGGCCGGGCAGGCCGCGGGGCAGGAAGACGGCGCGCTGCTCGTAGCGCACCTCGCCGTCGCGCTCGGCGACCCGCATCTCCAGCCACGCCCGGCCGGGCAGGCGCATCTCCGCGCGCAGGCGCAGCAGCCGGCCGCGGTCGAGGGCCTCGACCCGCCAGAAGTCCAGCGCCTCGCCGGCGTACAGGCGCGTGGGGTGGCGGCGGCCCCGGCGCAGCCCGGCACCGCCGGCGAGCTTGTCGAGCCAGCCACGCACGGCCCAGGCGAGCGGGAACGAGTACCAGCCGGTCTCGCCGCCGATCGACTCGATGACCGCCCACAGCCGCGCGGGCGACGCGGCGACGGCGGTGCCGCGCTCGTCGGTGTAGACGGTGCCGCCGGCCCAGCCGGGATCGGTCGGGAGCGGGTCGGAGGGTGCGGCGGCGGTGGACCAGCGGGTCTCCACCTCGCCGCCGGCGACGCTGGCCAGCGCGAGGCGTACCGCCGCCTCGAAGCCGGTCAGCCCGCCCGGCGGGTCGGGGATGTGCGCGGCGATCGCCCGGTCCCGCACGATCGCCTCGTGCACCAGGCTCTGCACCAGGGGACGGGCCAGCCGCCCCGGCACCGGCGTGACCAGGCCGACCCAGTACGCCGACAGCCGCGGCGTGAGCGGCCGCACCGGCACGACGACCCGGCGGGACAGGCCGGCCACCCGCGCGTAGCGGCGCATCATGTCGGCGAACGTGAGCACGTCCGGCCCGCCGATCGCGAAGTCACCCTCCACGGTGTCCGGCAGGTCGGCGGCGGCGACGAGGTAGTGCAGGACGTCGCGGACGGCGATCGGCTGCACGCGGTTGCGCACCCAGCGGGGCGCCACCATCACCGGCAGGCGCTCGGTCAGGTAGCGGAGCATCTCGAACGACGCCGAGCCGGAGCCGAGGATCACCGCGGCGCGCAGCACGACGGTGGGCACGCCCGAACCGAGCAGCGTGCGGGCGACGGTCTCCCGGGAGCGCAGGTGCGCCGAGCCGCTGGCCGCGCCGTCCGGCGCCGGGCCGCCGAGGTAGACGATCCGCCGCACACCCGCCGCGCGGGCGGCGGCGGCGAAGTTTTCCGCGCCGCGCCGCTCCTCCGCCTCGAAGCCGGTCTGGCCGAGGGAGTGCACGAGGTAGTACGCCACGTCGACGCCGGACAGCGCGGCCGTCAGCGTGTCCGCCTCGCCGACGTCGCCGCGCACGACCTCCACAGTGGACGCCCACGGCACGTCGGCGAGCCGCTCCGGCGCACGGGTGAGGCAGCGCACCTCGTGGCCCCGGGCGGCCAGGCGGGGTGCGAGCCGCCCGCCCACGTAGCCGGTCGCGCCGGTGACCAGGATCCGCATCAGCTCGCCAGCGTCCCGCGCAGCAGGCTCCGCCCGGAGTGCGCGACGTCCCCGTCGTACTGCTCGGCCGAGACGTCGACGAGCCGGTACCGCCGCAGGTCGATGGTGGGCGGCAGCGGCAGCAGCTCGTCGCCTCCGGCGCGGAGCACGCCGACCGACACCATCTGGGAGGTGTCCGGGTCGATGAGCCACACCTCGTAGTAGCCGGCGTCCGGCGGCAACCCGGTCACGTGCAGGTGCAGGCGCTCGCCCCCGTCGCCGCCGAGCACCCGGGCGACGCCGCTCGCGCCGGTCCGCGCGGCCGGGACGGCGGCGAGGTCGGCGGTGGCCGCGACCGCCTGCGCCGGCGGCCGGTCCAGGAGGCGGGGCAGGGCCAGGGTCACCGCGACCGCGGCGGCGGCCGTCGCGGCCACGAGGGCCAGGACGCGCAGCCGCGAGCGGCGCGGCGGTCGGGCGGGGCGCGTCACCGCCGGTACCGGCTCCGGCTGGTCCGCCACGCCGGTGGCGGCCGCGATCCGCTGCCACACCCGCGGCGGCGGGGGCGGCAGGTCGGCCAGGTCCTGGGCGCGCCGGCCGGCCTCGGCGACCTCCCGGGTCGTGTCGAGGTCGTGGCGGCAGGCGACGCAGTGCGCGA
Source organism: Phytohabitans houttuyneae (assembly GCF_011764425.1). NCBI lineage: Bacteria > Bacillati > Actinomycetota > Actinomycetes > Micromonosporales > Micromonosporaceae > Phytohabitans > Phytohabitans houttuyneae. The sequence goes on from NZ_BLPF01000002.1 coordinate 2,421,285, forward strand.
CGTGGCCGCTCTCGGCCACGTCGGCAGCCACCTCACCGAGCGCGAGGAGCACCAGCCGGTCGGGGTCCACGTGTCGCATTGTCCACCTCCCATCGGGCGCGCAGGCGGAGCAAACCGCGGCGAAGGTGACTTTTCACCGTGCCGAGCGGCAGGCCGGTCACCGAGGAGATCTGCTGGTGGGTCAGGTCGTCGTAGAACGCCAGCGCGAGCACGCGGCGCTGCTCGTCGGGGAGGCGGCCCATCTCGTCGGCCACGAGCAGCCGGTCGACCACCTCCTCGACCGTGCGCGTCTCGACCGGGTCGGCCACCATGACCGTCCGGACCGCCTCGACGGCCTGCTCCTGCCGCCCGCGCTCGCGCAGCTGGTCGACCACCTTGCGACGGGCGATGCCCATCAGCCAGCCCAGCAGCGTGCCCCGCGCGGGGTCGAACGCCTGGCGCCCCTGCCAGGCCGCCACGAACACGGACTGCGTCACGTCCTCCGCGTCCGCCGTGCTGGCCAGCAGCGAGACGGCGAGGTGGTGGACCGCGCGGCCGTACCTGTCGTACGCCTCGCGCAGGGCCTGCCCCCCGCCGGCCTGGAAGCGCTGCGCCAGCGCCTCGTCGCCGCTCAAGCTTTCACCCCTTGTGAACCACTTCACAAAATCCAAATCGATGCAACCTGCATCCGTGAGGCACCTTACCCGCGAAGTACCGAGCATAAGCCGAAACGCTATCGAGGAGGAAACGATGCAACCCCGAGTGATCGGTACCGCGCTCGCGGCTCTGGCGACCGGTGCGGTGGTCCTGGCGGCGGCGCCCGCGACGGCGGCGCAGAACGCGTCCGCGGCGCAGAACGCGACGGTGTACGTGGTGCACGGCATCCCGGGCCAGCCCGTGGACGTGTACGTCAACGGCGAGAAGACGCTGCCGGACTTCCAGCCGGCGAAGGTCGCCGGCCCGCTCGACCTGCCCGCCGGCGCCTACGACATCGCGCTCACCACGCCGGGCGGCGACCCGGCCAGCCCGCTGCTGAAGGTGGACGACGCGCAGGTGCCGGACGGGGCGAACCTGAGCCTCGTCGCGCACCTGTCGGCGGACGGCAAGCCCGCGCTCACCCCGTTCGTCAACGACACCGCGAAGGTGGCGGCCGGCAAGGCCCGCCTGGTCGTGCGGCACACCGCGGCGGCTCCGGCCGTGGACGTGCGGGCCGGCGGCACACCGGTCTTCGACAACCTCACCAACCCCAACGAGGCCAAGGGTGACGTCGACGCCGGCACGGTCGAGGCCGACGTGGTCCTGGCCGGGACCGACGACGTGGTGCTCGGCCCGACCGACCTGGAGCTCGCCGAGGGCACCTCGACGATCGTCTACGCGATCGGGTCCGCACAGGACAAGACACTCGCGGTCACCTCACAGGTGCTGACCGGCCTGCACAGCGCGCCGGGCGGCGTTCCGGCCGGCTCGGGCGGGCTGGCCGGCGGAGAGCGCCCCGGGTGGCTCTACCCGCTCGCCGGCGCGGGCCTGCTGCTCCTGCTCGGCGGTGCCGCCACCACGGTGCGCCGGGCCACCGTCCGGGGCCGCGGTTGAGCCGCCGCTGGCCCCTGATCGCCGTCGTGGCCGGCACGCTGCTGCTGGCCGCGGCGGCGCTCGTCGCGTGGCGTCCGGGCGGGCAGGTGCGGGAGTTCGGCCCGGCGCCCCCGCCCGTCCCGGTGGCCACGACCGCCACGGCCGGCGCGGCCGCGGCGCCCGCGCCGAGCGCCGAGCGGGTGCCGCCACGCCGGTTGCCGCCCGAGCGGTTGGCCATCCCCGCGATCGGCGTGGACGCCACCGTCCGCGCGACCGGCGTGGACCGGGCCACCGGCGAGCTCGACGTGCCGCCCAGCGTCGACACCGTCGGCTGGTACCGCTTCGGCCCCGACCTGGCCTCCGGCGCCGGCTCGATCGTGATCGCCGGCCACGTGGACAGCGCCGAGGAGGGCGAGGGGGCGTTCTTCCGGCTGCGCGAGCTGCGCGCCGGCGACACCGTCATGGTCCGCGGCGCGGGCGGGGCCGAGCGTGTGTACACAGTGGACTCGCGGCGCGTCTACGCCAAGTCCTCCGCCCCGCTGGACCGCCTCTTCGCCCGGGACGGGCCGCCGCGGCTGACGCTCATCACGTGCGGAGGTGCGTTCGACCGCGAGACCGGGCACTACCGCGACAACGTCGTGGTCACCGCGACACCCGCATGACGAAGGGAGCCGCCATGGGGCGCTGGGCCGCCCGCATCACGAGCCGGACCGGAGCGGTCCTGGTCCTCGTCCTCGCCGCCGCGCTCGCCGCGCTGGTGTTCACCACCTCGCCCGAGCAGCCGGCCGCGGAGCCGACCGACGGCCTGCCGGCCGGGGCCCAGTCCACCGAGGTCACCGCGCTCGCCGACCGGTTCCCCAGTGGACGGACCGGTGTCGCCGTGGTCGTGTACGAGCGGGCCGGCGCGCCGCTGACCGGCGCCGACCGGGACGCGGTCACCGCCGCGCAGGAGCGGCTCGGCGCGGTCGGCGCGGTGCCGGCGCAGGACGGGCGGGCAATCCTGCTGCCGGTACCCCTGCCGGAGGACGTCCCGGACGACGAGCGCGACCGGCGGGTGGACGCCCTGCGCGCGGACGCCGGCGCCGACCTGCCCGACGGGCTGAGCGTGGCGGTGACCGGCGGGCCGGCGTTCGCCCGGGACATCTCGGCCGCCTTCGAGGGCGCGGACGTGCGGCTGCTGCTGGCCACCGCCGGCGTGGTCGCGCTGCTGCTGCTCATCACGTACCGCAGCCCGGTGCTCTGGATCGTGCCGCTCGCCGTCATCGGCGTGGCCGACCAGCTGGTGGCCAAGACGCTGCCGTGGGTGGCCCGGCTGGTGGGGAGCGCACCGACGCCGCGGTCGCCGGCATCGTCTCGGTGCTCGTCTTCGGCGCCGGCACCGACTACGCGCTGCTGCTCATCTCCCGGTACCGCGAGGAACTGCGCCGCACCCCGTCCCGGCGCGAGGCGATGGCGCGGGCGGTGACCGGGGCGGCGCCGGCCGTCCTGGCCAGCGCGGTCACCGTCGTGCTGGCGCTGCTCACGCTGCTCACGGCGGTGCTGACCAGCAACCGGACGCTCGGCATCTGCGCCGCCATCGGCGTCGTGGTGGCGCTCGTGTTCGGCCTCGTCGTGCTGCCGGCCGCGCTGGTGTGCCTGCCGCGCGGCGTGTTCTGGCCGTTCGTGCCGCGGGTCGAGCAGTCCGGTGCGCAGCGGCCGGAACGCGGCCTGTGGTCCCGCGTCGGCCGCGGCGTCTCCCACCGGCCGGCCGCCGTCCTCGCCGCCGCGGTCCTGGGCCTCGGCGCCCTCGCCGCCGGACTGTCCACCGTGGACATCGGTCTGCCGCGCACCGAGCAGTTCCGCACCGAGGCCGAGTCCGTGCGGGGGCAGGAGGCTTTGGCCCGGCACTTCCCCGCCGGCGCCTCGCAGCCGGTCACGGTCATCGCGGAAACCCTTGCCGTGGACCGGATCGAAGCCGTCCCCGGCGTCTCCTCCGTGGGCCGGCCGGAGCGCTCGGCGGACGGCCGCCTGGTCCAGGTGCGCGTCGACCTGGTCGACGCGGCCGGCACGCCGGCCGCCGACCGGGCGGTACGCGACCTGCGCGCGGCCGTCGCGCGGGACGGCGGGCTCGTCGGCGGCCAGCCGGCCGCGGACCTCGACACGCGCGAGGCCAACCTCCGCGACGCGCGGCTGATCGTGCCGCTCGTGCTCGGCGTCGTGCTGCTCGTCCTCGTGGTGCTGCTCCGCTCGCTGCTCGCCCCGCTGCTGCTGCTGGCCACCGTCATCGCCAGCTTCGCCGCCGCGCTCGGCGCCGGCGCTGTCGTGCTGCGGTGGCTGCTCGGCATCCCGGGGCTGGACGCGAGCGTGCCGCTGCTCAGCTTCCTCTTCCTCGTCGCGCTCGGCGTGGACTACAACATCTTCCTGGTCACCCGGGCCCGCGAGGAGGTCACCGGCGGCGTGGACACCCGCGCGGCGTTCGTCCGCGCGCTGGTCGCGACCGGTGGTGTGATCACGTCGGCGGGCGTGCTGCTGGCCGCGGTCTTCGCGGTGCTCGGCGTGCTGCCGGTCATCGTGCTCACCCAGATCGGCGTGATCGTCGGCATCGGCGTGCTGCTCGACACGCTGCTCGTCCGCACCCTCGTCGTGCCGGCGATCGCGATGCTGCTCGGCGACCGTTTCTGGTGGCCGGCGCGGGTTCGGAGCGATGTTGCGTCGGTTACCCCGACCGTTTCCTCGCGCGCGTGACTGGGTAGAACCGATGCCGCAGGAGCGAGGAGGTGAATACCGTGAGCGAGCTGAACGCGACCCTGGACCTGCCGTTGGGAAACGCGGCTCCGACCGCCGCACGAAGGGCCGTGCGGCACATGCTCATCGCGTGGCAGCTGAGCGACGCCGACTGGTTGGACGACGCGGAGCTCGTGGTGAGCGAGCTGGTGACGAACGCGGTTCGCCACGGCGGTGGTTGCATCGAACTGAGTTTGGAGTCGCACGAGGGCCGGGTGATCCTGCGGGCCGCCGACGGCTCGTCGGTGGTGCCCCGGGACCGGGGCCCGCACGACGGCGGAGGGTACGGCATCCGCGTCATCGAGTCGTGCAGCGACGCGTGGGGAGTGGACGACTTCCACGGAGGCAAGCGGGTGTGGGTCCGCCTGCGGGCGTGCCCGTCCGCGGGGCTGGGTGGCTGATGTTGACGATCACCGAGGCCGCGCGGAACGGCACGGCGCGGCTGGCGCTGGCCGGCGATCTCGACCTGACCACCAGGCCCGACCTGCTCGCCGCGGTCGAGAAGGTACGCGACGTGACGGCCATCCACCTCGACTGTGCGGAGCTGCGCTTCTGCGACGCGACCGGCGTGTCGGCGCTGCTGGAGGCGCGGGAGCGGGCGCTCGCGGACGGCGTCACCCTGACACTGGTCAACCTCCACGGCCTTCCCCGGCGCGTGCTGACCATCTGTGACGTGATCGCCCTCCTCACCGGTCCCGCGTGACGTCGGGCGAGGCGGCGGCGAGCGTCGTCGCGTAGCCGACCAGCACGATCACGTGGAAGAGGTACAGCCACAGCAGCAGCGCCACCGCCGCGCCGACGGCGTCGAGGCCGCCGAACGGCAGCCCGAGGTCCAGCGGCAGCGCCGCGAACAGCACCAGGCCGTGCAGGAAGCCGGAGATGTTCGCGGCGGTGAACGACCCGACCAGCGCGGTCGCCGGCCAGCCCGTGTCGCCCGGCGCGACCACCCGGTACACCCAGAACAGCACCGGGGTCAGCGCGAGCCAGCACGCCAGGAACGAGAGCACCACGCCGAGCACACCCGACCACCCGCCGCGGCCGACGAGGCGGGTGGTCAGCGGCAGCGTCGCGAGGACGGCGAGCAGCAGCGCGGGGGTGAGGGCGAGCAGGGGTACCAGCCGCAGCCGGCCGCGCCAGCCGATCAGCCGCTGCGCCCCGCCGCTGCCGGCGATCGACGCGAACGCCCGCCGCAGGCCCTCGCCGTAGAAGGTGGCCGGGAGCAGCGCGGCGAGCGCGAGCATCGGCGTGAGGTCGAGGCCGGCGCGCAGCAGCGCCGCCACCACCCGGTCGGCTCCGATGGCGGTGGGCAGCGCGTCCACCGCGTACCCGCCGAGGCGCCGGACCCGCTCGGCGCCGCCGACCAGGCCCGCCAGCCACGTCGCCAGCAGCACCACCGGCACCACCGCGACCGCGCCGTAGAACGTCACCGCCGCCGCGTGCAGCGCGACGTCCCGCCCCCGCAGGCGCCGCGCGGCCGCCGCGGCGACCGCGCGCAACCGCCCCCACATGCGCCAACAGTGCCCCGTGCGACGCCCGCGCACGCCATCCGCCGGCCCGGCGGGCTCAGCCCGCCCGCCACTGCGGCTTCACGGACATCATCTGGGCGGTCCTGGCCGGGTCGCGGTCGACCGGGTCGCCGGCACGGCCGCGGACGGGTCGCGGCCGAACCAGCTCATCGCCTGGCCGTGCCCCCGCGTCCAGGCCAGCGGCTCGCCGTCCAGCGCGAGCACGTTGTGGTGCGCGCCGTCCGGCGGCTCCGGCAGGCCGGGCAGCGGCACCACCCCGGGCGCCTCGACCGACACCCAGTGGCCGGGCAGCCCGCGCACCAGCGCGACGAACGCCGCCCGCCGCGCCGCGGGCACGTGGTACAGCACCGAGGAGTGGAAGACCACCAGCGTCGCGCCGGCCGGCGCCCGCGCGGCCAGCGCCGGCAGGTCGTCCAGCAGGTCACCGCGCAGGAGCAGGGGCGGGTCCGCCGCCGCGACGGCCGCCGCGGCCCGCAGCCGGGCCCGCCGGTGCGCGTGCTCCGGCCAGATCAGGGCATCGAGCCACACGACGTCCGCGGGGAGGCCACGTCGAGCGGGTTCAGGTCCAGACCGGCACGCCAGACGACATGTGGTACCGACGACGGCGGTGCCAACCCGTTGACCGCGCATTCGAGCACCGGCTCACCGCCGCCCACGCCATGGTCGCCGTAGCGGTAGCCGTACCGGTCGGGATAGAGGCACAGCCCCGCAGACGCCCCCACCTCGAGGAGGGCGAGCGGCTGGGGGAGCGCGGCCAGCACCGGCAGCAGGAGCGCGCAGCGGCCGGCCTCGTTGGTCTGCGTGATGCGTGCGCCCGCCTCGGCGGCGATCTCCGGCCAGTGCGCCAGCACGTAGGCGCGGAAGGCCGCCGGGTCGTCCACGGGACCGCCCAGCAGCCGGACCACCCCGAAGAGCAGGTTGGGCTGGCGCTTGCCCTCCGGCAGGCCGGCCACCAGCGCGAGGAGCTGCTCGTCCCGCGCGACGGCCAGTGCCAGCCGCTCGTACGCCGGCGACACGCCGCGCGCCTCCCGGACACCGAAATCGACGTACGTCTCCGCAATCGTCACGCGTTCCATCATGCCGCGCGCGAGCTTGTCGGTATTGTACTGAATTGTGCAGCTGCGCGGGCGGCTCGTCCTGGCCGTGCTCTCCCGGATGCGCGCGACGCTGGTGGTGGAGAGCTCGCTGGTGCTCGCCGCGCAGGCGTTCCTCGCGCTCTTCCCGGTGGTCATCGTGTTCGCCGCACTGGCGCCCACCGGCGTGTCGTCCGAGCTGCTCGACGCGTTGCGCGACCGGTTCGGCCTGGGCGGCACGAGCGCGACCGCGGTGCGCCAGCTCATCGTCGACCGCGACGACGTGCGCGGCAGCCTCTCGTTCGTCGGCGTGCTGCTCGTGCTGGGCTCGGCCACGTCGTTCACCCGCGCGCTGCAGAAGGTCTACGAACGCGCGTGGGACCTGCCCAAGCTCGGCCTGCGCGGCGCGTGGCGGGGCGCCGCCTGGGTGGCCGGCCTCATCGTCTACCTCGGACTGCTCACGCTCGCCGTGCGGATCAGCCACAGCCTGCACATCGGCGGCTCACTGGGCGCGGTCGCGGCCGTCTTCCTGTGGTGGTGGACCCCGTACCTGCTGCTCGGCGGCCGGGTGCGCGGGCGCGCCCTGGTCCCCGGCGCGATCCTGACCGCTATCGCGCAGCTGGCGCTGAGCCTGGTGGGCGCGACGGTGCTGCCCCGCACGGTGCGTTCCAGCGAGTCCCAGTTCGGTCCGATCGGCGTGGTCTTCGCCGTCGAGTCCTGGCTCATCGTCGTCTGCGGCGCCGTGGTGGTCAGCACGGCGGTGACGGCCGCGCTGGTCCGGGTGGACGGCCCGGTCGGCCGCGCCTTCCGCGGCACCCCCGACCCCGACGGCTGGCGCCGCACCCGCCCCCCGCCCACCGCTGCCGCCCCGCCGGTCGCGGCTGACCCGCCCAGCCCGCCCTCTCGCGGCTGACCCGCCCTCTCGCGGCTGACCCGCCCTCTCGCGGCTGACCCGCCCCCTCGCGGTCGACCCGCCCCGTCGTGGTTGATCAGGGAGTTGGTGGGCGTGTCGGGCGGCGTGTCCACCCACGAAGTCCCTGATCAACCGCGAGGGCACGGGCGGCGGGCGTGGCCGCGCGCGAGGGCCCTGGTCAGCCGGGGAGGACAGGGGTGGGGCTCTTCGGGGCGGGGGCTGGGAGGCGGGCGAGGATCTCGACCACCGCGAGCACCACCAGCACGGCCGCCGCCAGCCAGAGTGCGGCCGTGACGCTCGGGTTGAGGATCAGGATCAGCGCGGCCAGGAAGATCACCGCCAGCTCGGCGAACAACCGGTACCGCTGGGCCACGTCGTGGGTGCGTCCCAGCGGCAGCCCGGCCCGGCCGAGCGCCCGCGCGGTCGCGTCCAGGGCGCGGCTGACCAGGCGGCGCAGCGCCACCGGCAGCCGGCCGGTGCCGGCGAGATAGGCGCCCAGGGCGAGCAGGAAGCCGAGCGTGATCAGCAGCGTGACGAACTCGCGCACCCGCCTGGTGACCGTGTCCAGCACGTGTGCCACGGCCTCGGGCGACTGGACGGTCGGCGGGAGGCGGTCCAGGTAGTAGTCGCGGGCGATGGCGATCCCGCCGCGCATCAGCAGCAGGCCCAGCGCGACGAACAGGCCGGTGAGCAGCAGCCCGCGGCGGCGGTTCGGCGCGACCGCGACGGCGGCGGCCAGCAGCGCGAGCACCACCCACGGCAGCCAGGTGGCGACGCGGTCCAGCCAGGTCACGTACGTGCGGATCTTCGGCAGGTCGGGCGAGGAGTACACGGTGAACGGCACCGACACCTGCGGTATCCGCCCGGCCAGCGCGAAGCCCGCCGCGACGAGTCGCTGCTTCACCGTCTCCAGCACCACGCCGAGGTCGATGGTGATGTCCGTACCGCTGCTGGAGACCGCTCCGCTGGAGCCTCCGGTCAGCACCGCCCGCAAATCGTCGTGAGCCACCCTGTTCGCCGCGTCCCACGCCCCCGCGAACTGCTCCGAGCCGACCAGCCGCCGCACCTGACTGTGCACAAAGGACTCGACACCGTTGACGGCCGGCGGGACGAGCTGGTTGACGGCCGGCGGCGCGCCCTGCTGCTGGAGCCAGGCGGTGGCCTGCTTGGCCAGGCCCTCCAAGTCGACACGGGTGACCACTTCCTGGGTGAGGCGGTTGGCGATCGCGTCCTGGACCACCGGGTCGCGGGCCAGCGGCGCGACCGTCGCCACGTACCGGTTGGTGTCCAGGAGCTGGTTGCGGGCGAACACCGCGGCGATCGACGCCACCCCCAGCAACAGCGCGACCACGAGGATCGCGACCGCGCCCACCCAGCGGCCGGCCCGGCCCGCGCGCCCGCGACGCGCCGCCTCCAGGCGCGCCACCTCGGCCCGCAGGCGCTCGACCTCCACGTTCTCCGGCACGGTCATCGCGCACCTCCGCTCCCGCAGTATCTGACCGTAACGCCTCCGATACTCCTTATGTGGTGATTTGCCCAAACTGGCCACGCGGTCCTTTGTGGACAGAGCGAAGCGGTGTGAGAAATCGCGTCGGCCGGGGCCGGCCAGGGTGTTGCCTTCCTCGTGATCTACGGCGTTTAATGTCAACAACTTCCACCGGCGGGCGCTGTGGCACGCGTGACGCCGGAGGGGTTTCCCGCTATCTCAGGCTCACCGGACCGCTCGGCGTCGGCCCGGCGTGCCGACGCGCGACAGCACCACTGTGGACACCGGCGTGTCCCGAGGGGGTGGCGCGACGCCGTTCGATGGCCTAGCGTCCCACCCAGCGGCACGATCTTCACCTCCACACCGTCGTCGGCGCGGCGGTTGCACCGCCGACCCGATGAGGAGGACTGATGACGACCAGCGAGCAGTCCGCGGTAAATCTGCAGCAGCTCGGCCGAGAAACCGCACATTCCATCCCCCGGCCGCGCACCGCGCCCGAAGCCGCCTGGCGTCCGCTGTCCGTCGCGATGATCGGGCAGAAGGGGATGCCCGCCACGTACGGGGGCGTGGAGCGTCACGTCGAGGAGCTCGGCAGCCGCCTGGCGTCGTTCGGCCACACGGTGACGGTCTTCTGTCGGGACAGTTACGGCGACCTCACGACGGAAACACATCGCGGCGTCCGGCTGCACCGGGTGCGCACCGTGGCCAGCAAGCACCTCGACGCGATCGTCCACAGTGCCGCCTCGACGATGGCGGCGATGCGGCAGAAGCCGGACGTCGTGCACTACCACGGGCTCGGTCCGGGACTCGTGGCGCCGCTGCCGCGCTACCTGTCCGGCGCCAAGGTGGTACTCACCGTGCACGGCCTCGACCACACCCGCGCCAAATGGGGGCGTGCGGCGCGCAGCGTGCTCAACACGGCGTACTGGTTCAGCGGCCACGTGCCGGACGCGCGGATCGCGGTGTCCCGCGGGCTCGCCGCGCACTACGACGCGAGGTTCGGGCGGCTCACCCGGTACCAGCCCAACGGCGTCAACCCGGCCCGCCGCGTCGCGCCGGACCAGATCACCGGCCGCTTCCGCCTCACCCCGGGGCGGTACGTGCTGCTCGTCGGGCGCCTCGTCCCGGAAAAGCGCGCCGACCTGCTGGTCCGCGCTTTCCGGAAGGTGCCCGGCGACGTCAAGCTGGCCGTGGTGGGCGGCTCCTCGTTCACCGACGACTTCGTCGCGCACCTGAAGGCGACCGCGGAGGACGACCCCCGGGTGGTTTTCACCGGATTCGCCTACGGCGACCTGCTCGCGGAGCTCTACTCGCACGCGGCCGTCTTCGTCCAGCCGTCCCATGTGGAGGGCCTGCCGCTGACGCTGCTGGAGGCCGCGTCGTACGGGCTGCCGGTCGTCGCCAGCGACATCTCCCCGCACGTGGAGGTGCTGGAGCGGGACGGCCCCGGCCACCGGCTGTTCCGCGACGGCGACGAGGACGACCTCGTGCGCGCCCTCACCGCGGCGCTGGCCGGCCCCCGCGCCGAGCGGGCCGGTGCGGCAGGGCTGCACGAGCGGGTCGTCGCGCACTACAGCTGGGACGCCGCCGCACGCCAGCTCGAACGGCTCTACCTGGACCTGGCCACCAGGCAGTAGGGTCCACGCGGGAGCGAAGGACGGCGTGACAGCACTCGTACTCAAGCCGGCACAGACGGCACTGACCGCCGCCGCGGCGTTGGCGGCCGCGGCGACCGCCGTGGTGTCCGCCTTCGCCATCGACGGCGGGAGCCGCACGCTCGCCGTCCTCCCGCTCGCGCTGGTCGCCGGCGTGCTCGTGGCGGTGCTCGCGCTGACCCGCTTCGCGGCGTACGTGCTGCTCATGCTCGCCGTCCGCTCCTGCCTGGACCTGTTCAAGCTCAGCGGGCCCACCGCCGGCACCGGCGCGGACGGCGGCGCCGCCCGCGCGCTCGACCCGTCCACGCTCGCCGGCGTGCTCTTCCTGCTCGCCGCCGGCCTGTGGCTGGCCGCGCAGGCCCGCGCCGGCCGCCGCGTCGGCACCTCGCCCCTCGGCGTCGCGCTGGTGCTCGTCGCCGCCACCGGCGCGGTCTCCACCCTCGGCTCGGCCCGGCCGGGCAGCAGCGCCCTCGAGGTGCTGCGGATCCTCACGGTCGTGGCGATGTTCCTCGTGCTGGAGCAGCTGCTGCCGCGGCGGGGCATGGTGCGCCGCGTGCTGCTCGCCGTGTACCTCTCCCTCGCCTTCGCCCTCGCCTACACGGTGCTGATGTCGCTGCTCGGCGCGCCGCCGTCGGAGGTCAAGGGGAGCTTCACGCGGATCAGCGGGCCGTTCAGCCAGTCCACGACGTTCGGCCGCTACCTGATGTTCATGGTGATCTTCGGGTGCGCCATCCACCGCTTCCTCGGCCGCCGCGCGCGGCTCGGACTCGGCGTGCTGCTCGCCCTCTCCTTCGGCTTCCTGGCCCTCACCAACACCCGCAGCGCGATCCTCGGCGCCGCCATCGGCCTCGTCGTCGTGGCCGTGTTGCACCGCAGCGCCCGCCTCGCCGTCGCGCTCTGCCTCGCCGCGGTCGCGGCCGTCGCCGTCGCGCCCGGGGTGGCGGACCGCTTCGCCCAGCTCGGCGACGCCCGCGAGGTCGGCGGCGACCCGACCGGCAACACGCTCGCGTGGCGCACCGCGTACTGGTCCGAGGTGGTCACGCTGGCCAACCGCAACCCGGTCACCGGCATCGGCCCCAACATGACCCAGCGCGAGACCGACGAGGCCAAGAAGCCGCACAACGACTTCCTCCGCGCGTACGTGGAGACCGGCGTGCTCGGCCTCCTGGCGTACCTCGGCATGGTCCTGCTCTGCCTGCACACGGCGGCGCTGGCCCTGCGGCGGGCCCCGCCCGGCACGCTGGACCGGGGGATCGCGGTCGGTTTCGCCGGCTGCGCGGTCGCGTTCGTGGCGGTGAGCGCGGCCTCCAACGTGATATCCAATGTCGTTACGCTGTGGTACTTCGCCGCCTTCGCGGCGATGGCCGGCCTGGTTGCCGCCCGCCCCCTCCCGGAGGAGCACTAGCGTGGAGATCGTCGACTACCTGCGGGTCGCCCGGCGGCGACTCTGGGTGCTGCTGGGCTTGCCGCTGGCGGCGGCGCTCGCGGTCGGGCTGTTCATCGGCCTCTCGCCGCAGCGCTACACCGCCACCTGCTACGTCGCCGCGCCCGCCCTGGTGGGAGGCGCCGCCGCCCAGCAGTACACGGGCACCCAGGCGGCGAGCCAGTTCGTGGCCGCGTTCAAGGCGGCGGCCACCTCGCCGCGCGTGCTCGACCAGGTGTCCGCCGACACCGGCGTCGCCGCCGGCACCCTCCGCGACGGGCTCGCGGTGGCGCAGGTGGGCGCGAGCAGCCAGCTCACCCTCACGTACGAGTCGGCGAAGCGGCCCACCGTCGAGCCGGTGCTCACCGCGACCGCCACCCGGGCGCTCGCCTTCCTCTTCTCCTCGCAGGTCAACATCGCCACCGAGCAGGTGCAGGCGGCCAGCGCCGACGTCACCTCGGCCACCGCCGCGATCGCCGACTGGGAAAAGACCAACAAGGTCTCCCAGCCGGACAAGCTCTACCAGGCCACGCTGACCGAGATCGCCGACCTGCGGCAGCAGAAGCTCTCGATGGAGGCGGTCGGCAACAGCCGGGCGGTCGCCGCCGCCACGACCGCGCTCGCCGCCGCCCAGAAGCGCCTCGACGCGCTCGGCCCCAAGCTGCCCGACTACCAGTCGCTGCTGGCCCAGCGCGACGCCGCCACCAGCGCGCTCTCCCAGGCGCGGCAGGGCCTGCAGGGGGCAAGGGCGCAGGCACAGGCCGCGGATCCGGCCCAGGTGGCGAGCGTGGGCGAGGTCCGCGCCGTTTCGCGGGTACGGGCGTTGGCCACCACCGTTCCTCCGGCGGCCGCCGCGGGACTCCTGTTGGCGGTCCTGCTCGTCGTGGTGCTTGAGTTGCTGTCGCGGCGGGCCCAGCCCGCCGCGACAGCCGGGTCCCCGCCGGTCCTGTCCCGCGCGGCATGACGGCGCAGGCCGCCGCCGAGGCACCGCAGTCCACTTCGGACTACGGCGACCGGCAGGTGCGCGGCATGGCCCGCGGCGGCGGCCTCAACCTGCTCGGCGCGCTGTGCAGCCAGGGCGCGCTCTTCCTGGTGATGCTGCTGCTCGCCCGCCAGCTGGGCACCGCCGAGGTCGGGCGGTACGCGCAGTGCTTCGCCCTCCTCGCCCTGCTGGGGCTGCTTTCCCTGTCCGGCTTCCGCGCCGGCCTCACCCGCTTCGTCGCCGTGCACCTGGCCGACGACGACCCGGCGAGCATCCGCGGCACCGTGCGGCTGGGGCTCGCCATCTCCGGCGCGGGCGCGGTGCTGATCGGACTCGTCCTCTTCGCCTTCTCCGGGGCGCTCGCCGGCGCCCTGCACGACCCCGAGCTGGCCGGCGGCTTCCGCCTCGTCGCGCTGGCCCTGCCGGCCGCGGTCGTCTGCGAGGCAGCGCTGGCCGCGACCCGGGGCTGGCGCACGCAGCGGCCGTTCACGCTCGTGGGCCAGATCTACGAGCCGTTCACGCGGCTGCTGCTGACGGCCCTGCTGGTGCTGGCCGGGTTCGGCGTCACCGGCGCGCTGTGGGCGGTCGTGGTCGCCGCGTGGAGCGCCGCCGCGCTGGCACTGGCCGCCCTGTTCCGGCTGATGCGCACGGTCGCGCCGGCGCCGGCCGCGTACCGCCCCCGCCAGCTGTTCAGCTTCTCCACGGTCAGCTGGGCCTCGTCCCTGGCCTCCACCGGGCTCATCTGGATCGACACGCTGCTGCTCGGCGCGTTCGCCAACGAGGACATCGGCGTCTACACGGTCGCCACCCGCCTGGTCACGGTCGCCATCTTCGTGCTGGCACCGATCAACGCCGCCTTCGGCCCGTACATCGCCTACCTCTACCACCGCGACGAGCACGCCGAGGTGCGCCGCGTCTACAAGGCCGCCACCGGCTGGGTGGTGCGGCTGTCGCTGCCCGCGTTCGTCGCGCTGCTGGTCTTCCCGTCGTCGCTGCTGCCGCTGTTCGGGCCGGGCTTCGCCGACGGCGTGACGGTCACGCTCGTGCTGGCGGTCGGGCAGCTCGTCAACGCCGCCACCGGGCCGTGCGGCACCCTGCTGAACATGTCCGGCCGGGTGTCGTTGAACATGCTCGACAACGTCGGCGCCCTCGTCCTGAACGTCGGCCTCAACCTGTGGCTCATCCCCGCCCACGGCATCGTCGGCGCGGCGGTCGCCTGGAGCGCCTCGCTGGTCGCGGTCAACCTCGCCCGCGTCGCGCAGGTGTGGTGGCTGGTGCGCGCCGTCCCGCTGACCGCCGGACTGGTGAAGGGGCTGGTGGCCGGTGCGGCGGCGTTCGCCGCGGCGCTCGCCGTGCGCGCGGTGGTGCCCGACGGCGCGGCCCGGCTCGCGGTCGGCCTGGCCACGATCGCGCTCGTGTACGTCGCCGCGGTCCTCGCCCTGCGACTGTCCAAAGAGGACACGATGGTGCTGCGGGCGCTCGCGCGGCGGCGGGCCCGCGGATGAGCCGCCGCCCCGCCGTCGACGCCCTCCGCCGCGCCGTCCGCGGCGCCCGCGCGTGGGCCTCCACACCCGGCGCGCTGCCCGACTTCCTCATCATCGGCGGGCAGCGGTGCGGCACCACGTCGCTACACAGCTACCTGGCAGCCCATCCGCGGGTCCGCGCCGCGACCGGCAAGGAGCTGCAGTACCTCAGCCTCCACTATGGACGAGGCGAGCGGTGGTACCGCGGCCACTTCCCGCCCGCGTCACCGGGCCTGGTCTGCTTCGAGGCGAGCCCGCTCTACCTCTTCCACCCCGAGGCCCCCGCCCGCGCGGCGCGGTCGCTGCCCGGCCGCCGCTTCGTCGCGCTGCTGCGCGACCCCGTCGAGCGGGCCTGGTCGCACTACCTGCACACCCGCTCGTACGGGCAGGAGCCTCTCGACTTCGCCGCGGCGCTGGACGCCGAGGAGTCCCGCCTGGCGACGCCGGAGGGCTGGCGCCGCCACTCCTACGCGGCGCGCGGCCGCTACGCTGAGCAGCTGACGCGGTGGTTCGACCACGTGCCGCGCGAGCGGGTCCACGTCATCCGCAGCGAGGACCTCTACGCGGAACCGGCCGCCGCCTACGCCGGCGTGCTGGAGTTTCTGGAGCTGGAGCCGTTCACCCCGCCGGAGTTCGCGGTGCACACCAGGCGGGCCGACCGGACCGGCCCGCCGCCGGAGGCGGCGAGCCGGCTGCGCGCGTACTTCGCCCCGCACAACGCGGGCCTCGCCGACCTGCTCGGCTGGAAGGACCCCTGGCCCGCTCAGGACACCACGCGGTAGGTCACGTGGGTGACGAGTCTCGCCGCCCGCGCGCTCACCTGCTCCAGGGTCAGCGGCGGCACGCCCTCGAACAGCCGCGTGCCGGCGCCCAGCGTGAGCGGCGAGATGTGCAGCCGCAGCTCGTCGATCAGGCCGGCGGCCAGGTACTGGTTGATCGTGGTCGCGCCGCCCATGACGGCGACGTCGCCGTCGCCGGCCGCCGCGCGGGCCTGTGCCAGCGCCGACTCGATCCCGTCGGTGACGAAGTGGAACGTGGTGCCGCCGTCCATCGGCTGCGGCTCGCGCGCGTGGTGGGTGAGCACGAACACCGGCGCGTGGTAGGGCGGGTCCTGCCCCCACCAGCCGTTCCACTCCCGGTCCCACTCGCCGCGCACCGGGCCGAACATGTTGCGCCCCATGATGAACGCCTTCGCGGC
Source organism: Phytohabitans houttuyneae (assembly GCF_011764425.1). Classification (NCBI taxonomy): domain Bacteria; kingdom Bacillati; phylum Actinomycetota; class Actinomycetes; order Micromonosporales; family Micromonosporaceae; genus Phytohabitans; species Phytohabitans houttuyneae. The sequence goes on from NZ_BLPF01000002.1 coordinate 2,437,375, forward strand.
GATGATCTCGTCGATCTCGGCCTTGTTCTCCTCGGCGGTCTCGGTGAACCACGCGTGCAGCTTGTCGCCCCACCCGTCGCCGCCGTCCTCGCCGAACGGGCGCTCCTCGGTCTGGTTGAGCCCGGCCGAGTAGCCGTCGGCCGAGATCGTGAGGCTGGAGATCACCTTGCCGGTGTGTGTCGTCATCGTTCGTGTCCTTTCTGATGGGTGTTGTCGTGTCTGATGGGTGTTGTCGTGGCCTTGCCGTTTCGGTGGGTCAGGAGCGGGCGGTCAGCGGCTCCGGCACCGCTGCCACCCGGCGGGCCGGCGCGAGGGTGACCGGGAGCGTGCGACGCTTTCCGCGGGCGTGGCGGACGCCGTCGACGGTGAACACCGTGAGGGCCAGCCACACGAGCGCGAACCCGGCCAGGCGGGCCGGCGGCATCGGCTCGCGGAAGACCAGCACACCACAGGCCAGCTGGATGATCGGCGCGATGTACTGCAGCATGCCCAGCCCGGTCAGCGGGATGCGGTTCGCCGCGCCGGCGAAGCACAGCAGCGGGACGGCGGTGACCACGCCGGCCGCCACCAGCAGGGCCGTGTGCGCGGGCGAGACGGCCGTGAACGTCGACTCCGCCCGCCAGGCGAGCCAGCCGAGGTAGCCCAGCGCGGGCAGGGCCAGCACGGCCGACTCCACGAAGAGCCCCTGTGCCGCGGGCAGCCCCAGCCGCTTCTTGAGCAGCCCGTACGCGGCGAAGCTCACCGCCAGCGTCAACGCGATGTACGGGACCCGCCCGTAGTTGACCGTGAGGACGGCGACCGCCGTACCGCCGATCCCGACGGCGAGCCACTGGACCGCGCGCAGCCGCTCGCTGAACACGCCGACGCCCAGCAGCACGACGACGAGCGGGTTGACGAAGTAGCCCAGGGCGGTCTCCACGACGCGGTCGGTCTGTACGCCGTAGATGTAGGTACCCCAGTTCACCGCGAGGATTCCGGCGGCCAGCGCGACGGCGCCGAGCGAGGCCGGGCGGCGGGCGAGGCGCCACAGCACGCGCCAGCCCCGCACCGCGAACAGCACCACGGCGACGACCGCGACGGACCAGACCACCCGGTGCGCCAGCACCTCGACGGGTCCCGCGGGAACGAGAAGCTTGATGTAGAGGGGCATGAAGCCCCACAAGGCGTAGGCACCGATCCCGTACAGGTAGCCGACGCGTGGCTGGCTCATGACATCCCCCGTGGGTTCGTTCCGTCGTCCGGTCACGTTCAGCATGGGACGGATGCCGTATGACGTCTAATGCCAATAGAGCACGGAACACATTGGTATCTTGAATGAATGCTGAACCTGGTCCACCTGAAAGTGCTGGCCGCCGTGGCGCGGCACGGGTCGGTGACCGAAGCGGCGGTCGAGCTGCACTACTCGCAGCCGTCGGTGAGCCACCACCTGTCCCGCCTGGAAGCGGCCACCGGCGTCAAGCTGGTCCAGCGGGTCGGCCGGGGGATCCGGCTGACGCCGGAGGGGCGGCTGCTGGCCAACCGGGCCGCCGAGATCGTCGGGCGGGTCGACGCGGCGACCAACGAGCTGGCGGCGCAGGTCGGCCTGCGCTCGGGCCGGGTGCGGCTGTCGGCGAACGCGTCGGCGCTCAGCACGATCGTGCCCCAGGCGGTCGCCGCGCTGGCGCGGGATTACCCGGGCATCGAGCTGAGCCTCGTCGAGCAGCACCCGGTCGAAGGGCTGCAGCTGCTGCGGCACGGCGACATCGACGTCGCCCTGGTCTTCCGGCACGCCGACGCCCCGGCCGGCGACGAGGAGTTTCGCCTCACCCGCCTCGGCGACGACCCGATCTACCTGGTCAGCCGGCGACCCGACGACAGCCTCGCCAACCACCGGCACTCCGCCTGGATCGGCGGCTGCGCGCGGTGCCAGGCCGAGCTGCTGGCCGTCTGCGCGCGGGAAGGCTTCACCCCGCGGATCGGCTCGCTCAGCGACGACATGGTGGTCGTGCAGTCCCTGGTCGCCGCCGGCGTCGGCGTGGCCACCCTGCCGGGCCTCGCGCTGCGGGCCCACCGCCGGCCCGACATCCACGCCACCGAGCTGGCCGGCTTCCAGCGCCACATCTACGCCGCCACCTACGGCGAGCCGCCCGACCCGCCCGCCGTCGCCGCCGTCCTGGCGGCGCTCGCCGAGGCCACCGCACCGGCCCCCGCCGCCGGCCCACCCGCGACCGCGTCAGCGTAGGAGCCGGCCGCGGGCCCCGGTCTGAGCCTGCCCGCCCGCGCGAAGTGAGGCCGCGGGGACGCACCCCAAGAGGACGCTCCGCTGCGCTCCACGTTTCCCCGGGGCCCCGGGCAACGGTCCGGACCACGGCGGACATCGCGGCAGCCCGCCTCTTTCGCTTGTGAACCGGCCTATCCGACGGTCTTGAGCAGGTCGGCGGGGGTGCCCTTACCGCGCAGCACCACCGGGTCGGCGGCCACCTCGACGGCGCCGTCGCGGGTGGCGGCCGCACCGACCGGTCCGCTCTTCAGCGCGGCCGAGGCCGGCACCGTCACCGGGCCCGCGGCGGCCCACACGACGAGCGCGGTCTCGCCGCCGCGCCGGAAGGCGGTGCCCGCGAGGCCCTTGTCGCGCACCGGCTCGGCGGTCGCGCCCTGGGCGAGCGCGGCCAGGGCGGCCAGCATCTGACCGGCCGTGCGCTCCTTGCCGTCCGGGTCCAGCAGGCCGTAGCGGACCTCGCTGCTCTGGCGGTTGGCCGGGTTGTAGGCCAGCGGCAGCCAGATGACCTCACGCACCCCGCCCGCCGCGAGCAGGGCGACCGCCTTGACCATCTCGGCCGAGCGGGACGCCGCGTCGCCGTCGCCGTCGCGCCAGAACTGGCCGACCTCCCACGCCTCCACCGGCGTGCCGGCCGGGGTCTGCGCGGACAGGTAGCCGAGCAGGTCGGGCACCGCGCTCCAGTGCTCGTAGAAGTGCACCTGCCGCACGTCGACCACCTTGCCGTCGAGCAGCCGCTCGGTCGCCGCGAGGTACTCGAGGTTGCGCGCGTTCTGCGCGACGGCGAGCGCGGCGCGCAGGTCGGCCGGCGTGGAGACCGGCGGGATCTGCTTGCCCCGGGTGCCGATCCGCCGCTGGAAGTAGGCGTTGTACGCGCGGACCGCCTCGTCCTGCCGGCCCGCCTGGAGCAGCCGGTCGGCGACGCCCCAGCCGTACGCCACGCTGCTGATGCCCGAGTCGACCACCCGGGCATCCGGGTCGGCGGCGCGGATCGCCGCGGCGGCCGCGGTGACGAGCGTGGTGTAGTCGGCGGGGCTGCCGGCCCAGTACTGCGGCGCGTTCACCTCGTTTTCCACCGCGTACTCGCGCACGCCGTACGGCGCGTAGCGGCGCACCACGCTGTCCACAAAGGACTTGTACGCGTCGAGGTCGCGGGGCATCGCCGACTCGGTCTTGTTTGCCGTGCCGCGCACGTGCTGGGCGGTGCCGCCGGTGGCCCAGCAGACGCCGGTGCGGATCTTCAGGTGCAGCGTGATGCCCAGCGAGCGGCTGCGCTCGGCGACCCGGTCGACCGCGCTCCAGTCCGGCCTGCCCTGCTCGCGCTCGATGTCGCACCAGCTCAGCTCGTGGTAGGTGGCCGAGCCGGAGATCTTGCGCAGGAACGGGGTGAACTGCTCGTACCTGTTCCAGTCCCAGTGCGCGCCGAACACCGTCCGGCCGCCCTGCGGCGGTGCGGGCGGCGGCGAGGCCGTGACCTGCGGCGAGGGAGCGGGCGGGGCCGGCTCGGGGTCCGAGGTGCAGCCGGCCAGCGCCAGCAGCGCCAAGCCCGCGGCGAGCCACCGCCTCATGCGTAGCCCAGCTCGCGCAGCGTGCGGCGGGAGAAGACCCAGACCAGCAGGCGCAGGAACGGGTCGAGCTCGCGCCGGTGGGTGCCGACGCGGGAACCGTAGATCTGCGCGTCGGTGCGGGCGGCGGCGCGGCGCTTGTCGGCCTCGACGGTGTACTTGTCGGCCACGTCGTGGTCCTTGTCGCCGTAGTCGAGCACGCCCGGCTCCCACGCCTCGCCGAGGAACTCGAACAGCGCCCGCAGCGTCTTTTCCGGCTCGCGCACCGCTTCCTCGTACCGCAGCTCGTGGTAGCGCTCCGGCGGCAGCGCGCGGCCGGCGGCGCGGGCGACCCGGATGTAGCGCGGCCACTTCACCACGCACTTGACCGCGGACCAGTAGCCGAACCGCTTGCGGTGGGACACGACCACGTCGCGGCCGTCGCGGATGACGTGCACGATCTGCGCGTCCGGGAAGACCTCGGTGACGAACGGGATGGCGAGCGCGTAGAGCGGGGTCTTGTCCGCCCAGCGGGCCTTGCCGCGCCCGGCCGCGTAGTCGGCGTGCACGCCGCCGAAGAACTCGCGGATGCGGCGCAGCCAGTCTTCGCGCGGGAAGCCGAAGCGGGCCAGGCGCTCCCAGTCGCGCCCGACGATCCGCTCCAGGTCGGTCAGGAAGCGGGTCTCCGGGCCGCAGCTGATCCGCGAGTGCGAGTCGAGCACGAGGCGGAGCATGGTGGTGCCGGAGCGCTGGCAGCCGAGCAGGAAGACGGGCGCGTCAGCCATGGGTCACCAACCGCTCGGTCAGCTCGTCGCAGAGCGCCCGCACGCGCGGGTCGATGTCGAGGGGGCGGCGGGACGGTGCGCGCCGCTCGACGTGTGCGCACAGGCGCGGGTCGTACGCCAGGCCGAGGAACGCGCAGAGCCGCCCGGTGGCGGCGTGCGGGTCGGCGACCAGCGCGTCGTACGAGCACAGCAGCACGTCGTCGCGGCGGTCCAGGCCGAGGCGGAAGAAAAGACCGTTGCGGATGTACCAGAAAAGGGCGGCCGCGGTGTGCGGGCTCATCCGCGCGTAGTCGAAACCGCCGATCAGCGCGCGGCTTTCCGCGTCGAGCCGCTGGCCCTGCCACCGGTCGCCGATCGTGCCGCCGGCGATGGCGCGCAGGGCGTCGAGGTTGGACGTGCCGAACTTGGCCACCTCGGAACGGGCCCGGTCGTCGACGTCGCGCCACACCCACAGCGCGCGGCCGGGCGGCAGGCCGGGCAGGGCGAGCAGCTCGTCGACGCGGTGGGTCTCGCAGAGCGGCTTGACGATGACGAACGCATGGCGGCTGGACCGGATCGCCGCGCTGAGCACCGCGTCGGACCGCAGCTGGAAGCGGTGGAAGACGCGGCGGTCGTTTTCGTTGTGCACCGCGAACTGCGGCGCCGCGTCGAGGCCGCGCATCAGCATGTTGGTGCCGGAGCGTTGCAACCCCACCACGTACACCGGGGTGGCCTGGCCGGGAGCGACGCCGTGCGCCCGCCGCCAGCGGCGCTTGGCCCACGCGGTGGCGGCGCGCTCGACCGGGTTGAGCCGGTCTTCCTCGACGAGCCGGCGCAGCCCCTCGGTGCGTGCCCACCGCACGTGCCGCGCGATCCGCCGGGCCGTGTAGGCGACGGCGTGCGACTGGTCGGCTGCGGGCACGCACAGCATCCTCGCATGGATGTAGCCTCACGGTCGATGCGCGTGTTGCACGTCAACAAGTTCCTCTACCGGCGGGGCGGTGCCGAGGGTTACCTCTTCGACCTCGCCGCGCTGCAGCGTGCCCGCGGCGACGAGGTGGCGTACTTCGGCATGGCCCATCCGGACAACGACTCGCCCCAGCGGTACGGCCACTTCTTCCCGCCGCACGTCGAGCTGGAGCCGCCGCCGCCGGGCCTCGCCGGGCGCGCCGCCGCGGTGGGCCGGATGCTGCACTCGCCGGCCAGCCGGCGCGGGCTGGCGAAGGTGATCGCCGACTTCCGGCCGGACGTGGTGCACGCGCACAACGTGTACCACCAGCTGTCGCCGTCGGTGCTGCGCGCGGCGGCCGACGCGGGCGTGCCGTGCGTGCTGACGATGCACGACTACAAGCTCGCCTGCCCGAGCTACCAGCTGCTGGCCGGCGGTGCGGTCTGTGACGCCTGCGTCACCGGCGGTCCATGGCAGGCGGTGCGCACGCGGTGCAAGGACGGCTCGCTCGGGCGCAGCGCGGTGCTGGCCGCCGAGACGTGGCTGCACCGGGTCACCGGGGCGTACGGGCCGGTGCGCGCGTTCGTCAGCCCGAGCCGCTTCCTGGCGGACGTGATGGCCCGGGCGGGCGTCTACCCGGACCGGCTGCGGGTGGTCAGCCACTTCGTCGACGGCTCGGTCATCGCGCCGTCGCCGGGTCCGGGTGAGGGTGTGGTCTTCGCCGGGCGGCTGGTGCCGGAAAAGGGCGTGGACACGCTCGTCGCGGCGGCCGGGCTCGGCGGGTTCCGGGTCGAGGTCGCGGGGGAGGGGCCGGCCCGGCCGGAGCTGGAGCGGCTGGCGGCGCGGGCGGCGCCGGGGCTGGTGACGTTTCACGGCCGGCTCGCCAAGGACGACCTGCACGCGCTGATGCGGCGGGCCCGGGTGGCCGCGGTGCCGTCGCGGTGGCACGAAAACCAGCCGATGGCGGTGCTGGAGGCGTTCGCGTGCGGGCTGCCGGTGGTGACCACCGGGCTGGGCGGCCTGCCCGAGCTCGTCGAGCCGGGCGTCGACGGGGCGATCGTGCCGGCCGGCGATCCCGCGGCGCTCGCCGCCGCCCTGACCGGCATCCTCGCCGACCCGTCGCTGGCGGCCGCCATGGGCAAGGCCGGCCGGGCCAAGGTGGAGCGCGACTTCGCGCCCGACGTCCACCTCGCCCGCCTCCGCGAGGTCTACAGTGGAGCGCCGGCGTGACGCGCGTGCTCTTCGTGGCCGGCAGCGGCCGCAGCGGCTCCACGCTGGTCACCAACGTGCTCGGGCAGGCCGAGGGCGTCTTCGCGGCCGGCGAGCTGCGCTACCTGTGGCAACGCGGCGCGGTCGAGGACCGGCCGTGCGGGTGTGGACAGTCCTTCGCGGAGTGTCCGGTATGGACCCGGGTGATGAAGCGGCTCGACGCCGACCCGGCGGCCGTGGTGGCCGACCTCGGCGGCCGGCTGCGGATGCGGCGGCTGCCGGCGATGCTGTGGCGGCGCCGCGTCGAGGCCCATCCGGCGGTGGCCGCGCTCTACGCCGCGCTCGGGTCCGACCTGGTCGTCGACTCCTCCAAGCTCCCGCCGTACGGCCTGCTCGTCGACGGCCTGCCCGGCGTCGAGACGCGCGTGCTGCACCTCGTGCGCGACCCGCGGGCCACCGCCTTCTCGTGGCGGCGCCGCCGCGGCCTCGACGGCCCGGACGACCCGGCCCTCATGAGCCGCCCGCCGGTGGCCAAGGCCGCGCTGCTCTGGCTGGTGTGGAACGCGACCGCCGCGCTGCTGTGGCGCCGCTCGGGCCGCTACCTGCGGGTGCGCTACGAGGACTTCGTCGCCGACCCCGCCGGGGTCACCGCCCGCATCGCCGACTTCGCCGGAGTGCGCGGCGTCGACGTCCCGCACGGCACCGTCCACTTGGCACCGACCCACGCGGTGGCCGGCAACCCGTCCCGCCACCGCACCGGCGACGTGGCCGTGGTCGCCGACGACGAATGGGTGCGCGGGCTTTCCCGACCCGCCTTCGCTCTGGTCACGGCCATCACCGCGCCCTTATTGTGGCGCTGGCGCTACCCCCTGCGCCGTCCCGCCGCCAAGGGAGGCTGAGGCCGTGATAGCCGTCGTCGTGGGCACCGGGCGGTGCGGGTCGACGCTGGTGCAGGAGCTGCTCACGCGCCATCCGGCGGTCGGCTTCATCTCCGGCGTCGACGACAGGCTGTCCCGGCTCAACCTCGACGGCCGCTTCAACGGCCGCATCTACCGGCGGATGGGCCCCCGCCCGGCGGGCATGACCTCGCTCAAGCACAGCACCAGGCTGCTGGAGCGGGGCCGCCTGCGGGTCGCACCCTCGGAGGCGTACCGGCTGATCGACCGCCACGTCTTCGCCGGCTTCTCCCGCCCCTGCCGCGACCTGCTCGCCGACGACCTGACGCCGCGGATGGCGGCCCGGCTGCGGGCGTTCTTCCAGCGGCGGGTCGAGCGGCAGCGCTGCGACGTGCTGCTGCAGCACCTGACCGGCTGGCCGCGCACCGGGTTCCTGCACGCCGCGTTCAGCGACCTGCGGGTCATCCACGTGGTCCGCGACGGCCGCGCGGTGGCCAACTCGTGGCTGCAGATGGGCTGGTGGGACGGGTGGCGCGGCCCGGACAACTGGCTGTACGGTCCGCTGCCGGCCCCGCTGCGCCAGGAGTGGGAGGACTCGGGGCGCTCGTTTCCGGTGCTCGCCGCGCTCGGCTGGCGCATGCTGATGGACGCGTACGCGCAGGCCCGCGCCGTGCACCCGGCCGCGCAGTGGCTCGACGTGCGCTACGAGGACCTGGTCCGCGCGCCCAACGAGCAGACCGCGCGGATGCTGAGCTTCCTCGGGTTGCAGTGGACCACCGACTTCGAGGCCGGGTTCGCGCGGCACCACTTCCACACCGAGCGCGACGCGGCGTACCGCCAGGAGCTCACCGCCGCCCAGGTGGCCGCGATGGAGCGCGCGCTGGACAAGGCGCTGCCCCAGTGGGGCTACGAGAGCTAGCCCTTCTTCCACAGTGGAGACACGCCTTTTCCCCGGCGTCGCGGTGGCCGGGGAACGCCACACCGGGGACGCGCGTCCAACCGGAATGCGAATCGCCGCCGTTGCCGTACTCCTCGTCGCTGTCCTGGCGGGTTGCGCCGACCCCGCCGCCGGCCCGGACGGCACCGCCGCCCCGCAGGACCCGGACCCTGTCGCGCTGGTCGGCAACTGGCTGGTGAAGGGCACCGGCGAGGAGGAGGGCACGGTCCTGCGGCTCGCCGCCGAGGGCGCGGACCTGTCGCTGTTCCGGCCGTGCGGGATGCTCACCGGCGGCTGGCGCGCGGACGGCTCGGGCATATTTCTCGCGGCCGTGCCGGGCGAGGTGCCCTGCGGTGGCTCCGCCCCGTCACCGCCGCCCGACTGGCTCCTGGATGCCACCGGGTACCGGCTGGTGGGCGCCGACCGCGAGCTGCTCGACGCCGGCGGGCGGGTGGTGGCCCGCCTGGTGGCCAGCCACGAGCCGGCACCGGTGGACACGACCCAGGTGTGGTCCAAGCTCGCCGAGCCGCCGGCCGTCACGGACGAGGTGCGGCAGGCGCTGCGGCCCGCCGCGCCGCTGCCCGCAGGCCTCACGCCGATCACCGCGGGCACGGTGGCCGGCCGCTGGGTGGCCCGGGACGGCGTGCGCCGGCCGCAGGAGCCGTACGTCGAGCTGAGGGCCGACCGCACGTGGACCGGGTCGGACGGCTGCAACACCGGCGGCGGCCGGTGGACCGCCGGCAGCGGCGGCACGCTGCTCGCCACGTCCGGGCCGGTCACCGAGATCGGCTGCGACAACCACCCCGCGATGGGCTGGCTGTACGAGGCACGGCGGGCCGCGATCGACGGCGACCAGCTCGTCCTGCTCGACGTGGACGCCAAGGAGGTGGGCCGCCTCGCCCGCTAACCCAGCCTCCTAGGATGCTTTAGCGGTGGTGCCGGGCGTCACCCGCGCCGTTGTGTGGCTTCTGCCCGTTGTTTCGGCTGACACGGCCCCGTTGTTTCGGCTCAGCCCGCCCCGTTGCTTTCGGGTCGGCGACGACCTACCGTGGATGGGAACCGCCCGCCGCGGATGCCGGCTCTCGCCGCCCGCCCCGGGTGTCTCACCCCGATTCAGGACGTGACGGTCCAAGGGGCACAAAACCAGGGCGTTTCCCGCCCGGTGCAGCCCGTGCCCGCTCTTGTGCGACCGCCTTCCCTGACGCGCCGGTCGCCCACCGTGTCCGGCTGCGCTCTCTCACATCCCGAGGAGAACCATTGAACGACAACGCGACCGGCGCGACGCCGGTCACCGGCATCGTCGACATAGCCGGGGAGCACGGGTTCGTCCGTACCGCCGGCTACACGGCCGGCCCCGGCGACGCCTACCTGCCCGCCGGCATGGTGCGGCGGCACGGGCTGCGCCCCGGCGACCTCGTCACCGGCGCGGCCGGCGCGGCCGCCACCGACGGCCCCGAGCGCCGTCTCCCGCTGCGCGGCGGAGACCTCGGCGCGGCCGGCACCGGGCGCCGGCCCGCCAAGTCGGCGCCGTTGGTGCGACTCGACACCGTCAACGGCCTGCCGCCCGACGAGGCCCGGGAGCGGCCCGACTTCTACGACCTCACCCCTGTGCACCCGGACGAGCGGCTGCGGCTGGAGACCGACCCGCACGTCCTCACGAATCGCGTCATCGACCTGATGATGCCGATCGGCAAAGGACAGCGGGCCCTCGTCGTCTCCCCGCCCAAGGCCGGCAAGACGATGGTGCTGCAGGCGATAGCGGCGGCCGTCACCCGCAACCATCCGGAGTGCCACCTCATGGTGCTGCTCGTCGACGAGCGGCCGGAGGAGGTCACCGACATGCGGCGCGAGGTGAAGGGTGAGGTGATCGCGTCGCCGTTCGACCGGCCGCCGCACGAGCACACCGCGACCGCCGAGCTCGCCGTCGAGCGGGCCAAGCGCCTCGTCGAGCTCGGCCACGACGTGGTGCTGCTGCTCGACTCGCTGACCCGGCTCGGCCGCGCCTACAACCACATCGCACCCTCGTCCGCGCGGATCCTCTCCGGCGGCATCAGCACCACCGCCCTGCAGCCGCCCAAGCGGCTGCTCGGCGCCGCCCGCAACATCGAGGGCGGCGGGTCGCTGACCATCGTGGCGAGCACGCTTGTCGAGACCGGGTCGGCCGGGGACACGCTCATCTACGAGGAGTACAAGGGCACGGGCAACGCCGAGCTGCGCCTCGACCGCGCCAGCGCCGAACGCCGCCTCTACCCGGCCGTCGACGTGCTCAGCTCCGGCACCCGCAAGGACGAGCGCCTGCTCGGCGCCGACGAGGCCGCCATCGTGGGCGCCCTGCGCCGGGCGCTGCACGGCCAGAGCCCGCAGCAGGCCCTGCAACACCTCCTGGAACGGCTCGCCGCCACGGGCAGCAACGCCGAGTTTCTGCTAAACCTCTCCCGCCGGTCCTGACCGCCGCCGCCGCGTCGTCGCGGTCGTCGCGCTGATCTGCTCGGCCTTTCCCTCCGGCCGTGACCGCCCCTGCCGCCTCGGCCCGTAGGGCGCGCCGTCCCGCTCACGCGCCGACCCGGACGACGCCGTTCTCGTAGGCATACACCACGGCCTGGACCCGGTCGCGCAGGGCGAGCTTCATCAGCACCCGCGCCACGTGCGTCTTGACGGTCGCCTCGCCGAGCGTCAGCCGGTCGGCTATCTCCGAATTGGACAGTCCACGGGCCAGCAGCCGCAGCACGTCAAGCTCGCGCGGCGTGAGCTGGCCCAGCTCGGGCGGCGGCTGCGGGGCGGGCTGGTGCGCGAACGCCGCGATGACCCGCGTGGTGACCGCCGGATCGAGCAGCGCGGCGCCGCCGGCGACGACCCTGATCGCGGCGACCAGCTGCTCGGGCGGCGAGACCTTGAGCAGGAAGCCGCTCGCGCCGGCGCGCAGTGCCGCGTAGAGGTTTTCGTCGCTGTCGAACGTGGTCAGCATGATGATCCGCGGCGGTGCCGGCAGCGCCGCGATCCGCCGCGCGGCGGCCAGCCCGTCGAGCCGGGGCATCGCGATGTCCAGCAGCACCACGTCGGGCTGCAAACGCCGGGTCACCGCGAGGGCGTCCGCGCCGTCGGCGGCCTCCGCCACGACCTGGAGGTCGGGCTCCGTCTCCAGCACCATGCGCAGGCCGGCGCGGATCATCGCCTGGTCGTCGGCGAGCGCGACGCGGATCATCGCACGCCTCCGCGCGCGAGCGGCGCCATACGAGCGTCCCGGCCCACGGCGGGGCCTCCGCGGGTGGGCGGTGTCTTCCGGGCGTTCCCGTCGGTGGGGTGGCTGGTTGCGGCCGGCGGTGGAGTCGTCGGGCGGTCCGCGGTCGTGATGGCGTCCGCCGGAGGGTGCGGCCGGGTCATGAGGACGCCTCCGCGTAGGTGTGCGGGCGGGCCAGCGGAAGCACCGCGCCGACCCGGTAGCCGCCACCCGGCTCGGGCCCCGCGGCCAGGCGGCCGCCGAACATGGCCGCCCGCTCCCGCATCCCCACCAGGCCGTGCCCACCGGCCGCCGTCGCGTCCGCGGGCGTGCGGCTCACGCCGGGGTGGGGGCGGCCGCCACCGGTGTCGGCGACGGTGAGGCGCAGGTCGTCGGTCCCGTAGGCGATCGTGACGGTGGCGCGCCGGGCGGCGGAGTGCTTGAGCACGTTGGTCAGGGCCTCCTGGACGATCCGGTATGCCGACAGGTCGAGGCTGGCCGGCAGCGGCCGTGGCGCGCCCTCGGTCGACAGGTGGACCGCGACGCCGGCCTCGCGGATCTGGTCGAGCAGCTCGTCGAGGTCGGCGAGCCCCCGCTGCGGGACGGTGCCGGCCGCCTCGGCGCCGCGCAGCAGGCCCAGCGTGCGCCGCAGCTCGGTCACCGCGTCGCGGCCGGCCTGCTCGACGCCGGCCAGCAGGTCGCGCTCGGCCTCCTGGGCCGTGCCGAGGCGGCGGCGGACGGCGGCGGCCTGCAGCACCATGACGGTGACGCTGTGGGCCACCATGTCGTGCAGCTCGCGGGCGATGCGGGCGCGCTCGTCGGCGAGTGCCTGGTCGGCGCGCAGGGACTGGGCGGCGGCGAGCGCCGCGGACCGCTCGGCGTCGCGCCGGGCCTGGACCTGCAGCAGCAGCCCCGACAGCCAGGCGGCGACCGTGTAGCCGGCCGAGGCGAACACGTCGGAGGTCATCGTCGTGCGCTGCCCGACCAGCACCGCGATGGTCGCGGCGAGCATCGCGGCCGCCAGGAGGCGGCGCCACAGCGGGTCGCGGTCCGGCCCGCGCAGGATGATCTCGCGGCCGACCGTGTGCAGCCCGATGAACAGGCAGAACGCCTGCCACACCCGGTAGTCGTCGACCTCGGTCGGCAGCCACAGCACCTGCACCACGGCGACGTCGAGCAGGAGGGTGGCCAGCGGCGCGGCGCGGCGCACCACCACGAGCGCGACCGCGAAGCCGAGGCGCAGCCACCAGAACGGCAGGCGGTGCGGCGCCGTCAGCTCCTCGAACAGGGCGACGGTCAGGAACACGACAGCGACCACCAGGTCGACCCGCTTGATCCGCCACAGCCGCATTTGCCGAGCGTACGGGCCTGGTCGCGGCGATTTCGCCCACCCGCGGGGGATCTCGGGTCCGCCCCACGGGGACCCGCGATAACTCCCCGTGCGGGCGATCTTGGGGTGGTGCCGGGCCTAGCGTCGCCACCCGTACCCCGCCCTCGCACGCCGGGCCCGGGCCGCCGCCGCGGACTCCGGACCGCCGTGCCGGGCCGTCGAAAGGAACGATGTGATGCTGTCACCCGCCCGCCTGGCACGCCGCCGCGCCGGACTCGCCTGCCTGGTCGCCGCGCCGATCCTGCTGACCGCCGCCACCGCCGTGGACCCGGCGCTCGGCGACGTCGACTTCGCCGAGGCGATCGCCGCCGACCCAAGCGCGGCCCGCCTGCACACGCTGCTGCTGCACTGGTGCTGGGTGCTGTTCGTGCCCGGCCTGCTGGCGCTGCTCGCTCCGATCCGCCGCCGCGGCCGCGTGCTCGCGACGATCGCGTGGCCCGCGGCGGCGCTGGGACTCGCCACGTTCGCGGGGCTCACCCTCTCCGACTACTTCGGACTGGCCGTGCTCGACGTCGCGGACGTGGCCGCCTTCGAGCGGGTCGAGGAACAGGTCGCCCAGTACGGCTGGCTGGCAGCCGGCTGGCAGGTGCCCGGGCTGCTCGGCTGGGCGGCCGCCCTGCTGCTCACACCGCTGGCCGCCGCCCGCGCCGGGCAGGTCGGCTGGTGGTACCCGGCGACCGCGGTGCCCGGCTTCGCGCTGTACCTGCTGTTCGCGATCGAGGAGCCGCCGCTGTCGCTGGCCGGGCCGGTGCTGCTCACGGCCGCCAACGCGGTGCTCGCCGCCCGCCTGTGGTCGCGGCCGCAGGCCGAGGCTGGCGAGGAGGGGTTCGCCGCGTTCCGCCGTACCGTCGGCGTGGTCTGCCTGATCGGCGCGCCGCTCGCGCTGGCCGCGGGCATGGCCACGCTCCCCGGCGGCGCCTTCCACATCGCCGGCGGCTTCGCCGCGGACCCGGGTGCGGCCCAGGCCAGCGCGTTCTTCCTGCACCTGGCGTGGCTGCTGTTCATCCCCGCGGTCGTCGAGGTGACCGGCCGTCTCACCGGCCGCGGCTGGCGGCTGGGGCAGGCCGCCGGCGCGCTGGCGCTGATCGGGCTGCTGCACTTCAACGGCCTGATGATCGGCGACTACGCGGGCCTGGCCACCGAGCAGGTGCTCGACCCGGTGCGGGCGGAGGCGGTGACGGCGCGGCTGGGGGAGTACGCGTCGCTGTCGCTCGGCGTCGCGCTGCCCGGCATGGCCGGCGCGCTGCTCGGCCTCATCCTCGTGCCGGTGGCGGCGGCCCGCGCCGGGCTCGTGCGGTGGCCGGTGCCGGTGCTGGCCGGCGTGGGGTGGCGGCGTTCCTCGCGCTGACCGTCGGGCGGGTGCCCGGGCTCGTCGCGCCGCTGCTGCTGCTCGCCGCGTACGGGCTGCTGGCCCGCGCCCTGGCGACCGGCGCGCGCACGCCCGCGGCCGGCAGCGGCGCCGAGCCGGCGCTCGACAGTGGACGGTCAGGCGGCGCGGAGCCGGCGCCGACGCTTGACAGTGGACGGTCAGGCGGTGCGGAGGCCGTCCAGCAGGCGGGCTAGCGCCGCCCAGGTCTGCTCCAGCGCGTACGGGCCGGTCGCCGTCGCGAGCCAGAGCGCCGCCTCGTTCATCGCGCCCGACAGCAGGTGGGCGAGGGGCGCTACCGGCTGGGCGGCGATCGTCCCGTCGGCGACGAGGTCGGTGAGCGCCTCGGCCAGGTGGCGCGCCGACGCGGCCTCGTCCAGCGCGCGCCACTGGGCCCAGCCGAGCACGGCCGGCCCGTCGACGAGCATGATGCGCTGGACCTCGGGCGCGGTGCTCGCGGTCAGGAACGCGCGGCACCCCGCGGTCAGCCGCGCCCACGATCCCGCCTCCGCCTCGGCGGCCGCGACGACCTGCTCGGCCACCTCCTGCTGCACCTGCTCCAGCACCGCGCGGAAGACGGCGGCCTTGCTGTCGAAGTGGTGGTACAGCGCGCCCTTGGTCACGCCGGCCGCGGCGACGATCTGGGACAGGCCGTGGGTGCTGCTGGAGTGCGTACCCACCTACACGAACGCGGTCGCCTCGTTCAACGCCGCGTACGCCGGGATGCTCCGCTCCTACGCCGCTCTGCTGCGGCACCGGGGCTCCACCGCCGAGGCGGACCGCGCGCTGGCCGACGCGGAGACGCTCGCCGCGGCGGTGGGCGGCCTGTACGCCGGCGACGGGCGGTGGAAGGTGCGCCACACCGACCGTACCGAGACCATCGGGCACTGCCTGGACTTCGGGCTCGTCTCGGCCGCGCTCCACGCCGACCTCGACGAGCGGGTCCGCGGCGAGATGGTGTCCTTTGTGACCGAGCGGCTGCTCAGCGGTGACTGGATGCGGGCGCTGGCCGCGGACGACCCGATCGCCCCGCACTCCGACCGGCCGGACCACGGCGCGGCCGGCGCGTTCGGTGCGTGGCCGGGCGTGACCGCGTACGGGCTGGCCAAGCTCGGGCGCCGGGACCTCGCGCTCGGCGTGCTCCGGGCGACCCCGCGGGCCGCCTCGGGCGCGCTGTGGGGGCAGGCGATGGAGCTTTTCGACGGTGGGCGGCGGGCGCGGGTCGCCGAGCGGGGCACCGCCAACCGGGACTCGATCGCCGGCGCGGCGACGGCGGAAGCCGTGCTGGCCGGGCTCTTCGGCGTGGAGCCCGGCTTCGAGTCGCTGTCCGCCGTCCGGTCCACCACAGTGGACGTACCGGATATCGGGAGGCTGACCGGCCTCAACCTCGCGCCGTCCGGTGTGGTCGGTGCGCCGCCGCCGGCGGCGTTGCCGCGGTGACGGAGGTCCGGATGGCGCTGACCGACGACGCGATCGACCGGATCAAGGCGATGATCCTGTCGGGGCGCCTGCGCCCCGGCGAACGGCTGCCCAACGCGGCCGACCTCGCCGCGGCGCTCGGCCTGTCCCGCAACACGCTGCGCGAGGCGCTGCGCGCCCTCGCGCTCATCCGGGTGCTGGAGGTGCGGCACGGCGACGGCATCTACGTCGGCAGCCTCCAGCCCCGGCAGCTGTTCGACACGCTCGGCTTCGTCACCGACTTCTACCGGGACGGCGCCGCGCCGCAGGTGCTCGAGCTGCGGCGGGCGCTGGAGCCGACCGCGGTGGCGCTGGCCGCCGGCCGGATGACCGACGGCGACACCGCGAAGCTGCGCGCGCTGGCCGACGCGCTGGCCGACGGATCCACAGTGGATGAGCTGGTCGCGCACGAACAGGAGTTCCACGGTTTGGTCGCGGCCGCCGCCGGAAACGACGTGCTCCGCGCGCTCGTCGACGGGCTGTCCGGCCCGACCACCCGGGCCCGCCTGCGGCGGGAGGCGGGGCTGCCGCAGGCGGTCGCCGCCACCCGGCAGGACCACCGTTCGATCGCCGAGGCGATCGCGGCCCGCCGGCCCGAGCTGGCCCAGGCGTGGGCGACCGTCCACCTGGCGCGGTGACGGCGGGTAGGATTTCGCGGTGTACACCTTCGCCGCGCCCGACGGCACGCAGCTCGCCTACCACCGCTCCGCGGACGGGGACCCGCTGGTCTGCCTGCCGGGCGGCCCCATGCAGGCCTCGGTCTACCTCGACGACCTCGGCGGGCTCTCCGCGCACCGCGCGCTGGTCCGCCTCGACCTGCGCGGCACCGGTGAGTCCGCGGCGCCCGCCGACCAGGCGACATACCGGTGCGACCGGCAGGTCGGCGACGTCGAGGCGCTCCGCGCCCACCTCGGGCTGGAGTCGATCGACCTCTTGGGACACTCGGCCGGCGCCACGCTCGCGATCCTGTACGCGACCCGCTACCCGCGGCGGGTGCGCCGCCTCGCGCTGCTGAACCCCAGCCCCCGCCCCGCCGGCCTCGTGATAACGGATGCCGACCGCCGCGAGGTGGCCGAGCTGCGCCGCGGGGAGGACTGGTTTCCCGAGGCGTTCGCCGCCTTCGAGCGGATCTGGGCCGGCCACGCGACGGCCGCGGAGTGGGGCGCGATAGCGCCGTTCCACTACGGACGGTGGGACGGGGCGAGCCGGGCCGCGTACGAGCGAGGGCCCAGCCAGACGAACGGCGACGCGGCGGCCGCCTACTACGCCGCCGGCGCGTTCGACCCGGCCACGGTGCGGGCCGCGCTCGCCGACCTGGACGCGCCGGTGCTGCTGGTGGCGGGCGAGTACGACGTGGGGCTGCCGCCCGCGCGCGCCGCCGAGTTCGCCGGCCTGATGCCCCGCGCGGAGCTTGTCGTGGCACCGGGCGGCGGACACTTCCCGTGGCTGGACGATCCACAGTGGCTGGTGGCGGCGCTGGCGGCTTTCGCCCGGTAGTGCGGTGACCACCAACCCTGCGCCTGGCAGGGCCTGGTTCGCCGGGGAACCCGGCGAACCACAGTGGTCACCGCACTAGGAGGCGGCCGGCGGGCTGGGATGGATCGCGCAGAAGAGGACGCCGTCGGGTGCGGCCAGCACGGTCCAGCGGTGCGGCTCGGTGACCTCCCACCGCCGCTGCGCGCCGGCGGCGACGAGCGCGTCCAGCTCGGCCAGGTCGTCCAGGCGCAGGTCGATGTGGACCAGGCCGCGCCCGCGCGCCTCGATGTCGTCGTCGGTCGGGCTGACCCACACGTCGGGCGAGCGGCCGTCCGGGTCGCGCAGCAGCACCGACTCGCCGGGCTCGAGCGTGCGGGCGGCGAGCGCGGCACGGTCTTCGGCCACCGGCGGCAGCCCGAACGCCAGCGACCAGAACGGCGCCGCCACGTAGGGGTCGCGGCAGTGGATGACGATCGAGGAGAGCCTGCTCATGGCGTACATGATGGCCGGTCCGCGCGGTCGTCGCAGCCGGCTTTCGCGCGCGGGTGACGTCCCGGCTCTCCGCTGGCCGGGCAGCCGGGACGTCGGTCAACCGTCAGGCGGTGCCGATGCGCGGTGGCGTGTAGGTCTGCGGCGAGCCGCAGTACGAGATGCCGACCGGCGCGCTCGGGAAGCGGCAGACCTGTACCACCA
Organism: Phytohabitans houttuyneae; assembly: GCF_011764425.1. Classification (NCBI taxonomy): domain Bacteria; kingdom Bacillati; phylum Actinomycetota; class Actinomycetes; order Micromonosporales; family Micromonosporaceae; genus Phytohabitans; species Phytohabitans houttuyneae. The sequence goes on from NZ_BLPF01000002.1 coordinate 2,455,531, forward strand.
CCCGGTCGATCGGCGCCGGGCCGGCGTTTCGCTCGCCGAGCACGTCACGCACGGCGGTGACACCGTTGTCGGCGCGCGACTGGGCGAAGTCGACGATCGTGCGGCCGGCGTAGGCGACGTAGCTGGCGACCGAGTACATCTGGTCGGTGGTGCAGGCGACCGGCGAGTTGCGGGCCGGCTCGTCGGTGAGCGTGCCCTCGACGGCGACGGTGGGGTAGATGCTCGGGGTCAGGACCTGCCAGGTGAGCAGGCCCTCGGTGTGCCCGTACGTGCAGCGGTCGCCGGAGTCCGCGTAGAACTTCTGCGCGGCGGTCGGCCCGGCGGCGGTCGCCGGGGCGGCGACGGCGATGAGCGCGGTGGCAGCGGCCGCCACGACGGTGGCGGCGCGCGCGAGTGTGGGGAAGCGGTCCATGCATGGCAATGTATCGATGCCTGGCGCTCTGGTCCATTGCCGTTCCGGTCTTGTGTCGTATACCCCTAGGGGTAATGTTCCCGATGGGTCGAGATACCCCCTACCGGTATACGAGGAGGCTCTCATGTTTCGGGTCGCGCCCGCACTGGCCGACGAGGCTGACGCCCTGACCGCGCTGGTCCGCGGCTCCGCGGCCTACCCGGGTGAGTACCGGGTCATGGTGGCGGGCCAGCGCCTCGACGCCGCCTACCTCCACGCGAACGTGGTGCGGGTGGTCCGCGGCGCCGACGGCCGGGTGTGGGGCTTCTACAGCCTGCTCTTTCCCGGCCACGGCGGGCCCGGCGAGGCCGAGCTCGACTTCATGTTCGTGGCGAACGACCGGCAGGGACAGGGGATCGGCACGGTGCTCTTCGCGGACATGCGCGCCGTCGCCGAGGAGCGCGGGGCGAGCCGGGTGCACATCGTCTCGCATCCGCCGGCGGAGCCGTTCTACCTCGCCAACGGCGCGCAGCGGATCGGCATGCTCGCGCCCTCCGGCCGGGCCACCTGGCACCGCCCGCACCTGGTGCTCGAGCTGTCCGGCACCCCGGCCCTGGCCGGGGTGGGCGCCAGGTAGCGCGGGAGCGTCGCGGCGCGCAGGCCGGCGCCGCGCCAGGGCCGGGGTCGGTGCGGGAGCGTCAGGGGCGGCGGGCCCAGAAGAGCTGGTGGCCGCTGCCGCCCTCGGGCACGAACGCCTCGGCCTCCACGCGCAGGCCGGCGCCGGCGATCCAGGCGCGGTACGTGGCGGCGTCCGCGTGGCTCCACCACATCTCCGCGTCGCCGCCCAGCCAGCCCTGCTCGGCGCCGGTCCACGCGGACGCCCCGGTGGTGGCGAGGAGCCAGCCGCCGGGGCGCAGCCACCGGGCGATGCGGGCGAGCAGCGGGGGTTGGCGGTCCAGCGGCATGTGGATGAGGGCGTACAGGCACACGACCGCGTCGAAGCCGCCGTCCGGGAAGTCGACCTCCGTGGCGTCGGCCCGCCGGAAGGTGGCGTCTGGCACGAGGCGGCGGGCCCGCTCGACCTGCACCTCGCTGAGGTCGACGCCGGTGACGTCGTGTCCCGCGGCGGCCAGCGCCTTCGCGACCGGGACCCCGTTGCCGCAGCCGAGGTCGAGCACGCGGGCCCGGTCCGGCAGCCGGGCCCGCAGCGCGGCCAGCCAGTCCCGGTACTCGGCGGGCGTGTCGTCGTCCTGCCGGTACAGGTGCGAGACGGCGTCGTAGCCGCGCCGGACGATCTCCACCGGGTCGGTCACGACGCGGCCGCCCGCGGCTCGTAGACGATGCTCCACGGTCGCGGCGAGTCGGGCGCGGTGACGGCCGTGGCCGGGCCGGGTTGGTCGATCGTCCCGGCGGCGATCCCGGCGAACCGCTCGGCGGCCGGGTGCGGCGACTGCGCCGGCCACGCGCCCGAGGTGGTCCGGGCCAGCGGCGGGTCGGCCAGCGGGCGCCACACCGCGCGCGGCTCGCGGCGGGTGGCGCTCTCCGGCTCGAACGCCACGCCCTTGCCGGCGAGCACCAGGCCGAGCAGGAACTCGGCGTTGCGGGCGTGCCGCGTCCGGGCCGGCGCGAAGCCGTGCCGCCGGCAGGGGTCGAGGACGTGGTCGTGCCAGCCGGGCGCGGTGGCGCGCGGCGGCAGTACGAGGTCGTGGCCGGCCAGGTCGGCGAAGGCCAGCCCGGTGCGCCGGGCGAGCGGCGACGCGCGGGGCAGGAGCACGCCGAGCGGTACCCGCACCGGCGGGCCGAAGCGCAGGTCGGGGGCGTCGACCGGGTGGTGGACGAGGCCGACGTCGAGGCGCGCCTCGACGAGCAGGCGCAGCTGCTCGCCCGTGGTCAGCTCCTGCAGGTCGACGTCGAGGCCCGGCAGCTCGTCGGCGAGGCGGCGCAGCAGCGTCTGGAGGGTGACGGCCGGCGTCTCCGGCGGTACCCCAGCGCGCAGCACGCCCAGCGCGCCCTCGCGGAGCATCCGCATCAGCGCCCGCACCCGCTGCTCGCCAGATCCACCCGCACGACGATAGCCCGCGCCCGGCTGGCGGGTACACCGTGGCGGTCGTCGCGTCGCTGCACAGCCGCAACGCGTCGTACTCGATGGCGTTTCCCGGCGTGCGGACCGCGCTCCCGCCGCGGCCGGCGACGATCGCGGACCTGCCGGAGGGGGACACGCTCGCCTACCAGCCGACCGTCCAGGGTGGACCGTCCGTGTTCTTCATGGGCGCCAGCGACTTCGGCGAGCGCGACCTCGGCGGCCTCGCCCCGGACGTCGCGATGCTCGCCGTGCCGTCCACCGACGTCACGCACGACTACGTGCCGCGCCTGCTGTCCGCATTGGACAAGCCGGCCACGGTGGTGCCGGTGCACTGGGACAACTTCGAGACCGCGCTGACCAACCCTCCGGTCACGACGCCGAACGACCGCGCGCGGCTGGACCTCTTCGTGGACGCGGTGCGCCGCTTCGCGCCGCGTACGCGGATCCTGCTGCCCGAGTATCTGACGCCGTACCGCTTTTAGAGACCTTTCGGCGTCCGGGTGGCGTGCGACCGTGGTAGCCGTTTCAGAAGTGCCAATTCGAGACAGATCCGGGCTACCGCGATGCCCGTAGTGGTCCGGACCGTTGCTCCCGCGGCCTCACCCTCCGCGGTCGCCCACCTCAACCCCGGGTGCTGTTGAGCTCGTGCTCGTTTGTTGCCCCTGTACCGGCGGTAAACGACCACGATCTGCTCTATGGGCCTTTGTTGACACCGATAGGCCGTCGTTCAGCCGCTGCGGTGCCCCAGTCGCTCCCCGGGCGGCCGACTCCGGCGGATCTGTACAGACTCCCGTGAGAGGGGTCGCTCGGTTGTAGACGGATTCGCCCACCTCGACCTAAAGGCCTGGAGTCCTTTCGCGGTCGGGGTGAGCCTTCTTGGAGTCCGACCCGAGTTGGATGTGAGGTGCCACGTTGCCCGGGGTTGCCCCCTCACCTTCCGTGGCCGCCTGCTCAACCCAGGAGCCCGCACCGGCAGATCTTGGTGAGTTAGCGTCGACATCTCGCGCTAACTCACCAAGATCTCGACTGCGGTGCCGCTTGTGTCCGACGGATGGTCACCGACGTAGTAGAGCCCTCCACGACGGCGCCGCGGTGCGTGAGCGTCAATCAGGAGCGGGCCCTCGGGGTGAGCCTTCGGTCGCGGTCACGCGCGCCGGGCAACGACCGCGGCCTAGCGGCTGTAGCCGGCGGACAGGCTGCGCAGCAGCTGGCGGCGGCCGAACAGGTACAGCGCGAGCACCGGCACGGTCGAGAGCACGACCGCGGCGAGGAGTCCCGGGACGTCGGTTCCGAAACGGCTTTGAAAGTTCCACAGGCCGAGCGGGATGACCCGGCGGGCCTCGCTCTGGGTCAGCACGAGGGGAAGATGAAGCCGTTCCAGGCGTTCAGGCCGCTGAAGATGCCGACGCTGACCAGGCCCGGGCGGGACAGGGGCAGCACCAGGCGGCGGAAGACCTCGACCGTGCCGGCGCCGTCGACGGTCATCGCGTCGAAGAGGTCGCGGGGGATGTCCCGCAGCGTGCTGGTGAGTACCACGATCGCCATCGGCAGGGAGAAGGCCGCGGTGGGCAGGATGATCGCGGTGAGCGAGTCGTAGAGGTGCAGGCGGGTGATCAGCAGGTAGATCGGGATGATCACGGCCTGGGCGGGGATCGCCAGTCCTAGGAGGAACGTGTTGAACGTGGCCCGCACCGCCCGGGTGCCGCCGAACACGATCGCGTACGAGGCGGGCAGCGCCATCACCAGCACCAGCGCCATCGTGATGGCGGTGACGATCGTGCTGTTCAGGATGAAGGTGTCGAAGCCCAGGTCGATCACCTGGCGGTAGTTTTCCAGCGTCAGCCCGGAGGGCGGGCGCAGCGCGCCGTCGGTCAGGTACGAGTCCGAGGTGCGCAGGCTCGTCAGCGCGATGTAGTACAGCGGCACGGCCACGATGACCAGCCAGAAGCTCGCCGCGATGCCGGCGGCCACGTTAACCGGGCGGCGCCGTCCCACCGTGCCGACGCCGCGCGGCGGTCGCGGCCGGACGTAGCTGACGCGGGGGCGGGCCTCCGCCGCGCGGTGCCGCGCGGCCGTGTAGATGGTCACCCCTACATCCCTTCCCGGTCGCTGTTCATGCGGTGGTAGCCGGTCGACCGGACGATCAGCACGGAGAGCGTGGTGCCCACCGCGACGAGCAGGACGGCGAGCACGCTGGCGTACCCCATGTCGAAGCCCACGAAGCCCTTGACGTACATGTGCAGCGGCAGCACCCGGGTCGCCGTGCCCGGACCGCCGTTGGTGAGCAGCAGGATCGACTCGAAGTAGGTGAGCGAGCCGACCACGACCAGCACCGACGAGGCGATGATGGTGTTGCGCAGCTGGGGCAGCGTGATGGAGATGAACTGCCGGATGGTGCGGGCGCCGTCGATCTCGGCCACCTCGTACATCGAGGCCGGGATCTGGCGGGCGGCGGCCTGGTAGAGCAGCGTGTGGAAGGGTACGAACTGCCAGGAGATCACGGCGGCCACCGCGTAGAGCGCGCGGCTGTCGTCGCCGAGGAAGTTTCCGTCGGCCACGCCCACGTACGAGCCGAGGCTGGCGGCCAGGCCGAAGTTGGGGTCCAGAAGGGACAGCCAGGTCAGCGCGATCGCCGCCGTGGACAGCAGCAGCGGCAGGAAGAACAATGTGGACAGTATCGCGCGGTTGCGCTGCGGGCCGGCCGCCCACACGCCGAGCAGCAGCGACAGCGGCGTCTGGATGAGCCAGCAGAAGAGGGTGAGCTGCGCGGTGACCCGGATCGAGTGGAGGGCGTCCGCGTCGTCCGGCAGCGCCCGCCAGTTGGTCAAGCCGGCCCATTCGGGCGTGCCCAGCCCGTTCCACGTGGTGAAGCTCAGGTAGAGCACGACGGCGATCGGCACGATGCCGAAGATGGTGAAGAAGACGGCGGCGGGCGCGGCCCACAGGAAGCCGGGACGCTCGCGGCGGGCCGGCCGGAGGTCGGCGGCCGGGATGAGCACGACGGTGCGCACCTCGCGGCGGCGCGGTACCAGGACACCGCGGTCGCTCACGACGACACCTTTTCCATGGCCGTCACGAACTCCTCCGGCGTGATCTTGGACAGGAAGAGCTTCTGCAGGTTGGTGAGCATCTCGGTGCCGACCGCCGGGCTCAGCGCCTGGTCCCACGACTGGGTGAAGCTGGGCGCCTTGGCCACCATCTCGTAGGTGAACGTGGCGAACTCGGCGTTCGGTGTGCCGGCCAGCTTCGCCTCGACGCCCGCGACGGCGGGCACCTGGCCGGAGTTGACGAGGTCCTCGACGTACTCCTCGGAGGAGAGCGTCTCGATCAGGAGCGTGGTCGCGTCGCGCACGTGCGGGCTGCTCGCCGAGATGGAGAAGTAGTTGGCCGGGTTGCCGACCACGTTGGCGGCGTCGCCGAGACCGCCGTCCACCGTGGGGAACGTGGTCCACGCCAGGTCGCCCCGCTTGACGAACTCGGGGTTGTTGCTCAGCTGGCTGGTGTACTCCCAGCTGCCCATCAGGAACATCGCCGCCTTGCCGGTGGCGAACAGCTTCGACGCGCCGGTGTTGTCGTAGTTGATGGAGGCGAAGTTGGTGCCGAACGCGCCTCGCTCGGCGAGTTCCTGGCACATCTGCAGCGCGCGCAGCACGGACGGGTCGCGCCACGCGCCGGAGCGCTGCGCGGCGATCGCGGAGAAGCGGTCCGGGCCGCCGATGCGGTCGAGCAGGTACTCCAGGTACATCAGCTCGGTCCAGCCCTGCGAGCCGGGCAGCGCGATCGGCGTGATCTTGCGTGACTTGAACTCCTCCACAAGGGACAGCAGGTCGGCCCACGTCTTCGGCGGCTGGAGGCCGGCCTTGTCGAAGACTCCCTTGTGGTAGAAGAGCACGACCGGCTGGATGCCGTTCATCGGCAGGCCGTACTGCCCGTTGGAGATCCGGCCCACCGCGAGCACGCTCGGCAGGAACGCGTCCCGCACGTCCGGCCGCGCGGCCAGCGCGTGTGAAAGGTCAACCACCTGGTTGGCATTCACGAACTCGGCGAGGTTGCCGCCGCCCCAGTTGAAGAAGACGTCGGGTGCGTTGGGTGACCCCATCGACACGTGCAGTTTCTGCTTGTACGCGTCGTTGACGTACGTGACGAGCTCGGCCGTGACCGGCGAGCTCTGGTTGAAGAGGCCGAGCCCGGCCTCGATGACCGGCTCGTTCTGCGGGTCCTGCAGCGCCCAGACCTGGATCTTGTCGCGGGACCCGCCGGGCCCCGCTGTGCCGCAGCCGCCGGCAGCGACGAGCGACGTCGTGACCAGCAGTGACATGCCTATGTTGAACAGCCTCGCGCGACGGTGCATCGAGGGTCGACCCTTTCCCGTGCCCAGGGGATCAATCGACTAATGCAGATGTTTCGGTAAAGTTGCGAGCTATTTGCGCGAAGGGAAACGTATGGCGCGCGTCACAGCCCCGTCAACCCGGGAAAAGGTTGCTGATCCATAACGGCTGGTGCCCTAGGTGTCCCGCGTGGACGGAAGGCGGAATGCGGCCGCGCGTGTGCTGAACCGGTTTGTTTCTCACTCCCGGCGCAGCCGCCGCGCACCCGCCGCCGTGACGGTCGTGACCAGCAGCAGACCGGCGACGATCAGCGCGTAGGCGAGCCAGGCCGTGGCACCGCGCGGGTGAAACGCCGCCTGCTGACCGAAGTCGATCACCGGCACGATCAGGTCCAGTGTGTACACCGGCGCGACGAACTCAGGACCGCCGGCGGGATCCGCCGCCCTCGGCCGCTGCGCGCCGAAGACCGCCGTGCCCGCCGCGAGAAGGGCGGCCAGCCAGGCGGCGGCACGCAGCGGGCGGTACCCGTACCCGATGGTGATGTCCTGGAGGCGGCCCCACCACCGCCCCGGCCACCGCAACCCCTCGCGGCGGTGGCGCTCGCCCGCGAGCAGCACGGCGCGTGCGTCGTCGTCGCGGCCCGCGTCGCGGTAGGCCCGGGCCAGCCGCGCGTAGGCCTGCGGCCGGAACCGCCCCTCGTCGCGGCGCAACCACTCCCGCCGGTCGGCGGTGTCGCCGGCGAGCGTCTCGTAGCCGAACCCGTCCAGCCGCAGCACCTCGGGCCAGGTGTCCGGATCGTCGCGGAACACCCCGACCCGCGCGTGCCGCAGGTCCACCCCGCCGGCAGGCCGCGCCACGGGCCGCAGGACCAGCTCGCGCGCGATGAGGTGGCGGGCCGAGAACGCGTGGATCGCGGCCCCCTCGCAGCGCACCACGCCACCGACCGCCGCGCCGTCCAGCCGCAGCTCACCCCCGCACGCGAACCCGGAGCCGGCGAGCACGTCGCTGCCGACCCGCAGGGAGATGGCATCCAGCGCGGCGACGCGCGCGCCGTCCATGAGCAGCGACCCGTTGATCTCCGCGAGCCCCGCGCCCACCTCACCGGCACGGCAGCCGACGAGCCGCACGCTCGCGTCGAACCTGGCGTTGGAGATCGTCAGGCCCGGCATCCGCGACCCTTCGAGCCCGAGCCGGCGCAGGTGCGAGCCGAAGAAGCTGAGCGGCCGGTCAAAAACGCACTGTTCGAGCTCGACCGGCGCGGCGACGTCCGCGTACTCGACCTCCAGCGGCCCGGCCACCCGCGCGCCGACCAGCCAGAGCACCTGAAGCCGGCCGGCCTCGGCGGGCACGCCGCCCAGCAGCAGAAACCGGAGAAGCTCCCCGCGCACGCCGGCATCGCGCCGCCCGCGCAGGTCGAGCCGCGCACCCTCCCGGAACGCGCCGACCACGGCCCGCTCGGTCCGCGTCCTCACCCGCATCCCCGCATTGTGCCGGCCCGGCGGCGCGGTGGTGGGCCATGCTGTGGACGCTCGCTGTGGACGCTCGCGGTGGGCGGGCTTCGTGCGACGGCGGTGGGCTCGTGGGCGGGATTCATGGCAGATGTGAGCTACCGCGATGCCCGTCGTGGTCCGGACCGTTGCTCCCGCGGCCTCACCCTTCGCGGTGGGCGGGCTCAGGACCTTGACCCCAGGGTGGGCGCCGTCCGCGGCTGACGCCGGCGCGGCCTTGCGCGGGGTGAGCTGGTGGGCCGCGGAGAGTGGGCCGCGTGAGGGCCGGCGGACCGGTGCTGTCGTGGCTCGCTGCCTGGGGCGGGGCTCACCGGTTGACGGCGGCCCACCCCGGAGGTTGGGGGTGAGCTGGTGGGGTGCGGAGGGTGAGGCCGCGGGAGCGACGGTCTGGACCGGCGCGGACGTCGCGGTAGCCCGCATCCGGGTTGGGTTTGGTCGTCGGGGGCCGCGCTACCCGGCGAGGGTGCGCGACAGGCGGGCGGGGAAGTCGGGCGGGAAGGTGTGGCCCAGGCCGGCCGGAACGTCGATCGCGCACCGCACGCCGGCGCGGCGCAGCTCCTCCAGTGCGGGCAGGGCGCCGTCCCGGACGTCGTCGTCGGCCGCGCCGACGATCGCGGTGCCGGACAGGCCGCGGGCGGCCGCGGCCGTGACCTGGTCCTGGTCGAGGTGGTCGGTGGTGATGGCGGGTGCCACGGCGACGAACGCGCGCGGGCGGCCCGGGTGTGCGGCCAGCGCCCACAGGATGGCCTGGCGGGCGCCGGCGGAGAAGCCGGCCGCGACCTGCGGCAGGTCGCGGTCGGCGTGGGGGAGGGCGGCGAGGGCGGCGGCGATGTCGGCGAGGCCGACGGTGGGGTCGGGCCAGGAGCGGTACGCGGGGGTGTTGCGCTGCGAGGAGTCCGGCGCGAGCAGCACGAAGCCGGCGTCGACCGCGGCGCCCCAGGCGGCCACCGCGTCGTCGGCGTCCTCGCCGGCGCCGTGCAGGGCGACGAGCACGCCGCGGGCCGGGCCCGTGGGCCGGTGCACCAGCGGCGGGCGCCCCGCGGCGGCGGGTGCGGTGGCGCGGGCGTGCGCGTCCTCGACCAGGTCGTCGAAGCCGGGCAGCGCGGCCAGCGCCGCCAGGTCGGGGTCCTCGGTGAGGATGCGGCGGTGCCACCAGCCGCCCGCCTCGTACGCGGCGCGCAGCTCGGCCAGCGCCTCCGCCGGCCGGCCGCCGAGCGCGAGCGCGCAGGCGGCCAGGTGGGCGAGGTCGGAGCGGCGGGCGGGCAGGTGGGGGATCGCGGTCCGCGCCAGGTCGGCGGCCTCCGCGTAGCGTGCCTCGCCGTAGCGGGCGACGATCTGGTCCTCCAGGGCGCGGTACGCGGCGCGGTCGTCGGTCACACCGCGATCTCAGCACACCATGCCGGCCGCCGCTGACCCAATAAGATCAACGCATGGGTACCATTCTCGTGCCGCACCACCTGGACGAGCGGCTGTCCGATGTGGACTTTCCGGTGGCGGCCGGCCGCGTGGTGACCGCGGAGCCGGGCGGCGGCGGCTTCTGGCAGCGGGTTGCCGGCCTGCACGCCGCGCTCGCCGACGCCGTCGCGGCCGAGCAGGGGCCGCCCGCGGTCGTGACCGGCGACTGTTCCCTGGCGCTCGGCGTCGTGGCGGGTCTCCAGCGCCGGGGCGTCGACCCGGCGGTCGTCTGGTTCGACGCGCACGGTGACCTGCACACGCCGGAGAGCAGCACCTCCGGCTACCCGGGCGGCATGCCGCTGCGGATGCTGATGGGCGAGGGCGACCCCACGGTCGCCGGCCGCACCGGCCTGCGTCCGGTACCCGCGGAAAGGGTCGTCCTGGTCGACGGGCGCGACCTGGACCCCGCGGAGGTCGACTTTCTCGGCCGCAGCGCGGTGCGGCACGTGCCGGTGGCCGCGGTGCCCGATGTGGACGGTCCCATCTACCTGCACATCGACCTGGACGTCGTCGACGCGGCCGCCCTGCCCGGCCTGCGTTTCCCGGTCACGCCGGGCCCGGACGCGGACGCGGTACGGCAGGCGGCGCTGCGCCTGCTCGCCACCGGGCGCGTGGCGGCGCTGACGATCGCCTGCACCTGGCACGCCGGCGAGGGCACGGCGGACCTGGCCCGCCCCACGGTGGAGGCGCTCCTCGCCGCGCTGTGACGCGGCGGGCGAGGTGGTGTGATGGTCGGCATGGGTGAGGCTCGATACGACGGTCACGCGGACTGGTACGACGAGACGTTCGGCGACTACGGCGCGGAGGCCGGCTCGGGCGGGGTGCTCGCCCGCCTGCTCGGGCCGGCCGATCCGGGCGACCCGGTCTGCGTCGACGTGGGGTGCGGCACGGGCCTGCACTTCGCGGCGGTGCGCGCGTGCGGGTACACGGTGGTGGGTGTCGACTTCTCCGCCGACCAGCTGCGCCGGGCGACGACCCGGGGGCGGTACGTCCTGCGCGGTGACGCCAGGCGGCTTCCGCTCGCCACGGCGTCGGCCGCCACCGTGCTGATGACCTTCACGCACACCGACATCGACGACTTTCCGGCCGCGGTCGCCGAGGCCGCGCGGGTGCTGCGTCCGGGCGGGCGGCTGGTGTACCTGGGGGTGCACCCGGCTTTCGTGGGCGCGTTCGTCGACCGCGGCGGCGAGCGGGAGGGCGGCGAGCTGCGCGTCACGCGCGGGTACGGCGACGAGCGCCTCCAGCGCGACGACAGCGGCCGCTTCCCGGTCCGCAGCCGGGTGGGCGCGCGCAACCTGACGCTCGCCACGTTTCTCGGCGCCTTCCTGGCGCCACCCGCGCTGCGGCTGTCCTCTGTGGAGGAGCTGGACACGCGGCTGCGGCCGTGGCGGCCGGACGCCTCGGACGGCCGCGTCGTGCCGTGGAACCTCGCGGTCACCGCGGTCCGCTCCCGCGCGGGCTGACCGTCTACGCCGGCGGGATGGCGATCGACATGGTGTGGTGGCCGGCACTGTCGGCGGCCTCGACGTGGAGGGTCCGCGCGGCCGGCGGCGGACCGGGGCGAAACGACCATTCGCCGCGCCATTCGGAGCCTGTGCCTCCCATCCCGCTGGAGACCAGCACATAGCGGGTGCCGGCGTCGTCGCGGATGCTCGGGCCGAGCCGCCTCAGCCGCTGGATCCCGGACTCGTCCGGTGGCGGGTTCGTCTCCGGCACGCCGCGCCGGCGCGTGGCCGCCCAGGCGGCGAAGTCGCGTTCGTGCTCGGCGGTGAGGCGGGTGCCGTATCGCGCTCACACGAGGTCCGCGAAATCAACATCTGGTCTGAGGTATCGGGGTCGTCCACCCGGCCACGCTTCTGGAGCGGGCGGGCCATCGGCTCCGTAGTCTCTTCCACACGGAGAGTGCTGTATCTAGATTGCTGGATACCGGAGCTTTCGCTCCTTGTTCGGGAAAGGGAGAACACACCGTGGTGTCTCGCACGATTAGACGCTTGTGTGGCGCGGCCTCCGTGGCCGTGCTGCTGGGTGCTTTCACCATCGCCACACCGGCGCAGGCGCATTCCAGTAACAACCCCGTCAAAAAGCTCACGAAGGAAGTCACGCTTCCGGGCGTGCTCCGCCACCTCGTGGCGTTCCAGGGAATCGCCTCGCTCAACGGCGGCAACCGCGCGTCCGGCCTGCCCGGCTACGACCGCAGCGCCGACTACGTCGCGGCCCTCGCCAAGCACGCCGGCTACAAGGTGACGCGCCAGCCGTTCTCGTTCACGTTCTGCGAGGACACCGGCTCGTCGTTCCGCCAGCTCGCGCCGACGCCGACGACCTACGTCGACCAGACCGACTACGACGTGCTCGACTGCTCGGCGGACGGCACGGCGAGCGGCCAGGTGGTGCCCGTGGACGTCAACCTCACGCCACCGCGGGCCAGCACGTCCGGGTGTGAGGCCAGCGACTTCGGTCCCGAGGTCGCCGGAAAGATCGCGATCATGCAGCGCGGTGCCGCACCCGGCGCCACCTGCGGGTTCGGCCTCAAGGTGCAAAACGCTCAGGCCGCCGGCGCGATCGGCGCGATCATCTTCAACCAGGGCAACGGCACGCCCGAGGCCAACCCCGACCGGTACGGGCTGTTCCTCGGCACGCTCGGCGGGCCGGTCAACATCCCGGCGGTCTCGGTCTCGTACGACACGGGCGCGGCGCTCGTCGCGGCCGCCCAGGCCGGCACGCTCACCATGGAGATCTCGGTCGACGCGATCTCCGAGACGCGGAACACGTCCAACGTGATCGCCGAGTCCCGGTGGGGCGACCCGAACGAGGTCGTCATGGTCGGCGCGCACCTCGACTCCGAGCCGGACACCGCCGGCATCAACGACAACGGCACGGGCAGCGCGGGCATCCTCGAGGTGGCGCTGCAGATGGCCAAGTTCAAGACCAAGAACAAGGTGCGTTTCGCCTGGTGGGGCGCGGAGGAGTCAAACCTCGTCGGCTCCACGTTCTACGTCGCGAACCTGCCGCAGGCGGAGCGGGACAAGATCGCGCTCTACCTCAACTTCGACATGATCGGGTCGCCCAACTACACGTTCGGCGTGTACGACGGTGACGACTCGGCCGCCGAGGGCTCGCCGGCCGGACCACCCGGTTCGGCGCAGATCGAGGACGTCTTCGAGGCGTTCTTCGCCTCGCGCGGTGAGGCCACGGACGCGTCCGACTTCACCGGCCGCTCCGACTACGGTCCGTTCATCGCGGCCGGCGTCGGCATCCCGGCGGGTGGCCTGTTCACCGGCGCCGAGGTGCAGAAGTCGGCGGCGGACGTCGCGCTGTGGGGCGGTGTCGCGGGTGCGCAGTACGACCCGTGCTACCACGCGCCGTGCGACAGCCTCACGCCCGAGCGCAACGGCGCCGACGCCGAGCTCTACCGGCAGCTGCGCCGCGAGTACCGGCTCTTCGGCAACGTGAACACGTTCGCGCTGGACACCAACGCCGACGCCGTGGCGACGGCGGTGGCCACCTTCGCGTACGACACGTCGACGATCCCGCCGCGTACCCCGCCGGCGGCCGCGGCGGCCCGCACCGCGGCGGCTGGAGCCGCCCAGGAGGCGCAGGGCGCCTGGCTCGGCTGAGCCGGGATCGTGAATGAGTGAGGGGTCGGGTGCGACGCGTCCGGCCCCTCACTCAACCTGTTCGGCGCCGGCCGCGTCTTACCCCCCATGAGAAACCCTCGACGGGTGGAGCGTGGATGAGCGACGACGAGACGTTCCGCGACTTCGTGACCCGGCAGTGGGAGCCGCTGAGCCGCACCGCGTACCTGCTCACGCGGGACCGCGCGCTCGCCGAGGACCTCGTGCAGTCGGCGCTGGAGAAGACGCACCGGCACTGGCGGCGGGTGGACGCGCCCGAGGTGTACACGCGTCGAGTCATGATCAATACGGCGATCTCGTGGCGGCGGCGCCGCCGGTGGACCGAGGTGCCCCTGCTGCCGACCGACGAGGGCGGCCAGTCCGACCCGTACGGCCAGGCGGACAACCGGCAGGTGCTGCTGCGGGCGCTGCGCAGCCTCCCGCCGCGCACCCAGGCGATCCTGGTGCTGCGCTACTTCGAGGACCGCAGCGAGGCGGAGATCGCGCAGGTGCTCGGCTGCTCGGCCGGCTCGGTCAAGAGCCAGGCGTCGCGGGGCATCGCCCGCCTGCGCGAGCTGCTGCGCCAGGAGGGTGCCGGCAACACCTCCACGAGCCTGCTGGGAGGCCTGGCATGACCGCCGTTCTGCTTGGAGGGCTCGCATGAGCGCGGACGTCGAGACGCAGCTGCGGGACTCGTTCACCCGCGACGCCGAGGCCGTGCGGGGCCCGGCCGACCCGTGGGCGGCCTACACCCGCCGCGAGGCGACCCACCGCCGCAACCGCCGCCTCCGCGCGGGGGCGCTCGCCGCCGCGGTCGCCGCGCTGGTCGGTGTCCAGACAAACGTGGTACCGCTGCCGGGCTGGGCGCCGGGCATCGCCGTCGCCGGACACGGGCCGGCGTTCGCCGACGTGCCCACCCGCGGGGAGCTCGCCGGTGACCAGGCATGGCTGGCCGGACTCCGGCGGCAGGTCAAGGACATCGCCGACCCCGACGGGCTCTGGCGGGTGGCCGACCGGGACGAGATCCACGTCGTGTACGCCGGCGACATCCCCGGCCGCCGGCTCGCCATCGCGCACGTGCGACTGCGCCTGGGCCTCATCGCCGTCTGGGAACGCGTCTACTACCAGGGCCCGCCGGGCGCCGCGCCGGAGCAGATGGAGGAGAGCGGCAACGAGGGCGCCGAGTCGCCGGTCGCCCACTACGCGTACGGCGACGACGAGGACGGCGGCGGCGCGCTGGTCGTCGGGCCGCCGGACGCCGAGGTCGCCATCAGCCTCGGCTTCGTCTACTCGCCCGCCGGCGTCGTCGAGCGCCGCCCCCAGCCCGTCACCAGCCGCGACGGGGTCGCCGCGGTCGCGCTGCCGGCCAGCCCGAACGACCCCAACCCCTACGCGCGGGTCACCGTGGGCGACAAGGTGATCTTCGAGGGCGGCATCTCCAGCGGATGGAGCTCCCGCGGCGGCGGTGAGGACCCGCTGCCGGCCGCCGCGCTGGCCAAGGCCCGCGAGGGCGCGAGGGGTACACCGATCGACGCCGCGGTGCTCACCTGGTTCGTGGGGCTGGGCTTCGCCGACTGCCGGGTACCGGCCTCCGAGGCGACGCTGCGCGTGCTGTGGTCCGGCCAGGTCAACGGCGCCGCGGCGGCGCTGTTCACGATCCAGCCGCGCGGCGGCGGCGTGATCGCGTACGCCATGCACGGCACGGCCGACTCCGCCCGGTACGACCTGCGCCTGCTGCTGCCGGCGGAGGGCGCGCACACCCGCCCACTGGCCTGGCGGATGCGCGCCGACGGGCGGGACGACTCGACCGACCGCGTGTACGTCGTCGCCCCTCCCGGCGCGGCCCGCGTGACGGTCACGGCCGCCACCGGTGCGCCGGTCGCGGTGGCGCTGGACGCGGCCGGGTTCGGCACCGGCACCGTGCCGCCGGACCAGCCCGCGCAGGTCACCGCGTACGCGGCGGACGGCGAGCGGATCGCGGCGACGCCGGTGCCGCCCTTCGAACGGTCGATGGGGACCTGCCGGGCGCGACCCGAGGGACGCGGATCGTGGACTAGGGTCCTGCTCCATGAACGACGCGCCGGGCGGGAGCGCCGACGATGGCTGACGCCGAGGACGTGCGGCGCCTGGCGCTCTCCCTGCCGCACGTTGTCGAGATCGACAGCGACGGCTTCGACTTCCGGGTCGGCGACAAGGGTTTCGTGTGGTCGTACCCGGAGCGCACGCCGGGCCGGCCGCGCGTGATCCGCACCGACATCGCCGTGCTCTACGTCGGCGACGAGGCGGAGAAGCAGGCGCTGGTGCTCGGCGAGCCGGACCTGTTCTTCACCACCCCCGCGTACGACGGGCTGCCGCTGGTCATGCTCCGGCTCGACCGCGTCGACGTCGACCGCCTCACCGAGCTGGTCACCGACGCGTGGCACATGCGCGCCCCGCGGGAGCTCGCCGGCGAGGGCTAGGCGTGCAGCCGCAGCACACCGATCGCGCCGTGCGCACCGACCAGGATGGACCCGTCGACGGCGAGCGCGACCGCGTAGACCGGGTGTTCGACCGGGATGCGGTGCAGCTGCGCGCCGGCCGCCAGGTCCCACACGCGCACCGTGCCGTCGAAGCCGCCGGTCACGGCTATCGCCCGGCCGTCCGGGTGCCGTCCACATGAGATGGTGCGGGCGTCGCGGTAGTGCCCCGGCAGAGGGTCGCCCGCGGGCGCGCCGCCGTCGAGCCGGTAGCGGTGCAGCCGGCCGGCCCCGTCCAGCGCGACGGCGAGGTCGCCGGCGAGGTCGAGCGTCCACAGTGGCTCGTCGCCGGCGCGGGGCAGGACGGCGATCGGGCGGGCGCCGGCCGCGTCGTACACGTGGAGGTCCTGCCCGGTCGTGGCGACGACCACCCGGCGGTCGCCGGCGACCGCCCGCCCCCATCCGGGCAGGCGCGTCGCGGCGAGCGGCTGCCCGCTCGCCAGGCACCACCAGCGCAGCCAGCCGAGGTCGCCGATGGAGACCGCGACGGGGCGCCCGTCGTCGAGGAGCGTCGCGGTGACGTCGCGCACCGGCTCCGGTCCGGGCGGCCCGCCGGGCACGCCGGCCGGGCGGTACACGCCGGTGCCGGGCAGCTCGTCCGCCACCGGCATCACGATCGTGCGCAGCAGCGCGCCGGAGTCCACGTCGAACACGCACAGCCGCCCGTCCAGACCGCCGGTCACGGCGAGCGGTGGGCTGTCAGGGGGCTTTACGCAGGCGACGGACGCCGCGTCGTGCGCGTCGTGCAGCGCGGCCGGCGGTGGCGCGCCCTCGGCCAGGTCCCAGGCGCCGATCCGTCCATTGTGGTGGGCGACCACCGCGACCGGGCACCCGTCCGAGCGGACCGCGCAGGCGGCGGCCGCCGGCGACGCGACGGGTACGGGCGGCTCCACCGGACCGCCGCCGAGCGGCCAGGCGCGGACCACGCCGTCTGAGCCGCCGGTCAGCCGGCAGCCGCGCGCCTCGGCGGTGGGCGGCCCGGCGGGTGCGGGCGGCGGGGGTGAGGGGTGCTCGCGCAGGCGGGGCGGTTCGCCGGTGACGGCCCAGCCGCGCACGGCACCGCCGCTGGTGACCACGTCGAACATGCTCCAGTCCGTGGTGGTCACCGTCTCCTCGACGCCGGTCAGCACGGGGACGCCGTCCGGGCGGGTGAGCGCGGACAGCGACCGCAGCGGGAAGGCCAGCGCCACCCGGTCCCGCTCGACCGGGGCCCCCTCGGCCGCCTCCCAGAGCCGCAGCACCGTCCCGTCGGTACCGGCCAGCACGTGCCGCCCGCCGCCGGTCGTGGCGCCCACGCTCGCCTCGCCGCTACCCCGCACGAGCGGCTCGCCGGTGTCGAGGTCCCACACGCCGTACTCGCCGGACTCCGCCACCGCGCCCACCACACCGGCGACCGTCCACAGTGCGACGACCGGCCCGCGCAGCGCCGCGACCGTGCGGTGCGGTGCCTCCTCGACGGGCAGCAGCCAGCGGGCCGACCACGGCAGCCGACCCTCGTACGCGAGGCGGTCGGCGAGCTGGTCCGCCCCGATCCGCCGGGCGGCGAGCTGCAGCTGGGCGGGCGCGTCCGGCTCCCGCAGGTACGCGCCGGCCCGGCCGCGCGCGGCGTGCTCCACTAGCGCGGGATGAGCGGTTCGGCCTCCGCTGCGTCGGGGCAGGCGTGGAGGATGATGTCGTCGCAGACGTGGGTGGTCATGGCTTCCCCTCGGCCGCCGGGGTGCGGGCGATCACCACGCTAGCGCGTGGCCCGGCGCTTCTCGCCCGGCGCGGGTGTCGCGCTCAGCCGGCCAGGGCGGCGCGCACGTGGGTGCGCAGCTCGACCGCCACGTCGTCGATCGGCTGGGCGTCGCGCTGGGCGCGGGCCAGCAGCAGCGCCCCCTCGGCGGCCGCCACCACGAAGTGGGCCAGCCGCCGCGCCTGCGCCGGCGTGGCGCCCTCCCGGCCGAAGACGTCGGCCAGGGCGTCCCGCCACCGCTCGAACGCCACCGCCACCGACGTGCGGATCGGCTCCTCCGCGATGCCGAGGTCGAGCGTGACGCCGGCGATCGCGCAGCCGGCCGTGAAGTCGCTGGCCACGAGGCTGTCCCGGGACGCGGCGACGAACAGGTCGAGCACGTCGAGCGCCGACCCGGCGGCGACGGCGCGGTCGAGGGCGCGGATGGTGCGTTCCGCGTACCAGTGGATGGCCTCGCGGGCCAGCTGCTGCTTGCCCTCCGGGAAGTGGTGGTAGATCGAGCCGCGCGGGGCGCCGCTGCGCTCGATCACGTCGTGGAACGAGGTCGCCGCGTACCCCCGCTCGCGGAAGAGCTCGACCGCCGCGCGGACCATCCGCTCCCGGCTGCTGGTTGCTGGCACGTCATCTCCCTTGACTATGACGGTCATCATAGCCGACGATCGGAGCTGATTATGACGACCGTCATAAAAGGGGAGGTGGCCACGTGGCCACGATGCCGCAGCTCGTGCTCAACAAGCCCGGCGACGCCGACTGGACCGAGGTCGCGGTGCCCCGACTCCGCGGCGACGGCGAGGCGCTCGTCCGCCCGGTCGCGGTCGCCACCTGCGACCTCGACACGGCCATCAACGCGGGCGTGTTCCCGATGGAGCTGCCCTACGCGGTGGGGCACGAGTTCGTCGCCGAGGTCGTCGAGGTCTCCGGCGGCGTGCGGACGGTGCGGCCGGGCGACGTGGTGGCGGTGCCGTTCCAGATCTCGTGCGGCCGGTGCGGGCGGTGCCTGCGGCGGCAGACACGCGACTGCGCGAGCGTCCCACCCTCGTCGATGTACGGGCTGGGCACGCTCGGCGGCCCGTGGGGCGGCGCGCTGACCGACCTGGTGCGCGTGCCGTACGCGGACGCGATGCTCCTCGCCCTGCCGCCCGGCGTCGCGCCCGCCACGGTCGCCAGCCTCGACAACCTCCCCGACGCGTGGCGCGCGGTCGCACCCCACCTGCGCGGCGACGACCGGCGCGTCCTGGTGGTGGGGCGGCAGTCCATCGGGCTGTACGCGGTGGCCGTCGCCCGCGCGCTCGACGCCGACGTGACCTATGTGGACACGTCGGCGACCCGGCTCGGCATCGCGGAGCGGCTCGGCGCCACGCCGGTGCAGCACGTGGACGGCCTGCGGCTGGAGCGGTACCCGGTGACGGTGAGCACCGACGCCACGCCGGAGGGCATCCGGCTCGCGCTCGGCTCCACCGCCCGCGGCGGCGTGTGCACCGACACCGGCATCTTCCCCGGCGACGTGCGGCTGCCCCTGCGGGCGATGTACATGAGCGGCGTGACGCTGGTGACGGCCCGCGCCGACGCCCGGTCCGACCTGCCGGAGGTGCTGGCGCTGGTCGCGGACGGCCGCCTGGACCCGAGCGTGGTGACGGCGGACGTCGTGCCGTGGGAGGAGGCCGCGCACGCCTGGTCCAACCACGCGGGCAAGCTCGTCGTCACCCGGTAGCGCGCCGACTGCCGCGGCGAGCGGCCGGCCCAGCCTGGTAGCGCGCCACCGCTACTGTCCAGCCGATAGCTGCCCGGCGCTACCTGCCGGGCGAAAAGCACAGGCAGGCGAGGGATCGGGATGGGCTACTGGGGCACGCTGCTCGCGGCGCGGACACACGGCGAGCTCCCGGCGCCGCTTCGCGACCGCGACACCGACGTGCGCGACGACCCGGACGCCAGGCGTGGCGACGGCTGGCAGGTGGTCAGCGTCGCGGACAACCTCATCGCCGACGGCGCCGTCCTGACCAGCCTGACGGTGGAGACCGGCGCTCCGGTGCTGGCCGCGTACATCGCGGACAGCGACTACGGCTGGCTGACCGGCGTGAGCCCGACCCGCGAGCCGTGGCAGGCGTGGCTGGACGCGCCGACCGCATTCGTATTCGAGCGCGACCACCACGTCATGACCGGCATGTCCAGGGCCGACGCCGACCGGCGCGCCCGCGAGATGCGCGACGGCTTCGGCCTCACCCCGGCCGCCGCGGCGCGGCGCGCGGTGGGCTGGGCCGCCGAGGCGGGCTACCGGGTGCCCGCCCGCCCGATCCGCCAGATCCTCGCCACCCGCCGCCCGCCGGGGCTCGCCGCCTGGCTGCGGCTGCCGTGGCGGCGTTACGTCTTCGCGGAGGAGATGTTCTTCAACCTGCTGGACCGGCTGGGCCCGCCGCGCGTGACCGCCTGAGACCGACCGGGGAAGCGGCGCCGGCCAGAGCGGGCCCGGCGACGCCCGACCGCGAGGCCAGCCTCGCGCGACAGCCCGGCTCGCGGGGAAGGCGGCGAGCGGGACCTGGGCTTGGCCCGCGGACCCGGCAGCGGAGGTCGGGGAAGTCGGCGAGCCCTGGCGAGCCGCCGGCCGGAGCGGTGCCCGCGGGAGCGTGCGGTCCGGCGCTGGCGCGGACGCGGGCCCGGATTGGAAGGGTTTGCGGCTCAGGCGGTGATGCGCAGCCGCGACGGCTCGCCGCGGGAGAGGCGGTCACGGTGCTCGGCCAGGTTGAGGCAGTCGGCGAGGGTGGCGCCGGCCGCGAGGCGTTCCGTCATGCGGGCCTCGGCGGCCATCACCTCGGCGGCCGCGGTGAGGGCGGCGGGCGCGGAGGCCGGGTCGAGGACCACGATGCCGTCGTGGTCGGCGAGGACGAGGTCGCCGGCGGTGACGCGGACGCCGCCGCAGCTGACCGTCTGGCCCACCTCGGCGGGGCGGACGGTCGTGCCGGCCTGCGGGGTGACGTGGCGGCTGTAGACCGGGAGGTCGCAGGTAGCCACGAACCGGCGGTCGCGGTAGCCGCCGTCGACGACGATGCCGGCCACGCCCTTGGCGAGTGCCGCCCGGGCGAACAGCTCGCCGGCGAGGGCGGTCTCGTGGCCACCGCCGTCGACCACGATGACGTCGCCGGGCGCGGCGTGCTCGATGGCCTGGATGACGCCGAGGAAGTCGTGGCGGCAGCGTACGGTCACGGCCGGCCCGAAGAGCACCGGATTGGCTGAGCGGCAGCGCAGCGCGGGCGACATCACGCGGATGTCGGGCGTGGCGTCGCACAGCGCGGTGGTGTCGACGGCGGCGGCGAGGCGCCGGAGGTTGTCCAGGTCGGCGGGGGTCTGCGGCACGACGCGACCCTACCGGTACCCGCGATGTTTGCCTTGCGGACGGCTCCGCGCGGTGGCGGCGTACCGGCGCGGTTTGCTGATGTCTGTCTATGAGCGGACACCACTCCCATCACTGCCACCACGACGACGGCCGCGCGGCCGGCGAGGTCCCGTACGGGCAGGTCCCACCCGGGCCGGCCGTCGCGCGGCGGGCGCTGCTCGCCGGTGCGGGCGGCGCGCTGATGCTGGCCGCGCTGCCCGGCCAGGCGCGCGCCGCGCAGAGCAGGATGCCCGACGGGGCCGCGCGGGCCTCCGCGGTCACGCAGGGCACCACGCTGGTACACGCCGACATGCACAACCACACCGTCATGTCCGACGGGGACGGGAGCGCGGACGCCGCGTTCGCCTCGATGCGCGAGGCCGGGCTCGACGTGGCCGCGCTGACCGACCACGCCACCCTCTTCGCGATCGACGGGCTCAGCTCGGGCGAGTGGCGCACCACCGGCGAGCTGGCGAACGCGGCCAACGACCCGGGCCGGTTCACGGCGATCCGCGGTTTCGAGTGGTCGCACCCGCTGCAGGGGCACATCAACGTGTGGAACACGTCCGACTTCGCCGACCTGCTGCGCGCGAGCAGCCCCGGCGGCCTCTACAGCTGGCTGACCGGACGGTCGGGTGGCCTGGCGAGCTTCAACCACCCGGGGCGCGAGGTGGGGCGGTTCAACAACTTCTCTTTCAATGCCTCCGCGCGGGCGCAGCTGGTCGGCCTGGAGATGTTCAACAGAACTGACGACTACCTCTTCGAGGGCTGGTCCTCGGGGCTCACCTCGCCGCTTGTCGCCTGCCTCAACGCGGGCTGGCGTCCCGGCCTGACCGGCGTCACCGACGAGCACGGCACCACGTGGGGCTTTCACGAGGGCAAGGGCCGCAGCGGCCTGTGGGTCACCGAGAACACCCGCGACGCGGTCTTCGCCGCGATGGCCGCGCGCCGGATGTTCGCGACGCGGGTGTCCGGGCTGCGGGTGGACGCGACGGCCAACGGGGTACGGATGGGTGGCGTGCTCAACACCGGCGCCGCGGACGTGCGCTTCCTCGTGGACGTGGACCGCGGCGCCGCGTGGGACGGCAAGCCGCTGCGGGTGCAGGTGCTGCGCCCCGGCACGTCGGCGCCGGCCGTGGTCGACGTCGTCGACACCGTCAACGGCACGGTCGCGGACTTCACCGTGCCGCTCGACGCCGCCGACGGCAACTGGGTCGTGCTGCGCGTCTCCGACCCCGCCGCCGCCAACGGCTCGCCCGGCCCCGCCGGCCACCCGTGCAACGACTTCGGCGTGGCGTACACGAGCCCGTGGTGGCTGCGGCCCTGACAATCAGCGGTCATGACGGGTGCTGTCGAGCGGATGTGGCACGAGTTCCGGGAGGCGACCGGCGCCGGGGGTGAGCTGGCCGGGTCGTTCGCCTTCGGGGACTCGCCGGCGATGGCGGACGAGCTCGCGCGGCTCGTCCGCCACGGCCCCAAGCGGGCGACCGCCGGGCTGGTGCTGGAGTTCGAGCAGGACGGCGAGCCGATCCCGCGGCCCGGCGACCACTGGGCGGTCCTGGGCGGGGACGGGCAGCCGGTCTGTCTCATCAGGACGGTCGAGGTGCGGATCGCGCCGCTGGACACGGTCGACGCCGCGTTCGCCTTCGACGAGGGTGAGGGCGACCGCAGCCTCGCGTACTGGCAGGCGGCGCACCGCCGCTACTTCACGCGGGTGTGCGAGCGGGCGGGCGTGCCGTTCCGGGAGGACCTGCCCACGGTGTTCGAACGGTTCGCGGTGGTGTGGCCGCGGCGGTGATAGCTTGCGACAGTGCACCGGAGCCGACTTTCGACGATCCTGATCGATGTGCCGACCGCCGAGGCCGATACGAGCGCCGACTTCTGGTCACAGGCGCTCGGCGTGCCCGCGCGGCCGGTGCCTGACGAGGAGCAGTTCACGTCGCTGCCCGGCGCGCTGCCCGGCCTCACCCTGGCCGTGCAGGCCGTCGACGACCGGGCCCGCTACCACGTGGACTTCGAGACCGACGACGTGGATGCCGAGACGGCGCGGCTCGTGGCGCTGGGCGCGGTCGAGGTCGACCGGTGGCTGGAGTGCCGCATCCTGCGCGCGCCCGGCGGCCACCTGCTGTGCGTGATCCCGCTGCACAGCGACCCGGAGACCTTCACGCGAAACGCGCGGGTGTGGCCATGACCTTCTCGATCGTCGCCCGTTCCGCCGACGGCCAGCTGCACGGCGTGGCCGTGGCCAGCAAGTTTCTCGCCGTCGGCGCCGTCGTGCCCGCCGCGGAGGCGCAGGTGGGCGCGCTGGCCACGCAGGCGCACGCCAACCTCGCGTACCGCCCGCAGGGTCTGGCCCTGCTCCGCACCGGCGTCGCGGCCTCCGATGTGGTCGCCGGCCTGGTCGCCGCGGACGCGGGGCGGGCGAGCAGGCAGCTCGGCGTGGTCGGGGCCGACGGCGACGGCGCCACCTACACGGGCGAGGACTGCCACGACTGGGCCGGCGGCGCGTGCGGGCCGGGATGGGCGGCGCAGGGCAACATCCTCGCCGGGCCAGAGGTGATCGACGCGATGCGGGACGCCTGGACGGGCGCCGGCGACGGGCCCTTCCCGGCCCGGCTCGTCTCCGCGCTGCGCGCCGGCGACGAGGCCGGCGGCGACCGCCGGGGACGGCAGAGCGCCGCGCTGCTGGTGGTCGCGAAGAGCGGCGGTTACGGCGGCGGCAGCGACGTGCTCGTCGACCTGCGCGTCGACGACCATCCCGACCCGGTCGCGGAGCTGGCGCGGCTGCTGGACATCCACACCCTGCTGTTCGGCCGCTCGGACCCGGAGGACCTGCTCGACCTGGTGGGCGAGCTCGCCGAGGAGGTGGCGACGCTGCTCACCTCCGCCGGCTACCTGCCCGGCGGTGGGAGCGTGGACACGGCGCTGGCGGCCTGGGCCGGGGTGGAAAACCTCGAGGAGCGGCTGGTGGCGGGCCGCATCGACCCGGTGGTGCTCGCCCACCTGCGCACCCAGCGCGGCCGCGGGACGGAGGGGCGCGATGGCCTCGGCTGAGGACGAGGTGCGGGACCTCTTCGGCCGCCAGGCCGAGGCGATGCGGGCCAAGGACATCGACCGGCTGATGGCGATGTACGCGCCGGACGTCGTGTACTTCGACGTCGTGCCTCCGCTGCGGTTTGCCGGGCCGGCCGCGCTCCGGGACAGGTTCACGCGGTGGTTCGACAGCTGGGAGAGCGCGCTCGCCATCGAGGTCCGCGACCTGCGGGTGGTGGTGCGGGGGACATCGCGTTCGCGCACTGGTTCAGCCGGGCCAGCGGGACCCTGCGGGGCGGCCGGCAGGCCGGCTCCTGGCTGCGGGTGACGAGCTGCTGCGAGCGGTCCGGCGGCGGCTGGCTGATCGGGCACGAGCACGTCTCGATCCCCGTCGACCTGGCAAGCGGAAGCGCGGCGACGGCTCTCGTGCCCGAATAGCGGGGCCGCGCAGCCGCCGGCCGGGCCGCGGTCACGCGGTGGAGCGGGGGCGGAGGACGGCGAAGGCGGCTATCGGCACCAGCAGCAGCGTCAGCGCGCCCGACAGGACCATGCCGCCCGCGGTGCCGGACAGCTCGATCAGCGGGCCGCCCACCAGCAGGCCGAGCGGTGCGGCCACCATCGAGCCGGTCGTCCACAGCGTCACCACCTGTTGCTGCTCGTCGGGGGCGAGGCCGGACTGCAGGAAGCTGTACGCGACCGGGGTGAACGGGGCCCACACCAGGCCGCCCAGCGCGAACACCACCATCGCCGCGGGGAGGGTCTCGACCGTCGCCAGCGCGACGGGGCACAAGGCCCACAGGGCGATGATGCCGATCAGCAGGTGGCGTTGCGGGAGGTGGCGCAGCTGGTTGACGAGCGCGGCGCCGGCGAAGGCGCCCAGGCCCAGCGCGCCCCACATCAGGCCGAGGCCGGTCGCGTCGGTGTCGAGCCTGTCGCGGACGAACAGGGGCAGGGCGATCTCGATCGGCATGTAGAGGAAGTTGAAGAAGAACTCGACGACCAGCAGGCGGGCGGCGACCGGCCGGCGGCGCAGGATCCGCCAGCCGGACTCGGGGCGCGGGCGGCGGGAAGCCCGGGAAGCGGCGGCGGATGAGGAAGCGGTAGCGGGTGAGGACGGGGTGGCGGGCGGCGAAGGGGAGCGGGACGTCGACGCCGCGACCGCGGTGAGCAGGATCAGCGCGCCCGCCGCGTCGGCGACCAGGGCCACGCCGGGGCTTGTCGTCGCCACGATCAGGCCGCCCACGACTGGGCCGACGATGTAGAGGGCGAAGGTGGTGTTGACGCCGAGCAGGCCGTTGACCGCGTACCGGCCGGTGCCGTCCACCATGGACGTCGCCAGCAGGCGCCGGCTGCTCGCCCCGGCCATCCGGAACGTGGCGCCGAAGAAGAGCCCGCCGATCAGGACGGGCAGCGTGAGGCGGCCGGTCAGGGCCAGGACGCCCAGCGTGGCGAACGTGAGCGAGCGCAGCACGCAGTCGGCGACGAGGAGCGTGCGCGGCGGGATGTTCACCCGGCCCAGTCCGATGGCCAGCGCCAGGACCGTGGACAGGACGAACGGCGCCGCCTCGACCATGCCCACGGCGACGGCCCGGGGGACGTCGCCGTGGATGGCGAGCGTCTGCACCGGCATGGCCACGAGGATCATGCCGGTGCCGGCGTTCGCCAGCAGGTCGCCCAGAAGGAGGCCAGCGACCCGGCGGTCGCGCAGGACCGCCCGGTACGACTGGTTGGCTTCGAGCGTCGTGGTGGTCATGACGGTGCTCAGCGGTCCTGCAGCAGGCCGAGGACGTTGCCGTCGGGGTCGGTGACGGTGGCCACCAGCCGGCCGCCGCCGACGTCGTGCGCGGCCTCCTTGACGGTGGCACCCGCGGCGGTGACCTCGGCCAGCGTGGCCTCGATGTCGGCCACGTGCCAGTACGCCACCGGCGCCGCCATGCCCTGCGGGCCGCCGCCCGGCACCAGGCCGATGTGCTGGCCCTCGACGTCGAAGCCGACGTAGTACGAGCCGTCGGTCTGCGGCGCGATGCCGAGCAGCGCGGAGTACACGGCCTTGGCCTGCGCGAGGTCGGACACGGGGTGCAGGACGGTCTTGATGCTCATCGTTCGCTCCTGGTGTTCGGGGGTCGTTGTCGACCGGTGTGCGAAAAGCATCGCCTCGGCAGGGGGTGCTCCGAATCCGTGGAGACCACGGAACCGACCACGGAACCGGGGCACGGACCAGGTACGCGACAATGGCGCGGTGGCGGTGACGGCGGAGATCTCGGCGCGTGAGGCGGAGGTGCTCGCGCTGCTCGGCGACCACCTCAGCAATGCCGAGATCGGGGCGAAACTCTACATCTCGGTACGCACCGTCGAAAGCCACGTCTCTTCGCTGCTGCGCAAGCTGGAGCTGCCGGACCGGCGGGCCCTCGCCCAGCGCGCCGCCGAGCTGGCCGGCGCCGACCGCTCCCAGCCGCCGCCGGTGCTGCCGGCGCCGCTGACGTCGTTCGTCGGCCGGGCCCGGGAGCGGGCCGAGCTGGCCGACCTGGTCAAGGTGGGGCGGCAGGTCACCGCGCTCGGACCGGGCGGGGTGGGCAAGACGCGGCTGGCGCTGGCCGTGGCGGCCGACGCCGCGGGCGGGTACCCCGACGGGGTCTGGTTTGTCGATCTTGTTCCGATCACCGACCCGGCCATGGTCGGCGCCGCGGTCGCCGGCGCGCTGGGCCTCGGCGAGCAGCCCGGCCGCGGGATGGACGAGTCGGTGGTCGCCGCGCTGGCCGACCGGCACGCGCTGCTGGTGCTGGACAACTGCGAGCAGGTGCGCGACGGGGTGGCGCCGTTTCTCGAGCGGCTGCTCGCCACCTGTCCCCGGCTGACCGTGCTGGCCACCAGCCGGGCGCGGCTGATGGTGCCGTTCGAGCGGGTGTACCCGGTACCGTCGCTGTCCCTGGACGGCGAGGGCGAGTCGGACGCGGTCGCCCTGTTCATGGACCGGGCGGCCGCCGTGGGCCGGCCCCCGGACCCGGCGCTGCACGACCACATCGCCGCGGTCTGCGGCCGGCTGGACGGGATGGCGCTGGCGATCGAGCTGGCCGCCGCCCGCCTGCCCACGCTCGGGCTGGACGGCCTCACCGCGGCCCTGTCCGACCCGCTGCGGATGCTGGCCGGCGGCTCGCGCGCGGACGACCGCCACCGCTCGGTGCGGGCCGCGCTCGACTGGAGCCACGCGCTGCTGGAGCCGGAGGATCGGGCGCTGCTGCGCCGGGTGTCCGTCTTCGTGGCGCCGTTCACGGCCGCGGCCGCGGCGGAGGTGGCCGGCGTCGACTTCTGGGTGGCCGCGGACGGCCTCGCCCGGCTCGCCGAGCAGAGCCTGCTGGTGGTCGCCGCGAGCGCGGGCGGCACCGAGTACCGGGCGCTGGAGACGATCCGCCAGTACGGGACGGAGCGGCTCGAGGAGGCCGGCGAGCTGGACGGCTCCAGGACCCGGCACCTGCGCTGGTGCCTGGCCCGGGCCGCCGAGCTGGCCGGCGGCGGCGCGGACTGGCGGGCCCGGTTCGACCCGGTGGCGGACGAGCTGCGCGCCGCCCTCGCGTGGGCGGCGGAGCGGCCGGAGCGGCGCGCCGAGGCGTACCACCTGGCCCGCGACCTGGCCGACCTGACCTTCACCCGCAACCTGGTCGGCGAGTCCCAGCAGCGCTACGAGCAGGCGGCCGCGCTCGCCGGCGACCCGGCCGAGGCGGCGCCGGCGCTGCGGCGGGCCGCGGCGGTCGCCGGCTGCCGGATGCGCGGCGACGACATGTACCGCCTCCACCTCGCGGCCGCGGACGCCGCCCGCCGGGCCGGCGACCGTGCCGGCACCGCCGCCGACCTGGCCACGGCCGCCACCAACGCGTACCGGTTCTCCGGCCGGTTCGTGCGGGTCCCGACGCGGCAGGAGGCGGTCACGCTCATCGACGAGGCGCGCGAGCTGGCCGGCGACGACCCGGTCGCCCTGGCCGCCGTGGCGCTGGCCGAGGCCGGCGTCCTGACCGACGCGTTCGGCGCCGTGCAGGGACCGGAGGAAAACGCGGTGCCGGAGACGACCGCCCGCGCCGAGAAGGCCGTCGCGCTGGCCGAGCGCGTGGGCGACCCCGTCGCCGCCTCGGCCGCGCTGGACGCGCTGCTGGGCGCGCGCTGCTGGGCCGGCGACACGTTCGCCGCCGCCGACACGGCGCGGCGCCGGATCGCCGTGCTCTCGTCCACACCGGACACGCCGGCCGGCACCCACGAGCTGATCGACGCGCTCGGCATCGCGTCGGAGGCGAGCCTCGGCGCGGGCGACCTGGCCGGCGCCCGCCGCTGGGCCCGCCAGCTGGCCGACCACCCCCTGCTGGCCGAGGTGGGCCACCGGGCGACGAGCTGGCTGCTGGTGGCCGGCGCGATGGCCGGTGACGCCGGGGAGGTGCTCGCGGTGAGCGACCGGTTCCTCGACGCGTGGCGGCGGGCCGGCAGCCCCGCGCGGTCGTACCTGGCTCCGGCGGTGACCGGCGTCGCGACGGTCCACGGCCTGCGCGGCGACGAGGACGCGCGGCGGGAGTGGCAGGCGGTGCTGGACCGGCTGGGCGCCGCGGAGGCGCACGCCCACGGCTACGGCGCGGTCTTCGACGCGATGTTGCTGCTCCACAATGGACAAGCGGCGGAGGCGGTGGAGCGCACCGCGCCCGAGCCCGCGCAGGTGTGGCGGTGGGTCACCTGGATCTGGCACCACTGGTACGTGGCGCTGCGGGCCGAAGCCGCCGTCCTCGCCGGGAGCCCCGGCGCCGGCGACCGCGCGACCGAAGCCGCGGCCGTCGTGGCCGGCAACCCGGTCGCCGCCGCGCTCGTCGAGCGGGCGCGGGCCCTGCTCGACGGCGACGAGGACCGGCTGCTCGCGACGGCGGACGCGTTCGCGGCGGCGGGCAGCCGTTACCAGGCGGCGCGCACGCTCGTGCTGGCCGGCGGCGACCACGCCACCCGCGGCGCGGCCGCCCTCACCGGCCTCGGCCTCACGTCATGACCTCCTCCGCCGCCGCGACCGGTGGCGCCGCGGCCGGCTCCGGCTCGGCGTAGCGCTCGCTGAGCCGGCGGTACGGGCGGCTGCGCAGCGCGGCCACCGTCGCCACGATGCCGATCGCGCCGACCAGCATGAAGACGAGGGCGAGGCCGCGGTCGGGGCCCCGGCCGAACCAGTCGCCGACCGCCCGGGCGCCGGCCCCGTCGGTCATGAACGGGATGAACACGAACTGCGCCACCGGCGAGATCAGGAACGCGGTCAGCGGCGACGCGGCCTGCTCGACGCTCTGCGCGAAGCCGAACACCCGGCCCTGCCGCTGGTACGGCACGACCTTCTGCAGGATGGTCTGCTCGGCGGCCTCCGCGTACGGCACGAACAGCATGTACACGTACATGCCGGCGGTCAGCAGCAGGATCGAGGAGCGGACCGGGAACAGCAGCGTGACCGTCCACAGGAGGAGGTTGACGGCCAGCAGCAGGCGGACCGGGTTGGCGCCGAGGCCGGTACGGGACACGAGCAGGCCGCCCACGATGAAGCCGGTGCTCAGCACACCCCAGAGCAGGCCCCACGCCTGCACCGAGACGAGCGACAGCCCGTACGCGTCCATCAGCGCCATGAACACCCCGCCGAGGAGGTTGTTGAACGCGGAGAACACGATCAGCGCCATCAGCCCCGGCACGCCGCGGATCACCCGTACGGTGCCGCGCAGGTCCACGGAGGACCGGGTGGTCCCGGCCGCGGGAGCCGGCTCGCGCACCGGCACCAGCGAGAGGTGGCCGACCGCGACGGTGAGCACCGCCAGCGCGAGCACCAGCACCCAGAACATGTCGCCGACCGCCACCAGCACGCCACTGATGACCGACGTCACCAGGAAGGTGACGCCGGTGGTGGTGCCGACCAGGCCGTTCGCGCGGCCCCGGCTCTCCTCCTCGACCAGCAGGGTGACCATCGTGGGCAGCGCGATGGTGCGGATGTTGCCGGCGATCACGCCGAACATCAGCAGCAGGACCAGCGTCCACAGCGCGACGCTCGACGGGTCGGTGAAGTGCTCCTTCGGGGTGAGCTGGTACACCGCGAACGCCACCGCGTAGAGCACCAGCGACGCCACGGTGGACACCTGCATCATCGTCTTCTTGCGGTGGTGGTCGACCAGGCTGCCGAACCAGATGCCGGTCGACGCGGTGAGCGCGAGGAAGATGCCGGAGATGACGCCGGTGGCGAACACCGAGCGGGTCTGCAGGTACACGTAGAAGGTGATCGCGAACCAGACGGTGAAGTTGATCACCGAGACCAGCAGCGTGCTGACCAGCAGCTGGAAGAACGTGCGGCGGTCCCCGTTGATGTTGCCCATGAACATGGACCCTATGACCTCAAGCTTCCTTCAGGTCCAGCGATTATGGCGGCGGCCACCCCGGGAGGTGGCCGCCGCCGGACCGGTTACCGCCGGATCTCGTACACGATGTTGAACGGCGTCTGCGCCGCGCGCCGGAACTGGGTGAACCCGGCCTGCTCGGCGAGCGCCCGGATCGGCGCCTCGCCCGCCTGCGCCCCCAGCGCGTGCCCGCCCGGCTGGGACAGCGCGTTGGGCAGGCACAGGAACGTCGATCCGCTGTAGAAGCCACGGCCCAGCGGCGTGAAGTTCTCCTCCACGGTGTCCGAGGCGTACGGCTCGACGAGCAGCCACGTGCCGTCCGGCGCGAGGGCCTCGAACACCCGGCGTGCGGCCGCGAGGGGGTCGCCCATGTCGTGCAGGCAGTCGAACATCGTCACCAGGTCGTAACCGGTACCGCTGAAGCCCTGGGCGGTCGCCACCTCGAACGTCACCCGGTCGCCGACGCCGGCCTCCGCGGCCTGCTTGCGGGCCTGCTCGATCGACGCGGCGTGGTAGTCCGAGCCGGTGACGGTGGCCCGCGGGTACGCCTTGGCCAGCAGCACCGCCGAGGCGCCGAAGCCGCAGCCGATGTCGGCCACCCGGCCGCCGGCGGCGAGCTTCTCCTCGACGCCGTCGAGGGCCGGGATCCAGTTGGGCACCAGGTTGGCGACGTAGCCCGGCCGGTAGAACGCGTCGCAGCCGGTGAACACGTCCTCGTGGTGCTCGTGCCAGCCGACGCCCGCTCCGGTGCGGAACGCCTCGGTGATCTTCGGCTCGGCGCGGAGCATGCCGAGCGCGAGCAGGAAGGCGGCCGGCACGTTCGGCCCGTCCGGGTCGGCCAGCAGGAACGCCTGCTCGGCGGTGAGCGAGAACTCACCCGTCGCCGGCTCGTACGTGACGTACCCGCCGGCGGCCTGGCCCCGCAGCCACTCCGTCAGGTACCGCGGATGGC
This sequence comes from Phytohabitans houttuyneae, assembly GCF_011764425.1. Lineage (NCBI taxonomy): Bacteria > Bacillati > Actinomycetota > Actinomycetes > Micromonosporales > Micromonosporaceae > Phytohabitans > Phytohabitans houttuyneae. The sequence goes on from NZ_BLPF01000002.1 coordinate 2,486,893, forward strand.
ACCCCGTCCGGTCGGCGAACGACTCCGGCGTCGCCGGGCCCTCGGCGAGCGCGCGGTACAGGCCCAGCCGGTGCCCGACGACGGTCAGGCCGGCCGCTTCGGTGGCGGCCAGGTCGGCCGCGAACCTCTCCAAAAGCTCCACTGTCTTCTCCCTCTCTGCGTGGTGGTCGCTTCCACGTTCGGCCGGCCCGCTGACACGCCGCTTTCACGCGCTCGCAAGTCGCTGGCGCGGGGCGGCCCGGTGGCGAGATCCTGTGCGCATGGCGACGGTGCTGGTGGAGGTGCTCGGGCCGCTGCGGCTCACCGTCGACGGGGTGGCGGTCGACGTGCGCGGGGCGAAGCGGCGGGCCGTGCTCGCCCTCCTGGCCCTCGCCGAGGGGCGCACGGTGCCGGTCGACCAGCTCGTGGACGCGCTGTGGCCGGGGGAGGTGCCGGAGTCGGGGCGCCAGGCGCTGCACAGCCACGTCTTCCGGCTGCGCGGGCACCTCGGACCGGCCTCCGGCCGGCTGCGGACGCTGCAGGACGGGTACCGGCTCGACCTCGGCGGCGACGGCCTCGACGTGGCGCGGGCCCGCGCGCTGCTGGCCGCCGGGCGGGCGGCCGACCCGGAACGCGCTTTCCAGCTGCTCACCGAGGCCGACGCGCTCTGGCGGGGGCCCATGCTCGCCGACCTCGCCGACGTCGGGCCGATCGCCGCGGCTGTCGCCGGGCACGCCCAGCTGCGCCGCGACGTCGCCGACGCGCTCGTGACCAGCGGCATCGCCGCCGGACGGGTGGATGAGGTGGTGGCCCGCGCGGCCGCGGCCGTCGCCGAGGACCCGCTGCGCGAACCCGCCGTCCTGGCGCACATGCGCGCGCTCGCCGCGACCGGCCAGGCGGCGCAGGCGCTGCGCGCCGGGCGGGAGTACCGCGCCCGCCTCGCCGACGAGGCCGGCCTCGACCCGTCGCCGGCCCTCGACGACCTGGTCCGGGAGATCGCCGCCGGCTCGGCACCCGCTCAGCCGACCCGGCCCGCCACCCGGCTCTTCGGCCGCGACCCCGAGATCGCGGCGCTGCGGCGGCTGCTGGCGGGGGAGCGGCTTGTCACGCTCGTCGGGCCGGGCGGCGTCGGCAAGACCCGGGTCGCCCTCGAAGTGGCGGCGCGCGGCGGGACGGCGACCGTGCTGCGGCTCGCGCCGGTGACCGACCCGGCCGCCCTCCCGCACGCGCTGGCCGCCGCGCTCGGCCTCAAGGTCGTCCAGCGCGACGTGCTCGCCTCCTGCGTCGCGGTCCTCGCCGACACACCGGGCCTGCTGGTCGTCGACAACTGCGAGCACCTGCTGGACGCCGCCCGCGACCTGACCGCCGCGGTCCTGGCCGCCTGCCCCGAGGTCACCGTGCTGGCGACGAGCCGCGAGCCCCTCGGCCTCGCCGCGGAGTGCGTCTCCCGCCTGCCGCCGCTGCCGCTGCCGGGCGCCGGCGAAGACCTGCCCCGGGTGGCGTCGGTCGCGGTCTTCCTGGACCGGGCCGGCCGCGTCCGCCAGGGCGTCGCATCCGCGCCGGACGACCTGCGGCTGGTCGCGGACATCGTGCGGCGGCTCGACGGGATACCGCTGGCGATCGAGCTCGCGGCCGGCCGGCTCTCCACGTTCTCCCTGGCCGACCTGCACGGGCGCCTCGACCGTTCGCTCGACCTGCTCGGCGGCCGGCCCAGCGGCGAGGCGCGGCACGGCACGCTGCGGGAGACCGTCGAGTGGTCGTACCGGCTGCTCACCGACGACGAGCGGCGCCTCTTCCGGCACCTGTCGATCTTCGCGGACGGTGTCGACCTCGCCACCGCCGAGCAGCTCGCCGCGGACCTCGGCCTCGGCACCGACCCGGGCAGCGCCCTCGCCCGCCTGGTCGACGCCTCGATGGTCGAGGCACACTTCGGCGCCGGCACGCGGTACCGGATGCTGGAGACCCTGCGCGCCTTCGGCCTGGACCGGCTCGCGGCCGCCGGGGAGGCCGAGGCCGCCGCCGCGCACCTGGTCCGCTGGGCGGTCGCGCTCACCGGGTGGATCGAGACGACCATGTCCACGGAACGGGAACCGGACGCCGACGCGGTCCTGCGCCGTGAGCTGCCCAACCTGCGGGCGGCGTGGCGGCTGGCGAGGTCCGGCGGGCGGCTCGACGAGGCGGCCGCGATCGTGACCGCGCTCTACCACGCCATCGCGTACCGCGACCTCGTCGAGATCCGGGACTGGGCCGAGGAGCTGGCCGACGACCCCGCGCTCGACGGGCACCCGCGGGCGGCGGCGGTGTTCGGCACGGCGGCCGAGGCGGCGTACCACCGCGGCGACTACGCGCGCGCCGACCGGCTCGCCCGCGCCGGGTTCGCCCGCGACGGCGGGTCGTGGCACTGCCGGACCGTGCTGTCGATCGCCGCGCTGGCCCGCAACGACTGGGACGACGTGGTCTCCCACTCCCTCGCCGCGGCCGCGCTGACCGACCGCCCGTACGAGAACCTGGGGATCGCCGCGCTGGGCAGGGCGTACGCGGGCGACACCGAGGCCGCGTGGGAGCTGAACGAGCGGGGCCTGGCCGGCGCGCCCTCGCCGTCGATGCGCGGCTGGGCGACGTACGTGGCCGGCGAGATCGACAACTGCGCCGGCCGGCACGAGGAGGCCGAGCGGCGGTACCGCCGGGCGATCGACCTGGCCCGCACGTCCGGCGCCACCTTCCTCGCCGGGGTCGCGACCGTCGGGCTGCTCGCCGTCCGGGCCAGGATGGGCCGGGTCCAGGACGCGCTGCGCGGGTACCGCGAGGTGGTCGACTACTTCGCGCGCACCGGCAACTGGACGCACCAGTGGGTCAACCTGCGCAACCTCGCCGACCTGCTGCGCCGGCTGGGCGACGGCGACGCGGCCGCGCGGATCGACGCCGCCGCGAACGCCGCACCCGACGCCCCCGCCGTGGACGGTGCCCGCCCGGCCGGCCCGGCGGCGCCCGTGCTCGGCCGCGCCGCCGTGCTCGACCTGGCCCGCGAGGCGATCGACCGCAACCTCAGCGCGCCGCCGGCTCCACGAACGCCTCGCCGCTGACCCACTCCGTGTACGTCTTGATGCCGACCGCCTCGACGATCCCGCCGGTCTGCGTCCGCTGCGCCAGCAGGGCGCGCACCTTGCGCTCGGCGAGCGCCCCGTCCAGCGTGAGGTCGACCGCCAGCGCCGCCTCCGGGACGGTGACCGGATAGCCGGGCAGGTACACGGAGAACCGCTCGTGCAGCGCGCTCCACCGCCGCTCCCACGCCTCGGGCACGGCGCTGTACAGCAGCCGGGCGCCCGGCGGCGCCGCCTTCGCGAACGCGGCGGTGGCCCACGCGGACACCGCCCGGTGGTCCGGGTGCCCGGTGATCCCGTCCGGCCCGAACGTCAGCACCGTGTCCGGCCGCACCTGGTCCAGCAGCTCGCACAGCCGCTCCACGGCGGGGGCCGGGTCGGCCGCCGCGCACCCGCCGTCGCGGTGGCCCAGCCAGTGGTGCTCGCGCACGCCGAGGATCTCCAGGCAGCTGGCCAGCTCGGTGGCGCGCGTCGCGGCCAGCCGGTCCGGCGGCCAGAGCGCGGGGTCGGGCGTGCCGAGCTCGCCCCGGGTCGCGGTCACGCAGGCCACGCGGGCGCCGGCGTCGGTGGCGAGCGCCATCAGGCCGCCGGACAGGTACGCCTCGTCGTCGGGATGCGCCCAGATCCCGAGTACGGTGCCGAGCTCGTGCTTCTCCATGTCGGTCCTCCCACTTCCTGGAGGCCATCGTGGCCGGGCGTTCTGTCACGGCGCTTGCACGGCGCTGCCGCTACAGTCATGATCGCGCCCATCCGGGCGGGGAGTGACCTGAATGGGGAGGCGGCATGCGCGCTGCGCGGGTGACCCGGCTGGACGGGCCGGCGGCGATCGAGGTCGGCGACGTGCCCGAGCCCACCGGCGAGGGCCTGGTCGTGGTGGACGTGGTCGCGGCCGGCGTCACGTTCCCCGATACGCTGCTCACGCGCGGCCAGTACCAGATCAAGCCGCCGCCCCCGTTCATCCTCGGCTGCGAGGTGGCCGGCGTGGTCCGCGCGGCGCCGGCCGGGTCGGGGCTGGCCGAGGGGGACCGGGTGGCCGCGTTCCCCGGCTTCGGCGGCTTCGCCGAGACCGTCGCCGCCGAGCCGAACGTGGTCTTCCCGCTGCCCGGCACCGTGTCGTTCGAGGCCGGCGCCGCGCTGCCGATGAACTACCTCACCGTCCACTTCGGACTCGTCCGCCGCGGCGGCCTGCACCCCGGCGAGACGGTCCTCGTGCACGGCGCGGCCGGCGGCATCGGCACCGCCGCGATCCAGCTCGCCAAGGCGTACGGCGCCACGGTCATCGCCGTGGTCTCCACCGAAGAGAAGGCCGCCGTCGCCCGGGCCGCCGGCGCCGACGACGCGGTGCTGGCCGACGGCTTCCTGCCGGCCGTCAAGGAACGCACCGGCGGCCGCGGCGTCGACATCGTCGTGGACCCGGTGGGCGGCGACCGCTTCACCGACTCGCTGCGCAGCCTCGCCCCGAGGGCCGCCTGCTGGTGATCGGCTTCACCGGCGGCGAGATCCCGACCGTCAAGGTCAACCGCCTGCTGCTCAACAACATCTCGGTGGTCGGCGTGGGCTGGGGCGCCTTCTGGCACGGCCGGTCCGAGTTCCTGCGCGAGCAGTGGAACGACCTGCTGCCGCTGCTCTCGGCCGGCCGCCTGGACCCGCCGCTGGGCCGCGAGTACCCGCTGGAGGACGCCGCCGCCGCGGTGGCCGAGCTCGACGAGCGCCGCGCCACCGGCAAGATCCTCGTCAAGCCGCGCCCCTAGCTGACCGCGGGTCTCGACCTGGGCCCGCGCGTCCCGATGCGGCGACCCCGCGCCTGAAAGGGGCGCACGGATCGGGCGGATGGCAGGATGCGCCGGTGGACAGTGTGCTGCCGGCCGCCGAGGCGCTCGGCCGGGCCCGCCGGGTCGTGGTCTTCACCGGTGCCGGGATCTCGGCCGAGAGCGGCGTGCCGACCTTCCGCGACGACCTGACCGGCCTGTGGGCGCGGTTCGACGCCGAGCGGCTCGCCACCCCCGAGGCGTTCCACGCCGACCCCGACCTCGTCTGGGGCTGGTACGAGTGGCGCCGCGCCCGGGCCGCCCGCGCCCGCCCCAATCCCGGACACCTGGCCGTGGCGGCCATCGAGGCCCGGGTGAGCGGCACCGTCGTGGTCACGCAGAACGTCGACGACCTGCACGAGCGGGCCGGCTCTCGCGCCCCGGTGCACCTGCACGGCAGCCTGTTCGCGCCGCGCTGCGTGTCGGCGGCGGCCCATCCCGCGGCGTCCGGTGAGCCGGACGCGGAGCCGGGGGAGGGGCGTCGCGTGCCGCCGCCGCGGTGCGTCCACTGTGGAGCACTCGTCCGGCCGGGCGTGGTGTGGTTCGGCGAGGCGCTGCCGGAGGCCGCCCTGGCCGAAGCCGTCGAGGCGGCCGCCGGCTGCGACGTGTTCCTGAGCGTCGGCACCTCCGGCGTGGTCTACCCGGCGGCCGAGATCCCGCGCGTCGCGGCCCGCGCCGGCGCCTTCGTCGTCCAGGTCAACCCCGCGCCGACGCCGCTGGACCCGGTCTGCGACGTCAACCTGCGCGGCACCGCGGCCCAGGTGCTGCCCCAGCTCGTCGCCGCCGCGTGGGACCCGCCCGGCGGGTGACCGGTCAGGCCGGCTCACCCCGCCCGGGTGACACCCGCCCGTACCGTGGTCCGCGCCGGGTGGCGGTAGCTCAGCCTCCCGTGGAGCTGATCCTCTAGCCTGGCGCCGTGGAGACGCTCGCCTGCGGGCACGTCGCGTACGCCGGCGAGAGCCGCGTGTGCGCGCACATGGTCAACCCCGCCGGGTCGGGCATCGGGGGATACGTCCGGCTGCTGACCGGGCGCGGCCTCGACGCCGACCTCTGCTGCGGCGTCTGCGACGAACGCCGGCAGGACGGTGTGGCGGTCGCGCTGGTCGAGGTGTGCGAAGGGTGCGTCGACAAGTACGCCGACGACGAGTACGGCTACCTCGCCGGCTGGCGGGGTGAGCCGGGCATCGCCGAGCGGCCCGAGGACGTCGACGGCACGGTCACCGCGACGCCGCTGCCGGACGACGTCGGCGTGGTGGTCGACATCGCCGCCCTGGCCACCGCCGACGGCCGGTCCGCGTGGCTCGTGCTCGACGAGGGTGGCCACCTGGTGCGCTTCGACGCCGACACCGGCGCCTGCGAGCGGCTCGCCGCCACCTCCGTGCCGGACGAGCCGGACCGCGAGCCGTGGGCGGGAAACGCGCCGCGGCGGCGGCTCCTCGTCGCGCCCGGCGGGCGGTTCGCCGCGGTGGTCACCGACTTCGGGCGGCACGGCCAGGTCTTCGACCTCGACCGGGGCGTGGCCACCCTCGCCCTCGACGGCGGCGACTACCGGCCCGAGACGGTCCCGCTCTCCTTCGCCTTCGCCCGGCACGGCGGCGGCGTCGTCGCGGTGCACCGCACGGCGTGGAACCGGCTCGACGTCAGCGACCCCGCCACCGGCCGGCCGCTCACCCCGCGCCAGTCACCCAGCTACGAGCGCGGCGAGGCCGCCCCCGAGCACTACCTGGACTACTTCCACGGCGCCCTGCACGCCTCGCCGAGCGGGCGGTGGCTCGCCGACGACGGCTGGGTGTGGGCGCCGGTCGGCATACCCACCGTCTGGGACCTGCACCGCTGGCTGGACACCAACCCGTGGGAGTCCGAGGACGGGCCCACCCGCCGTGCGCTGTGCCACCGCGACTACCACTGGAACGTGCCGATGTGCTGGATCGGCGACAACCTGCTCGCGGTCAGCGGCATCGGCCAGGACGACATCGCGATCCTGCCCGGTGTGCGGCTCTTCGACGTCGGCAGCGGCGTGGAGCTGCACCACTTCGCCGGACCCCGCGGCGCGCTGTTCGGCGTGGGGCGGCGGCTGTACGCGGCGGCGCCGGGCGGGCTGGAGATCTGGGACCCGTTCACCGGCGAGCGCACCGGCCGGATCCCCGGCTTCGTGCCGGCGCACCACCATCCCACCGCCGGTGAGCTGGCACAGGTCGAGGACCGCACGTTGCGGCGCTGGCGGATCGGCGCGCCGTCCGCGGCCTGAGCCCCGGCTCCCGCCGCCCGTGCTCCCGGGGCGGGCCGGCCGCCTCGTACGGCAGGTTTCCAGCGGGCACGCGGGCGGGTAACGGACGGTGGTGGCAGGCCATTTCGAACCGTATGTGCAGCTCGTGGACGTCACCGACGACGCGGCGCTGATCGCCTGGGGCGGGTTCCAGCTCGGCGAGCACGGCGGCGGGTGGCGGGCGGAGCGGGCCGGTGAGACGTTCGGTGCCCGGTCGCAGCCGCGCGGCCGGGCCGTGGTGGAGGTGCTCGACGGCGACGGTGCCGTCGCCGGCCGGGCCGTCACCGGCGACGACAACCACGCCTGGGTGGAAGGGCTGCGGCCGGCGACGACGTACCGGTACCGGGTGCTCGTCGACGGCGAGCCGTGGGGCGCCGGCAAGCGCTTCGACTGGACGCCGAGCGGCCTGGGCGCCGCGTGGCGGCCGCTGGACCTGCGGCTGCGCACCCACGCCAGCGCCGCGGAGCCCGACCCGGTGACGTTCCTGGCCCTCGGCGACTTCGGTGTCGGCATCGGCTCCGGCGCCGACGGGGCGCGGCAGCTCGCGGTCGCCCGCACGATGCAGCGGCTGGCGGACGCGGTCGACATCCGGTTCGTCGTCGGTCTCGGCGACTCGATCTACCACGGGCTCGGCGGCCGGCAGGACGCGACCGGCGCGTTCGACGAGGACTGGTGGCTGACGTTCTTCCAGCCGTACCGGTACCTGTTCGACCACCTCGCCTTCTACCCGACGGCCGGCAACCACGACAGCGCGGACAACGAGGCCAGCGACGACCGCGAGCAGCTGGAGGACAACCTGTACCTGCGGATCCGCTTCGGCCCGCGGGTGGAGGCCGGGCGGGCCACGATCGACCCGGGCCTGTTCTACCGGCTGCGGGTCGGCGCGCTGCTGGAGCTTGTCTGCGTCGACACCACGTGGGGTGCCGGGCGGGGCATGCACTGGTTCGACGAGCCGGGGCAGCGCGGCTGGCTGGAGCGGACCCTCGGCGACAGCGACGCGGTGTGGCGGGTGCCGTTCTCGCACCATCCCGCCTACTGCGCCGGCCCGCACCACGATTGCATGCCGGAGCAGGTGGACCGCCTGGTGCCGCTGTACCGGCGGCACGGCGTGCGGCTGCTGCTGCACGGCCACGAGCACAACTTCCAGCACGGCCGCGTCGATGACCTCGACTACGTCGTGTCCGGCGCCGGCGGCAAGCTGGACGAGCGCATGCCCGGCCGCTTCGCCGAGGCCGGCACGCTGTCGTGGGCCGGCGTGCCGCACTGCCTGCTGGTACAGGTGACGCCGGACCGGCTGGTCATCACCCCGTACGGCCCGACACCGCCGGGCGCCGACCCGGTCCCGATCGCGCGGCGCCGCCCGGACGGGACGGTGACCGACGAGCCGATCACGGTCCGGCTCACCTCCGCCTAGCGCAGGCGGCGGATGGCCGGTACGGCGAGGGCGAGCAGGACCGCGCCCACCGCCGCCCAGGTGCCGAACGCGAACGCGACCGACCGGTCCCCGGACAGGATGCCGAGGCCGGGCCGGGCCACCGCGATGCCGACGCCGGCGAGGGAGGCGACGACCCCGAAGATGGTCGCCCGCACCGGCCGCGGGGTGACCTCGTTGGTGTAGACCTCCAGCACGGTCGTGCCGATCGCGTACCCGAAGCCCATCAGCGGCAGGAACAGGAACGGGCCGAGCCAGGTCGCCTGGCTGGTCGCCACCAACGCGCCGAAGGTGAGCAGGAAGGCCGCCGCCAGGGCGAGCCGCCGCCGGTGCGCGTCGACGTAGCCGGCGGCCAGGCCACCCACCAGAGAGGCGGCGGCGAACACCGCGTACATCCAGCCGGTCGCCTGCGCCGACATGGAAAGGTCCAGGACCAGCGGCTGGAACAGGATCCGCGCGCTCCAGCCGAACAGCAGCAGCAGCGCGCCCAGCCACACCGCGCGCCGCACCCGGGTGTCGGCGGCCGCGCCCCGGATGTCGGCCACCACCGAGGAGAGCGTGGAGACCACCCGCGAGCCGCGGATCTCCGGCAGCGTGAAAGCGAGCAGGAAGGCGACCGCCGCCAGCGCGGAGGTGACCGCGAACGGCAGCCGCGGGTCGACCTCGTACAGGTACCCGGCGGCCAGCAGCGAGACGAGCACCGAGGCGCTGCCGACGGCGCGTACCAGCCCGAACGCCCGGGCCGGCGTCACCTCCGGCGCCTGCTGGGCGCACAGCTCGTACAGGTACGTGCTGGCCGCGCCCGACGACAGCGCCCACAGCACGGCCCACAGGACCCACACCCCGAAGAGCGCGCCCACGGAACCGATCTGTGTGATCGCGGCGAACGTGAGGACCGAGCCGCCGGCGAGGGTGAGGTACGCCCGGCGCCGCCCGATCCGGTCGGCGAGCACACCGACGGGAAGCTCGCACGCCGCCGACGCGATCCGGAACACCCCGTCGGCGAGCACCGCCGTGGTCAGCGAGAACCCCTTGTCCAGCAGGAAGATCAGCCAGATCGGAAACCAGAACTGCACCTCGAGCAGGAACTGGGCGACCGCGAACGTGCGGATGGTGCGGCTGCGGAGTGCTGCCCTCATGCGCTGCCGTCGCGCCTCACGCGCTCTTGTCGCGGCGGAAGAACAGGTACAGCACCACCATCAGCACCGACGTGACGCCCGAGCCGATGAGGATGGCGTCCGCCGGCTGCGCGGCCACCCACTCCACAATGGAGGAACGGCCGAGGTCGTACACGGACGAGTCCGGGTCGTTGGCGATCGAGCGGCCGAACTCGGTCAGCGCCAGCGCCGTACCGAGGATCGACGTCACACCGATGCCGAGCAGGATCAGGTCGGTGAACATCGCCGACCGCGCGGTACGCCGGGCGGCGAGCTCGGCCAGCCGGCGGTCACAGGTCTCGATCTTGAAGCGCACCGGCTCTTCCAGCAGCGTCTCGTAGTCCCAGAAGGCGAGGATGGCGTCCATCTCCGTGCGGACGCTCCGCTTGAGGTACTTGGCCAGGTCGCGCCGCTCCATGATGATCAGCTCGGCGCGCTGGCTGAGCCCCATCAGGTGGCCCCGGAGCTGCTCCAGCTCCCACCGCGAGTCCGCCGCCGCCGAGTCCGCGAGGATCTTCGACAGCCGGGTGTCGATCCGGTCGAGCACGCCGTAGTACACCTGCGCGTACCGCAGCGCGTCCCACTGGTCCCGGAACGGATCGCCGCGCCGCATGCCGCCGCCCGCGCCGGCGGTGTCCATGAACAGGTAGTTGAGCCAGCGGACGCAGTGCTCGCCGTCGCCGTCCAGCAGCCGGTCCGCCGGCGCCCGGTCGTCGGCGGGGATCACCACGTCCTTGAGCCAGTGCCGCACCACGCCGTCGGCGCCCGGCTCCGACGGCACCACGACCAGGCTGCGGGTGACCCACAGCGCCTCGCCGAACTCGGCGGTCACCGGGTCTTCCGGCGGCGTGGGCGGCGCGATGATCCGGCCGTCCCGGTCGGCCCGGCGCAGCTCCTCCAGCACCGGGTCGAGGTAGCGGCGCACGGTCTCGCGGGCCGCGCGCTCGCCCAGCTCGACGGCGCGCGCCTGCAGGTCGTCGAGGCGGGCGGCCAGGTCCGGGCCGGGCGCGGTGAACGACGGCGCCACGTCCACCAGCAGCTCCAGCAGCATCAGGCCGTGGTCGTAGAGCCGGAAGCTGATCTCGGTGACGCCGAGCCGGACCGGGTCGCCGGTGGCGTCGAACTCGTCCGGCAGGTGCGCCGGGCGCAGCGCGCCGGTCAGCACGTGCAGCGTCCGCTCGACGGCGTGGTCGCTGATCGTCCGGTACAGGTTGAGGGAGCTGGTGGGCCGGGTGTGCTCCAGCGTGACCGCGGGTGGCGGCCCGGCCAGGTCGGGGGACAGCCGCGCCATCAGCGCGTCCAGCTCGGGCTGCCGCCCGGCCCAGAACGTCGCGTAGCCCACCGGGTCGCGCAGCGTCGCGCCGGGCACCGCGTAGTAGTCCACCACCACGGGCGCGAGGATCCGCAGCTGCGTCACGATCCGGCCGCCTCGAGCGCGACGGAGCGGGCGTCCACGTACAGCACCCGGCCCTGTGCCGGCCCGTTGACGACCTTCACCTTCACGAGGGCGCGCCCGGGTCGCCCGCCGCCGGTGAACTCCTCCGGCCACGCCAGCACCCGCGCCCGGGTGCCGCGCGGCGCGAGCAGCACGGGCCTGCCGGCCTCGTCCAGCAGCTCCACCAGTCCGGAGGCGCCGGTCGGGGTGAGCGCCACCTCCTGGGCGGCGGCCGGTTCGAGGTCGGCGACCATCCGGGTGTACTCGTCGCTCTGGCGCATCCTTGCCAGCTCCCGGTTGAACCGCCCCATCACGGTCGCGGCCGCGGCGGTGTCGGCCATCATGAAGTACAGGGCCTCGACCGAGTGCACCAGCGGGTTGTCCCCGCGCAGGTGGTCGAAGTCGGCGGCGTCGCCGGCGAAGTCCGCGTCGGCCAGCACCGCGCGGCCGGACAGCAGCCCTTCGGCGAGCAGGTCGACCTCGCCCGCGGCCAGCGCCCGGAAACCGTCCAGTGTGGACTCGAACTCGACGAGGTCGCCGACCGCGGACTCCAGCTCGTCCCAGTAGTCGTACCCGGCGACCCCGCCGACCCGCAGCGCGCCCAGGTCCGCCGCCGAGGAGACCCGCGGCTGGCCGGTGCGGCGGTTGTAGAACAGCACGTACTCGAAGTCGACGAGCGGGTCGGACAGCAGCAGCTCCGCGCGCCGGGACTCGCTTCCCACCAGCGGAAACACGCCCAGAGACGCGCCGGAGGTGACCTGGTCCTCGGCCAGCGACCACGAGGTGTACGTGACCTCGGGGGCGTAGCCGGCCCGCCGCAGCGTCTCGACGACAAGCTCGGTGACCGGCCCGCCCTCGGGCAGGTCGGGGCCGACGAACGGGGCCCACGACCCGCTCGAGACCGGCACCGGACGGGACGGGGAGACCGGGGACGCGCGCAGCCCGAACGCCACGACGAGCGCCGACACCGCCACGACGGCGGAGAGGACGAGCACCGGACCCCAGGTCCGCAGCGGTCTGAGCCAGGCCGACAAGCGACGGGGGAACAGCGCCATGATCGATCACTGTAGCCGGCCGCCTCAACCACGTTCTCCGATGTCCCGGGTCACCGGCCGGAGGCTGTTCCGGAAATTCTCGGCAAACTTTGAGGAACGTCAATGCCTTGTTTTCGGCCCCACGGGTCGTACTATCCATTTACTTCGGTAAATGTCTGGGCGCTGGGCCGCGCACCGCGCCGTTCACCACCGCTGGCCCCTCGCGGCCACGACAGGACAAGGATGGACAATGCGACGCACCTGGAAACCGGCCATGGCGGTCGTCACCGCGGCGATGGCGGCGACCGCCTCGATGGGCACGGTCCTCGCCGCCGAGACGGACGACGTCCGCCCGCTCGCCGCGGGTGACGCGGCCGCCGCCGCCGTCGCGGCGAACGCCGCCGACCACGACGACCCGGCCGACCACTCGTGGAACACCGCCGACGTGGTGCCGATCACGCTGTCCGGCTCGACCGCCTCCAGCACCAGCCCGGACGTGTCGATCAGCGGCGGCAGTGTGACCGTCACCGGCGCGGGCACGTACCAGCTGACCGGCTCGCTCACCAACGGCCAGGTGGTCGTCAACACCACCGAGTCCGGGATCGTCCGGCTGATCCTGAACGGCGCCACCATCGCCAACTCGACAAGTTCGGCGATCAACGTGGTGGACGCGGACGAGGTGATGGTCTTCCTGAACGCCGGCACCACCAACCGCCTCACCGACGCCACCACCTACGTCTACCCCGACCCGAGCGTCGACGAGCCGAACGCGGCGCTGTTCAGCGCGGCCGACCTCACCGTCGCCGGCACCGGCTCGCTGACCGTGACCGGCAACGCGTACGACGGCATCGCCAGCAAGGACGGCCTTGTCATCGCGTCCGGCACGGTCACGGTGACGGCCGTCGACGAGGGCGTACGGGGCAAGGACTACCTGGTCGTCAACGGCGGTTCCACGCGCGGGGCGGCCGGGTGACGGTGGGCACCGATCCGGGCTCGATCTACTCGCTGTGGGGCTTCAACGTCACGCAGGAGCTGGAGCTGCTGCGCGAGGCGGGACTGCACCCCTGGAGATCGTGCGGGCCGCGACGCTGGCCGGCGCCGAGCTGCTCGGCATCGCCGGCGAGGTGGGCAGCGTCGAGGCGGGCAAGCTGGCCGACCTCGCGGTGGTGCGGGAGGACCCCCTCGCCAACCTCAAGACGCTCAACGGCCTCGGGCACCTGCGGGCGGACGCGGAGGGCGTGCGGCGGGTCGGCGGCGTGGCCTACACGGTCAAGGGCGGGATCGTGTACGACGCTCCGGCGCTGCTCGCGCGGGCCAAGGAACGCGCGGCCCGCTCCGCCGGCTAGGCGGTGGCCACTGACGTTTCCGCGTCCTGGTTACCGCATTGGAGACCTTCGCGGTCAGGGTTGAGCTTCTGGTAAATGTCCAACCCAAGACGAGATGTGAGCTGCCGCGATGTCCGCCGTGGTCCGGACCGTCGCGCGCAACGATCCGGCAAGCCGGCCCGGATCTGACGGCTACCACCCACCCGACGCCGAACGATCAGACACGGGTGTGCCCCGGACGGCAAGGACGGCGCGGGCGAGGACGGCGCGCCTCAGGAGACGGTGACGACGGCCTCGATCTCGGTGGCGATGTTCAGGGGCAGCGCGGCGACGCCGATCGCGGAGCGGGCGTGCCGGCTGGACGGGCCGTAGAGCGCGTGGATCAGGTCGCTGGCGCCGTCGGCGACCAGGTGCGGCCGGGTGAAGTCGGGTGTGGCGTTGACCAGCACGAGCAGCTTGAGAAAGCCGGTCACCCGGCCCAGGTCGCCCAGCTCCGCCTTGAGTGAGGCGAGCAGGTTGAGCGCGGTCAGCTGGGCCGACAGCCTGCCGGTCTCGATGTCCACATCGGAGCCGAGCTTGCCGGTGTACACCGCCTTGCCGTCGCGCATCGGCCCGTGGCCGGCGACGTAGGCGATGTCGCCGTGCACGCGCACCGAGACGTACGCGGCGGCGGGCGGAAACGGTGCCGGCAGCTCCAGCCCCAGCTCCGCGAGCCGCTCCTCGGGAGTGCTCATCTCACGCCTCCTCGAACGCGGGCAGCACCTCGGCGGCGAACAGACGCATCTGCTCGCGCATCTCGTCCGTCGAGTTGGCCACCACGATCATGCCGGCCAGCTGCGTGGCGCCGGCCTCCTTGAGCCGCCGCACGCGGCCGATCACCTCGTCGACGGTGCCGATGAGGTTCTGCGAGGCGTAGCTGGAGAGCTCGATGCCCTTGAGCGTGGAGCGGCGCAGGCTCACCAGGTGCTCGTACGCCTGCGAGCCGGTGAACCGTTCCATCGCCCGCTCGGCGTCGCGGTCGACGCAGAGCACGAGCTGCGGTGCGACCTCGAGGGCGGCGCCGTCGCGGCCGGCCTCGGCGGCCAGGCCGCGCAGCCGCTGCACGCCGGTGGCGAGGCGGTCGGCCGGCATCCCGGCGGGCATCCAGCCGGCGCACCACCGCGCGGCCCGCCGGATGGTGCCGTCCGCGTTGCCGCACGAGAACATCGGGAACGGGTCCTGCTTCGGCTTCGGGTACAGCTCGACGTCGGTGAAGCGGTAGTGCCTGCCCTCGTAGCCGGCGACCCGCTGGGTGAACAGCGCGGTCAGCGCCTCGATCCCCTCGGCGACCAGCTCGCCGCGGGGCGCGCCGGCCAGCTCCGGGTGCACCGACTCGAACTCGGCCCGGTACGCCCCCACGCCGATGCCCAGGGTCAGCCGGCCGTCGCTGAGCTGGTCGAGCGTGGCCGCCTGCTTGGCCAGCAGCACCGGCTCGCGCATCGGCATCACGACGACGCCGGTCATCATCCGGATGCGGCTGGTACGGGCGGCCAGGTACCCGAGCGTGATCAGCGGCTCGTAGAAGCGGGGCGGGTCGGGAAACTGGGCCCGCACGTACGGCATCGTGCTGAAGTGGTCGTTGACGAGCACCGAGTCG
Organism: Phytohabitans houttuyneae; assembly: GCF_011764425.1. Lineage (NCBI taxonomy): Bacteria > Bacillati > Actinomycetota > Actinomycetes > Micromonosporales > Micromonosporaceae > Phytohabitans > Phytohabitans houttuyneae. Next base: position 2,502,066 of record NZ_BLPF01000002.1, read on the forward strand.
AAGCCGAGCTCCTCCGCCTCGACGCCGAGCGCGACCACCTCGTGCTGGTCGGCGAACCGGATGGGATACGCCATCCCTTCCACGCAGGTGGGGATGCTGATGCCGAACTTCATCCGGGCTCCTTCAATACACCGGGCGAGTTCGAACCCCGCGAACTCGAGACATAGCGGACCTCAGAGTACGGTCAGGTCGCGGCTGAGCGTCGTGATGATCGACGAACCCGAGTCGGTGACCACCACCGTGTCCTCGATGAACGACCCGCCCACCCCGAGCCGGTAGTACGGCGTCTCGACCTCGAACACCATGCCGGGCTCCAGCACGGTCTGCGCGTTCGGCGTGAGGACCGGCAGGTCGTAGTACTCGATGCCGATGCCGTGGCCGACGTGCTGCCGCCGGTAGCTGGGGATGCCGGCGTCGCGGACCGCCTGCACGGCCGCCTCGAAGACGTCCTTGGCGACCACGCCGGGGCGCATCATGTCGATGGCCGTCTGCTGCCCGGCCTTCGAGGCGTCGAAGAGGAAGCGCAGCTCGTCCGAGGGCTCGCCGAACGAGACGAGGCGGCCGATGTCGGAGCGGTAGCCGCGGTACTTGATGCCGACGTCGAAGAACGCGAAGTCGTTGGCGCCGAGCTTGATGTCCGGCGAGGCCGGCACCTGGCCGAGCGCGAGGCCCTTGCCGAACCGCACGAGGCAGAAGCCGGTGCGCCCGCCCTCGGCGGTCACCGCGCGCTCGAACGCGTTCTGCACGTCCTTCTCGCTGACCCCCTCGCTGAACGCGGCGAACGCGGCGCGCAGCCCGTTCTCGGTGATTCGCAAGGCTTCTGTGATCCGCTCGATCTCGTCGGGCATCTTGACCGCGCGGATATTGCGGAACAGCCCGGAAGCCGGCCGGAACTGGGCCTTCGGAAACCTCTCGGCGAGCGCGGCGAGCAGGTCGCGCTTGGGGCCGCGCTCGTCGACGGCGACGACGCCCTCGGCGAGCCCGAGGCGGGTGATGGCCTCGGCGAGCGCGTCGACCGAGGCGCGGCCGACCTCGTGCGCCTCGGTGATGACCCGTACCCGCTGCTCGTCGGCGTCGAGCGGCACGCCGTCCACGATGTCCCGGAAGAACGTGCCGAACGTGACCACGTCCTTCAGCGTCGGGTACCCGCCGAGCGTCAGGTCGGCGGCGCCGATCGAGCAGACCACGATGCCGCCGTCGGGCACGTCGGCGGTGGCCACCGTGTAGAACTCGCTGTCGAGGGGGAAGAGCTCCTGCCCGTCGTCCCACACGCCGGAGAGGTAGAAGTTGTTCTCGAGCGTGGCCGAGACGATGCCATCCACACCTTCCGCCCGCATGAGGGCGGTGGCGCGAGCGACGTTGACGGACATGTCATCCCCTTCCAGTGGCCCGGCCGGTGGCCGTGACCGTGTTTTCGCGCGCGTCGAAGCCGTAGCCCGCCGCGAGGGTGTCGAGCACCGAGTCGAAGTCGGCGGCGCAGTCCGGGATCGGCGGCAGCGCAGCCGCGGTGGTGTCCGGATCCTTGAGGCCGTTCGAGGTGAGGACCGCGACGACGAGCGAGTCCGGGTCGACCGCGCCGTCGGCGACGAGCCGGGGCAGCGCCGCGACGGACAGCGCGGACGAGGTCTCCACCCAGATGCCTTCGAGGGCGCCGAGGTCGCGCTGGGCCTGGAGCATCTGCGCGTTGGAGGCGCTGCGGGCCGCGCCGCCGGTGCGCCGCAGCACGTCGAGCGCCTGGAAGGTGGAGAGGTTGGAGCCGACCGAGATGGCCACCGTCGGCTCCGGCGTCTCGACCGCCTCGACGACGTCGGCGTCGCGGGCGAGGGCCTGCTCCAGCGGGCCGTACACCTCGGCGGCGTGCATCGCGGGCAGTCGGTCGATCACGCCGGCCCGGCGGTACTCGTCGATGGCCTTGAAGGCGCCGGAGAACGCGTCGCCGGCCCCGACCGGGAAGACGACGTGGTCGGGCACCGCGTCGAGCTGGTCGATGATCTCGTACCCGATGGTCTTGTAGCCCTCGATGCCGTAGCAGTTGCTGCCGAAGAACGGGTAGCCGAACACGGTGACCGGAAACCAGCCGAGCTTGTCGACGCCGGTCTCCATGAGGCTCCACCGGTCCTGCACGGTCGGCGCGGCCAGCAGATAGGTGCCGTACACGGCCATCTGCGTCTTCATGGCCAGCGGAAACCTCTGCGTCGTGAACATCACGCAGGGCAGCCCGGCCCGCGCCGACATGGCGGCGACGGCGGCGCCCGCGTTCCCCGACGAGGAGCCCACGACGACGCGGCGGCCGAGCTCGCGGGCGGCCGAGACCGCCGCGGCGGCCAGGCGGTCCTTGAACGAACCGGTGGGGTTGCGGCTCTCGTCCTTCAGGTGCAGGCGGGGACGCCGAGCTTGGCGCCGAGGCGCGGGGCGGGCAGCAGGGGGTCGCCCCTTCCCCCAGGCTGACGATCGCCTCGCCGGAGACCGGCAGTACCTCGCGGTAGTGCCACATGTCCCGCAGCGACCCGCCCCGCCCCGCGACCCGGCGCAACGCCGGCAGGAGCTCGGCGTCGTCGTAGACGACCTGGACGTTCGCCGGCTTTCCGTCGGCGGCGCACACCGGGCATCCCTTGAACGGCCCGGTGACCTCCCCTTCGGTCCCGCATCGGATGCACCGAAGGGCACGTGGGCGCATGACGGGGAACCTCCAGCTTGATCCAGAACGTTGCGCTGAACGCTACACCATTGCGAGAGACGATATCAACATGCTCGCGGGCCACCGTCCGCGAACGGCCCGTCGCGCCCGCCGGGGCGGCGTATCGTCGCAGCGGACACCCGAGGAGGAGCCCGTGAAGGACCTCACGCCGCGGCCGGAGGAGCTGGAGCCGGTCGAGCGGGCGTCCGTGGACGAGGTGCGCGCGCTCCAGCTGGAGCGGCTACGGTGGTCGCTGCGCCACGCGTACGACAACGTGCCGCACTACCGCGCCGCGTTCGAGGCGGCCGGCGCGCACCCCGACGACTGCCGCGCGCTCGCCGACCTCGCCCTGTTTCCGCTCACCACCAAGGCCGACCTGCGGGACAACTACCCGTACGGCATGTTCGCGGTGCCCCGCGAACGGATCGCGCGGCTGCACGCCTCGTCCGGCACGACCGGCCGGCCCACCGTGGTCGGGTACACCCGCGACGACATCGACACCTGGGCCCGGCTGGTGGCGAGGTCGATCCGCGCCTCCGGCGGGCGGCCGGGCGACCGGGTGCACGTGGCGTACGGGTACGGGCTCTTCACCGGCGGGCTCGGCGCGCACTACGGCGCCGAGGAGCTGGGCTGCACGGTCATTCCCGTCTCCGGCGGCATGACCGAGCGGCAGGTGATGCTGATCCGCGACCTGGAGCCGGACATCATCATGGTGACGCCCAGCTACATGCTGTCCATCATGGACGAGATGGTCCGGCAGGGCATGGACCCGCGCGGCACGTCGCTGAAGGTGGGCATCTTCGGCGCGGAGCCGTGGACCGAGGACATGCGGCACGAGATCGAGCAGCGACTCGACATCCACGCGGTGGACATCTACGGGCTGTCGGAGGCGATCGGTCCCGGCGTGGCCAACGAGTGCGTGGAGACCAAGGACGGCCTGCACATCTGGGAGGACCACTTCTACCCCGAGGTCATCGACCCGGTGACCGGCGCCGTCCTGCCCGACGGCGAGCTCGGCGAGCTGGTGTTCACGTCACTGACCAAGCAGGCCATGCCCGTGGTGCGCTACCGCACCCGCGACCTCACCCGGCTGCTGCCCGGCACGGCCAGACCCATGCGGCGGATGGAGAAGATCACCGGCCGCAGCGACGACATGATCATCCTGCGCGGCGTCAACCTCTTCCCGACCCAGATCGAGGAGCTGATCCTGCGCGTCCCCGAGCTGTCCGCCCACTTCCAGTGCGTGCTGACCCGCGAGGACCGGCTGGACGCGATGACCGTGCGGGTCGAGCGCCGCATGAACGCCACCCTCACCGCGTCGGTAGAGGCCGGCTCGCGGCTGGCCACCCTGATCAAGAACACGATCGGCGTGAGCGTCCAGGTCGAGGTCCTCGAGCCGGACGGGGTCGAGCGTTCGATGGGCAAGATGCGCCGCATCGTCGACGAACGGCCCCGCTAGCCGGCCACGCGTGTCGGTCGGCCTCTGCTCACCCTGACAAACAGGCAATTCCACAATGGAGCTACCGCGACGCCCGCGGTGGTCCGGACCGTTGCTCCCGCGGCCTCACCCTCCGCGGTCGCCCAGCTCACCCCCGCAGATCTTTCGGGGCGGGAGCGCGCGAGCCCGCCCGCAGCTTGGCACCGCCGTCGCGGTCGGTGACTGTCGATCAGGTGCAGGCGGTGTGAGCTTCGAAATCTTGGTGAGTAAGCGCGTTATTGCGACGCCAACTTGCCAAGATCTGCCGCAGCGGGCTCCTGGGTAGAGCGGGGCGACCGCGGGGTTGGGCTTGGCCCGCGGACCCGGCAGCGGAGGTCGGGGATCTCGGCGAGCCCTGCGAGCCGCCGGCCTCCGCGGTGCCCGCGGGAGCATGCGGTCCGCAGCTGAAGCGGGCGCGGGAATATCTGTCTGATCGTCAGATGAGTGCGAGCGCGTCACCGGGATGTTCGACGCAGTCGACGACGAAGCGCAGGAAGCCCGCGGCCGTGCCGCCGTCGCAGACGCGGTGGTCGAAGGTCAGCGAAAACTGGGCTATCTTGCGGGGCACGATCTCGCCGTCGACGACCCACGGGCGGTCCAGGATCCGTCCCACGCCGAGCAGCGCGGTCTCGGGTGGTTGATGATCGGCGTGGCACCGTCCACGTTGAACACGCCGTAGTTGTTCAGCGTGAACGTGCCGCCGGTCAGGTCGGCCACCCCCAGCTCACCGGCCCGCGCCGCCTCGGTCAGGCGGGCGATCTCGGCGTGCAGCTCGCGGACGTTGCCTCGGTGGGCGGCGGCCACGACCGGCACCAGCAGGCCGCGTCCGCCCTGGGCGGCGATGCCCAGGTTGACGCCGTCGAAGTGGAGGATCTCGCCGGCGTCTGTGTCGACGCGGCTGTTCAGGTCCGGGTAGCGGGCGAGGCCGGCCACCACGAACCGCGCGATGAACGCGAGGATGCCGACCGGCGCGCCCGGGTCCCGGGCGAGCATCGCGCGGCGCAGCGCGACAAGCTCGGTCGCGTCCACGTCCACCCACGTGGTGGCGTCCGGGATCTCCTGGCGGCTGCGGGCGAGGCGGTCGGCCATAGCGCGGCGCACGCCGCGCAGCGGCACCCGGTCACGCACCGGCAGCGGGCCCTCGGCGGCCGGCGGCGGCGCGGGGCGGCGGCGATGGCCTGCTCCACGTCGCGGCGGGCGATCACGCCGCCCGGTGCGGTGCCGGTGAGGGTGGCCAGGTCGACGTGGTGGTCGCGGGCGAGCTTGCGCACGATCGGCGAGATGACCAGCGGGCGGGCGCCGTTGGCGGGTGCGGCGGTGGCGGCGGCCGGACGGCGGCGGCCACGGCGGGTGCGGCGGACCTCGGCGGTGCCGTAGCCCACCAGGACGTTGCCCGACGACGACGGCGCGCCGGTCGTGATCGAGATGAGCGGGGCGCCCACGTCGACCGTGCCGCCCTCGGCCGCGTGCAGCTCGGCCACCACGCCGCCGTACGGCGAGGGCACCTCGACGCTCGCCTTCGCGGTCTCCACCTCGACGACCGGCTGGTCCACCGCGACCGTGTCGCCGACCTGGACGAGCCAGCGCAGGACCTCCGCCTCGGTCAGCCCCTCGCCGAGGTCGGGCAGGCGGAACTGCTGCGTGCTCACGCGTCCTCCCACTGCAGGGTGGCGACGGCGTCCAGGACCCGCTCGACGTCGGGCAGGTGGTGGTGCTCCAGCTTCGGCGACGGGTACGGGATGTCGAAGCCGGTCACCCGCCGCACCGGGGCCGAGAGGGCGTGGAAGCAGCGTTCGGAGAGCAGTGCGGCGATCTCCGACGCCACGCTGGCGAAGCCGGGCGCCTCGGCCACGACCACCGCGCGGCCGGTCCTGCGCACGCTCGCCACGAGCGTCTGCTCGTCCAGCGGCACGATGCTGCGCACGTCGACGACCTCCAGGTCCCAGCCCTCCTCGCGGGCGGCCTCGGCGGCGGCGAGGGCGACCTGGACGCTGGGGCCGTACGCGACGAGGGTGGCGTCGGTGCCGGGCCGCCGCACCACCGCACGGCCGATCGGCTCGGTCGGCGCCGGGAGCGTGACCTCCTCCTTGCTCCAGTAGAGCCGCTTGGGCTCCAGGAAGATCACCGGGTCGGGCCAGGCGACCGCCGCGCGCAGCAGGCCGTACGCGTCCGCGACCGTCGCCGGCGCCACCACGGTGAGCCCGGGGGTGTGCGCGTAGTACGCCTCGGAGGAGTCGCTGTGGTGCTCGACGCCGCCGATCCCGCCGCCGTAGGGCGCGCGGATCACCATCGGCAAGCTCACCGTGCCCCGGGTGCGGTTGCGCATCTTGGCGACGTGGCTGACGATCTGCTCGAACGCGGGGTACGCGAACGCGTCGAACTGCATCTCCACGACCGGGCGCATGCCGTTCATGGCCATGCCGACGGCCATCCCCACGATGCCGGACTCGGCCAGCGGGGTGTCGAAGCAGCGGCGCTCGCCGTACTTGGCGGCGAGGCCGTCGGTGATCCGGAAGACGCCGCCGAGCGTGCCCACGTCCTCGCCGAAGACGAACACCCGCTCGTCCTCCGCCAGGCAGTCGGCGAGCGCCTGGTTGATCGCCTGTGCCATCGAGGTGGCCACGCCGCTCACCGCTCCTCCGACTCGGCCCGCAGCAGCTCGGCCTGGTCGCGCAGGCGCTGCGTCGGACGGTGGTACACGTGCGCGAACAGCTCGTCCGCGGGCGGCGGCAGCTCGGCCACCAGGCGGGTGCGCAGGTCGGCCGCGAGGTCCTCGGCCTCGGCCGCGATGGCCGCCTCGACGTCGACGTTGAGCTGGCCGGAGTTGGTCAGGTAGGCGGACAGCCGGGCGACCGGGTCGCGGGACAGCCAGCCGGCGACCTCCTCGTCGGGGCGGTACCGCGTGGCGTCGTCGGCGTTTGTGTGCGCGTCGATCCGGTAGGTCACCGCCTCGACAAGCGTCGGCCCCTCACCCTCGCGGGCCCGCCGCGCCGCCTCGCCGACCACCGACAGCACCGCGGCGGCGTCGTTGCCGTCGACAAGCACGCCGGGCATGCCGTACCCGACGGCCTTGTGCGCGAACGAGGGGGCGACGCTCTGGCGGCTCACCGGCACCGAGATGGCGTACTGGTTGTTCTGCACGAAGAACACGACCGGCAGGTGGAAGACCGCGGCGAAGTTGAGCGCCTCGTGGAAGTCGCCCTCGCTCGTCGCGCCGTCACCGACGAACGCGAGCGCCACCGTGTCCTCGTGCCGCGCCTGCGCCGCGAACGCCAGCCCGACCGCGTGCGGCGCCTGGGTCGCGAGGGGCGTGCACTGCGGGGCGGCGTGGTGGACGTAGGGGTCGTACCCGCAGTGCCACTCCCCGCGCAGCAGCGTGAGGATCTCGACCGGGTCGACGCCGCGGGTGAGCAGCGCGACGCTGTCCCGGTACGTCGGGAAGATCCAGTCGGTGGGGCGCAGCGCGAGGACGGCACCGACCTCGGCCGCCTCCTGGCCGTGCGCAGACGGGTAGACCGCGAGCTGCCCCTGCTTGACCAGCGCGGTCGCCTGCTGCTCGAAGCGCCGCCCGAGCACCAGCGCCCGGTACGCGGCGCGCAGCTCGGTCGGCCCGGGCAGCACCCGCCGCGGTACCGCAGTGCCGTCCGCCTCGATGAGCCGCACCGGCTCGGCGGAGGGAAGCAGCTCCACCCCCGGTGCCTTCGACCTGGCCGCCACCTCTGCCTCCCTTACGAGCCTCTGCCCGCTACCTTGCGTTCGATCTTGAGCAGCTGTCCATAGACTGGGAAATCTCCGAGACAGATGCGCACCGGAGGGCGGTATGGAGAGACAAACAGGCCCGGCGCCCGGGCCGGGGACCCCCGCGGCGAGACAACCTGCCGCGCTCGACGACGTCGACCGCCGGATGGTCGCCGAGCTGGTCAAGGACGGCCGGATGGCGGTGCGCACGCTGGCCGAGCGGCTGCACATCTCCCGGGCGAACGCGTACAGCCGCCTCGGCCGCCTCGTGCGCGACCGGGTGATCCGCGGCTTCTCGGTGCGGCTCGACCCGGCGCAGATGGGCATGACGACCGCCGTCTACGTCACGATGCAGATCGAGCAGGACGCGTGGCGGGACGTGCGCGAGCGGCTGACCCGGCTGCCGGCGATCCAGCACTTCGCGCTGACCGGCGGCGCCTTCGACATCATCGCGCTGGCCCGCGTGCCCGACCAGGCCCACCTGCGCGCGCTCATCCTGGACGAGATCCAGTCCATCCCCGGCGTCCGCAACACGCAGACCCAGCTCGTCTTCGAGGAGGTACCGGACGAGATGGTCCTGCCCTGAGCGTGAAACGGCTCGCGGACCCGGATCGGATCCGCGAGCCGTACCCCGTGTTCAGGCGTGGAAGTGGATGGTGCCCTTCAGCTCGTTCGGGTTTTCGGGGGTGGGGTACACCGTGCACCGCAGCGTGAACGTCGCCGAGAGCGCGACCGGCTCGCCGTCGCTGCCGTAGACGAGCTCCTTGATCGTGAAGGTCCCGGTCGTGGGGCGGCAGGAGAACCGCTCGACCGACAGCCCGGCCCGGCCGGGGTCCTGCTGGCCGACCGGCTGGACGTCGCGGTACGTCCGGCCCACCACCAGGGTCTCACCCGCCGGCGGTGAGAACTCGACGGTGTCGCGGAGGCGGTCGCCCGAGGCGTCGAAGCGCACGGAGTTGGTGAAGAACCGCTGCGCGAAGAACGTGCTCGTGGCGCCGCGGTACGTGTGCGAGGCCGGCGTGGTCGGCTCCTGGTCGCTGAGCGTGTAGCGGTACGACAGCGGGAACGCGTTGTACCTGAGGTCGCCGCTGACCGCCGGTGCCCCGGGCGAGCAGCGCCGCACGAACGACGCCTCCAGCATGGTGACCGTGCCTTCGGTGTCGAACGCGATCTGGTGGATGGTGAACCGGCCGTAGACCTCGTTGCAGCCGCCGCTGCCGACGCTCACGTCGAGGCCTGGGGCGCGACCGGTCTGGAAGCCGGCCCGCTCGGCGTCCGGGTAGATGCCGGGGTGTAGCTCCTCGTCCACCGGCGCCGCGAACGAGATGCTCCAGAACGCACTGTCAGAGGTGACGTTGATGCGGCTGATGGTGCGGTCGCGCAGGCTCTGGAAGGAGACGCCGGGACCGGTGAGGACGCCGGTCGTCGGCTCGCCGCCGTCGCCGCTCTCGATCTTCCACGACAGCGAGCTTTCGGCGACCGGTGCGGCCTTCGCCGGCGTGACGACGAGCAGCGAGCTGGCGATGGTGAAGAGCGACGCGACCGCGAGCACGCGCAGTCTGTAGATTGTGGACATTCATCCCCCGTCCGCAATGGGTTACGTGGCCGACACTGTAGTGCCCCCGGTCAATCGTCGATCTCGTATGTGTGCACGTATTCAGATCTGTGTCATGCGCCTGGCTAGGCTCTGAACCAATTCGGGGGATCAATGTCAGGAGACACGCATGAGGCGTTTTTCAAGGCTGGCAACGATTTTGGCCATCACTCTCGCTTCGAGCCTCGGGTCGCCGGCGCAGGCCGACCCGGGCGGCTGCCGCGACTACGAGATCATCGGCGTGCGCGGCTCGGGTGAGTCCTATGTGGGCCCACACGGCATGTCGTGGACGGTCGGTGCGGCCGCCGACCACGCCGCGGGTCAGCTCATGTCGTACGGCGTATCGGCCGACGACATCGGGTTCTACTCGCTCGTCTACCCCGCCACGAAGGTCAACGCGTGGAACATCATCTCCGGCGAGTACTGGACCTCGATGGAGGAGGGTGTCACCACCCTCAAGCAGGCGCTGGAAGGTGTGGCGCTGGGCTGCCCCGGTCAGCGGGTCATCCTGATTGGATACTCGCAAGGGGCGCACGTCATCCACACCGCGCTGGACCGAAACCTCACCGCCGCGCAGAAGAGCGTCATCCGGGCCATCCTGCTGATCGCGGACCCCGCCGGCAGGCTCGACGCCCGCTACTCGCACGTGCTGTACCAGCCGACCGGCGAGGACCTCGGCCCTGGAACCGGCGGCGGCATCCTCGACCACGCATTGATCAACTCCGAGTTCCACGGGCGGACCCAGGCCATCTGCATCTACGCCGACCTGGTCTGCGACGACGCCGGAAACGCTTACTCACACGGGCTGTACGGTCCGCTGGTTCCCTACTGGAGCCGCCTGGTCGCCGGCATCGCGTTCGCGCCGCCGACGTCCACGACGCCGATCCCTTCCGCATACGACTTCTCCGGTGACGGCAAGCCCGACCTCGTCTTCCGCCGTTCGACGGACAGCAACCTGCACCTGCTCGACGGCAACGGCGCCCGCGGCTGGATGACGGGGCAGCCGCGGCAGATCGGTAACGGCTGGGGCGACGCCGAGCTCCTCACCTGGGTGTCGGACTTCAGCGGCGACGGCAAGCCTGACGTTGTCTGGCGCAAGGCCGGCGACAAGAACCTCTACATGATGGAAGGCAACGGCGCCGGCGGGTGGAAGACCGGACAGGCACGGCAGATCGGCACCGGCTGGGGCGACGCCGAACTGCTCACGTCGGTGCCCGACTTCAGCGGCGACCTCGAGCCGGATCTGATCTGGCGCAAGGCCGGCGACAAGAACCTCTACATGATCGAGGGCAACGGCACCGGCGGCTGGAAGACCGGGCAGGTCAAGCGGATCGGCACCGGGTGGGGCGACGCCGAGCTGCTCGTGTCGGTGCCGGACTTCAGCGGCGACGGCGAGCCGGACCTCATCTGGCGCAAGGCCGGCGACAAGAACCTCTACATGTTGGAAGGCAACGGCGCCGGCGGGTGGAAGACCGGACAGGCACGGCAGATCGGCACGGGCTGGGGCGACGCCGAGCTGCTCACCTCGCGTGGCGACTTCAGCGGCGACGGCGAGCCGGACCTCATCTGGCGCAAGGCCGGCGACAAGAACCTCTACGTGATCGAAGGCAACGGCACGGGCGGCTGGAAGACCGGCCCGGTCCAGATCGGCACCGGGTGGGGCAACGTCGACGCGATCCCGTAGGCGTACCGCGGAACGGGGGTTCCCGGCGCGAGCGCCGGGAACCCCCGTCTGACCAATCTGACGATACGACGCTATTGGGGCATATACCATCAAACGATGGTCTCTCGTGATGGGAGTGCGTCATGGCGTTGAGCACCCGGCGCGGCCTCGTCATCGGCCTCGCCGTCCTGGGCGTGCTCTGTCTGGCCGCCGCGGCCGTCCTGAAATGGGTCGTGCTGCCGAGCCAGGCCCGGGTGCCGTCGGACGAGAGCACCACGCGCCAGTTCGAGGGGACCGCGAAGACGCTGATCAACCCGCAGGCCCTGAGCAGCGGCAACCTGCGCGAGGCGCTCCTGGTCAACGAGGCCCTCACGGCCACCCGCACGGTCAAGGTGCTCACCACCGACGGCGACGCCGCGCAGGTCGAGGACTCGCGCACGCTGGCCACCGCGAGCGGCCAGACGGTCGGGCAGACCAAGACGGCGTACGCGGTGGACCGCAAGACGCTGGAGGCCACCACCGACCACCCCTCGGACTGGCAGGTGACGGCCGCGCAGGGCCTGACGGTGAGCTGGCCGATCGGCGCGGACAAGAAGGACTACACCGGCTGGGTGCAGGAGACGCAGGCGACCACGCCGTTGAGGTACGTGCGGGAGGAGACGAGGAACGGGGTCTCCACCTACGTCTACGAGGCCAGCCCGGAGGCCGCGCCGATCAAGGACCCGCAGGTGTTGCAGTCGCTGCCCACGGCACTGCCGGTCAGCGCCCTGCAGGCACTCTCGGCGGTGCTGCCGCTGTCGGACGAGCTCAAGCAGCAGCTCGCCACGCTGCTCCCGCAGACGACCCAGCCGGTGCCGCTGACGTACACGTACGAGAACAAGTCCACCTACTGGGTCGAGCCGTCCACCGGCCTCGTCGTCGACCTGCAGCGCCAGGACGTCCGCAAGGCGGGGCTGTCCCTGCAGGGCCGGACGATCGCGGCGGTGCTGCCGGTGCTCGACGCGGACACCGCGTACACGCAGGCGAGCGCCACCGAGGCGGCCGGCGACGCGAAGGACAAGAAGGACGCCATCGACCTCGCCGGCACGACGATCCCCCTGATCCTGCTCATCGTCGGCATCGTGCTCCTGCTCGCCGCGGTGCTGGTGTTCCTCCTGAGCCGCCGCTCCCCGCGGGCGGCCGACACCACGTAGCGGCGCCGTCCACGCGGGGGCGCCGAGGCCGGCTGGTGGCCCGACGAGCCGGGCGCAGGTCGAGCCACCAGCCGGGGTCCGCGGGGTACGGGCCGGCGAGCAGGGTGACGGCGGAGAGCGGAAACGCGTACACGGAGACGCCGGCGTCGGGGCGGGCCGCGGCGAACGTGCGCTCGAGCGCGGTGACGCCCGCGGCGGCGACGGCCCCGGCGGCCGAGGCGCGCAGGACGGTACGGCGGGACGGGGACACGGGCTACCTCCTGTCCGGTGTGGACGGGGCAACCGGGAGCCAGACCCGCATGGTCGCCGGACCTCGGTTGGCCCACAGGTGGTATGGAACGAGGGTGAGGTTGCCCGGCTCTGCTTCCGCGGTGCTGGATGATCCGTACGGCCAGCCGTTGCCGGCCGCGCTCGTGGTGGGCGCCGGGAGGTCCAACGCCACGACGTCCCGGCCGAGCGCAGGCAGGGGGCGCTCGGAGAGCGGCGCCGAGCGGTCCACGTTGACCGCGTCCAGCGCGACCGCCGGGTCGTGGTCGACCGACTCGGCGCAGTACACCAGGGGGCCCCGCTCCACCGCGACGCACCCGCGCACCGCGTCGATGCGCGGGTCGGCGTCGGTCCACCGTGGAGCGACCGGCAGTTTGAGCCGGACCTGGTCGCCGGCGCACCACGCGCGCGACACCACCGCGTAGCCCGGCCCCACCCGCTTGGCGCCCTCGGGGGTGACAAGCATGGCCTCGCCGGCCCACGCGGGCACCCGCAGCGACAGCGACCACGGCGCGTCGGCGGTGCGGTCGACGCGGATCCGGACGGTGCCGTTCCACGGGTAGGCGGTGGCGACCGTGAGGGCGGTGTCGCCGCTGGTCACCGTGCCGCCCGCGTACTGGTGCAGCTGGATGCCGCCGCCGTCGGCGGTGGCGACGTAGCCGCCGAGCGAGGCGATGGTGCGGGCCACGTTGGTCGGGCAGCAGGAGACGTCGCGCCACGGCGCGCGCTCGCTGGAGGAGGCCCTCGGCCACGGCCGGGACCGGTCGAGCGCCTCGCCGGCGCTGCGCTGCTGCAGCGGGTTGGCGTAGAAGAACGCCCGCCCGTCCAGCGAGGTGGACGCGGCGACCACGTTGAAGAGGGTGCGCTCGGCCAGGTCGGCGAAGCGGGCCTCGCCGGTGGCCAGCAGCAGCCGCCAGGACAGCATGACGGAGGCGACGGCGGCGCAGGTCTCGATGTACGCCCGGTCGTTGGGCAGCTCGTAGTCGTCGCCGAACGCCTCACCCTCGTGGCGCGAGCCCATCCCGCCGGTGAGGTACGTGCGGGCGGCGACGGTCGCCTCCCACTGCCGCACGACCGCGGCGAGGAGCTTGTCGTCGCCGGTCTCCACGGCCACGTCGACGGCGCCGCAGGCGAGGTAGAGGGCGCGGACCGCGTGCCCGGCGAAGACACCGCGCTCGCGGATGGGGATGTCGTCCTGGAAGTACGCCCGGCCGAGCTCGATGTCCGGGAGCGTGGCCTGGCCCCGGCGGTCGACGAAGAGGCGGGCCTGGTCGAGGTAGCGGGCGGTGCCGGTGGCCCGGTACAGCTCGACGAGCGCCATCTCGATCTCCGGGTGGCCGCACAGCGCCTGCCGCCCGGACGGGCCGAACTCGACGCACACGTGGTCGGCGGCGCGGACCGCGGCGTTGGTGAGCGCGTCCCGCACCCCGCCGCGCAGCCGCGCCACGCCGGCCTGGATGAGGTGGCCGTAGCAGTACAGCTCGTGGCCCCAGGTGAGGTCGCTGTAGCGGGGCGCCTGGCCGGGCCGGCCGAACATCGTGTTGAGGTAGCCGCCCGGCTCCTGCGCGGCGGCGACCACTGTGGACAGCTCGTCGAGGGGCGCATTGCCGCCGCGGGCGATCTCCCAGGCCATGGCCTCGGCCAGCTTGTACACCTCGGAGTCGGAGAACTCGCGGCCGCGCCGGCGGTGCGGGGCGAGGTCGTCGGTCGCGGCGAGGTGGAAGTTGCCCAGCCAGCCGGTCTGCTCCAGCCAGTGGTGGGCGTGCGGGATGGTCGCCTTCGCGTTGCGCTGCTGGCGCTCGCCCCAGAAGCCGCCGGTGAGGCGCACCTGGTCGAGGCCGAGCGGGCGCAGGGCGCCCGTCGTGGGTAGCACCGGTCCGATCGTGCCCACCGTGGCTGGCCACCTCCGCTCGCCGTACACCCGTGCGCCAGACGCTGGCGCTCGAGACCGCTGGCCGCCCGGTGGCCGAAAACCTTTTCGGCAATGTAGCCAGCGGGTTACGCCCGAGTCAAGAGAGGAGTTTGGCCCGGTTGATGATGTACGCTTTCGCTCCGAAACATCTTTCGAAAGGATTTCGGTGGGCAGGCAGCGATCCCGGACGGTCACGTTGACCGATGTGGCGCGGCTGGCCGGCGTCTCGGTGGCCACCGCGTCCAAGGCGCTCAACGCGCGGGACGAGGTCGCCCCGGAGACCCGGCGGCGGGTGCTGGAGGCGGCCGAGGAGCTCTCCTTCCAGCCGAACGTGCTGGCCCGCGGCCTGCTGACCGGCCGCACCCGCACGATCGGGCTGCTCACCGACGAGCTGGCCCACCGGTTCTCCATCCCGATCCTGCTCGGCGTGGAAAACGCCCTCGCCAACGGCCAGATGTCGGTGCTGCTCTGTGACGCCCGCGGCGACGCGATCCGGCGCCAGCACTACATCCGGGCACTGATCGCCCGCCAGGTCGACGGCTTCGTGGTGCTCGGCGACTCCAACGACGTGCGCCCGTCGCTCATCCGGCAGATCCCGGTGCCGGCGGTGTACGTGTACGGCGAGTCCGACGACCCCCGCGACCTGTCCGTGCTCGCCGACGACGAGCACGGCGCCCGCCTCGCGACCGAGCACCTCGTGTCGCTGGGCCGCCGGCAGATCGCGCACATCACCGGCCCGCAGAGCTACCGCGCCGCCCGCGACCGGGTCGCCAGCCTGCGCAAGGTGCTCGCCTCGGCCGGGCTGCCGCTGGCCGGCGGCGAGCCGCTCTACGGCGAGTGGTCGCAGCGGTGGGGGCGAAACGCGGCGAGGATGCTGCTGTCGGCCAACCCGGAGATCGACGCGATCTTCTGCGGCAACGACCAGATCGCCGCCGGGGTGGCCGGCGCCGTCCGGGAGCTCGGCCGCCGCGTCCCCGACGACATCTCCATCGTGGGGTACGACAACTGGCACGAGTTCGCCGCGGACTGCCAGCCGCCGCTGACCACAGTGGACCTCAACCTCCAGCAGCTGGGCGAGACCGCGGTCAAGCACCTGTTCGCCGCGCTCGACGGCCAGCCCAGCTCCGGCGTCGTGCGCCAGCCGTGCCGCCTCGTGGTCCGCGACTCGACCGGCCCGCGCGCCCAGCCCGCCTGAGCCCGCCGGGTGTGAGCGGCGTCATCGTCCGTCCTCATCAGACGATGGGGTGCCGGGCGCCGCGGGCTGTTCTGATGGGCTGATGTCAACGACAGCAGGCGCCGCCGTGGCCGCCGCGACGTTCGTCGCCCTCTACGCCGGTCACCAGGTCGGTGACCACGTCATCCAGAGCCACGCCCAGGCGTCCGCCAAGGGCGCGCCGACCGGCGCCGGGGCCCATCCCTGGACCGGCTGGCCGGCCTGCCTGCGCCACGTGGCGTCGTACGGCCTCGTCCAGGCGGCGGCGCTCGGGCTCGTCTGCCTCGTCGCGCCGCTGCGGTGGGGCGGTGTGGTGGCGGCCCTGGCGGTCTCCACGGGTACGCACGCGGTCATCGACCGGCGGTGGCCCGTCCGGTTGATCATCAGGGCGAAGGGGTGCCAGGACTGGCCGGAGGCGCCGTACCTGATCGACCAGTCGCTGCACGCCGGCGCGCTGCTGGTGGCCGCCGTGGCGGCCGCGGCCGTCACCGGCCCGGTCACGGCGGCCGCCGTCGCGGCCGGCGCGGTGGGGCTGGTCGGTGCGGCGCTGGCGGTCGAGCGGTGGGGGCCGTGACCGCGGGCGGGCCGGTCGCCGGCGCCTCGGCGTGACGTGGTGACCGCCGTGGAGACCGCGACCTGGGCGCCGGGGACCCTGCTGGCGGCGCTGGGCGGCGCCGACCGGGAGGCGCTGCTGCGGCTCGGGCCGTCGCGCGCGTTCGGCGCGGGTGAGTCGCTGATCTGCGAGGGCGCACCGGGCCGCGCCGCCTACCTGCTGCTGCGGGGCTGCACGAAGGTGCTGGGCAGCGGCGCCGGCGGGCGGGCGGTGCTGCTGTCGATCCGGGTCGCCGGCGACCTGGTGGGCGAGCTGGCGGCGCTGGACGGCAAGCCGCGCTCGGCGTCGGTGGTCGCGGCGACGCCGACGGTGGCGCGGGTGATCGCCCACGCGGCGCTGCTGGCGTTTCTGGAGGACCGTCCCGGCGCCACCCGCGCGGTACACGCGGCGGTGGTCGCGGAGCTGCGCCGGGCCACCCGGCATCGGCTCGACGCCCACGCCGGACCGGCGACGGCCCGGCTCGCGCTCATCATCGGTCACCTGGCCGACGCGTACGGCACGGTGCGCGGTGACGGCACGCACATCGAGGTGCCGCTGAGCCAGCCGGAGCTGGCGTCGCTGGCGGGCATGTCGGAGCCGACCGTCCATCGGGCGCTGGCCGAGCTGCGGGTGCGGGAGATCGTGCGCACCGGGTACCGGCAGCTGGTGGTCAGCGATCCCGAGGCCCTGCGTGACGTGGCCGGGCGCCGGGGAGCTTGAGGGTCGGGCTCCCCGGCGGCCAGCCCGTCAGGAAGCCGGTTCGCCCGACGGCACCGCCAACTGGGCACCCAACGACACCGGGGTACCGAAGTTCGGCGTACCGTCCGCGTTCCAGGTGAACTTCTGCGCCCGCGTCGACCGGTTCATGTCACACCCACCACCAGCCGAACTGTTCGCGTGATACACGATCCAGTCCTCAGTCCCATCCGGCGACGTGAAAAACCCGTTGTGCCCCGGCCCATACACCCCAGCGGCGTTGCTGCGCTGGAACACCGGGTTCGGAAACTTCCGCCACGACGAACTACTGAGCGGATCACCACCGGTGTACTCCAACATCCCCAACTTGTAATCCGGCGTCGAACAATGCGACGCCGAGTACACGATGAACGTACGCCCACCACGCTGCAACACCTCACCACCCTCAGCCACCGCACCACCAACCGTCTCCCACGACAACGTCGGCGTCGTCAAAATCCTGCGCGTACCGGACGCCGTCCACGGATTACTCAACGGCCGGATGAACATCGGCTGCGACCCGTTGTAAAACGTCCCCAACAGGTAGAGATTGCCGTTCAGCTGCAGGATCCCCGGATCCAGCTCCCACGTGTTGTCCGAGACCGGGTCCAACAGGTCCGCCTTGAACGCATACGGCCCCATCGGATCCAACCCCGCACTCTCCAACACATGGATCCGCTGTGTGCCGAGGTTGAAGGGTTCCTGACCGGCCGTGTAGTAGAAATACCACCGCTGACCACTCGGACCGTTCAACAGATGAAACTCCGGCGCCCACATCGTCCCGGCACCATTCGGCCGGGTCAACGTGAACAACACCGCCTCCGCCGCACTCGCCAGCCCGCCCAGGGTCCGGGAGCGGCGCATCGTGATCGTGTTGTTCCACGTCGTCGTCGCCAAATAGTAGAAACCGCTGTAGTACGTCAACCACGGATCCGGACCACGCATCTTGATCGGGTTGGTGAAGGTCCGCGGCGGCGCCGTCGTGGGCGGGGCGGTCGTCGGCGCGCTCGTGGTCGGCGGGGCGCCGGTCGTGGGCGTGGCCGAGCCGTTGCACGCGACGCCGTTGAGCGCGAAGCCGGTCGGCGCCGGGTTGGTGGAGTTGTTCCACGAGCCGTTGAAGCCGAGGTTGACGGCGGCGCCGGTGCCGAGGTTGCCGTTCCAGGTCTGGTTGCGGGCGGTGACCTGGGCGCCGCTCTGGCTGTAGACCGCGCTCCAGCCCTGGGTGACCTGCTGCCCGGCGGTGAACGACCAGGTCAGGGTCCAACTGGTGAGCGGGTCGCCGAGGTTGGTGAGGTCGACGCTGCCGCTGAACCCGCCGGGCCACTGGGAGCCGACCCGGTAGGTGACCGCGCAGCCGGCGGCGGCGGACGCCGAGGTGGCGGCCGTGACCGCGCCGACAGCGGCGACGGCGCAGGCCGCGGC
The DNA here is from genome assembly GCF_011764425.1 of Phytohabitans houttuyneae. Lineage (NCBI taxonomy): Bacteria > Bacillati > Actinomycetota > Actinomycetes > Micromonosporales > Micromonosporaceae > Phytohabitans > Phytohabitans houttuyneae. Next base: position 2,520,549 of record NZ_BLPF01000002.1, read on the forward strand.
ACCGGCGATCAGGGGGCGCAGGCGCGCTCCGGTTTTCCAGGGGACGAGCGGCATGGTGGCTCCCGATGGCAGGCGACGATGGTGGCGCGGTCGCCCGGGAGCCGCACAGGGCCTCAAGATAGCCAGTTAAGTATGGAGATGCAACTATCTCGGTGCATCGAGGTCGATCGCTTGACAGGCCGGTGGGGCGCGTCCACGCTGTGATGGCTGGGCCCCATTCGCGCATCCTGTCCGGGCAGGGATCAAGGAGGCCTTCCCGTTACCTGTCTCGACACCTAGGGATGCCCGATGAAACCTCGCGCCATGTGGCGCCGCTGGCTGGTCGCGCTCGCCGTGCTCCTGCTCGGCGCCGCCGCGCTCGTCGCGCCGCAGTTCACCCCCTCGGCGCAGGCCGCCGCCAAGTCAGTCTGGATACCCGAGCGCTGGGTGAGCACCGGTGAGGTGCCCTGGGCGCAGAACCGCACGAAGGAGTCGACGAACTTCATCCTGCTCTGGGGTGAGCGCTCCGGCACCAACCCGCTGACCGCGCCCGGCGAGTACCGCTTCGACCCGGACAACATCCTGAGCCAGCTGGAGTCGCTGTACTCCTTCTACATCAACACGATGCGGTTCACGACGGAGACCGGGCTGCTCGCCCAGCACAAGATCATCGTCATCGTCACGCGCACCTGGAACCGCACCGCCCTCGACGCCTGGGCGACCGGCGGCTCGACCGACGGCCGGGTCGGTGTCATCAACATCGCGCCCGCCGCGGCGCAGCCCGGCTCGTGGGGCCTCGCGCACGAGCTGGGGCACGTGTTCCAGAACTACACGTTCCTGGGCCGCTCCGGCATGGGCTTCACGCACGCCTCGGCCGGCACGTTCTGGGAGGCGAGCGCGGAGTTCATGGCGATGCAGGTGTACCCGCGCACCGCCGCCGGCGACCTCACCCGCTGGCTGCGCACCGAAAACCTGTACTACTCCTCGTCCCGCCACCACTACGGCGCCTGGATGCTGCTGCAGTACATCAAGGACCGCGACGGCATCGAGATGTTCAACCGCATCTGGAACGAGGCCCGCAACACCGAGCACCCCCTCGAGGTGTACCGGCGGATCGCCGGCATCAGCCAGGCCGAGCTCAACCGGCGCGTCGGCGAGTACGCGCAGCACAACGTCACGTGGGACTACTCCAACCGGGCCGACTTCATGCCGTTCATCAACAGCGTGTACGGCGCCGGCTTCCTCAACGCGTACAAGGGCGTGCCGGTCGAGGCGGTCAACGCGGGCGCCCGCCACTACCGCATCTCCGACGCGATGGCGCCGTCCGACTACGGGTACAACAAGGTCCAGCTGGTGCCGGACGGCGACGGCGCGCTGATCCGCCTGCACCTGAAGGGGCACGCGGAGACCGGCGCGACCGGGTGGACGTTCGGCTTCGTGGCGGTGCGCAACGGCGTGCCGCGGTACGGGCCGCTGACCCAGGGCACGTCCGGGCAGATCAGCTTCCAGACCCAGGCCGGCGAGAGCCAGGTCTTCCTCGTGGTGACCGGCACCCCGGCGACCACGGTGCCGAAGTACGCGTTCCTCGACGGCTGGCCGAAGAACCGCCGCTACCCGTACGAGTTCCGCATCTCCGGGGCGATCCCGTCCGGCCACGAGCCCGGGTACTCCAAGCCCGCGGCGACCAACGGCGGGCGCTGGCACAGCAACGGCGGCGGCTGGGTCGGCGGCGGCGCGAACGTCGCGTCCACCGCCTACGTCGGACCGCGCGCCGCTGTCTACAGTGGAACCGTCAGCGGCAACGCCCGCATCGAGGACCTCGCCTGGGTCAACGGCGGCACCGTCAACGGCAACGCGGTCGTCAAGGGCAACGCGATCGTCCAAGGTGGAGTGACGATCGGCGGCAGCGCGGTCGTCGGCGGCGACGCCGAGCCGCCGCACGGCCCGACCGGCGGCTCGTGCAGCTCCGGCACCTACCTGATGTTCAACCCGAGCCGCGGCTGCGACGGCGGCGGCGCGGAGGCGGACATCAACCCGGCACACGGCACGTTCACCTCGGACGAGCTCGCCATCACCGGCACCAACCCGACCACCCCGCCGCCGACCACCGCGCCGCCCACGACGGGCCCGCCGACGACCGCACCGCCCACCACGCCGCCGCCCACGACCGCGGCGCCGACCACACCCCACCGACCGGTGGGACGGCATCGTGCCGGGTGGCGTACACGGCGACCTCGTGGAGCAACGGCTTCACCGGCGACGTGACGATCACGAACACCGGCGGCGCGGCCGTCAACGGGTGGGCGCTGGCGTTCTCGTTCCCGAACGGGCAGCAGGTCACCAACAGCTGGAACGCCGCGGTGACCCAGTCCGGCGCGGCCGTGACCGCCCGGAACGCGGGCTACAACGGCACGATCGCGGCCGGCGGCACGGTGTCGTTCGGCTTCCAGGGCACGCACGGCGGCACCAACCAGCCGCCGACCGGGTGGGCGCTCAACGGCTCCCCCTGCACCACCTGAGCCATCCTCCCCTCTGCCGGGGCGGGCCCCACGGGCCCGCCCCGGCGCGTGTCCGCGTTCCGGGAGGTCGACCACGAGGTGAACAGCGAGTGTCGTCGACTCATCTTCACGGTGGACCATAGGCGGATGGCATGGCACACGCGGGTGTCCGGACCCGTCTCCGTCCGTGGGTACGTGCGCGAGGGTTTCGAGGCCGTCGGCGACGCGTTCGTGGAAAACCTGGTCCGCCGCAACGAGCTCGGCGCCGCGTGCTGCGTCTACCGGGACGGCGAGCCGGTGGTCGACCTGTGGGGCGGCGTGCGGGACGCGTCCACCGGCGCGCCGTGGGCCCGCGACACGATGGTGCTGGTCTTCTCCACCACCAAAGGGCTGGCCGCCATGACGCTGGCCCTGGCACACTCCCGCGGCTGGCTCGACTTCGACGAGCGGGTGAGCGCGTACTGGCCGGAGTTCGCCCAGCGCGGCAAGGAGGGCATCACCGTCCGCCAGCTGCTCGCGCACCAGGCCGGGCTCTTCGCGCTGGACCGGCCGATCGGCCGGGGCACGGTCCGCGACCCCGACCGGCTCGCCGCGGTACTGGCGGCGCAGGCGCCGGCGTGGGAGCCGGGCAGCCGGCAGGCGTACCACGCGCTGACCCTCGGCTTCTACCAGAGCGAGCTGCTGCGCCGGGTCGACCCGGCCCGCCGGACGCTGGGCCGCTTCTTCCACGACGAGATCGCCACGCCGCTCGGCCTGGACTTCTACCTGCGGCTGCCGGCCACCGTGCCGAACGTGCGGCTGGCCCGCATCCAGCGCCCCAACCCGCTCAAGGTGATGCGCAGCGTGTCGCCGGCGCTGCTGCTCGGCGCGCTCAACCCGCGTTCGAGCCTCTTCCGCTCGGTGGTCGGCGGGCCGGGACCGTGGCTGCCGATGCACCGCGAGCGCGTCTACGCCCGCGACCTCGAGGTGCCCTCGGCTCTCGGCGTCGGCACGGCCCGCGCGATCGCCCAGGCGTACGGCGAGTTCGCCACCGGCGGGCGCCGCCTGGGCCTCGGCCCGGACACGCTCGCCGAGCTGGCCGCGCCGGCCGTGCCGCCGCGCAACGGCACGCTCGACGCGTACCTCGACGGCGAGGTGCCGCACTCGCTCGGTTACATGAAGTCGAGCGCGGCGTGGCCCTTCGGCGGCCCCGACGCGTACGGCACGGCGGGCATCGGCGGCTCGCTCGGCTTCGCCGACCCGCGGGCCGGCATCGGGTACGCGTACGTCACCAACCGCATGGGCGCCGCCCTGACCTCCGACCCCCGCGAACGCGCCCTGCGTGCCGCCGTGCCCGGCCTGCACGCTCCCGCCCTGACGGTCTGAGCTCAGCCGCCCCAGGTGTCGACGCGGCGGCCGAGACCCGGGGTAGTCGACGACCAGGCCATGCCCGTCGAGGTGCAGCGTGGCGGTGAGGTCGCCGCTGGCGAAGCCCACGAGCGCGCCGCCGTCCGCGGCCGGGCCGATGCTCGTGTACCGCTGCTCGGACACGTGGACGGCCAGATCCGGCACGGAGATCCAGGCCATCCGGAAGTCCGCGGTGGCCCGCTCGCCGCGCCGGGCGGCCGCGAGCAGGTCGTGGCGCAGCACCGGCATGGTGTTGGTGAGCGGGCAGAGCGCGAGGTCGCAGTCGAGCGCCCCGCGCAGCGCCGCCGGGTCGGCGATGCCGCCGGGGCCGAGGTGGGCGTCCCCGTCACATGTCCGAGGCGCTCGACGAGGTCCGCGACTTCCTCAACACGTGGGATTCCGAACGACACGCGCGTGCCGGTCGACCACCTGGAGGCGCTGGTCACCGAGCCGGAGCGGTGGGCGCGCGCGTTTCCCGGCCTGCCCCGCCCCCGCCCGGCCGACCTGGCCGACCTGCGCGCGCTCCGCGGCCCGCGCTCGGCCGGACCCACCCCGCGACCCTCGGTGAACGGGTGGCCCGCCACCACCTGGTGGTCACCCTGCAGGAGGCGCCGCACGAGCCGGCGGTGCTCGTACCGCGCCCGCCGCGCCTCCTAGCCACCGGGCATCGACGGCGGCCGGCGCGCCTATGGTTAGCGTTCATGAACGTTGACGTCGTCGTGGTCGGCGCCGGCCTCGCCGGTCTTGTCGCCACCGCCGAGCTGGCCGACGCGGGCCGCCGGGTGCTGCTGCTGGACCAGGAGCCGGAGCAGAGCCTGGGCGGGCAGGCGTTCTGGTCGTTCGGCGGGCTGTTCCTCGTCGGCTCCCCCGAGCAGCGGCGGATGGGCATCCGCGACTCGGTCGAGCTGGCCTGGCAGGACTGGCTGGGCAGCGCGGCGTTCGACCGGGACGAGGACCACTGGCCGCGCCGGTGGGCCGAGGCGTACGTCAACTTCGCGGCCGGCGAGAAGCGCGCCTGGCTGCGGGCGATGGGCCACCGGGTCTTCCCCGTGGTCGGCTGGGCCGAGCGGGGCGGCGGCGCGGCCGACGGGCACGGCAACTCCGTGCCGCGGTTCCACATCACCTGGGGCACCGGTCCGGGCGTGGTCGAGCCGTTCGCCCGCCGGGTCCGCGACGCCGCGGACCGCGGGCTGGTCGAGCTGAGGTTCCGGCACCGGGTCGACGGGCTGGTCACCACCGCCGGCGCGGTCACCGGGGTGCGCGGGCGGATCCTCGAGCCCAGCGACGTCCCGCGCGGGCACACCAGCTCGCGGGTGGAGACCGCGGACTTCGAGTACCCCGCGCAGGCCGTCATCGTCACCTCCGGCGGGATCGGCGGCGACCACGACCTGGTCCGCGCGGCGTGGCCGGCCCGTCTCGGCAGCCCGCCGAAGCGGATGGTGGCCGGCGTGCCCGCGCACGTCGACGGCCGCATGCTCGCGATCACCGAGGCCGCCGGCGGCCAGGTCATCAACCCGGACCGCATGTGGCACTACACCGAGGGCCTGCACAACTGGGACCCGGTGTGGCCCAACCACGGCATCCGCATCCTGCCCGGACCGTCGTCGCTGTGGCTCGACGCGACCGGGCGGCGGCTGCCCGCGCCGCTGTTCCCCGGCTTCGACACGCTCGCCACGCTCAGGCACCTGATGGGCACCGGATACGACTACAGCTGGTTCGTGCTCACCCAGAAGATCATCGAGAAGGAGTTCGCGCTCTCCGGCTCGGAGCAGAACCCGGACCTCACCAACCGCAGCGTCCGCCAGGTCCTGCAGCGGGTACGGCCGGGGCGCCCGGGCCGGTCGAGGCGTTCAAGCGGCACGGCGAGGACTTCGTCGTCGCGGAGACGCTGCCGCGGCTGGTCGCCGGGATGAACGACCTCGCGGCGCGGGCCGGCGGGCCGCCGCTCGACGAGGCGGAGGTGCACCGGGTGGTGGCCGCCCGGGACCGCGAGATCGACAACCCGTACAACAAGGACGCCCAGGTGACCGCGATCCGCGGCGCCCGCCGGTACCGCGGAGACAAGCTGGTCCGGGTCGCCACGCCGCACCGCCTCCTGGACCCCAAGGCCGGTCCCTCATCGCGGTCCGGCTGAGCATCCTCACCCGCAAGACCCTCGGCGGCCTGCACACCGACCTGTCCGGGCGGGTCCTGCGGGCGGACGGGCAGCCGCTGCCCGGCGTGTACGCGGCCGGCGAGGTCGCCGGCTTCGGCGGCGGCGGCATGCACGGCTACAACTCGCTGGAGGGCACCTTCCTCGGCGGCTGCCTCTTCTCCGGACGGGTCGCCGGCCGCGCGGCCGCCACCGCCGTGGGCTGACGGCGACCGCGCGGCGGCGGGACGGTCAGGCGACCGCGCAGGCCGCGTTGTTGAGGCTGAACGCGGCCGGCCTGGCGTTGGTACCGGTCCAACTGCCGGTGAAGCCGAAGCTGGCACTGCCGTTCGGTGGGATGGTGCCGTTCCACGCGGCGTTGGTGGCAGTCACCTGGGCGCCGGACTGGGTGTGGCTCGCGTTCCACGCCTGGGTGATCTGCTGGCCGTTCGCGAACGCCCAGCGCAGCGTCCACCCGTTGACGGCGGCGGCGCCGGTGTTGGCGATCGTGACGTCGGCCTGGAACCCGCCCTGCCACTGGTTCGTGATCGCGTACGTGACCCGGCACGCCGTCGGGGTCCCGGGCGTGGTCGGCGTGACAGTGCCCGGCGTGGTGGGTGCCGGCGTCGTCGGACCGGTGGTCACCGTCGTGCCGCTGGCCGTCGCGGAGCCGGCCCGGGTCGCGCCGGTGAGGTTGCCGCCCGGGTACAGGCCGCCGACCGGCGTGCCGGTCACGCTGCCGCCGGTGTAGATGTCGTAGGTGCGCCCCCCGATCACCTGGTTGGAGGAGAGTGCGACCTGCTGGAACGCCTTCGTGGCGCGGTAGGCGGCGATCACCGTGGTGCCGGAGGCCACCTGGACGACGGTGCCGGCCGCCTGCCGTGCGGCGAACCGGTACGTGATCCACCGCTGGGGCGAGCTGTTGGCGATGGTGCCGGTGACCGCGGCCAGCCCGGTGGCGAACGTGGTACCGCCGTTGAACGTGATCGGGCCGTTGGAGTCGAGCCCGCCCTCGCCGAGGGAGGTGGTCGCCGAGCCGTGCGCCACGACGGTACCGCCGGAGATGGTGAGCGTCCCGTTGGTGTCGATGGCGTCGGTGCCGCCGCTGGTCGCGACCGAGCCGCCGGTGATGCGGATGAACGCGTTCGGCGCGACCGCGAACTCGTTGAGCCCTTCCTCGGCGGAGTTGAGGCCGTCGTCCGTGGAGACCACGTTGACGGAGCCGCCGCTGATGGTGAGCTTCAGCGCCTCCAGCCCCTCGGCGGAGTTGGTGACGTTGACCGTGCCGTCGGTGACGTCGAGCGTCGTCTCCCCGTGTACGGCGTCGTCGGCGGTGGCGAGGGTGAGCGTGCCGCCGTCGATGGTCACGGCGACGTCGGAGTGGACCGCGTCGTCGGCGGCGTCCACGGTGACCTGCCCGCCGCCGGTCACCACGAGGACGCCGGCCTTGAGGCCCTTGGCGGAGGCGTCCGCGGGCAGTGTGGCGGTGCGTCCGCCGCCGGACCGGACCGAGAGGGTACCGCCGGCGACGATGACGTCGGTCTCGCCGTGCACGCCGTCGCCGGCCGCGGTCACATTCGTGGTGCCGCCGGTGAACAGCACGTAGCCCAGCGTCGCGTCACCGTCCTCATCGGACTTGAGCCCGTCGCCGTCGCGGGTCGTCGCCGTCACGGAACTCCTTCACGAACGCCATCCACAGCCGGAAGTTCTCCTTCCACAGCACCTCCTGCTCGGTGCCCCAGTCGGAGAAGAACGAGCCGTGCCCGCCGGAGCCGGGCTGCCAGTGGTCCCACAGCGCGGGCGCGGCGTAGTCGGCGTGCCATTCGAGCGTGCGGACGCGGGCCGCGTCGCGCAGGCCCTGGTACACGTTGAAGGTCGGGTCGAGCGTCACGCCGGTGGCCACGAGCTCGTCCACCGTCTCCGCCCACCGCGCGCTGCCCGGCTCGGCCGCCTGCCGCCACAGCCGGCCCGACTCGGTGAAGCGGGAGACCTCGTCCTCGTAGTTGTACCCGGCCGGGAAGTGCTGCACCCGCCGGCCGTCGAGCATGGCCTCGGGCAGCCCGTACCAGTGCTCGACACTTCCCAAACCCCACCGCGCCGCGTCGAGCGAGTGCGCCTGGGATACGTAGCTCTGTTGCAGATGGCAGGCGGTGCCGAGGCCGAGCGTGGACGCCTCCCGGATCGTCGCCTCGAAGATGTCCCGCCGGTACCCCCACAGCTTCAGCCCCGCCGCGCCCGCCCCGGCCGCCTCCGCCACCCACGCGCGCGCCTCGTCCGGCGTGGTGAACGGCGCCGTGCGGCCCAACCCGAACCCCGCGTACGGATGGATGCGCGGCGCCGCGATCTGCCCGCGCTCGGCACGGTGCGCCTCCGACACCACGAAGTCGAGCCCGTTGACGAAGCAGCCCGGCTCGCGGACGGTCGTGATGCCGTGGCCGAGCCAGAGGTCGTACACGTACTGCGCACCCGGCGCGATCGACGGCCACCCGATGTGCCCGTGCGCGTCGACGAGGCCGGGCAGCACCGTGTGGCCGGCCAGGGCCAGCTCGCGGCCGCCCGGCCCGTGCGCGGGGCGCTCCGCTTCCTGCAGCCGCGGCCCGGTCGGGTGCCCCACGAGGTGGATGCGGCTGATGCGGTCCTTGTCGATCACCACGTCGGCGGGCCCGTACGCGGGCGCTCCGGTACCGTCGATGACCATCACGTCGCGCAGGATCAGCCGGTCGTAGGGCCCGTCGCCGACATCACGGGACACCCCGGCATGCGAGTTCGCGTCCATGTTGCGCTTGACGCTATCGTGTTGCGCCTAAGATGGCTATGCTGGTGAGGTGACTCTCCGTACCCTCGACCGCGCCGCGGTCGTCATCGTCGACATGCAGAACGGCTTCTGCCACCCCGACGGGTCGTTCGGCCGCGCCGGCGCCGACGTCTCCGGCTGCGGAGCCGCCGCACCGGCCTGCGAGGAGCTGGCCCGGATCGGTCACGACGCCGGCATCCCGGTCGTGTGGACCCGCGCCATCCACGAGAACGACCTCTCCGACTGGCGCATGCTGACCGAGGTGCCCATGTACAAAGGGCTGATCGGCATCGGCAGCTGCGTCGAGGGCACGTGGGACGCCGAGTTCTTCGCCCCACTCACCCCGGCCGACGGCGACCTGGTGGTGAGCAAGTCGCGCTTCAGCCCGTTCGTGGAGACCGACATCGCCGACCGCCTCCGCGCGCTCGGCGTCGAAAACCTGCTGGTCGGCGGCGTGGGCACCAGCGCGTGCGTGGAGAGCACGGTGCGCGACGCCAGCCAGCGCGACTTCCGCACCTACGTGGTCACCGAGGCCACCGGCGACATCTCGCCCGCCGCCCACGAGCACTCGCTGCACGTCATGGGCGCCCTCTTCGGCTGGACGGTCTCGATCGAGGACGTGCGCGCCGCCGCGGCGTAGCCATCCCCCGGTCGGCCTGGCCGCCGGTCCGGTCAGGCACCCCCTGGCCGGCGGCCAGGCCTTGGACCCGCCATTTCCGAGCTACCGCGACGTCCGCCGTGGTCCGGACCGTTGCTCCCGCGGCCTCACCCTCCGCGTGGGTCCATCCGCGTGGTGGTCACCCTCCGCGTGGTGATCACCCTCCGTGCCGCGCTCTCGCGCCGTCACCCTTCGGACGCCGATCACCCCGCCCTCTACCTGCCGCTGCTGCTCATCCTGCGTCGCCGACGCGCTCCTCGAGCTCGCGCACGTACTCGCCGAGCTCGGCGTCCACGAGGCGCGCACCCTCCGCGCGGCGGCGACGCCTCGTGCGCTGGCCACCCGTGTGGCTGCATCCTTCGCGCGGCGGTCATCCTCCACGCGCTGGTCACCCGTGGCGTGCACCCTTCGCGGCACTCACCCGTCGCTTGGCGGGACGCTTCGTGCGCTGATGAGGCCTTTCGCCTCGGCGGCGCTCTTCGTGTGACGGGACCTTTTCGGCGCCGGGCGGTTTGTCCGGCAGACGCCGTTCGTGCGGGGGGCACCCTTTGTGCGGCGAGGACTTCGCGTGGCGGGTACTCCTCGTGCGGGCTCTTCGTGCTGCGGGCACGCCAAGTCCGGTGAGGACTCTTCGTGTGGTGAGGGCTCTGTGCGGTGAGTGCTCCCGCGTGGCGGGCGCACTTCGCACGGGCGGCTGCGTGTGGCAGGCGGTTGCGGGCGCGCCCTCAAGCGCGCGGAGATGGTGCACTCAGGCATTTCGGGCGTCGGACGGGGCCTCCGCGTCGCGGGCGGCGTCGTGCCGGCGGGTGGCGTCGCCGCGCGGTGAACGACCTCTATGAGGCGTTCAAGATCCGTGCGGTGACTTGATGCGCCGCGGATGTCGGGCGGCGTCCAGTGCGACAGCCACTCCCACGACCACTGGGCGGCTTGCCGATCAAGGGACGCCAACCAAGCGGACCCCGCCCGCCGAGGGCGGGACGTCGTGATCACCGTGGCCGTCGGTGGATCGTGGACGTTTGCCGCCCCCGGAAGGGCGGTGCACGTCCACGATCACTAGCTGGATCGGTCGCGTGGTCATCGATCATGGAAGCGAGAATCTGGACAAAGCGAGGGCGCCGCTGTCCGCCTTGATCGGCGCCTACACCAGCCACTATCGAACAGCCGTGCCACGATCACGCGGCCGGTGGTCCGTCACAGCGGACCCAGCCCCTCAACGGGTGGTGCCCTTCACGGGGCAGCAGCCGTTCACGATCGCTGGCCGCCGCCGGCCCGCGGACCTGAGCCCGCCGCCGGTCAGGCCTCCGGCTCGGTGCCGGAGGCGCGGACCAGGCGTTCGATGCGGCGTACGCAGTCCTGCAGCTCGCGGGGCAGGATGCGCCCCAGCCCCTCGGTCTCCGGAAAGCCCAGGTAATCCACGGAGAGCGCGAGGATCGGCGAGCCGTCCGGGTCGCAGAGGGCGACCGCGACCGTGTTGACGCCCGGGCTGTAGCGGCCCTGGCTCTCGCCGAAGCCGCGCTCGCGGATCGCGGCGAAGTCGGCCCGCACCTCGTCGATGTCCGGGAACTGCCGGATCGAGCCGCCCGCCTGCCGCCGCCGCGCGACGATCTGGTCCGCCTTGACCGGGGGCAGGAAGGACAGCAGCGTGCGGCCGGTCGTGGTGTGCTCGGCGATCAGGCGGCTGCCGGGGTCCATGTACAGGTTGATCGGGCCGGGGCCGCGGATGGTGGAGATGACCACGACGTCGCCGCCGTCGAGCTGGGCCAGGTACGCCGTCGCGTAGGGGTGCGCGGCGATCATCCGGGTGAGCTCCTTCTCGGCCACGTCCTTGAGCAGCTGGCCGGCCAGGTACCGCTGGCCCAGCTCCCAGATCCGCAGCCCCACCCGGTAGCGGCGGGAGACCGGGTCCTGCTCGATGAAGCGGCGAGCGACCAAAGTGGACAGGATGCGGTGGATGACGCTCTTGTCGAGGTCGAGCTGGCGGGACAGCTCCAGCACGCCGATCTGGCTCTCCTCGCCGAGGAACGCCTCCAGCACGCGCAGCGCACGGTCCACTGTCGAGTTTCGCGCCTCGCCAGCCGGCTCGGACGCGATGGTCGGGTGCCGGGACTCGGTGCGGGTCCCGCTCGCCCGTGGCCCAACCGGCGAACGCCTCGGCATCGTCGCACTCCCGTCGTTCACGCCGTAACCCCCGGCGACAGCGGTGACACTACATCCTGCGCGATCCGGCGGGCGAGCGCGGCGGTCGATGTGCCCGCGGACGGAAACAGGACGAACGACACGTGGTCGATGCCGCACTCCCGGATCGCGCGCAGCCGCTCGCGGACCCGCGCGGGCGTGCCGTGCACGGCGAACGCGTCGACGATGTGGTCGGGCAGCAGCCGGGCCGCCTCTTCCGGCGTCTCCGTGGGGTACCGCCAGCCCCGCGCGTCGAGGTGGTCGCGGAGCGCGGCGGGCAGCGTGATCCCGATGCGGTCCAGGATCGGCCGGCTGGTGATCAGCGAGGCGAGCACGATCTTGCTGATCGCGGTGCGGGCGGCGACCGGGTCGTCGTCGACGCAGATGTACAGCCAGGACATCAGGTCCACGTCCGCGGGGGAGCGGCCGGCCCGCTCGATGCCGCGGCGGACCATGTCGAGCGCGTACCCGAGGCCGCCCGGCTCGGCGAAGCCGCCGATGATCGCGCCGTCCGCGACCTCGCCGGCCAGCTGGAGGATCTTCGGGCCGCGCGCGGCGAGGTAGACCGGGATCCGGCGCAGCGGGCCGAAGTCGATCTGCGTGGCGCGCAGCGAGAAGGCCTCACCGTCGAAGGTCACCGTCTCACCCTGGAAGAGCAGGTGCGCGATCTGCACCGCCTCGCGCAGCGCGCGGACCGGGTGCAGCCGCTTGATCCCGTACGCGTCGAGGCCGCCGCCGGCGCCGTAAGCGAGGGTGGCGCGCCCGCCGGAGAGCTCGTCGATCGTGGCGATGGCGGCGGCGGTGTGCGCGGGGTGCCGCGTGTACGGGTTGGTGACCGCCGGCCCCATCCCGATCCGCCGCGTCGCCGTGGCGATCGTCGCGAGGCTCACGTACACGTTGCGCAGCAGCCGCTCGTCCGGCACCCACACGTCGCTGAAGCCGAGCGCCTCGTACTCCCGCGCCCGCGCGGCGAGCTCAGGCATCGGCTGCTCGACGAGCGAGGCGACGCCCCAGCGAAACGCGCGACCATCCGCGCCCGGGGGAGCAGGGCCTCCATCCGCACACATGCGAGAAGGTTACACCAGGAAAGACGCCGTTGCGCCCAGCGCTATACTTCCGCGAAAAGATCAAGTTCGGAGGACGCCCATGGCGACCACGCTGCTGACCGGTGCCCGGATCTTCGACGGGACCGGGGCGGACCTGCGCGCACAGGACCTGGTGATCGACGGCGAGACGCTGCGGCTCGATGCCGGCGGCGATGCCGACGAGACCGTCGACCTCACCGGCGCCACCGTGCTGCCCGGCTTCATCGACGCCCACGTACACGTCTGCCTCAGCAACCTCGACCTCATGGCCAACCTGGGTTATCCGTTTTCATACCAGTTTTTCCTGGCGGAACGGAACCTCCGAAAGACCCTGGACGCCGGAATCACCACTGTGCGTGACGCGTCCGGTGCCGACCTGGGTATCCAGCGTGCCGTGGACGACGGCCTGATCGACGGCCCGGCGCTGCGCATCTCGATCATCGCGCTCAGCCAGACCGGGGGACACGGTGACCACTGGCTGCCCAGCGGGAACGCCCCGGAGATCCTGCTGGAGCATCCTGGCCGCCCGTCCGGCATCGTCGACGGCCCGGACGAGGCGCGCAAGCGGGTGCGCGAGCTGATCCGCGACGGCGCCAACTTCATCAAGGTGAACACGTCCGGCGGCGTCTTCTCGCCGCGGGACAACCCCGCGCACGCCCACTTCACGCAGGAGGAACTGGACGCGATCGTGGGCGAGGCGGCCCGCGTCGAGGTGCCGACGATGGCGCACGCGCACGGCGCGGCCGGCATCAAGGCCGCGATCCGCGCCGGCGTGCGCTCGGTCGAGCACGGCACCGACCTCGACGACGAGGCGATCGCGCTGATGCTGGAGCACGGCACCTGGCTGGTACCCACGCTCGGGGTCAGCCAGTTCATCATCGACCGGATCGACCAGGGCGCCGCGGTCGCGCCGGGCATCGCCGAGAAGGCGCGGGCCAACCACGCGATGCGGGCCGACTCGTTCAAGCGGGCGGTGGACGCCGGCGTGCGGATCGCGATGGGCTCGGACGCGGCCGCCGAGATGCACGGCAAGAACCTTGTCGAGCTGCGGCTCATGGCCGAGGGCGGGCTGGCGCCGCTGCGCGTGCTGGAGGCGGCCACCGGCTCGGCCGCCCGGCTGCTCGGCATCGAGGAGCGGGTCGGCACGATCGCCGACGGCAGGCAGGCCGACCTCGTGGTGGTCGGCGGCGACCCGTTCGACTTCTCCGCCTACCCCGCCAACATCCTTCGCGTGTACCGGAAGGGAAAGCTGGTCCGCCGCGGGCCTCAGCCGTCCGGCCAGCCTGTGTAACTCCCTGGTTAAGATTCCGCTTCCGGATCTTGTATTTCCGTCTGACGCAATAGCATAGCGTCCAACGCAACACTCCCGGAGGCCTGGCAAATGCGTAGACCACAGCTTCTGGCCGCGGCGGGCCTCGCGCTCGCGCTGGCGGCCACCTCGGCCTGCTCTGACAGCGGTGACGGCGGCTCGGCCGCGAACGGGAACCTCGCCAGCGGCGGCACCTTCACGTTCGCCGTCGCGGGTGACCCCGGCACCCTCAACCCCCTCAACAACACCGCGACGACGGCCAACTGGCTGTTCCGCTTCCTGTACCAGCCGCTCGTGGTCCGCAAGCAGGACGGGTCGATCGGGCCGGGCCTCGCCACCAAGTGGGACTTCGACGGCACCAAGGCCGTCTTCACGCTCGACCCGGCCGCGACCTGCTCGGACGGCAGCAAGATCACGCCGAGCGTGATCGCGAAGAACTTCGCGTGGGTCAAGGACCCGAAGAACACCTCGACGGTCATCGGGGCGACGCTGCCCAACCGCGAGTTCACGTTCGCGGCTGACGACGCGGCGGGCACCTTCACGCTCACGCTCAACGGCCCGTTCAGCAACCTGCTGCCGTCGCTGTCGTTCATGCACCAGGCCTGCGGCGCCGGCGCCGACAACCCGGCCGGCCTCACCACCGCGAGCAGCGGCTCCGGCCCGTTCGTGCTGAAGACCGCCACGCCGAACAGCGAGTACGTGATGACCAAGCGGGAAGGGTTCGCGGGCAACGACGCCGCCGGCGTGCCCGACCAGGTCGTCATGAAGATCGTCGACAGCGAGTCCACGGCGGCGAACCTGCTGCTGTCCGGCGCGATCAACGCCGCGGTCGTCAACGGCCAGGACCGGGCGCGGCTGACCGCGGCCGGCGCCGCCGAGAAGACGTACGTCAGCGGCGGCGTGGTGATCTCGTTCAACCACCAGCCGGGGCGGATCACCGCGGACAAGGCGGTGCGCGTGGCGCTCACCCAGGCGCTCGACCGGGGCGCGGTGGCCAAGGTGGTCACGCAGGGCCTGCTTCCCGACGCGGGTACCAGTGTGTCGGCCGCGCAGCCGCAGATCTGCGACGACGTCTCGGCCGCCTCCGCGATACCGGCCTTCGACGCCACCGGCGCCGAGGCGACGCTGCAGGCCGGCGGGTGGAGCAAGGGCGGCGACGGCGTGATGGCCAAGGGCGGCAAGCAGCTCACGTTCCAGCTCGGGTACAGCACCGCCACACCGGGCGCGGCCGCGGCGGCGGAGCTGATGGCGGACGCGTTCGGCAAGATCGGCGCCAAGGCCACGATCACCCCGTTCGCGCAGGCCGACTACACCCAGCGCGTCTTCACCACCGGCGACTACGACGTGATGCTGCAGCAGTTCAGCAACCCGTTCCCGTCGACGCTGATCGGGCTGCTCGCCGGCCCGTTCCCGCCGGACGGCACCAACGCGGGCCACGTGCAGAACAAGGCCTACACCGACGCGGTCACCGCCGCGCGGACCGCGACCACCCAGGAAGCGGCCTGCCAGAGCTGGACCGCGGCGTCGAAGTCCCTCTTCGAGGAGGCGGACATGATCCCGATCGCCAGCTGGCCCACCAACTGGGTGGTCAAGAACGCGGTGATGGACACGCTCGGCGGGCGCCCGATCGCTGAAAGCGTCCGGCTCCTGCAGCCGAAGTGACGATGAGCATGGCGGAGGTCGGCAAGAGCCCGGCCTCCGCCGCATCGCCGCCCGAGCCCCGGCGGCGCCGCACCACCCTGCCGGGGTGGGCGCGCGGCCTGCTGTGGAAGCTGCTCCGCCTGGTCGTCTCGATCTGGGCGGTGCTCACGCTGACGTTCCTGATGATCCAGTTCATCCCCGGCGACCCGGTGCGCCTGGCCCTCGGCCCGGACGCGCCGGCCAGCCTCGTCGAGGAGCGGCGCCAGCAGCTCGGCCTCGACCAGCCGCTGATCGTGCAGTACCTCGACTACTGGGGGCGGATGCTGACCGGCGACTTCGGCGACTCGCTGCTCACCCAGCAGCCGGTGAGCCTGCTCGTCGAGGCCCGCATCGCCAACACCGCCACGATCGTCGCGCTGTCGCTGCTGGCCGTCACGGTCATCGCCATCCTCGGCGGCCTGCTCGTCGGCATCGCCACCCACCGCGGCCGCCGCCCGACGCTCAAGACCGGCTTCACCCTGGCCACTGGCGTCGCCGCCGCGCTGCCCGACTTCCTCGTCGCGGTGGGACTCGTCTTCCTGTTCGCGGTGACGTTCACCGTCTTCCCGGTGGCCGGCGCCTCCGGCGCCGAATCATTCGTGCTGCCCACGCTCGCGATCACGCTGGGCTCCGCGGCCACGATGATGCGCGTCGTGCGTTCCTCCACCGCCGTGGTACTCGACCAGGACTACATGCTCGTCGCCCGCGCGAAACGGCTCCCCGCCACCCGCGTGTACCTGCGGCACGGCCTGCCCAACCTGC
This sequence comes from Phytohabitans houttuyneae, assembly GCF_011764425.1. Lineage (NCBI taxonomy): Bacteria > Bacillati > Actinomycetota > Actinomycetes > Micromonosporales > Micromonosporaceae > Phytohabitans > Phytohabitans houttuyneae. The sequence continues at coordinate 2,537,006 of NZ_BLPF01000002.1, forward strand.
TCACCGCCGCGCTCACCCTCGGCGGCCTGCAGCTGGGCACCGTGGTGACCGGCACGATCGTCGTGGAGAACGTCTTCGCCATCCCCGGCCTCGGCACCGCGCTGGTACAGGCGCTCATCACCCGCGACTACCCCGTCGTGCAGACCATCATGGTGCTGCTGGCCAGCGCGGTGCTCATCCTCAACCTGCTGATCGACGTCGCGCTCGGCGCGCTCGACCCGCGCTCCAAGCGGCAGAGGGGCTGACCCGATGCGCAGGCAGCTCCGTACCGTCTTCTCCACCGCGACCGGCACCTTCGCCGCGGTCGCCCTGCTCCTGCTCGTCGCCCTCGCGATCGCCGGCCCGATCATCTGGTCGGACAAGGCGAACGCGATCGACGTGGCCAAGGCGTGGCAGCCGCCGAGCGGCGAGCACTGGTTCGGCACCGACGAGCTCGGCCGCGACATGTTCGCCCGCAGCCTCGTGGCCACCCGCCTCTCGCTGCTCAGCGCGGTCGCCGCCAGCGCCATCGCGATCGTCGTCGGCGTGCCGATCGGGCTGCTCGCCGCCCTCTTCGGGCCGCGGCTGACCAGCGCGTTCCAGTCGGTGGTGAACGTGGCGATCGCGTTCCCCGCGCTGCTGACCGCGATGTTCGTCGGCACCATCATCGGCATCGGCGTGCCCGGCGCGATCCTCGGCGTCGGCATCGCGATGGCGCCGATGTTCGCCCGCCTCACCCAGACCCTCACCGCCTCCGTGGCCTCACTGGACTACGTCGCGGCCGCGCGCACGATGGGGGTACCGCTGCGCAAGCTCGTCGGCCGCCACATCCTCGCCAACGTCGCCGAGCCGCTCATCATCACCGCCACGACCTCGGTCGGCACCTCGCTGCTGGGCATCTCCGCGCTCAGCTTCCTGGGGCTCGGCGCGCGGCCGCCGCAGTACGACTGGGGCGGCCTGCTCAGCACCGGCCTCAAAGCCATCTACACCAGCCCGATGGCGGCAATCGGGCCGGGCGCGCTGATCGCGCTGTCCGGCATCGTGTTCAGCCTCCTCGGCGAGGTGATCGCCGGCGCGTTCGGCGACAACCAGTCCAGCCGCCGCTTCGGACGGGTGGCCCGCGCGATGGCCGCGGCCGCCCGCCGCCTGTCGCCCATCTCCGCCCCTCCCGCGGAAGTGCTGCTGGACGTCGAGAACCTGCGGGTCGGCTTTCCCTCCGAAAATGGAGAACTGCCCGCGGTACGCGGCGTCGCGCTGCGGGTCGCCGCGGGGGAGCGGGTCGGCATCGTCGGCGAGTCCGGCTCCGGCAAGAGCGTCAGCGTGATGGCGATCGCCCAGCTCGTCGAGCACCCGGCCGTGGTCACCGCCGACCGCATGCGCTTCCTCGGCACCGAGCTGTCCACTATGGCGCCCGCCGCCCGCCGCCGCTTCCTCGGCACCAACCTGGCCATGGTCTTCCAGAACCCGATGAGCAGCCTCAACCCGGCCATGCGGATCGGCGCCCAGCTCACCGAGGTGGCGCGGGTCCACTCCGGACTGTCCCACTCGGACGCCCGCACCCGCGCCGCGGACCGGCTCGCCGAGGTGGGCATCGCCGACGCCGGGCGGCGGCTGCGCCAGTACCCGCACGAGTTCTCCGGCGGCATGCGGCAGCGCGCGATGATCGCGATGGGGCTCATGGAGACGCCGCGCCTCATCATCGCGGACGAGCCGACCACCGCCCTGGACGTGACCGTGCAGCGGCAGATCCTCGACCTGCTGCTGGCCATCAACCGGGACGCGGGCGCGGCGATCCTGCTCATCTCCCACGACATCTCCGTCATCGCCAACGTCTGCGAGCGGGTCGTCGTCATGTACGCCGGCGTCGTCGTCGAGGACCTTCCGGTGGCGAGCCTGCTGCGGGCGGCCGCGCACCCGTACACGCGGGCGCTGATCGCGTCGGTGCCCGACATGGCGACCGACCGCTCCACCGACCTCGCCACGATCCCGGGGCGGCCGCCGTCGCTTTCCGACCTGCCCACCGGATGCCCGTACGCGAGCCGGTGCGCGTTCGCCACCGACCGTTGCGTCGAGCAGATGCCAGCCCTCGCGCCGCTGGCCGACGGGCACCTGGCGGCGTGCTGGCACCCACAAGGAGGAACGCTGTGAACAGCGGCGCTCTTATCGTCCGCGGCCTGACCGTCCGATATGGAGGGCGGACCGTCGTGGACAATGTGGACCTCGACGTCACCGACGGCCGGGTGCTCGGCCTGGTCGGCGAGTCAGGCTCGGGCAAGTCCACCATCGCCCGCGCCGTGCTCGGCCTCGCGCCGGTGCACGCCGGCACCATCACGGTGGGCGGCTACGAGGTCCGCCGCCTCTCCGCCCGCGAACGTGCCCGCCGCGTGCAGATGATCTTCCAGGACCCGTTCGGCTCGCTCAACCCGCGCATGTCCGTCGGCGGCATCATCCGCGAAGGCCTCGAAGCGCTAGGCGACCTCCCACCCCGCGCACGGGCCGCCGAGGTCACCCGCCTGCTGGAACTCGTCTCGCTCTCACCCGACCTGGCCCAGCGCCTGCCCCGCCGCCTCTCTGGCGGCCAGCGCCAGCGGGTCGCGATCGCCCGCGCACTCGCCGCCCGCCCCGGCGTGCTCATCGCGGACGAGATCACCTCCGCGCTGGACGTGTCCGTGCAGGCCCAGGTGCTCAACGTCCTGCGCGGCATCCTCGCCGCTGAACGCTTCTCGATGCTCTTCATCTCGCACAACCTCGCCGTCGTCCGCTACATCAGCGACGACATCGCGGTCATGCGCGAAGGCGTGATCGTCGAGACCGGCCCGGTCGACGAGGTGTTGGCCGCGCCCCGCCATCCCTACACCAGGGAACTGCTCGCCGCGATCCCGCAGCTGCACCCCGCCGCCTAGCGACCGCCGGCCCGCTTCCGGCCGCGTCCGCGCCGCGTCGGGGTGCCGGCTTCGACGTGGCCACGGTTTCCACCACACCAGATTCGAGCTACCGCGATGCCCGTCGTGGTCCAGACCGCTGCGCGGGGCCCCGGGAAACGTGGAGTGCAGCGGAGCGTTTCTTGGGGTGCGTTCCCGCGGCCTCACCCTCCGCGGGCCCGCGGCGCCGCCCGCCAGGCATGATCCTGGCGCTGCCGCGGCTGGCCCCGCCGCCGCCTCACCCTCCGTGGTCGCCCAGCTCAGCCCAGGAGCCCGCTCGGGCAGATCTTGGCAAGTTGGCGTCGATATGGCGCGCCAACTGACCAAGATCTCGTAGCTCACACCACCTGCACCAGATCGACAGTCACAGACCGCGACGACGGCGCCGAACCGCGGGCGGACTCGCGCACTCCCGTCTCGAAAGACCTGCAGAAGCACGGGAGGGGACGATCAAGACAGGTGGGTCTTGCGTCTTGCCTGGCCAACGCCCCTATCCCGTAGAGCCGGCTACCGCGGCGTGAGCACCGTGAGCTGGGAGGACGCCGGAAGCTGTCGCACGGCAAGCCAATCCAACTCTCCGAAAGTCGAGGTTCCCCGTGCAAACCATGATCCCGCTGCGGACGCCATGATTACGCGGCACGCCATGGTCGTGTGGCCGGGCGCCGTGGTCGCTCGGCACACGATGGTCGCGCGGCAGACGCTGTGGACGCGGTGGCGGCGCTGTGCACGCCATGGTGGTGCTGTGGACGCCGATGGTGGCGCTGTGGACGCAATGCTCGCGCTGTGGATGCGCGTTCGTGGTGCTGTGGACGCCGATGGTCGCGCTGTGGATGCGATGGCGGTGCTGTGCACGCCATGATCGTGCGGCGCGCGCCGTCGTTACGCGGCGCGCCATGATCACGCTTCGGGCGCCCAGGATTCCGAAGCATGCCGTGATCATGCTGCGGACGCCACGATTGCGTGGCGGACGCCGTGATCGAGTGGTGGACGCCGTGATCGAGCGGTGGAAGGCATGATCGTGGGACGCGGTTGGGCCATGATCGTGGGGGACGCCATGATCGTGCGACGGCGCGGTTTGACCACCCGGGGGCGACGGGACGGCGGTGACTGCGCGCGGACCTGCGCTTGACCCGCGGACCCGGCAGCGGAGGTCGGGGGTTTCGGCGAGCCCTGCGAGCCGCCGACCGCAGCGGTGCCCGCGGGAGCGAGCGGTCCGCAGGTGACGCGGACGGGGGTCCACACTGGACCGGAAGCGCACCGACCGGCCGGTCGGCCTCCCGCGCGCGGGCCTGGCCACCGCGACCGGATGCGGCCTGTTGACGCAACCGGGCGATTGCTATAGTGTGAGTGGCAACTGAATGGTTGCTATAGGAGGCGGACATGGCATTCCCCGACCGGATCGAGCGCACGCTGGAGATCGCCCACCCGCCGGAGCGGGTGTGGGCGGCGCTGACCAGCGCGGAGGGTCTGGGCACCTGGTTCGGCAACCGGGCCGAGGTCGACCTGCGGGTCGGCGGCCTGGCCAAGCTCAGCTGGGACAGCGGCGACACCGCGACGCTCACGATCGAGCGGCTCGAGCCGCCGAGGGTGTTCGCGTACACGTGGCCGATCTACGGCCTGCCCGAGGGTGACCCGCGGCGGACCTATGTGGAGTTCACGCTGGAGCCGACCGGCACCGGGACCACGCTGACCATGGTGGAGAGCGGGTTCGCGCAGATGCCGGACGACGAGCACAAGGCGGCCTTCTCGGGCAACACCACCGGCTGGACCAACGAGCTGGGCGAGCTCGTGGCGTACCTCGATGGACAAGCCTGACCCGGAGGCGGTGGCCCAGGAGGTCTTCTCCGCCCTGGCCGACCCGAGCCGGCGGGGCATCCTCGCCGCGCTCGCCGCCGGCGGGCCGGCCACCGCCACCGACCTGGCCGCCCAGCTGCCGATCAGCCGGCAGGCCATCGCCAAGCACCTGGCCCTGCTGGCCGACGCGGGCCTGGTGGTGGCCGAGCCGGGCGAGCGGCGCCGGGTGCGCTACCGGGTGGATTCCGCGCCGATGAAGGTGGCGCAGCAGTTTCTGGCCGCGCTCGCCCGCGACTGGGACGGCCCGCTCGCGGCCCTGCGTGACCAGCTGACCTGAGGGAGGACCAAATGTTCGACCCGACCGCGATGATCATGGCTGACCGCGCGACGAAGGAACACGTGCTGTCCGCCCGGCCCGGGGCGCGCACGAGGCCCGAGCGACCCGCCCGGCCGCGCCGCCACGCGATGCGCCGGCTGACCGCGACGGTCCTGCGCCGCCTCGCCGACCGCGTCGAGCCGCGCGCCACCTGCGTCCCGGCGGCGTCGTAACCGACCGGCGAAGGGGTGACCGACATGGCGAGCACGGGCAACCTGCCCGAGGTGGTGTCCCGCGAGCAGTGGCTCGCCGGCCGGCCCGCGGACAGGGCCGGCCGGGTCGCGCGGTTCAGGCGACGGTGAACGTGTACGAGCCGGACGGCAGCGCGTACACGGCCGCGCCACCGGACCAGCCCTGCGCCACGGCCTCCGCCGGCGCGGTCACCGCGGCCGCCGACGCCGCCGGCACGTGGACGGTCGCGGTCGTGTTCGGCGGTACCGTCACCCGCAGCGTCAGCCCCGTCCCGCCGCGGCTCCACTCGGTGCGCGCGGGGCCGTACCGCGTCGCCAGTGACGTGGTCGCGGCGGTGAGCGAGCCGCCCGGCTTCGGCGCGACGAGCAGCCGCTGGTAGCCGGGGGCGGCCGGGCCGAGGCCGCCGACCGTGCGGTACAGCCAGTCGCCGACCGAGCCGAGGCCGTAGTGGTTGAACGAGTTCATGCCGGGGTCCTGCAGCGTGCCGTCCGTGCGGATGCCGTCCCACCGCTCCCAGATGGTGGTCGCGCCGCGGGCGCCCATGTAGCCCCAGCCGGGGTAGCCGGGCTGCTGCAGCACGCGGTACGCGGTGTCGAGGTGCCCGTGCTCGGCCAGGACCGGCAGCAGGTTCTCCACGCCCATGAAGCCGACCGACAGGTGCCCGTCGCGGGACGCCACCTTGGCGGCGAGCCGGTCCGCGACCGCCTGTGTCCGCTGTGGAGGGACGAGGCCGAAGGCGAGCGCGAGCACGTACCCGGTCTGGCTGCCGTTGCCGACCGTCCCGTCGGCCGCGACGAACCGGTTGGTGAACGCCGCCGCGACCTGGTCGGCCAGAGCGTGGTACGCCGCCGCCCGCTCGGTGCGCCCGGTGGCCGCCGCCATCCGCGCGACGAGACGCGCCGACCAGCCGAAGAACGCGGTGCTGGTCAGGTCGTTGCCGGTGGGGTCGTCGACGTTGAGCCAGTCGCCGTACGTCTCCTGGTTGCGGATCAGGTCGGCGCCCGAGGTGGCGCGCAGGTAGTCGACCCAGCGGGCTAGCGCGTCGAAGTGCCGGTCGGCCGCGGACAGGTCGCCGTAGCGCTGCCACAGCACGTACGGCACGATGACGCCCGCGTCGCCCCACCCCGCCTTGCCGGCCCAGCCGAGCACGTCCGGCGCGACGTCGGTGAACGCGCCGTCCGCGCGCTGCGCGTCCACCATGTCGTCGGCGAACTTGGCCAGCAGCCCGTGCGTGTCGAAGTTGAACGTGGCGGTGGCGCCGAACGCCGCGATGTCACCGGTCCAGCCGAGCCGCTCGTCCCGCTGTGGACAGTCGGTCGGTATCGACAGCAGGTTCGACCGTGCGCCCCACAGGATGTTGTGCTGGAGCTGGTTGACCAGCGGGTCGGACGTGGTGAACGTGCCGGTCTCCGCGCCCGCCGTCCACGCCGCGAGGCCGGTGAGGCTGTCCACTGTGGGCGTGCCAGGGAAGCCGGTCAGCTCCACGTAGCGGTAGCCGTGCACAGTGAACGACGGTTCGAACGTCTCCACGCCCCGCCCGGCGAGCGTGAACGTGTCCGTCGCCTGGGCCGCGCGCAGGTTGGCGGTGTAGAGCGTGCCGTCCGGGTTGAGGATCTCGCCGTGCCGCAGCGTCACGGTCGTGCCGGCCGGGCCGCTGACCCGCAGGCGGTTCCAGCCGGCGAAGTTCTGCCCCAGGTCGGCGATCCACACACCGGGCCGGGGCTGGGTCAGGCGCACCGGCCGCAGCTCCTGCCGCACGGTCACGCCCGGGTCCACCTGCGCGACCAGGCGCGGCCTCGGTCCGGTGTGGACGGTGACCGCCTGGGCCGGCCCGGCCGCGATCCGCGCGTCCTGGTCCTCGCCGTGGTACAGGTCGTCGGAGACGATCGGGCTGCTCGTCCACGTCCACGAGCCGTCGGTGCGCACCTCGCCGCGGGTGCCGTCCGTGTACTCGACGATCAGCTGCGCCGAGTACCACGGCGACGTGCCGTACCGGCGGCTGCCGGCGAAGCCGAGGCTCCCGGCGTACCAGCCGTTGCCGAGCAGCGCGGAGAGCGTGTTGTCGCCCTGCCGGAGCGCGGCGGTCACGTCGTAGCCGCGGTACTGCAGGCGCTTGGTGTAGTCGGTCCAGCCGGGCGCGAGCCGTTCCGCGCTCACCTTGACCCCGTTGAGGTACGTCTCGTGCAGGCCGAGTGCGGTCGCGAAGAGCCGCGCCCGGGCCACCGGCTTGCCGACGGTGAAGGTCTTGCCGAGGCGGGGCGCCGGGGCCGGTACCAGGACCTGGTTGCCCCACGGGCCGGCGAGGTGGGCGGCGCTCACCCGCGCGGCCGGCCAGGCACCGTCGTCGAAAGACGGCTGCTCCCAGCCGGCGGACCCGCTCTGCGACGCCTTCCACGAGGCGTCGGTCGGCACCGTGACCGCGCCCTGCAGCTTGGCGATCACCGAGGCGGGGCTGGCCGAGGTGTTCTGCGCGGCGAGCGCGATCGTGTTCCGCCCGGCGCGCAGGTGCGCGGTGACGTCGATCGTCGTGGCCCGCTTCCACGAGTCGGTGACCCGGCGGGAGGCGGCCACCTTGACGCCGTTGACCCACGCGTCGGCGGTGTCGTCGCCGGTCACGACCAGCACCGCCCGGCCCGGTGCGGCCACGTCGAAGGCGCGGCGGAAGTAGCGGGTCGCGACCGGCGCGTCGACCGCGGGGTCGCCCTCCGGGTACCAGATCCAGGAGGCGCCGTCGAGCCCGGCGGTGCCGGGCGCGCCGATGAAGTCGGCGGTCCAGCCGGACGGCGCGGTGTCGAAGCGGGCCGGGGCGCTCCACCCGCTCGCGCGGCCGTGCGCGTCCCACACCCGGACCCGCCAGTGGTACGTGCGGTTCGCGGCCAGGGCCGGACCGCCGTACGGCACGTCGACGGAGGCGCGCGAGGCGACCTCGCCGCTGTCCCAGACATCCGCCGCGCCGGCGGTCGTGCCGACCGTGACCTGGTACCGGCCCTGTACCTGGCCGTTCGCTGTGCTGGCCAGCTGCCAGCCGAAGCGCGGCCGGGCGGCGTCGACACCGAGCGGGTTGGCGCGCCGCTCGGTGGTCAGCCCCGTGACGGTGACGGGGAGGAGGCGCCGGTGGTGGGGAGCTGGACGCCCGTGCCCCACGGGCCGGTGCCGTACGCGCCGAGGTCGCGGGCGGCGACCCACGCGTGCGGCACCGCGTTCGCCGCCTGCCACCCGCCGTCGGTGACGAGAGCGACGGTACCGCCGGCCGCGGCGATGTCCAGGTACCCGACGACGCCCGCCGGGCCCTGGCTGGTGTTGCGGGCGGCGAGGGTGAGCGTGTTGGCGCCGGGCCGCAGCGCGGCGGAAAGGTCGACGCGGATGGCCTGGCGCCACGAGTCGGTGGCGCGCGGGGAGACGGCGAGCCACGTGTCGTTGAGCCAGACGTCGACGGTGTCGTCGCCGGTCACGACCAGGTGCGCGGCGGTGTACGGGCCGGCCGGCGCGGTGAACGTGCGGCGCAGGTAGCGGGTGGCGGCCGGTGCGGAGGCCGCGGGGTCGCCTTCGGGAAACCAGATCCAGCGCGCGTTGGCCAACGTTTCAACGCGCTTCTGGGCGGGTGCGGCGGCGACAGCGGTTGCGGACGGGGCAGGATGGTCGCGATGGCCAGGACAGAGGCCATGGCGAACCGCAGGGTTGAGGACATGCGGGCTCTCCTCGGTGGGTGAAGAGGCGCGGGAGTCAGTCAACGATTTAAACGGTTCAATGCCATGGCTCCGTCAGGATAGGCCGATCCGGCGGAAACATTCAAGAGTCTTTATTGAACGGTCTTCGATGGGTCGGCGCCGTGCGCCGCGGGGCCTGGCGTGCGCGGTGGGTTCTCGCCGCTCGATGCGCCGCCACCGGCGCGGTGCCCGCGTGTGAAACTGCCCCCATGGACCACGGCCGGTGGATGAGCCACGCCGTCGACCTCGCGCGCCGGTCACCACGCTCGTACCGCGCGTTCACGGTCGGCGCGGTGCTCGTCGACGCGGCCGGGCAACCCATCGCCGCCGGGTGGTCCCGGGACAACGACCCACTGGTACACGCCGAGGAGTCCGCCCTCGCCGGGCTCACCGGCGATCCCCGGCTCGCGGCGGCCACGCTCTACAGCACGCTCGAACCGTGCAGTAAGCGCACGGCCGCCTCCCGTCCACCGTGCACGAGCCTGATCCTGGCCGCCGGCATCCGCCGGGTGGTGATCGCCTGGCGCGAGCCTGACCTCTTCGTCACGTGCGAGGGCGTGGCGCTGCTGACCGGGGCGGGGGTGGAGGTGGTCGAGCTGCCCGAGTTCGCCGCGGGGGCGCGCGCCGTGAACGCCCACCTCGGCGTCTGATCTCGCGCCATGGGTGAGGGCGGGTCGTGTCGCGGTGCGGCTTGGCTTGTTTCGCGGCCGTCGCCGCCCGCTGCGCCTTCGCACGGCGTGCTCTGGTTTCGCTGCGGGCTGCGTGCCGCCGAAGCTGGCCTCGGTGTCCGTCCGGGCCCGCCGGCGCGCCACGACAAGGACCGCCGGCACGACCGCGGCCGTTCGGGCCCGGCGCCGCCCACGCGAGCCGGCGCCACCCGCCACGACCGCCCACCTGAATGCACCCCACGGCGGACCGCCGCAGCGACCGCCCGGCGCTGCGCGACCTACGCCGGCAGGTCGACGATCGTGCCGGTCGTGCGGGCACGCTCGGCCGCCCAGACCACCCGGTGGCTGAGCAGGCTCGACGCGGCGTCCGACGGCAGCAGCGACGGGTCGCCCTCGGCCACCGCGGCGATGAAGGCGTCCGTGATGGCGAGGTCGCCGCCGTGGTGGCCGTCGCCGCCGGTGCCGCTCGGCGCCTCGCCGGTGTCGATCGTGCGCCGCTCGCCGGTGCGGAAGTCGGTCACGTGCAGCAGCGTGTTGTCGCCGTCGATGTAGCCGTGCGTGCCGAACAGCCGCGTGTGCCGCCCCTCCATCGGCGTGAACGCGGTGAGCGTGAACGCGCACGTCGCACCGTCCGCAAAGGACATCGTGACGACCTGGTGGTCGACCACGTCGTTGGCGCTGGTGTAGACGCAGCGCCCGTACGGCCCGGTGCGCAGCGCCGCCTCCACGCCCTGCGCCGTGTGGTCGGAGGTGACCGCCGACAGCGGCCAGAACTCGCGGTCCGGGTCGCCGAGGCAGGACAGGTACAGGCGGGGCGCCGAGTAGGGGCACGTCGGCTCGACCGGGCAGGTGAGGCACGTGTCCGTGGCGCCCTCCGGCCGCTGGTCGGGCCGGAAGTGGCGCAGGCCGCCGAACGAGCTGACCCTGGTGGGTGCGGTGCCGAAGAGGTACAGCAGCCAGTCGATGTCGTGGCAGGACTTGGTGAGCAGCAGCGGGGCGGAGGTGCTGCTGTTGCTCCAGTTGCCGCGGACGAACGAGTGCGCGTAGTGCCACCACCCGATCGGCTCCAGGTGCTGCACGCTGACCAGCCGCCCGATCGCACCCTCGTCGAGCAGGCGCTTGAGCGCTGTCGAATACGGCGTGTACCGCATCACGTGGCACACGCCGAAGATGACGCCGGCCTTGTCGACCGCGGCGGCGATGCGCAGCGCGTCCTCCTCGGTCGTGGCCATCGGCTTTTCCAGCAGGATGTGATAACCCAGCTCGGCGAAGGCGACCGTCGGGTCGGCGTGCATCTGGTCCTGCGTGGCCACGACCACCGCGTCGCCGATGCGGCCGGCGGCGGCCAGGTCGTGCCAGTCCGTGAACGCCCGCTCCGCCGGGATGCCGAACTCGGCCGCGAACTGCGCGCGGCGCCCCGGATCGGGCTCGGCGACGGCGACCACCCGCGCCCGCCCGGACGCGGCGGCGCGGCGGGCGTAGCCGATGCCCCTCAGCCCCGCGCCCGCCACGACCAGCCGTACCCCGTCTACAGTCATTACCGCGCCTTCCGCTGGAGCTACTTTAGAAAGTATCCATCATTAGTAGGCACGCAAGACCCGGACGTCAAGGGGTGGGCAGGTGACCGGACAGTTCGCCGGCGGGGACCTTTCGCGGCTGCGACAGCTCAACACGCTCGCCGTCGTGCACGCGCTGCGCCGCCAGCCGCCACGGACGTTGACCGAGGTGGCGCGCGCCGCCGGCCTGTCCCGCCCGGCCACCGAGGACGTGGTGCGCGAGCTGGAGGCGCAGGGCTGGGTCGCGCAGGTCGACCCGGCGGCCGGCACGATGGGGCGCCCCGCGCGGCGCTACCGCTTCCGGTCCGACGCGGGCTGGGTGCTCGGCGTCGACATCGGCGGCCACACCGTGCGCGCGATCGTCGCCGACCTCGACGGGCAGACCCAGTTCGGCACCCGCCAGCCGGTGTCGCCCGCCGCCGGCCGCGCCGACCGGCTCGCCGTCGTCGACAAGGTCGTCGCCGAGTGCCTGGCGGGCGCCGGCCGCACCGGGGCGGAGATGTGGGCCACCACGGTCGCCACCAGCGGCCTCGTCGACGCCACGGGCCGGGTCGCGCTGTCCGTGGCGCTGCCCGAGTGGACCGGCCTGCACCTGGCCGAGCACCTGCGGCGCCTGGTGTCCGGCGCGGTCCTGGTGGAAAACGACAGCCGGCTGGCCGCGCTGGCCGAGACCTGGCGCGGCGTCGCGCGGTACGCGCGGGACGTCGTGTACCTGCTCGCCGGCCTGCGCACCGGCGCCGGCCTGATCATCGCCGGCCAGGCGCACCGCGGCTTCGGCGGCGCGGCGGGCGAGATCGGGGCGCTGCCGGAGATGGGCTGGATCCGGGCGCAGGAGCACCTGCGGGACTGGCCCGGCACGCCGGACGGCGCCGACCCGGACGACAGCGCCGGCTTCGTCTTCGCCGCCGCGCGGGAGGGCGACCGGAGCGCGCTGGCCGCCGTCCGGCGGTACGTCAAGGACCTGGCCCTCGGCGCGTCTGCGCTGGTCCTCGCCCTCGACCCGCAGCTCGTCGTCGTGGGCGGCGGCTTCTCCCGGTCGGCCGACGTGATCCTCGAGCCGTTCCGCCGGGAGCTGGACAAGCGCTGCATCCGCACGCCCGAGGTGCTCCAGTCGGCGCTCGGCGAGGACGCGGTCGCGGTCGGCGCGGTGAAGCACGCGCTGGATCACCTGGAGCGGCACATCTTCGACCCCGGCAGCGGCCTGGCCGCCCCGGAACCGCCGCGCTGAGCCCCGCGGGCGGTTGATGAGGGACCTCGTGGAGCGGCACGCCGCACGACGCGCCCACCAACTCCCTGATCAACGCGCGAAGCGCACGCACGCGCAGAGGGCGCGAGCGCGCGAAGCACACGCACGCGCAAAGCGCGACGCGCGGAAAGCGGGCGCAAGTGCGCAACGCAGAGTGTGCGGACTCGGGTGAGTATTGACAGACTTATGAAGGAGACTATTAATAGTGGGTATCTCGACGTGTGACCTGAGTCTCTTGCCCGAGAGGGGTACCCCGATATGTTCAGACCAGTGCGGCTGGGGCTCACCGCGATGGTGGCAGCCACGCTCGCCCTCACCGCCGCGGGGTGCGGCGACGACGAGCCGGCGGGCGGCGACGGCGGCCCGGTGACGCTGTCGTACGCGGTGTGGGACGTCAACCAGGTGCCGGTGATGGAGGAGCTGGCGGCCGCGTTCACGAAGGAACACCCCAGCATCACGATCGACGTGCAGATGACCCCGTGGGCCGACTACTGGACCAAGCTGCGCGCCGCGGTCACCGGGGGAGCGGCACCGGACGTCTTCTGGATGAACGGGCCCAACATCCAGCTCTTCGCCGACAACGGCGTCATCATGCCGCTGTCCGACAAGGTCGCGGACGCCAAGCTCGACACGGGTGTGTACCCCAAGGCGCTCGTCGACCTGTACACGTTCGAGGGCAAGCTCTACGGGCTGCCGAAGGACTTCGACACGATCGGCGTCTGGTACAACAAGGAGCTCTTCGACGCGGCGAAGGTCGCCTACCCCGCCGACGACTGGACCTGGGCCGACTTCAAGGCCGCCGCCGCCAAGCTCACCAACCCCGCCAAGGGCGTCTACGCGGTCGGCGCCAACCTCTCCGGCCAGGAGTACTACTACAACACCATCTACCAGGCCGGCGGGCAGGTCATCTCGCCCGACGGCAGGACCTCCGGCTACGACCAGCCGGCGACCGTCGAGGGCCTGCGCTTCTGGACCGACCTCATCAAGGCCAAGCAGTCGCCCGACCTCAAGACGATGACCGACACCCAGCCGCTGCAGCTGTTCGAGTCCGGCAAGCTCGCCATGTACTGGGGCGGCTCGTGGAACGTCGCCGAGTTCGGCAAGAACGAGTACACCAGGTCCAGAGTGGACGTCGCGCCGCTGCCGGCCGGCGCCAAGAAGGCCACCATCATCCACGGCCTGGCCAACGTCGTCTCCGCGAAGACCTCGCACCCCGAGCAGGCGTGGGAGTTCGTCAGGTACCTCGGCTCACAGCCGGCCGCCGAGATCCTCGGCCGCAAGGGACCCATCCCGGCCTACACCGGCACGCAGACCTCATGGGCCGAGGCCAACAAGCAGTTCAAGGTGCAGCTGTTCCTCGACGCGGTCGCCTACGCGGTGCCGTACCCGGTCTCCCGCAACACCGCCGCGTGGAACGAGGTCGAGGCCAAGCACCTGACCCAGGCGTACAGCGGCGAGGTCGACGTGGACACCGCCGCCAAGGCGCTGGCCGCCGACATGAACGCGCTGCTGGCGAAGGAGTAAACCGGAATGCTGGTCACCGAGTCGGGCACCGCGCGGGCCAACCCCGCCGCGGTGCCCGCCCCGGCCACCGCGCGACAGCGGCGGCGCAGGTCGTGGCGGCGCCGGGGGAGCGAGGCGCTGTGGGGTACCTGCTGATCGCCCCCACCGGGATCGGCCTGGCCGTGTTCTACCTGTGGCCGGTGCTGCAGACCGCCTACTTCTCGTTCACCGAGTGGGGGCCGTTCGGCGGGCACGAGTGGACCGGGCTGGAAAACTACCGCACGCTCGCCGGCGACGAGGAGGTGCTGCGGGCCCTCGGCAACACCGCCCTCTACACCCTGCTGGGCCTCGCCGGCATCCCGGTGGCCATCGTCTTCGCCGCGCTGCTCAACCGGCGGCGGCTGCGCGGCGTCTCGGTGTACCGGACGCTGTTCTTCCTGCCGGTCGTGACGATGCCGGTGGCGGTCGCGATGGTGTGGCGGTGGCTATACAACGGCGAGTACGGGCTCATCAACTACGTGCTCTCCCTCGCCGGCATCGACGGTCCACACTGGATCGCCGACCCGGCCACCGCGCTCTACGCCCTCGCCGCCGTCGGCATCTGGACGACGGTCGGCTACAACCTGGTCATCTTCCTCGCCGGCATGCAGGCCATCCCGCGCCAGTACTACGAGGCGGCCGCGATCGACGGCGCCGGCCCGCTCGCCCAGTTTCGCAAGGTGACGCTCCCACTGCTGTCCCCGTCCATCTTCTTCGTCTCGGTCATCTCGGTGATCGGCTCGCTGCAGCTCTTCGACCTGGTGTACGTGATCGGCGGCAGCGGCCAGTCGGCCCGCAACAACCCCGCTTACCCGCGGATCCAGACGATCGTCGCGCTCTTCTACGACAAGGCGTTCTACACCAACGACCGCGGCTACGCGGCCGCGATCGTGATGGCGCTGCTCGCGCTCATCGTGGTGCTGACCGCCGTACAGTTCCGCCTGCAGAAGAGGTGGGTCCACTATGGGTAGACGGCACGCCGGCACGCACGCGGTGCTCGCGATCGGCGCGGCGCTGATGGTGATTCCGTTCCTGTGGGAGTTTCTCACCTCCGTCAAGACGCTCTCCAGCGCCACCAAGGTGCCGCCCTCGCTCCTGCCGGACTGGCGGTGGGGCAACTACGGGCAGGTCTTCGAGCTGCTCCCGTTCGGCGACCAGTTTCTCAACACCGTGCTGATGACGGCCGGGCGCACGGTCGGGCAGCTGCTGTTCTGCTCGATGGCCGCGTACGCGTTCGCCCGCCTTGAGTTTCCCGGCCGCAACCTCATCTTCGGCGTCTTCCTGTCGGTGCTGATGGTCCCGCCGCCGCTGTTCATCATCCCGCAGTACGAGATCATGGCGAAGCTCGGCTGGCTCAACTCCCTCCAGGCGCTGATCGTCCCCGGGCTGTTCAGCGCGTTCGGCGTGTTCCTGCTCCGGCAGTTCTTCCTCGGCCTGCCCAAGGAGCTCGACGAGGCCGCCCGCCTCGACGGCGCCTCGCCGCTGCGCATCTACTGGTCCGTCATGCTCCCGCTGGCCAAGCCCGGCCTGCTGGCGCTCGCCATCCTCACCATCCTGTGGTCCTGGAACGACCTCTTCTGGCCCCTGGTCGTCAACACCGACCCGGAGAAGATGACGCTGTCCGCGGGACTCGCCTCGCTGCAGGGCCAGTTCCAGACCGACTACCCGGTGCTCATGGCCGGTTCGCTGCTCGCCTCGCTGCCGGTCATCGCGATCTTCGTGGTGATGCAGCGCCACTTCATCGCCGGCATCACGCTCAGCGGCAACAAGGGCTGACCTCACACAGAAACGGAGCCGACATGAGCGGGAGTCGCGAGGCTACGGGCCTTGCGCACGACGGCGGACGCGCGCCGAGCGACGGAGCGTGGCAGGCAGTGTCCCGTTGGCATGGCCGGGTGGTGGCCGCTGCGCTGGTCCTGGCCGTCGCGCCACTCGCCACACCGCGGCCGGCGGCTGCCGGCGAGCACCACATCGGACAGCGCCTCGCGGTACCCGCGTACTTCTACCCCGGCGGCGACGGCGCCGCCCTGTGGCGGCGACTCACCGGTCCGGGCACCGGCATCGCCGTCGCCAACCCGTTCTCCGGGCCGGGCAAGACCCGCGACCCCAACTACGGCGCCGCCATCGCCGCGGCGAAGGCGGCGGGTGTGACCGTGCTCGGCTACGTGCCGACGGGGTACCTGGGCACGACCGGCCGGGCCACCCGCCTCGGCGACACCGCGCCGGCCGCCTGGTCGGCGCAGGTGCAGCAGGACATCGAGACGTGGTACCGGCTTCACGGCGGCGACGGCTGCGCAACACCGCCACCGGCACTGTCCACAAGCGAGCGTTGAACGCCGACCCGCGGCGGTGGGCGGCCGGTACGACCACCACGGTCAGCCAGTCGGTGTCGCTGTCCGGCGTACCGGCCGGCAGCTACCGGCTGCTGCTCAACCTCCCCGACCCGCGCGCGGGCCTCGCGACCCGGCCGGAGTACGCGATCCGGCTGGCGAACACGGGAGTGTGGGAGCCGGCCACCGGCTTCAACGACCTGCTGCGCACGGTGACCGTCGGTTGACCCGGGAGGTGGTCGTCGCGGTCGACGTGGGCGGTACCCAGATGAAGTGCGCCCTCGTCGGCCGCGGCGGCGTGCTCCGGCACCGCGAGCGGCACCCCACCGCGGGCCGGGCGGACCTTGTCGGCGCGATCCTTGACGTGGCGCGCGGGCTGGCCGAGCGGGCGCGCGCCGAGGGATGCGTGCCGACCGCCGCCGGCGTCGTCGTGCCCGGCGTCGTCGACGAGGCGCGGGGCGTGGCGGTCAAGGCGGCGAACCTGCCGCTGCGGGAGGTACCGCTGCGGGACCTCCTCACCGACCACCTGGACCTGCCCGCGGCGCTCGGCCACGACGTGCGTGCCGGCGCCCTGGCCGAGGCGCGCCTGGGTGCCGGGCGGCACGCGGACAACGTGCTGCTCGACCCGGACCTCGTCGTGGTCGGCGGTGGCCTGTCCCGCGCCGGCGCGGCGCTGCTCGACCCGCTGCGGGCGGCGCTGCGGCAGCGGCTGCCCTTCCTGCGGGAGCCGTGGGTGGTGGCTGCGGCGCTCGGCGACGAGGCAGGCTGTCTGGGAGCCGGCCTGCTCGCGGAGGGTGCCCGATGATCCTCACCGTCACGCTCAACCCCGCCCTCGACCTCACATACGCCGTGCCCGCCCTCGTGCCCGGCGCCACCCACCGCGTCGACGGCGTGGCCAGCCGGCCCGGCGGCAAGGGCGTCAACGTCGCCCGCGTCCTGCACGCGCTCGGCGAACCGGTCGTGGCGGCCGGGCTGGCCGGCGGCGGCACCGGCGCCCGCCTGCGCGCCGAGCTGGCGGCGGCCGGGATCGAGGAGGCGTTCACGCCGATCGCGGGCGAGACCCGCCGTACCGTCGTCGTCGCCGCACCCACCGGCGCGACCGGCTTCTGGGAGCCGGGGCCGGAGGTGACGGCGGGGGAGTGGGCCGCCTTCCTCGCCGGGTATCCCGCGCTGGTCCGCCGGGCCGCCCTCGTGGTGCTCGCCGGTTCGCTGCCGCGGGGCGTGCCGGCGGACGCGTACGCCCGGCTCGTCGAGGTGGCCCGCGCGGCCGGCGCCGCCACGATCCTCGACGCCGACGGGCCGGCGCTGCGCCACGGCCTGGCCGCCGGACCCGACCTCGTCAAGCCGAACGCCGACGAGCTCGCCGGCCTCGGCGCCCCGCCGCAGCGGCTCGGCGCCCGCGACGTGGTCTCCTCGCACGGCGAGGCCGGGCTCGTCGCCTCGACCTCGGCCGGCAGCTGGACCGCCGCGCTGGCGCGGCCGCTGCCCGGCAACGCCACCGGCGCCGGCGACGCGTGCGTGGCCGCCCTCGCGCGGGCGTGGTGCGGGCGCAGCCGTGGCCGGAGCGCCTCGTCGACGCGGTGGCGCTGTCCGCGGCCGCGGTGACCTCCCCGGTGGCGGGCGAGATCGAGCTGGACGAATGGCGGCGCCTGCGCGCGCACGTCTCCGTGCTTCCGCGGCGTCCATAAAGGACATTGTCGAACCGGCACAAATCCGGCACCGCGCCGCTGCCCGACCTGTCTCGCGCACGTTACGCTTCGCGCCCTCGTGCGTTGAGCGAGCGGGACCTGGAGGTGAGCGGTGAGGGGACACCGTGCGCATGGCGCATTGACAGCCGAGGTCGTGGCGGCGCTCGCGGCGGCCGACGTACCACTCAGTCCGGCCCAGGTGCAGGCGGCACTCGGGTCGGAGCCGGGGTACGAGTCGGTGCAGACGACACTCGTCCGGCTGTGGGAGATGGGGGTGGTGGCCCGCCGGCCGGACGGGCGGGGCCACGTGTACTGGCCGATGCGCGAGGCCGCGGCCGACGCCGCGCGGCGGATGCGGGCCGCGCTTGCCGGGCGCCGGCCGCGGCGCAGCGCGGTGCCGCAGTTCGTGGGCGGGTTCGACGCGGCCGACGCCGCGCTGCTGCGGGCGCTGCTGGCCGGGATCGGGCCGTGAGCCTCGCCGTGCCGCTGCCGGTGGCGCTGTCGGTGCTGCTGGCGATCGCGGCGCCGCGGGCGGTACGGCGCGCACCGCCCGAGGCCGCCACCCGTGGCCTCACCGCGGCGGCGGTGCTCGCGTCCGCCGGGTACGCGGCCTGCCTTCTGATGCTCGCCTCCACGCTCGTGGAGGACCTGCTCCCACTGTCCACAGAGGATGGTGGCGCGGGTCCGCTCGCCGCCGCGGCCGCGGTGCTGCTGGCCTGGGGGCTGTGGCGGCTGGCCGGCGACGTGACCGTGCGCCGGTCGGTGCGGCGGCGGCTGCGCGGTGTCGGCCGCCCGCGCGGCAGCGGCGTCGTCGTCGCCGAATGGGACGAGCCGCACGCGGTCGCGGTGCCCGGCCGCCCGGGTCACGTGCTGGTCACCACCGGCATGCTGCGGGCGCTGGACGCCGGCGAGCGCAGGGCCATGCTCGCCCACGAGCGGGCGCACCTGACGCGGCGCCACCACCGGTTCGTCTCCTGGGCGGCGGCCGCCGCGGCCGTCGACCCGTTCCTCGCGCCGGTCCGTGACGAGGTCGCCCACCAGGCCGAGCGGTGGGCCGACGAGGAGGCCGCCGCGGTGGTCGGCGACCGCGCGCTGGTCGCCCGCGCCGTCGCCCGCGCGGCGCTCGCGGGGCGGCGTCCCGCGCCGGCGACGACCGGTGCGCGGCGCTCCGACATCCTCCATCGGGTACGGGCATTGAGTCTTCCCGCACCGGACGGCGACCGGGACCGGCGGGCCGGCCGTCGTGTGGTGGCCGCCGCCGTGCTCGCCGTCGTCGCGGTCGCGGTGGCCGAGGTGCTCCTCGTCGGCGCGGCCTGGCTGGCTACCTGACCCGAGGCGAGCAGGCACCGCCCGGCGCCGTCGCGAAGCCGACCCCGCGGTGTCCGCTCGCACCGCCTGTGCGATCGGTCAGTCTTTTCTCGGTCCATGATGGACGCTGAATCGACCAAGGGGGTCTTTGGATGGCAGTGCGCGGTGAGCAGCCGGAGGACGACGGCGAGGACGGGGCGGACCTCCCGTCCAAACCGGGGCCGCCAAACCGGGGCCGGCACCGGGATCCGGCGCCGAGGGCGCACGGGCTGGGCCGCCGGCGCAGCACCACCGCCCGGCACGACCGCCGCCCCCACACCGGCCGCCCCGGCACCTAGGCCCTGTTTGAAAAGGATTGTCGAGGCGAGCCGGAGTGCAGGCTTGCCGGCAAGTCGGGTACAAGGTCGCATACCGGTGTTGTACGCGGCCTTGCGCCCGACGCCGCCGGGCGTCGTCTGGGCCCGGCGCAGCCCGGCAAGGCTTTTCCGAACAGGGCCTAGCCGAGGCGGCTCCGGCCGGCGTCGGTGTCGGTCATCGCGGCGATGAGGTCGTCGCGGGCGCGGGCCACCCGGGACCGGATCGTGCCCACCGGGCAGTCGCACACCCGCGCGGCCTCGGCGTAGGACAGGCCGAGCACCTGGGTGGCCACCAGCGCCTCGCGCCGCTCCGGGGTGAGCGCGGCCAGCAGGTGGCGCAGCACCACGCCGTCCTCGACCGGAAACGCTCCCGCCGCCCGCGCGTCCGCCGCGGCCGGCCAGTCGTCGAGGGTGGCGAGCCGCGGGCGGGCGGCGGCGGTGCGGCGGTGGTCCACGACGACCCGCCGGGCGATCGCGAACAGCCAGGTGAGCGCCGAGGAGCGGGCCGCGAAACGGGGCAGGCTGCGCAGCGCCCGCACGTACGTCTCCTGGGTCAGGTCGTCCGCCTCGGCGGGGCCGGCGAGGTGCGCGACGAACCGCCACACCTGCTGCTGCGTGGCGCGCACGAACGCCGCCGCCGCGGCCCTGTCGCCCTGGCCCGCGTCCAGCGCCAGCTGCGTCGTCCGCGTCTCGTCGTCCACGGTGCCTCCACGGGGGGATGGGGCCGGCCTCCACGGATAGTCGTGCCGGAGGCGCCGTTGGTTCCCGGCCGGGTCGGGCATTTACATCGCTAGGTAACGGTTGTAGATTACCGTTATCTAGAGGAGGTGGCCGGTGCGGGAAGCGATGTTGGCGATGCTGGCCAAGGAGCCCGCCCATGGATACGAGCTGCGCCAGCGGCTGATCCAGGCGCTCGGGCCGATCGGCGAGGTGGTCAACTCCGGCCAGATCTACGTCACGCTCCAGCGGCTGGAAAAGGCCGGTCTCGTGCGGGGTGTGCAGGTCGAGCAGAGCACCGCGCCCGACAAGCGGGTCTACGAAGCGACCCCCGAGGGCCGTGAGCACGTGGCCGGCTGGCTGCTGGACGCGTCGTGGCCCAAGGTCGCCCCCACCGAGTTCCATCTCAAGCTCGTGGCCGCGGCCGCGACGGGGCTGGCGGATCCGGTGGCGCTCATCGACGCGCAGCGTCGCGAGCTGCTGCGCCGCCTCCGCGACGTGCAGCGGCTGGCCGAGTCCGAGCCGGCCGGTGGGGACGGCGTCTTGATCCTGGAGGGCAGCGCCCTCCGTCTGCAGGCGGACATCCGCTGGCTCGAAGCGTGCGAGCAGCGGTGGAGCGCGAGGAGCACGGGGAGTGAGTCGTGAGCGTGACCATCGAGACGGCGGGGCTGAGCCGGTTCTACCGGGGGGACGGTGCGCCGGTGCGCGCCGTCGACGGGGTCGACCTTCTGGTCACCGAGGGCGAGTCCGTCTCCGTGATGGGTCCGAGTGGCTGCGGTAAGTCGACGCTGCTGCTCCTGCTGGGCGGCCTCGATCGCCCCACCGCCGGCACCGTGACGATCGCCGGCGAGCGCGTCGACACGCTCTCCGAGGCGGCCTGGGCGCGGCTGCGCCGGCGCCACATCGGGTTCGTCTTCCAGGCGTTCCACCTCGTCGACGAGCTGTCCGCGGTAGAAAACGTGGAGCTGCCCGCCCTGCTGGCCGGCACGGCGCGGCGCGCGGCCCGGCGGCGCGCGACGGAGCTGCTGGAGCGGCTCGGCGTCGCCGACCGCGCCGGCCACCTGCCCGACCGCCTCTCCGGCGGGCAGCAGCAGCGGGTGGCGCTGGCCCGGGCCCTGGTCAACGAGCCGGTGCTGGTGCTCGCCGACGAGCCCACCGGAAACCTGGACAGCCACGCGACGAGCGAGATCCTGCGGCTGTTCGCCGGGCTCCGCGAGGCCCGCCAGACGCTGCTGCTGGTCACCCACGACCCGCGGGTCGCGGCGAGCGGCGACCGGATGCTCGGCATGCGCGACGGGCAGATCGTGGAGGACACGCGGCTCGACGGCGGCCTGCCGCGGCAGGCCGTCCTCACCGAGATCGCCGGCTGGGGGGCGTAGCGGTGCGTGCCTCCGCCACCGTCATCGGCCGCCTCGCCTGGCGCAACCTGCGCCACCGGCCGGGCCAGGCCGTCCTGCTGCTGCTCGCCCTCTGCCTGGCCACCACCACGCTCAGCCTGGCCCTCGCGGTCGACGGTGCCGGCGACCGCTCCTGGGAGCGGGTCTGGCACGACACCAACGGACCGCACGTGCAGGCGTCCATGGCGTGGGGCGCGGGGCGTTCGCCCGGCGACCGCGCCCTGCAGCGGGCGCGGGCCTCCCTCGTCGCGCTCACCACCGCGCCGGGCGTGGTCGCCGCCGCCGGCCCGTTGGACGCGATGGTCACCACCGGCGAGGTCGCCGGCGACCGCATGGAGCTCGAGGTGCTGGTCCGCGACGCCGCGCCGGCCGCCGTGGGGCAGCCGAAGGTCACCGCCGGGCGGTGGCTCGACGGCGGCGACGGCGTGGTGCTAGAGGAAGGGCTGGCCTCGACCATGCGCGTCGGGCCCGGCGACACGGTGACCGTCGCCGGCCGGTCGCTGCCCGTGCGGGGCGTGGCGATGACCGCGACGACCGGGCGCTTCCCGATGTACCAGCCGGGCCGGATCTGGGTCAGCGAGCCGACCGCCGCGCGGATCGACACCGGCCAGGTCGAGATGTTCGCCACGGAGGTGCAGCTGCGGCTGGCACCGGGCGGCGACGCGTCGGCGTTCGTGGCGGCGCACGCCCCACCGCCACCGCCCGGCGGCTTCCAGCGGTTCGGCATGTCCACCTGGGAGGAGATGCGCGCCGGGTCGCACGACGACCTGTCCGCCTTCGCGGTCGCGCTGGTCGGCATCGGCGTCCTGCTCGGGCTGCTGACGATCGCCACGGCGGCGGTCCTGGTGGCCAGCCGCATGGCGGCCCAGATCCGCCAGGTCGGCACGTTGAAGGCGATCGGCGTGACGCCCGGGCAGGTGACGCTGGTGCTGCTCACCGAGTACCTGAGCGTGGCTGGGCTCGCCGCGGCGGTCGGGCTCGCCGCCGGGCAGCTGCTGACCCCGGCGCTCGCCGGTGTCTCCCTCAGCCTGTACGGGACGCCGCAGGCGCCGCCGCTGACCTGGGAGCGGGCCGCGCTGGTCCTCGCGGTCGCCGTCGCGGTGGTGCTGCTCGCGACGGTGCGGCCGGCGTTGCGCGGCGCCCGGCGCAGCACCCTGCGCTCGCTCACGATGAGCGCCCGCCCGCCGCGCCGCGCCAGCCGCGCGGGCCGGGTCGCCGCCCGCCTCGGGCTGCCGCTGCCGGTGGTGCTCGGCCTGCGTTCCGCGCTGCGCCGGCCCGGCCGCGCGCTCGCCAACGCGGCCGGCCTCACGCTCGGCGTGACGATGGTCGTCATCGGCCTCGGGCTGGACCGCGGCGTCCACCTCTTCATGGCCGAGCAGACGCCGGACGAGGTCGAGGCGCCCGGCGGCGAGCTCGTCGCCGAGGTGGTCGACCGGATCGTCACCGTCGTGTACGCGGGGGCCGGGCTGCTCCTCGCGCTCGCCGCGATCAACGCCGTGGTGGTCGCCGTCTTCGCCGCCCGCGACAGCGCCCGCAACCACGCCGTCCTGCGCACCGTCGGCGCCACTCCGCGCCAGACGGTGGCCGCGTTCGTGGTCGCGCAGCTCGGCGGCTGCCTGCTGGCCTGCGCGGCCGGCATCCCGCTGGGCGTACTGATCTTCAACGGGACGCTCGACTCCGACCTGACCCCGATCCGGCTGCCCCTCAGCACCTACGCGGCGGTCGCGCTGGGCGTCCCGCTCGTGTACGCGGCGATCGTGGCGGTGCCCGCCGTCCTGTTCGGGCGGCGGCCGGTCACCCCGCTGCTGAGCTACCAGTGAGGTGCGCCGGGCCGCCGCCGGCGCGCGCCCGTCCCGCCGTTCCCGCGCTCAGCTGGCCCCGGCGGACCCGGCCCGGCGCCAGGCCAGCACGCCGAAGACGAGGCCGGCGAGCCCCGCTACCAGCCCGGCAAGGCCCGCGGCGGTGGCCAGCCCGTTGCCGCCGTCGTCGGTGTCCTCGGTGGAGCCGGCGAGGCTGGCGTTGGCGTTCTCCGCCGCGGGCGGGGTGGCCGATGCGGTGGCCGCGGCCTTGGCCAGCTTCAACACCGGCGCGGGGTGCTCGGGCTCCTCACCGCCGGCCGCCGCCGGCTCCTCGATCCAGCGCACGATCTCGTTGTTCGAGTACGTCTGCAGCGCCTTGAACACGATCCGGTCGACCTCGGGCAGCGGCCCCGCCGACACCTCGAACTCCTGGAACTGGCCGGGCTTCACCTCGCTGCCGGCCGCCGCCGTCCAGGTGATCTTCACGACCGCCTCGGTGATGTCCTCGCCGTGCGCCTTCAGTGGCGTGGGCAGCTTTCCCCGCTCGACGGTCGCGGTCCAGCCCGGCGTGGGCCGTACCGACACGGAGGCGATCGCGGTCTCCGGCGGGATGTTCACCTCGACCTTGGTGGTGGAGGCGTTGTCGCGCTCGTTCGGCACCCGGAACGCCAGCTTCGCGTAACCGCCCTGCGTCGCCTCCCGCGGGTTCACCGTCACGTGCGCGGACGCCGGCGCGGCGCCGGCACCCACCGCCGCGACCACCCCGGCCAGCACCGCCACGCCGAGACCCGCCACCATCCGTGCTGCTCGCATCGCCGCTCCTCATCCGATCCCGCCGGCACGTCGGGCCGGCGCCGAAACGCATCGGATAGACGAGTCGGTCACGAGACCCGAAAAGTTCCCGATCAACCCGCGCGCCCGTGCGCGGCCCGCGGGATTGCGGGCGGTGGGGATGCGTGCGCGGATGGCGAACTGGCTTACCGCGGGCGGCGGGGGAAGTACCATCGGCGAGGGGGTGGGTGAAATGTCTGATTCGCCGGAACGGGACGACAGCGACCTCGCCGACGAGCCGAACCGGGAGGGCTTCGCCGGCGGTGCCACGACACCCGAGGTGGTGCACGACCGCGGCTTGGAGGCGGAGGCGGAGCGGATCGCGGTGCCCAGTGACGACCTGACCTCGGCGATCTCCGACGCCTTCATGGAGGGCCGGCACCACGACGAGGAGTCCACAGAGGACAAGTGAGTGGGGGTGCCGGTCGCTTTCGCCACTACCAGTCTACCGGTGGGTCACCCCCTTTCAGATCCGCCCGAATGATGATTTCTCTGCCCTGACCTGGGCATACGCTCGCCGGGTCCGATCGTGCGCGTACCCGGGGGAAACACCGTGCCCGATGCCAGAACGCAGGAGATCGCCGCCGAGCAGCAGGTCGTCGACCGCGTCTACGCCCGCCTCGACGGCATGCGGGAACAGGCGGCCGCGCTGGCCGGCGAGGGCCACCGGCGGGCCGCCGCCGGCCCGGTCACCGGCCTCGTCGAACGCGACGCGATGGTCCACCGCGCCGCCGCGCGGATCCGCGCTGTCGACGCCGAGGCCGAGGGGCTCGTGTTCGGCCGGCTCGACTTCGACGACGGCGAGACGTACCACATCGGCCGGCTCGGCGTGCGTGACGACCGCCGCGAGCCGCTGCTGGTCGACTGGCGGGCGCCGGCCGCGGCGCCGTTCTACCGCGCCACCTCGGGCCAGCCGCTCGGCGTGGTGCGCCGCCGCGTCATCATCTGCCGCGGCCAGCGGGTCGTCGACCTCGACGACGACGTGCTGTCGCCCGACGACGCCGGCGACCTGCGGGTGCTCGGCGAGGGGGCGCTGCTGGCCGCGCTGCGCCGCTCCCGCGGCCCGCACATGCGCGACATCGTCACCACGATCCAGCGCGAGCAGGACGAGGCGATCCGCGCCCCCGCCCGCGGCGTCACGCTGATCACCGGCGGGCCGGGCACCGGCAAGACCCAGGTGGCGCTGCACCGCGCGGCGTACCTGCTCTACACCGACCGCGGCCGGTTCACCGACGGCCGCATCCTGGTCGTGGGGCCGTCGACGGTGTTCACGAGCTACATCGGACGCGTCCTGCCCTCGCTCGGCGAGGAGAGCGTGCACCTGCGCGCACTCGGCGAGCTCGTCGACGGGGTGACCGCCACCCGCCGGGACGGGCCCGGGCTCGCCCGCACCAAGGGCGCCGAGCGGATGTGCGAGGTGTTGGCCGAGCTGGCCTGGCAGGTGCCGCCGGCGGCGCCGGGCCGGCTGCGCCTGGTGTACGCCGGTCAGGTGCTCACCCTCGACGCCGCCGAGCTGGCCGGCGTGCGCCGCCGGGTCCGCGCCCGGTGCGCCACGACCGGCACCGCGCCCAACGCGGCCCGCCCGCACGCCGCGGCGGTACTGCTGGACGCGCTGTGGTCCAAGGTGGACGGTGCGCACCTCGACCGCGGGCTGTTCGCCGAGGACGTGGGCGACCGTCCCGAGTTCCACCGCTTCCTGCGCGAGTGGTGGCCGCCGCTGGTACCGGCGGATGTGCTGGCCTGGCTCGCGGACCCGGCGCGGGCGGTGGGGCTGCCGGCGGCGGAGGCGGGTCCGCTGGCCGCCTCGTACCGCGACCGCACCGACTGGTCGGTCGACGACGTGCCGCTGCTGGACGAGCTCGCCGTCATCCTCGGCGAGCCGCCGGCCGCCCCGAAGGCGCCCGAGCCCGAGTGGCGGCTGCGCGAGCTCGGCACCGGTGCGCGGCGGGTGGACGACTTCGTGCTCGGCACTGGCCTGCGCGAGGGCTGGGAGCTGTACGCGCCGGGGCACCCGACGCCCATCGCCGCCGCGGGACCGGCGATCGACAACGACGCGGTGGGCGCCGCGCAACGGTGGGCCGAGGCGGTCATCCTGCGCGAGGGGCACCGGGTGGTGGGGTGGACGGACGGGTTCGACCCGCACGGCGAGGAGGGGTACAAGGCGGTGCTGGCCGAGCCGCTGCCGGTCCGGGAGCCGGACGACGAGGCGCCGGCGCTGGAGCCGTACCTGCACGTGATCCTCGACGAGGCGCAGGACCTGTCGCCGATGGAGTGCCGGATGATCGCGCGCCGCGCCGAGTACGCGTCGATGACCGTGGTCGGCGACCTCGGCCAGGCCACCCACCCGCTCGCCGCCGACTCGTGGCCGGCGCTGCTCGCCCGGCTCGGCAAGCGCGAGGTGCGCACGCTGGACCTGCCCACCGGGTACCGGGTGCCGCGGCTGATCGCCGACTACGCCGCGCGGGCGCTCGCGCCGGGGATCGCGCCGACCAGGTCGTACCGCCCGGGTGGCACGCTCGCCGTGCGGCGGGTCGGCGACCTGCGGGAGGGCGTCCGGGAGGCGGTCCGGCAGGCGCCGCACGGCGCGACCGTGGCGGTGGTCGCGGCCGACGACCTCGCCCCGCGCATCGACGCGCCGGGCGCGGCGGTGGTGCCGGCCAGCCTGGTCAAGGGGCTGGAGTACGACCACGTCATCGTGGTGGAGCCGGCCGGCATCGTCGACGCCGAGCCGCGCGGCCTCAGCCGCCTCTACGTCGCGCTGACCCGGGCGGTCGCGGGCCTCGTGGTCCTGCACCACCGCCCGCTGCCCGCCGCGCTCGGCAACGCGCCCCACCCCCGTGGTTGATAGGGACCTCGTGGGTGGACACGCCGGGCGGCACGCCCACCAACTCACTGATCGGCCGCGCTGGTCGTGGCGTTGGCCGGGCAGCGGCTGCTCGCGGGCGGTAGGGTTCAGGTCGGTGCGCCGGGAAGTCTGGTCGGCAACTC
This sequence comes from Phytohabitans houttuyneae, assembly GCF_011764425.1. Taxonomy (NCBI): domain Bacteria; kingdom Bacillati; phylum Actinomycetota; class Actinomycetes; order Micromonosporales; family Micromonosporaceae; genus Phytohabitans; species Phytohabitans houttuyneae. Next base: position 2,564,401 of record NZ_BLPF01000002.1, read on the forward strand.
GTTGCCGCGACCCCGGGAAAGGCGACCACGCCCATGGCACGACCGCGTTCCACACCACGGCTCTTCGGGCTCGGCGGGTGGGCCGAGGCGCGGCGGGTGGCCGCGATCCTGCGCCAGGAGACGATCGGCGGCGCGCTGCTGCTCGGCGCCGCGCTGCTCGGCATGATCTGGGCCAACACGCCGTGGTCCGGCGGCTACGAGGCGCTGCGCGACTACCAGCTCGGCCCCGAGGCCCTGCACCTCGACCTCACTGTCGGCACCTGGGCCGCCGACGGGCTGCTGGCCATCTTCTTCTTCGTGGCCGGCCTGGAGCTCAAGCGGGAGTTCGTCGCCGGTGACCTGCGCGAGCCGCGCCGTGCCGCGGTGCCCGTCGCGGCGGCGGCCGGCGGCGTGGTGGTACCCGCGCTGCTGTACCTGCTGATCGCCGGCGGCGACGCGGCCCGCGGCTGGGCGGTGCCGACCGCGACGGACATCGCGTTCGCGCTGGCCGTGCTCGCGGTGGTGGGCCGGCACCTGCCGAGCGCGCTGCGCACGTTCATGCTGACGCTGGCGGTGGTCGACGACCTGATCGCCATCGCGATCATCGCGATCTTCTACACCGCCGGCCTCGCGGTGCTGCCGCTGCTGGGCGCGCTGGTCCCGCTCACCGCCTTCGCCCTGCTGGTGCGCCGCCAGGTCCGCTCCTGGTGGCTGCTGCTCCCGCTCGCCGCCGCGACCTGGGTCCTGGTCCACGAGTCCGGCGTGCACGCGACGGTGGCCGGTGTGCTGCTGGCGTTCACCGTGCCGGCCCGCAGCGGGCTCGCCGAGCACTTCGAGCACCGCTTCCGGCCGATCTCCGCCGGCGTCGCGGTACCCGTGTTCGCGTTCCTCACCGCCGGCGTGACCATCGGCGGCCTGGACGGCCTCGCGGACGCCCTCAGCGATCCGCTCGCGGTCGGTGTCGTCGCCGGGCTGGTCGTGGGCAAGGTGGTCGGCATCACGGCCGCGACCTGGCTGGCCGCCCGCTTCACGAAGGCCACTTTGGACGAAGGGCTCGGCTGGGCGGACGTGGCCGGGCTGGGCATGCTCGGCGGGATCGGGTTCACCGTGTCGCTGCTGATCGGCGAGCTCGCCTTCGGCCACGGCACGGACCGCCTGGAGGTGGTCACGGTCGCGGTGCTGACCGGCTCGGTCGCCTCGGCGCTGCTGGCCGCCGTCGTGCTGCGGGCCCGCAACCGGGTGTACCGCCGGCTGCGGGCTGCCGAGGAGGTGGACGAGGACCGCGACGGGGTGCCGGACGCGTACCAGAGCTAGCGCGGGGGCCTGGTTCGCCGGGGAACCAGGCGAACCAGGGTGGTCACCGCGCTAGGCGATGTCGCCCAGCTCGTCTCGTAAGCGGCTCAGGGTCCGGGCGAGCAGGCGTGACACGTGCATCTGGGACACGCCGACGCGTTCGGCGATCTGCTGCTGGGTCAGGTTGCCGCAGTAGCGCAGCAGGATGATCTCCCGCTCCCGCTCGGGCAGCGTGCGCAGCGCCTTGGCGAGCGTGGCGCGGGCATCGACCGTCGCGTAGCCGGGGTCGTCGTCGCCGAGCAGGTCGGCGAGCGAGGTGCCGTCGGCGTCGTCGGAGATGGGCCTGGACAGCGAGGCGGCCTTGTACGCCCGGGCGCCCTCCATGCCCTCCAGCACGTCCTCCTCGCTGATCCCGAGGTGGGTGGCGACCTGCGCGACCGTCGGCGAGCGGCCCAGCTCGTGGGTCAGCGTCGTGTTCGCCTCATTGATCATCAGCCGCAGCTCCTGGAGGCGGCGGGGCACCCGCACGGCCCACGTGCGGTCGCGGAAGTGCCGCTTGATCTCGCCGATGATCGTCGGTACGGCGAAGCCGGCGAAGTCCGTGCCGTGGTCGGGGTCGAACCGGTCCACCGCCTTGATCAGGCCCAGCGTCGCGGTCTGCACCAGGTCGTCGTACGGCTCGCCGCGCTCGCGGAACCGGCGCGCCAGGTGCTGCGCCAGCGGCAGCAGCTGCTCGATGGCACGGTCGCGGACCGCCGCCCGGTCGGGGTGTCCCTGCGGCATCCGCGCGAGCGTCGTCAGCAGGTCGGAGGCGACGTCGTCGAGCCGGGTGGCTGGTGCGGGCTGGTGTGTCGATGTGACGGTCATGGTGACTCCTCCCTGGGTCGCTGGCCGCCTCACCTGGGCAGTCGGATGAACGGCTAGACAGAACATAGTCGATCGGTCACCAGAAGGCTAGCCGTTCGTACGAGTAGATTACCTACGTATAGACGGCGGGCCTGCTGTCAGGCATATTCAACGAGTCGGTTAATCAACAAGTTGGTTGGATAGGGGCGGGTGATGGAGGACCGGCTGAGCGAGGTGTTCGGTGCCCTCGCCGACCCGACGCGACGGGCGATCCTGGCCCGGCTCGCCGAGGGCGAGGCGACGGTCAACCAGCTCGCCGAGCCGTTCCCGATCAGCCTGCAGGCCGTCTCCCGGCACCTGAAGGTGCTCGAGCGCGCCGGGCTGGTCAGCCGCGGCCGCAACGCGCAGTGGCGGCCGTGCCGCCTGGACGCCGGGCCGCTGCGCGAAGTGGCCGACTGGGTGGCGGGCTACCAGCGATTCTGGGTGGAGCGCTACGACCACCTCGGCGACTACCTGCAACGGCTCCAGCGAGACCAAGAGCGACAGGAGGGGTGAGATGAGCGGCAACCTGACGGTGACCATGCCGTCCGACCTGGAGGTCACGATGGTGCGGGTGTTCGACGCGCCGCGCGCGCTGGTGTTCGAGGCGCACGCGAAGTGCGAGCACCTCAAGCACTGGTGGGGGCGGGGCAACCCGCTGGACTGCGAGATCGACTTCCGGCCCGGCGGCGGCTACCGCTTCGTCGAGCACGCGCCGGACGGCGCCGACTACGCGTTCCACGGCGAGTTCCGGGAGATCAAGGAGCCGGAGCTGATCGTGCAGACCTTCGAGTTCGAGGGCATGCCCGGTCACGTGTGTGTGGAGACGCTGGAGCTGACCGAGGACGGCGGCCGCACGACCGTCACCAGCGTCACCAGGTTCGACACCAAGCAGGAGCGCGACGGCATGGTGGCCTCCGGCATGGCCGACGGCGCCCGCGAGTCCTACGACAGCCTCGACGCGTACCTGCGCACGCTCGCGGCCGACAAGGGGGTGAGTGGCCGTGGGTAAGTCGATCATCACGGCGCAGATGTCGGCGGACGCCAGCATCGGCCCGGACATCGGCTGGTACACGCCGGGGGGCGAGCACGAGGCCGACAGCGAGGACGACCTGCGCCTCGCCGGCGCGATGCTGCTGGGCCGCAAGACCTACGAGGCGCTCGCCCCCATCTGGACCGCGACCACCGGGCCCTACGCGGAGATGGTCAACGCCATGCCGAAGTACGTCGCCTCCACCGGCCCCATCGGCACGCTCGCGTGGAACGCCACGCCGCTGAAGGGCGACCTCGCCGAGGAGGTGCGCCGCCTCAAGGCCGAGCACGCGGGCAACCTGCTGACGTACGGCTGCGGCGAGTTCGCGTTCGCGCTGGTGCGGCTCGGCCTCGCCGACGAGGTCCACTTCTGGGTGCACCCCGTCGTGTGGTCCGAGCCGGACCGCCCCTTCCACGGCCTCGGCCACGTCCGGATGCGCCTCAAGGACGCCACCGTGTACCGCAACGGCGTGATCCGCCAGCGGTACGAACCCCTCTCCGTCGACGAATAGCTTTTCCCCAGGTGGGTACAGGGATCCGGTGGCTGATCTTCGGGAGACGCCGGACCGGGTCGAGGAGCCGTGGGGGCAGCGGACGCCGTACGGGCCGGGGGAGCGCTGGCCGGTCCGGGTGGACGTCCACCTCGCCGACGGGCTCGCCGAGTCCGATGTGGACCGTTGGGTGCAGAGCGCGTCGATCCTGCACTCCAACGGCGACGCGATGGACATCGCGGTCAAGGACGGGCGGATCGCCGGCGTACGCGGCCGCGCGGTGGACCGCGTCAACCGCGGCCGGCTCGACCCGAAGGACCTCTACGGGTGGCAGGCGAACAACAGCCCGGACCGGCTGACCCGCCCGCTCGTCCGCCGGGGCGGGCGGCTCGTGGAGACAGACTGGGACACCGCGATGGGCGCGGTCGTCGCCCGCTCGCGCGAGCTGCTCGACGGCCCCGGCGGGTGGGGGCGCTTCGGCTTCTACACGTCGGGGCAGCTGTTCCTGGAGGAGTACTACACGCTCGCGGTCATCGGCAAGGCCGGCCTCGGCACGCCGCACATGGACGGCAACACCCGGCTGTGCACCGCGACGTCGGCGGCCGCGCTGAAGGCGAGCTTCGGCACCGACGGGCAGCCCGGCTCCTACACCGATGTGGACCACTGCGACGCGGTCGCCCTGTGGGGACACAACGTCGCCGCCACGCAGAGCGTGCTGTGGACGCGGATGCTCGACCGGCGCCGCGGACCCAACCCGCCGGCGATGCTCGCCGTCGACCCCCGCACCACGCCCGTCGCGCGCGAGGCCGACGTGCACCTCGCCCCCCGTGGCGGCACGAACCTGGCCCTGATGAACGGGCTGCTCCACCTCATCATCCACAATGGATGGTACGACGAGCGGTGGGTCGCCGCGCACACGGTCGGCTTCGACGAGCTGGCCCGGGTCGTGGACGGGTACCCGCCGCGGCGGGTCGCGCGGATCTGCGACCTCGAGGCGGCCGACCTCGAGCGCGCCGCCGAGCTGCTCGGCCGCTCCGAGCGCCTGCTCTCCACCGTGCTGCAGGGCTTCTACCAGTCCAACCAGGCGACGGCGGCGGCCTGCCAGGTCAACAACCTGCACCTGCTGCGCCGCATGCTCGGGCGGCCGGGCGCCGGGCTGTACCAGATGAACGGCCAGCCGACCGCGCAGAACACCCGCGAGACCGGCGCCGACGGCGACCTGCCCGGCATGCGCAACTGGGACAACCCCGCACACGTGCGCGAGCTGGCCGCGCTCTGGAACGTCGACGAGATGACGATCCCGCACTGGTCGCCGCCGACCCACGCGATGCAGATCTGGCGGTACGCGGAGCAGGGCAGCGTCAAGCTGCTGTGGGTCAGCGCCACCAACCCGGCCGTCTCGCTGCCCGACCTCGCCCGCGTGCGCCGCATCTTAGCCAAGGACGACCTGTTCGTGGTGGTGCAGGACCTCTTCCGCACCGAGACCGCCGAGCTCGCCGACGTCGTGCTGCCGGCGGCGACGTGGGGCGAGAAGACCGGCACGTTCACCAACGCGGACCGCACCGTGCACCTGTCGGAGAAGGCGGTCGACCCGCCCGGCGAGGCCCGCGCCGACCTCGACATCTTCCTCGACTACGCGCGGCGGATGGACCTGCGCGACCGCGACGGGCGGCCGCTGATCCGGTGGCGGGACGCGGAGGGCGCGTTCGAGGCGTGGAAGGAGTGCTCGGCCGGGCGGCCCTGCGACTACACCGGCCTCACGTACGACAAGCTGCGCGGCGGCAGCGGCGTCCAGTGGCCGTGCACGCCCGACGCGCCGGAGGGCACCGAGCGCCTCTACACCGACGGCGTCTTCCACACCGACCCCGACTACTGCGAGACGTACGGGCAGGACCTGGCGACCGGCGCCGAGCACACCGCCGAGCAGTACCGGGCCAGGCAGCCGGCCGGGCGGGCCTTCCTGCACGCCGCCGACTACCGGCCCTCGCCCGAGGTGCCCGACGAGGAGTACCCGCTGCTGCTCACCACCGGCCGCTCGCTGTACCAGTTCCACACCCGTACCAAGACCGGCCGCGCGCCCGAGCTCAACGCCGCCGCGCCCGAGCCGTGGGCGGAGATCCACCCGGAGGACGCCGGCCCCGCCGGGATCGCGGACGGCGACCTCGTCGAGGTGGCCTCGCGGCGCGGCGCGGTACGGGTCCGCGCGGTGGTCGGCGGGATACGGCGTGGCACCGTGTTCATCCCGTTCCACTATGGATACTTCGATGTGGACCCGGCCAAGCGGGTCCCCGCGGGGCCAACGAGCTGACGCTCACGGCGTGGGACCCGGTCTCGAAGCAGCCCATCTTCAAGGCGGCCGCGGTGCGGGTCACCGCGGTCGAGCGGGGGGAGTGAGAGCCGTGCACCTCGCGCACTACGTCGGCCTGCTGCACCGGGCCCAGGTCAACCTCGCGGACGCCTTCCGGCAGGTCGGCGCCGCGCACGGCGACGAGCCGGACATCCGGCTGCTCTGCGCCCAGCAGGCGGAGGTCAGCGACAGCCACGCCGAGCGGCTGCGGCCGTTCGTGGAGCGGTACGCGGCGCAGGCGCCGGACGAGCCGGACCGGCTGCACTCGGAGCTGTTCCGGGGCACGCGGACCGGCGGCATCGGGCTGCTGCGCGACCTGCAGGACCTGTACCTGATGGCCGCCGAGTGCGACGTCTGCTGGACGGTCGTCGGGCAGGCCGCACAGGGCGCCCGCGACCGCGAGCTGCTCGCCGCCGTACAGGACTGCGAGCGGGAGACCGCCACGCAGCTCTCGTGGCTGCGCACCCGGATGAGGCAGGCGGCACCCCAGGCGCTCGTCGTGGCCGGCTGAGCGCCTCGGATGGAGCAGTCCGACCTCGCGTACATGGTCGTCGGCGCGGGCGCGCTGCTGGCCGGGATCCTGCCGCGGCTGCTGGAGCGGCGGCCGCTGTCCATGCCGATCGCCTTTCTGGGCCTGGGCGTGCTGGTCTTCGCGCTGCCGACCGGACTGCCCGACCCGGACCCGCTGGCCCACCCCGAGCTGGCCGAGCACCTGACCGAGGTCGGCGTGATCGTGGCGCTGATGGGCGCCGGGCTGAAGATCGACCGGCCGATGGGGTGGCGGCGGTGGGCGGCCACCTGGCGGCTGCTGGCGATCGCGATGCCGCTGACCATCGCGGCCACCGCGCTGCTGGGCTGGTGGTGGGCCGGTCTCGTGCCGGCGGCCGCGCTGCTGCTCGGTGCCGCCCTCGCGCCGACCGACCCGGTGCTCGCCTCGGACGTACAGGTCGGCGAGCCCACCGACCGCGAGGACTCCGAGGACGAGGTGCGCATCACCCTCACCTCGGAGGCGGGCCTCAACGACGGGCTGGCCTTCCCGTTCGTGTACGCCGCCATCGCCATCGCCACCGTCGGCAGCGACCCGGGCGCCTGGCTGGGCGAGTGGCTGCTGACCGACGTGCTCTACAAGTCGGTCGCCGGGCTTGTGGGCGGCCTGGTCGTCGGGCGGCTGCTCGGGCGGCTGTTCTTCCGCGCCCGCTCCGAGGTGCTGCGCATGGCCCACCACTCGGAGGGCTTCCTCGCGCTCGCCGCGACCTTCCTCGCGTACGGCGCGGCCGAGCTCGCCGGCGGCTACGGCTTCGTGGCCGTGTTCGTCGCCGCCCGGGCGATCCGCGCCGCCGAGCGCTCGCACGAGTACCACCAGGTGCTGCACGACTTCGCGGAGCAGACCGAGCGGCTGCTGACGGTACTCCTGCTGCTGCTGTTCGGCGGCGCCGTCGTCGGCGGCCTGCTGGCCCCGCTCACCTGGCCCGCGGCGGCGGTCGGCCTCGCCCTGATCCTCGTGATCCGGCCCGCGGCCGGCTGGCTGTCCCTGCGCGGCGCGCCCGGCACGCGGGCCGAGCGGTGGGTGATCGCCGCGTTCGGCATCCGCGGGATCGGCTCGTTCTACTACGTGTCGTACGCCCTGACGCACGCCGACCTGCCCGGCGCCGACCTGCTGTGGGCGGTCGTCGGGTTCGCCGTGGCCACGTCGGTCGTCCTGCACGGCGTCGCCGCCACGCCGGTGATGCGGTGGCTGGACCAGGCGAACGCCCGCACCAGCGGGCCGACCTGACCCGTCGCGGTGGGCGCCTCCGCCGCCGGGCAGGTCAGCGAGCGCGCGGGTACCACGTGGGCGTTTCTGCTCGTGCCCGCGGCGCTCGGCGCCGCACGGGCCGTCGCCGGCCGGCGCCGTGACACGCCGCGCCGCGCCGACCGCGGGCCTAATCGGGATGTACCGGCCGCGCCGCGCCTCTAGTGTCTGGGTCGATGACTATCGCGTATGACGTGGCCGGCAGCGGCCCCACCGTCCTTCTGATCCACTCCACCGTCTGTGACCGGCGCATGTGGGACCCGCAGGTGCCCGCGCTGGTCGGCGCCGGCTACCGGGCGGTCCGCGCCGACCTGCGCGGCTTCGGCGAGACACCGATGCCCGACCGGCCGTACGACAACGCGCGCGACATGCTCGACGTCCTCGACGACGCCGGCGCCGACCGCGCGGCGGTGGTCGCGGCCTCCGGCGGCGGCCGGGTGGGGCAGGAGCTCGCCGCCCGCTGGCCCGCGCGGGTGAGCGCCCTGATGCTGGTCAACACCGCGGTGGACGGGCACGAGCCGGGCGAGGAGCTGCGCGCGTTCGACGAGCGGGAGGAGGCGCTGCTGGAGGCGGGCGACGTCGACGCCGCCACCGCGCTGAACGTCGCCACCTGGCTCGGCCCGCACGCCGACGAGGCCACCCGCGCGTGGGTGGCGCGGATGCAGCGGCACGCGTTCGAGGTGCAGCTCGCCGACAGCGCCGAGGTCGAGCGGGTGCGCGTGGCGTACGACGTCTCGGCCGTCACCGCGCCGACGCTGCTCGTCTCCGGCGCGCACGACCTGCCCGACTTCACGCGCATCGCCGCCGGCCTGGCCGCCCGGCTGCCGCACGCCCGCCACGTCCCGCTCGACTGGGCCGGCCACCTGCCGAGCCTGGAGCGCCCGGAGGCGTTCAACGCGCTGCTGCTCGACTTCCTCCGCGGTGGCGATGGCTGAGCCGCACCCAGGGGCGAGCCGCACCGCGGTCCTGGTGTGCCAGGGTCGGGCGGTCGCCGACGGGCGGCTCGCGCCGGGCCGCTTCGCCGACCCGGTCGCGATGTCGCTGCTCCGCCCCGACGAGCGGGCCGCCGTCCAGCGGGCCCGCACCGACGTGCCGCCGCGGGGCGTGGCGGCCCGGATGGAGTACGAGTCGCTGTCCGCGCTCGCCGAGACGATGGTGCCGCGCACGGTCGCGATCGACGACGCGGTCGCGGCCCGCGCCAACCCGCAGCTCGTCATCCTCGGCGCCGGGCTGGACGGCCGCGCGTGGCGCATGGCCGAGCTGTCCGATGTGGACGTCTACGAGGTGGACCGCCCGGCATCCCAGGCCGACAAGCGCGACCGGGCGGCCGCCCTCGAGCCGATCGTCCGGTCGCTACGCTGGGTGAGCGCCGACCTGGCCCACGACCCGCTCGGCCCGACGCTCGCCGCCGCCGGCCACGACGAGGCGTCGCCGACCTCATGGATCTGGGAGGGCGTCGTCCCGTACCTCAGCCGCGCCGACGTCGCCGCCACCGTGCGCGCGCTCACCGTCCGCTCGGCCAAGGGCAGCCGGCTGGTCGTCAGCTACCAGTCACCGTCGCTCAAGGCCACGCTCGGGCTCGGCGCCGCCCGCCTGACCGCGCGGCTGTCCCGCCGCCCGGACCCGATGGCCGGCGAGCCGCGCCGCTCGGCCTGGACCCCGGTGCGGCTGGGCGAGCTGCTCACGGCCGCGGGGTGGGCGGTCGCCACCGACGACGACCTGCTCACGGTCGCCGGCCGGCTGGGCACCACCTCCCGCTACCCGGCCAGCACGCGCGCGGGTCGCGTCGCCGTCGCGGACAGACCCTGACTCCTCCGAGCTGCCGCGGCGTCCGCCGTGGTCCGGACCGTTGCTCCCGCGGCCTCACCCTTCGCGGTGGGCCAGCTCCCGGACAGGCCCCGACCGCCGGCGGGGGCCCGCGGTCGGTCACCCGCCCTGCCTGCCGGGCGGTTGATCAGGGAGTTGGTCGGCGCGCCGGCCGGCGTGTCCACCCACCAGATCCCTGATCAACGGCCCGTCCCGGGGTCCGTGGCGCAGCCGTGGGGTTGCGCTGCGTGACTGTGGCTTCCGGCGCGTTGGCCGTGGTCTGCGCGGCGGGTTTGGGTGGTTTGTTCCTGCGCAGACCACGGTGACGCGTGGTGAGGGCTAGCCGTTCGGGCGGGAGGGGATCGCCTGCAGCGCCCAGCTGTTGCCGTCGGGGTCGCGGAAGTAGACGAAGTTGCCCCACGGCTGCGGGTCGACGTCGCTGGCCTCCACGCCGGCGTCAAGCAGCTGCTGGCGGGCGGCCGCGGCGTCGGCGACCACCACCTGGATCTCCTGCGTGCCGGGGGCCTTCTCGGTGATGCCGTCGCCGATCACGATCGAGCAGGCCGAGCCGGGCGGCGTCAGCTGCACGAAGCGCAGGCCGTCCTGCACCTTGTGGTCGTGGTCGGCGTTGAAGCCCACCTTCACGTAGAAGTCCTTGGCCCGGTCCACGTCGGTGACCGGCACGGGGATGAGTTCGATCTTCCAGTCCATGACCCCCACCCTAGGACGGCGGTCCGACATCCGGTTGCCGATCGCCGTGGCTCGGGCCCGTCATCGCGTGCAGCTGACGCGGACCGTGCACCGTCCACCTTGTACCGGTGGCGGGGCTTGACCCGCGGGCCCGGCAGCGGAGGCCGGGGAACTCGGCGAGCCCTGGCGAGCCGCCGGCCGCAGCGGTGCCCGCGGGAGCGTGCGGTCCGCAGGTGACGCGGGCGGGGGAAGATCAGGCCTGAAGGTATTTCTCTAGGCGACCGGCGCGCGGTCGGCGGGCAGGCGGGCGGCCATCAGGCGGTAGAGGCCGGCGCTGGCGGCGATCACGACCGGCGCGAGCACGAAGCCCGCCGCGACGCTCGCCGTGCCGTCCAGGATCGCGCCGTCCAGCGCGGCTCCCAGCGCCGCGCCGCTGGTGAACGCGGTCGCCACCCACGCGAACGCCTCCGCCGCCGTGCCGCTCGGCGCGATCCGGTCGACCGTCACGAACGTGGCGGTCAGCAGCGGCGGGAGCGCCAGGCCGCTGAGCACCGCGAGCGGCAGCATCACCGGCGGCGGGGCGGCCAGCACCAGCGGCAGGTAGCCTGCGGCGAGCGCGGCGGCCAGCCACGGCGCGTGCCGTTCGGGGAGCTTGAGCCGCGTGTTGACGAGGCCGCCGACCAGCGCGCCGGTCGCCTGCGCGGCGAGCAGCCACCCCGCCCACGAGCGGTCGCCGGCGTCCTCGGCCAGCCGCGTCACCGCCACCGGCAGCGAGCCCACGCCGGCGCCCACCAGCACGACCGCCGCGAGCAGGAGGCGCAGCGGGGTGGAGCGGAGGGGGCCGGCCCAGTGGCGTTCGGCGGCGACGCCGCGCCAGCGCCGCACCGCCGGCGCGGAGACGAACCAGGCGGTGCCGGCCAGTTGCAGCGCCGCGGTGGCGTACAGGCCGGCGGCCGGGCCGCCCGCGCCGATGGCGGCCACCGACACCAGCGGGCCGACGATGAAGATCAGCTCTTGGACGGCGATGTCCAGCGAGTACGCCGTGTGCACGCGCGACTCGGGCAGCAGGTCGCGCCACAGCACCCGCAGGCCGGACTCGAACGGCGGCGCGCCCGCACCGGCCAGCACCGCCGCCGCCACCGCCACGCCGAGCGGCGGCTCGCCGGCCGCGAGCGTGAGGAAGCCGGCGGTGGAGACGGTGACGCCGGCGAGCATGACGGGCGGCTGGCGCCACCGGTCCGCGATCCGGGCGAGCATCGGACCGCCGGCGGCGAGCCCGAGGGTGTAGCCGGCGACGAGCAGGCCGGCTATGCCGATCGACCAGCGTTCGCGGGCGAAGAGCAGCAGCGCGACCGGCGAGGAGGCGAGCGGGATGCGGCCGACGGTGCTGGCGGCGAGCACGCGGGCCACCTGGGCGGCGCGCAGTACGGCGAGCACACCGGTGTCGGACATACAGGACACTCCCGATGAGGAAAATCGGCGACAGGACGGCGGCGGTGGGCGCGCTGGGGCGCCGGGCCGGTCAGGGGGCGAAGTCGCCGCGCTCGTGGTCGTTGCCGTAGAGCGGGAGGTCAGGCGTGACCCACTGGCGGAAGGCGCGGTGCGGGATCACCGCGACACCGTACCGCGCCGGCACCGCCGCGTGCGAGGCATAACCTGGCGCCGTGGTGGTGCACGAGCTGTCCCGGCAGGAGGCGCGCCGCATCGCCGTGCGCGCGCAGCTGCTCGACTGCGCGCGCCCGTCCGGGATGGCGCAGGTGGTGCGCCACCTGACGTTCCTGCAGGTCGACTGGACGTCCGCCGTCGCGCCCAGCGCCGACCTTGTGCTGTGGAGCCGCCTCGGCTCGGCCTACCGGCCGGCCGAGCTGGCCCGCGCGCTGGAGACGCGTTCGCTGGTCGACCTGCGCGGCCGGATCCGCCCCCGCGAGGACCTGGCGCTCTACACGGCGCGGATGGCCGCGTGGGAGGGGCGCACGGGGCTGAAGGACTGGGAGGTGGGCCAGCGCGCGTGGGTGCGCGCCAACGACGCCTGCCGCCGCGACATCCTCGCCCGCCTCGACGTCGACGGCCCGCTGCCGGCGTCCGCCTTCCCCGACCTGTGCGCGGTGCCGTGGGGCTCCTCCGGCTGGAACAACAACCGCAACGTCGGCATGCTCCTGGACCTCATGGTGCGCCGCGGCGAGGTGGCGGTGGCCGGCTACGACGGGCGGGAGCGGCTGTGGGACGTGGCCGCGCGGGTGTACCCGGACGAGGTCGTGCCCGAGGCGCGGGCGGCGCACATCCGCGGCGAACGGCTCCTGCGCTCACTGGGCATCGCCCGCCCCCGCCAGTCCGAGGACTCGGCCGACCTCGGCCAGGTGGGGGAGCCGGCGCGGGTGGCGGGTGTACGCGGCGTGTGGCGCGTCGACCCGGCGCAGCTGGGCCGCCCGTTCCAGGGGCGGGCCGCGCTGCTGTCGCCACTGGACCGGCTGGTCTTCGACCGCAGGCGGATGGCCGAGCTGTTCGAGTTCGACTACGCGGTGGAGATGTACAAGCCGGCGGCGAAGCGCCGGTGGGGCTACTACGCGCTGCCGATCCTCTACGGCGACCGCCTGGTCGGCAAGCTCGACGCCACCGCCGACCGCAAGGCCGGTGTGCTGCGCGTCGACGCGGTCCACGAGGACGCGCGGTTCACGAAGGCGATGCGGGCGGCGGTGACGGCCGAGATCCGTGATCTCGCTCGCTGGCTCGGGCTCCCGCTCGACCTGCCGGGCGAGTTCGCGTGAGAAGCCGCCGGCAGCGGCGGGCGTGCGGCGCGGCCCGGGGTTTTGTGCAGCGACAGTCGTCCCAGATCAGCACGATCGGGGCCCGCAACTGTTGGTGGGAGACCTCGACAGCCGGCCTGGCCCGCACCCTGCCGCATCTGCTCACGCTGTACTCGTTGCGCCCGGTCAACGCCGCCACCATCGCCGTATCGCATGAGACCGGCCGACCCGACACCCGCCATCCCTGTCGATCACCCGCAAGCGTCACAACGGATCGCGGTCCGGGTGAGCCTTCTTTGAGTCCGGCGCCGAGTTGGATGGGAGCTGCCGCTGTGCCGGCGGTTGCGGCCTTACCCTATGCGGTCGCCCGGCTCGACCCAGGAGCCCGCTCCGGCAGATCTTGGCAAGTTGGCGTCGAGATGGCGCGCCAACTCACCAAGATCTCGACGCTCACGCCGCCCGCGCCCGATCGGCAGTCACAGACCGCGATGACGGTGCCGGCGGACTCGTGCACTCCCGGCTTGATCTGCAGAAGCACGGGTATGCGTCCTGCCTGGTCAATGCCTTCCCGTGCAGACACCGTGAGCTGGGAAGACACCGGAAGCTCCACGATCTCAACAGCACCCGGGGTTGAGGTGGGCGACCGCGGAGGGTGAGGCCGCGGGAGCAACGGTCCGGACCACGACGGGCGTCGCGGTAGCCCGGATCTGTTTCGGATTGGAGCTTCTGAACCGGCTACCTACCACGATCGCACCCCACCCTGACGCCACAGGTCTCTAGCTGAACGCCTTCACCTCCAGCAGGCCGACCGACAGGTTGGGCGCGCTCTGCAGGACCACGCGCAGCCGGGTCGTGTTGACCGGCGAGAACGTGACCGTGTTGTAGGCGTTGGCGTTGCGGGTGTACGCGCCCGCGCCCGGTACGTCCACATAGGAGCTGCCGGTCCAGTACTGCAGGCGCCACGAGGCGGGCAGGTCGATGCCCTGGTTGTCGTCGAAGAAGTACACCTGGACCTGGCTCAGCGCCTGCGCCGACGGCCACGTCAGCTCGGCCCACTGCTCGCCCTGCTGCGGCCACGTGCCCCAGCGGCTGCCCTGGTTGGGTGCGCCGCTGTTGGAGCTGGCCGGGTCGCCGCCGGTGTTGACGGCGGCGCAGCTCTCCCACGTGGAGGTGTACGAGCAGGACGCGGTCGCCGCCGTGGCCAGGTTGCCGCCGCCGGTGCCGCCGCCCCCGACCGTGAGCTGGAACGTGCGGGTCACCGGCGTGCTGAGCGCGTCGTAGTCGCGCAGCTCGACGGTGAACGAGTACGTCCCGGCGGCGCTGGGCGTGCCGCTGATCGTGCCGGTGAAGCGGTCCAGGCTCAGCCCGGCCGGCAGTGCGCCGCCGGTCACCCGCCAGTCGTAGAAGGGCACGCCGCCGCGGGCCGCGAGGGTCTGCGTGTACGCCTGGCCGGTCGGCGCGTCGGGCAGGCTGGTGGTCACGATCGACGGCGCCAGGAACGGCGTGAGGTTGCGGTTGAGCGGCCACCCCGCGTTTTCGGCGACCAGGAGCGCGAGCTTGGTCAGCATCCACCGGCGGGTGGGGAAGAGGTGGGTCCAGCCGCCGCTCTGTCCACTGAGGCGGTCCCAGTACGGTGACGTGCCGGGAATGTGGTAGCTGCTGTCGAGCGGCACGGTGCGGCCCTGGTACGCGATGACCTCCTGGTCGTTCGCGCCGCTGGTGTTGACGTAGTTGCGCATGCCGGCCCAGTCGCTGTGGAAGGCGACCGCGTGGCCGTACTCGTGCATGACGAGGCCGTGCACGTCCAGCACCGAGCCGGCGATCTCGGTCCGGTACCAGTCCTCGTCCGCGAGCGAGGTGAACAGCTGCTTGCCCGCCTCGTCGTACTCGAAGATCATGGCGGTGGATCGGTGGATCGGTCCGGCCACCTGCTGCCCGCCGCGGGTGTGGTACTGGCCGTTGCGCGCCGGATACCCGGTGGAGTAGGGCGTCTGGATCCCGCGGAAGTACACGTACATGCCGTTGTAGGCCACGTTGTTGGTGACGTTGACCGTGTTCTGCCAGTCGTTGCCGGGCAGGTGGTTGGACTCGGCGCCGGCCGCGACCGTGTCGAACGGCTGCAGGTTGAAGAACCGGAACCAGTCCTTCACCCCCTCCTCGGCGGCCGTGCGGAAGGCGGCGTTGTTGAAGTACCCGGTGATGGTGTCGTACCGGTAGTCGAAGTTGACGGGGATCGTCGGTTCCAGCGCGGTCTTCTGGTCCTGCTGGACCCGGATCGGCATGGTCTGCACGTAGCTCGTGCCGTTGCCCGCGCGGACGGTGAGCCGCATCGTGTAGAGCTCGTCGGCGCCGGGCGCGCGCTTGGAGTGGATCGCCAGCTTGAAGGTCTTCGCCTCCGAGGAGTTGGCGAACGTCAGCTGCTTGGTGGCCCCCGTCGCGGTGAGCTGGCTCGGCAGATCCATCATCAGGCGCGAGGTGCCCTCGGCCTTGAGGTCGATGGTCACCGGGAAGGGCACGTCGGTCGGCGGCCGCACGGTCAGCTCGATGTACGGGTTGGCCAGGTAGCCCTCCCAGTCGACGAGCTTGACGCCGTAGTCGTTGACGACCCGGCCGAACCTGTCGACCACCGTGGCCGTACCGACCGCGTGCGCCGGTGTCGCGACGAGCAGGGTGGCGACCAGCACGAGCACGGCGGGCAGGATGGCGCGTCTCATAATCGGACCTCAGTTCTTGATGCCGGTGAGCGTTACCCCTTCGATGAAGTAGCGCTGGAGGAAGAAGAAGAGAGCGATGATCGGGGCGATGACGGCGGCGGAGGCGGCCATCAGGTAGCCCCACTGGGTGATGTAGATGCTCTGGAACGACGCCAGCCCGAGCGACAGCGTGTACTTCTCCTCGTCGTTGAGGTAGATCAGCGGTCCGAGGAAGTCGTTCCAGGTGCCGATGAAGGTGAAGATGGTGACCACGACGATGGCGGGTTTGGACAGTGGCATGACGACCATCCAGAAGACCCGCCACGGCGAGGCGCCGTCGATGTAGGCCGCCTCGTCCAGCTCGAACGGGATGGTCAGGAAGAACTGCCGGAGCAGGAAGACGTTGAGCACGCCGCCGCCGGCACCCGCGAACCAGCTCGGCACGGTCAGCGGGGCGATCGTGTTGACCGCGCCCAGCTCCTGCCACATCACGAAGGTCGGGATCAGCGTCACCGCGTACGGGAGCATCACGCTGCTGAGCAGGACGGCGAAGGCGACGTTGCGGCCGCGCCAGCGCAGGCGGGAGAAGCTGAACGCGGCCACCGAGCAGGTGAGCACCGTGCCGAGGACGCTGATGACCGCGATGACCAGCGTGTTGAGGAAGTAGCGCCCGAACGGCTGTGCGGTGAGCGCCTCGGTGAAGTTCGACCACTGGAACGGGTCGGGTATCCACTTCGGCGGCGAGACGAACATCTGCGCGTCCTGCATCAGCGCGCTGCGCACCAGCCACACGAACGGCAGGAGCGTCGTGACCGCCCCGGCGCCGAGCGCCAGGTACAGCGGCGCCCTGGATCTCACCGCGCGCCCGCCATCTCGTAGTAGACCCAGCGCCGGGCGTTGCGGAACAGCAGGAAGGTGACCACCATTATGATCATGAAGAGCACCCACGCGAGCGCGCTCGCGTAGCCCATCTCGCTCTCCCGGAACGCCTTGCGGAACAGGTAGTAGACGTAGAAGAGGGTGGCGTTGTGGGGACCTCCTTCGGTCATCACGTAGGCCTGGTTGAAGACCTGGAACGTGCCGATGACGCCGACCACCAGGTTGTAGAAGATGGTGGGAGTCATCATCGGCACGGTCACGTGCCGAAACCGGTGCCACGGGCCGCCGCCGTCCACCGAGACGGCCTCGTAGAGGTGCTGCGGCACGCCCTGGAGACCGGCCAGGAAAATCACCATCGTGTTGCCGAAGCCCCACGTGCTCATGACGATCAGCGAAGGGACGGCCATGCTCTCGTCGTAGATCCACATGCCGGTGGGCAGGCCGCCCTGGCGCAGCAGGGAGTTGAGCAGGCCGAAGTCGGGGTTGAAAATCCAGATCCAGAGGACCACGTTGGCGATCGCGGGCACGAGCGTCGGCAGGTAGAAGACGGTCCGCCACAGGGGCAGGCCGCGCACCCGCTGGTTGAGCAGCATGGCCACGGCGAACGCGACGACCAGCGACAGCGGTACCGCGCCCAGCGTGTAGTAGGTGGTGGCGCTCAGGGACTTCCAGAAGAGCGCGTCGTCGGCGAGCGTGGCGTAGTTTTCGGTGCCGACGAAGGACGGCCGGCCGCCGACCTGCCAGTCGGTGAGGCTGAGCGCGAGGGAGGCGACCATCGGCCCGGCGGTGAAGATGGCGAAGCCGAGGATCGCCGGTACCGCCATCAGCAGGCCCCAGCGCCGCTCCAGGCGGCGCTGGCCGGAAAGAGCCGGCATCGCGTCACAGCTCCTGCGTGTGCTGCCAGCCCCGCATCCTGCTGGTGACCTGCGGGGTGACGGCCTTGAGCACCTCGGCGGCGGAGCGCTTGCCGGTCTCGATCTCCTGCAGCGCCGGCGTCAGCACGTCACTGTTGATCGCCGAGAGGTTCTTCAGCCGCACCCGCAGGTCCGGCACGCTGTGGTCGCGCGCGTAGTCCACCACCGCGGTGCGGAACTCGGGCGGGTGCGCGCCGTTCTTCGTCCACGAGTCCACGGCCGCCTGGTCCTCGTAGTACCGGCGCTCCTGCGGCATCCACAGGCCCTGCGCGTACAGGTCGACGTGGCGCGGGTCGAGGTGGAACGCGAACAGCTCGACCGCCTCTTCCAGGTGCTTGCCGCCGGCGAAGACCGCCGACGCGCCGGCGACCTGGCTCGTGGTGAACGGCTGCTGGTACCGCGGCAGCACGCCGATGCCGTAGTCCACTTTGCTCTCGTTCATGTCCAGCAGGCTCCAGTGGCCGTCGACGACCATGGCCACCCGCTTGGTCTTGAGCAGGATGTTGGTGCCCGGCACGTCGTCGCCGGTGGCCGCGAGCTGCCCCGGACCGGGCGCCACCCGGTGCTCGTAGATCAGGTCCTGCAGGTTCTGGAAGACCTGGATCGCCTCCGGCGTGTCCAGCAGGCACTTCGTGCCGGTGGGGTCGGCGAGGTCGGCGCCGTTGCTGCGCAGGAAGCCGTACCAGGCCGCGGCGTACGTGATGCTGCTGGAGATGCCGAACTGCCGCACCCGCTTGGGGTTGAAGCCGGACTCGTCGGGGTGCCTGCCGCTCTGGTCGACGGTGAGCTTGTACGCGTGGCGCACGAGGTCGTCCCACGTCCACGCGCTGGACGCCTGCGCCGGCGGCGCGGGGATGCCGGCCTCCTCGACCGCGGATTTGCTGTACCACAACAGCTCGATCTCGTTGGCCGTCGCGACCCCGTGCAGCTTGTCCGGGCCGTTCCAGAGGTACGCGTCCGGCAGGTACCCCTTCAGCTGCGGGTACTTGTCCAGGTAGGGGAAGAGGTCGACGAGCTTGCCCTGCTCGGCCAGGCGGAACGACATCGCCATCGGCACGTAGCCGACGTCGGGCACGCCGCCGCTGGCGACGAGCGTGTTGAGCTTGACGTCGTACTCGTCCGGCGTGAACAGCGGCTTGACCTTCGTGCCAGGCTTGCTCTGCTCGAAGGCCTTGAGCATCTTCTCCACGGCCTTCTGCTCGAACGTCGAGCCCCAGTACATGAACTGCAGCTGCAGATCGGCCGAGGAGCTTTCGTCGCCACAGGCGGCCAGCAGCGGGGCCAGGGCACCGAGGGCGAGAAGCTGACGTCGTTTCATCGTCACGGGCGGCGTGAACATGGGACTCCCAGGTCGTCAACGCGAACGGGGTGTGCCTTGCTACGCGGTCGCCCGGACCGTCGTGGGGAAAACCGTAGGACGTCGATTGATCGCTGTCAACCTGTCGGCGACCGTCGGCCATGTCGATCAGGCGCCGCGGCACGCGCTCGCCGTGGGTGCGCGGCGCGTCGTGCTCGTACTCGCTCGTCACCCAGGTGCGCACGTTGCCCACCGCCGCCGCGGTGCGCAGCGGAAGGCCCGTCCACTTCGGACAGATGATCGGCGACGCGGCGCGGGGCGGCGGCGTCACGAAGACCCGGATGCGGGCTACCGCGACGTCCGCCGTGGTCCGGACCGTCGCTCCCGCGGCCTCACCCTCCGCGGTCGGTCGCGGTCTCGGACCTGGACCGGGCCTCGCCGGCCGTCGCAGGTCGGGCTTGGCCCGCCGACCTCCGCGGTGCCCGCGGGAGCGTGCGGTCCGCAGGTGACGCGGACGCGGGTACGGCTTCAGACTTCAGACCCGGACCACCCCGAGCGGCAGGCCGCCGGTCGCGAGCCAGCCCTCGACGCTGCGGGCGTAGGCCGCGACCATCACCGCCTCGGCGCGGTGGCCGGTGATCAGCTCGGTGGCGGCTGTGGCTGAGTGGCCGCGCAGGCGCAGCACCGCGTACGCCAGCATCACCGAGCGGCGGCGGCCCTGGTGGCAGTGGATGAGCAGGCGTGCGTCCGGGTCGCCGTCGAGCACCCCGGCGGCGAAGTGGGCGGCGGCCGACCACAGGCGCGGGCGCTGGGGCTGGCCGAAGTCGAGCAGCGGCACGTGCACCACCCGGCCCGGCCCGAAGACGGCCCGCTCGGCGGCCAGGTCGCGCGACAGCCAGATCTGTGCCCGCGACCGGCAGTTGACCACGTGGGTGACGCCCTGCGCGGGCAGCTCGGGCAGGGCGGTGGCGAGCGGCAGGTTGCCGACCGCGATGCGCTCCTCGCCGATCCAGCTCAGCGGGGCCGCGCGCCGGTCGGGCCGGTACAGCCGGGTGATGATGTCGTAGTACCGCTCCTGGAACGCCCCCATGGACCCAGGTTAAGCCGGGCGGCGAAGCGGCGGGCGCCGAAGCGCCCGCCGCGTCGGTGCGGGTCAGGTGGCCGAGCAGGATAGCGCGGGCGCGCCGTTGCTGCCGGTCCACGAGCCGAGGAAGCCGAAGTTCGTGCTGGCTCCCGCGCCGAGGTTGCCGTTGTAGCTGACGTTGCGGGCGGTGGCGGTGGCGCCGCCTGTCGTCACCGTCGCGTTCCACGCCTGGGTGACGCGCTGGCCGCTGGGGAACGTCAGCGTGACGGTCCACCCGGTGATCGCGCTGCCGCCCGCGGTGACGCGGACGTCGCCCTGGAAGCCGCCCGGCCACTGGCCCGTCGACGAGTACGTGGCCGTGCAGGCCCGGGTGCCCGGCGGCGGGGTGGTGACGGGAGGCGTGGTGACCGGCGGCGTGGTGACCGGCGGCGTGGTGACGGGTGGGGTCGTCACCGGCGGCGTGGTGACCGGAGGCGTCGTGGTCGGCGGGACGCCGCCGAAGACGGTCGCCTCGCGCGCGGTCGCCTTGATGCCGTTGGCGCCGTTGAAGATGCGCTGGCCCCACGTGGTGAGCTGGGTGGGGTCGAAGTTGGTGGCCATGTCGAGGATCGGGTCGGTGTTGCCGCTCCACGACCAGCCGAGGTAGCCGATGCCACGCGCCTGCGCCTCGGCCAGGATCGTGTCGTGGTCCACCTCGCCCGCGTTGAACCGCCAGCCGAACTCGCCGACGACAAGAGGCCAACCGTTCGTCTGGAAACGGTTGAGGTAGTCGGTGATGCTCGCGGCGGTGTTGAACACCGCGTACATGTGGATGGAGAGCACGGTGTTGCGCTGGGTGTCGGCGTTGAGGATGGTCTGCGCGTTGTCCCGCATGACGTACTGCCAGTCCTGGCCCCAGTTCGGCGCGTCGACCATCAGCAGGTGCTCGAAGCCGTTGCCGCGCATCTTCTGGATCGCCGCGGTGGTCGCCGCCGTCCACTGTGCCGCGTTGGTGTTGCCGATCGGCTCGTTGCCGATGTTGATGACGACGTAGTTCTCCTGGCCGACCAGCGCGCTCTTCTGGCTGACCCAGTAGTTGACCGCCTCGTCGAGGCTGGCGGCCGCGCCCTCCTCGCCGTACCCGGTGGTGTCGTGCACCTCCAGGACGCAGATCATGCGGTTGGCCTTGCAGAGGTTGACGACGTTGGCGACATCGGTGGAGGGACCCCAACGCTTGCCGCTGCCCAGCACAACGCGCACCGTGTTGGCGCCGAGCGCCTTGATGTTCGCGAACGCGCTCGTCTGGCCGGTGTACCAGACGTGCGGGTGGTTGACCCCCCGCATGATGAACCGTTGGCCGTTGGCCTCCACGATGTTGGTGCCGCTGATGTGCAGGCCGACGGCGGCGTCCGCCGGTCTGACGAACATCAGGACGGATGCCGCGGCGGCCACCAGGGCGACGCCGAGGACGGTGAGCTGTCTTCTCATGACCTACCTCAGGGGAAGGCCCCGGAAGCCCGGGGCAGGAAGGGGTCCGTGAAGGACCCGCTGCTCTCTGCCCGGCTCACAGCGGCCATCAGCGTAGATCAATGCAGTCGCGGGACGCAACGGCGGCGCCTAGCGTCGCTGGATGATCGTTGAGCTCGCGGTGGCCGAGCCCGGCGCGGGCCCGTACGGCGTCGCGGCCGGCCCGGACGGCGCGCTGTGGGTCACGCTCGTGCACGCCGGCGGCTTCGCCCGGGTGACCACGGCCGTGGGTGAGGACGGCGGCCTGCGCCACCACGACCTGCCCAGCTCCGGCTCGGAGCCGCACGGCGTCACGGTCGGTCCCGACGGCGGGGTCCGGGCGGCGCTGGAGACCGGCGAGGTCGCCCGCGTCTGATCGACCGGGGTCAAAACGGTATTCGCGACCACGCACAACGAATTGCGCCATTGCCCGCGGCGGCGAAGATCGCTAAGTTGCTGCTGTTAACGCTCACGTGAGATCTATTCACTATCGGTGAAGGAACTGTCGGCGCGATCCCCGAGGCGGCCATGTCACAGAGCATGTTGTTCGTCGAAAGGCTCGGTGTGCGGGTCCAGAGGGACGGCCCTCTGGCGGCCATCGACGGCCTGCTGACCTGGCAGGAGTTCCAGTCGACGATCGCCGCCATCGTGGGCGGCCCGGTGGCGCTCGCCGAGCGGAGAATCGCCGTGGAACGCGACGGCCGGCGCGGCGTCGTCACCTTCGGGCACCTGACCGACGGCTCAGCCGCGCGGTTACGCGAGGCCCTTTCCGCGCCGGTAAATGGTCAGGATTGTTAACCGGACACTCCGTTTGGGACCGGACGCGCGGGGAAAGAACGCCCGTGTAGATGTCTCGATCTGGGGGCGGCCATGCGCACGTTCACCATGCTCCTCGCCATCGGCGCGAGCCTGCTCGTCGTGCCGGCCCCGGCCGGTGCATCCGCCGCCGCGCAAGGCCCGCCCGCCGCCGCCCCGGCGCGCCGGGCACCGTCGAGGACTTCCTGCCGGCCGACAAGTCCGGCTACGGCACCGCCACCTCGACCCGCAGCCGGGTGTGGCTGACCGTGCAGAAGGAGGGCGGGCTCGGCGAGATCTTCTACCCCGACCTGGGCACACCGAGCGCCCGCCTGCTCCGCTTCGCCGTATCCGACGGCCGCACGGCCACCGACGCCAACCGGGCCGCCCGCGTGCGCACCGAGCTCGTCGACGAGCGCAGCCTCGGGTACCGGCAGGTGTTCACCGAGCGGGCCGGGCGGTGGCGGCTCACCGCGACGTACCTGACCGACCCCTCGCGGGACACGGTGCTGGCCGACGTGCGCTTCGTCGCGTTCGACCGGCGGCACTACGACGTCCACGCGATCTACGACCCCGCGCTCGCCAACACCCGCGGCGACGACACCGGGCGCACCGAACGCGACGCGCTCGTCGCCACCGACGGCCGCGTGGCCAGCGCGTTCGCCGGCTGGCCGCCGTTCGCCGCCACGTCCAGCGGGTACCGAGGCGCCAGCGACGGCTGGACCGACCTGGCCGCCGACGGCCGCCTGGACCACCGCTACCGCGCCGCGGCCGCGCCGGGCAACCTCGTGCAGACCGCGTCGCTGCGCTTCACCGGGCGTGGGCAGGCCACTCTCGCCCTCGGTTTCGGGGCGGACGCCGCCGCCGCGCTCGGCGCCGCCCGCGGGTCCCTCACGGCCGGGTTCCCCGCCGTCTCGCGGGGGTACACCGGCGGCTGGCACCGCTACCTCGCCGGCCTGCCCGCCCCGCCCCGCGTGCTCGGCGGCGCGGAGCAGCGGCGGCTCTACCGGGTGTCGGTGATGGTGCTGGCCGCGAGCGAGGACAAGACGCACCGCGGCGCCTACATCGCCTCGCCGAGCATGCCGTGGGTGTGGGGCGCCGAGGAGCCGTCCGGGCCGTACCACCTCGTGTGGTCCCGCGACCTCTACCAGATCGCCACGGCACTGATCGCGGCCGGCGACGTCGCGGGCGCCGGGCGGGCGCTGGACTACCTCTTCACCGTGCAGCAGAAGCCGGACGGCTCGTTCCCGCAGAACTCGCATGTGGACGGTACCCCCGTCTGGGAGGGGCTCCAGCTGGACGAGGTGGCCTTCCCGATCGTGCTGGCCCACCAGCTGGGCCGCGCCGACGCGGGCACCTGGGACCACGTGCGGCGGGCGGCCGACTTCCTGCTCGGCGCCGGGCCGGTCACGCCGCAGGAGCGGTGGGAGAACCAGTCCGGCTACTCACCGGCCACCATCGCCAGCGAGATCGCCGCGCTGGTGTGCGCGGCCGACATCGCACGGGCCAACGGCGACTCCGCGGCCGCCACCCGCTACCTGGCCACCGCCGACGAGTGGCAGGCGAGCGTGAAGTCGTGGACCGTCACCACCACCGGCCCGTACTCCTCCGGACCGTACTTCCTGCGCCTCACCAAGGACGGAAACCCGGACGCGGGCACCACGTACACGATCGGCGACAGTGGACCGTCCAATGTCGACCAGCGGCGCGTGGTGGACCCCAGCTTCCTGGACCTGGTGCGCCTCGGCGTGCTGCCCGCCGACGACCCGGCCGTCGTCAACACGCTCCCGGTCATCGACGAGCAGCTCGGCGTCCGTACGGCCCGCGGCCTCTACTGGCACCGCGCCTCGTTCGACGGGTACGGCGAGAAGCGGGACGGCAGCCGCTGGGAGTTCGGCCTGCCGGACGACTCGCGCATCACGCTCGGCCGGGCGTGGCCGCTGCTCAACGGCGAGCGCGGCGAGTACCAGATCGCGGCCGGCGACACGGCCGGCGCACGCCGCCAGCTCACCGCGATGGCGCGCGCGGCCGGGCCGGGCCACATGCTGCCCGAGCAGGTCTGGGACCACCAGCCGCCCGGGACGTTCGAGCCCGGCACGCCCACCTTCTCCGCAACGCCGCTGACCTGGACGCACGCGCAGTACGTGCGGCTGGCCCACAACCTCGCCGCCGGCCGCATCCTGGAACAGCCCGCCGTGGTCGCCGCCCGGTACCGCTGAGCGCCGCCCCGGTAAATGTCCAACCCAGAACGAGATCTGAGCTGCCGCGATGTCCGCGGTGGTCCGGACCACGGCGGACATCGCGGCAGCTCAGATCTCGTTTGGGTTGGACCTTCAAAGATGTCTACAGCGAGTCGCGGCGGGCCTGGAGGAAGGCGCGCTCGGCCGCGTTGGCGGTGTGCGCGATCGCGGCGTCGTAGGCGGACGCGGCCTCGCGCGGGCGGTCGAGGCGGCGCAGCAGGTCCGCGCGGGCGGCGTGGTAGACGTGGTAGCGGTCGAGGTCGAGAGTGTCCACGATGGCCAGTGCGGCGGCCGGACCGTCCACTTCGGCCAGTGCTATCGCGCGGTGCAGGGCCACGACGGGGGTGGGGGTGGCGGCCAGCAGCTGGTCGTACAGGCGCAGCACCTGGACCCAGTCGGTGGCCGAGGCCGCCGGCGCGTCGCTGTGCACGGCGTTGATGGCGGCCTGCAGCTGGTACGGTCCCGGCCGGCCGCGGCGCAGGCAGGCGCGGACGATGCCCTGCCCCTCCGCGATCAGCGCGCGGTCCCAGCGGGCGCGGTCCTGCTCGGCCAGCGGCACGAGGTCGCCGGCCGGGGTGGTGCGCGCGGCGCGGCGGGACTCGGTGAGCAGCATCAGCGCGAGCAGCCCCATCGCCTCCGGCTCGTCCGGCATCAGCCGCACCAGGACACGGGCCAGGCGGATCGCCTCGGCGCACAGGTCGGCGCGGACGAGGCGGTCGCCGGAGCTGGCCGTGTGGCCCTCGGTGAAGATGAGGTACAGCACGGCCAGCACCGAGCGGAGGCGGTCGGGCAGGTCGGCTTCGCGGGGCACGCGGTAGGGGATGCGAGCGTCCCGGATCTTGCCTTTGGCGCGGGAGATCCGCTGCGCCATCGTCGGCTCGGGCACCAGGAAGGCGCGGGCGATCTCCCCCGTGGTGAGACCGCCCAGCAGCCGCAGGGTCAGCGCGACCCGGGCGGCCGGCGCCAGCGCGGGGTGGCAGCAGGTGAAGATCAGCCGCAGCCGCTCGTCACGCACGGGCCCCTCCTCTTCGGGTGCCGGCTCCGGGTCGTGCAGGAGGGCCGCCTGGGCGTGCCGGTCGGCGCGGGTCGCCTCGCGGCGCAGCCGGTCGATGGCCCGGTTGCGCGCGGTGGTGACGATCCACCCCTGCGGGCTGGGCGGCGGCCCCGTCTCCGGCCACCGCCGCACCGCCACCGCGAACGCCTCCTGGACCGCCTCCTCGGCGATGTCGATGTCGCCGAAGGCGCGGACCAGGACGGCGACCGCGTAGCCGTACTGCTCGCGGAAGACCTCCTCGACCGACACGGTCAGTGCGGCTGGAAGGGCCGCACCTCGATGTTCAGCGGCTTGACGATCGTGGCGAGGCGGCGGCCCCAGGCCAGGGCGGCGTCGAGGTCCTCCGCCTGGATGATCGTGAACCCGCCGAGGTGCTCCTTGCCCTCCAGGTACGGCCCGTCGGTCATCAGCACCTCGTCGTCGGTGGCGCGCAGGACGGTCGCGGTGCTCGGGTCGTGCAGCCCGGCGGCGAACACCCAGGCGCCGGCGGCCTTGAGGTCGGCGTTCAGCACGTCGAGCTCGCGCATGATCGGCTCCAGGAACTCCGGCGGCGGCGCCTCCCCGTCGGGCTGGTAGATGCTGAGCAGGTACTGCGGCATTGTCGTGGTCCTCTCTTCGGGTCTCATCATCTACACGAAGGACCCGGGCCCACTTCGACACCGCCGGAAAAGCGCGCCCTACCAGATCCCGGGGCCGGAGCTGGGGCTGGGCACGTCCGGGTCGGGGCCGGTCAGCGCGACCCACCCCGCCCTCGGCGCCTGCCGCCCGGCGCCGCGCGCGACCCGCACCAGCTCGTCCCACACGTCCTCGTCGGCCAGCCGGGAGTAGTCCTCCAGGAGGGCGCCGTCGGGGTCCTCGGCGTCGTACCGCTCCCACTGCCCGGTGCGGAAGAAGAACAGCGCCCGCACGCCCGGCGTGTCCGGCTCCTGGCCGCTGTCCAGCGCGGCGGCGAGCGCCTCGGCGTCGCCCTCGCCGGCGAGCAGGCACAGCCGCTCGCGGCCCGGCCCCGGTCCCAGCTCGCGGAGCCGGCGGCGGCACACCTCGGCGACCGGTGCCGGCAGCGTCCCGCCCGCGAGCCGCGCCAGCGCCGAGACCAGCGACGCCGGTTCGTAGCCGTCGAGCAGGTCGGGCCGCCCCTTCAGGATCGCCACGGCGGCGAACCCGGTGCGGTGGCGTCCCAGCGGCGCGGGCCGCAGCGCGTGCGGGTTGTCCAGCGCGAGGTCGAGCACCGCCGAGGGCGCGGGCGGCCCTTCGCGCAGGGCGGACTCCAGGTCGCCGAGCAGCAGCGGATGGTCGGTCGCGCGCAGGATCGCGGCCAGGGCCTTACGCACGCTGGCGTCGGGCGACTCGAGCGCGGTCCGCAGGACCCGGCCGCCGTCAGGTGGCGCGGCGACGAGGCGTACCCGCGGCTGGTGCCGGCTGTCCGGCGCGGGCGCGAGCAGAAACCGCAGCGCCGGCTCCGGCGTGCCGGGCAGCGCCGCCCAGATGCGCCGGCGTGCGGCCGGGTCGGTGGTCCAGGCCGCGGCCAGGGCCCGCTCGGCCGCCGCCGCGACCCGACCGTCCCGCGCCCCGACCATCAACCGCACGACAGACCGGGTACCGCCCCGCCGCAACCGTCGAGAGAGGACCCACCCCGCCAAGCGCTCCCACATCCCCCAGTCTCCGCACCCCCCGCAACCGGCCCGCTTCACGCGGTTGATCAGGGAGCTGGTGGGCGTGTCGGTCGGCGTGTTGGCCCACGAAGTCCCTGATCAACCGGGTCCGGCCTAGTTGGGGGCGGGCGTGGGCGGCGGGGTGAGGGTGATCGACGGGCTGCGGGAGGCGTTCCACGAGGCGTCGTAGGCGATGACCCACACCGTGTTGGGCGTCGAGGCCGGCGAGATGGGGGCCGTGGTCACGTTGCCCGGGACGATCGCGCGCACGCGGACCTCGTCGATGTTGAAGGCGTGCACGACGTGGTACTCCACGATCCCGGTGTCGTCCGTCGCCGGCGCCCACGAGATGCCGCCGCTGACCGGCACCGGCGTGCCCGGCGCGGTCGGTGCCGTGGCGTCCCCGGCGACCCGGGGGACCGTCGGCGGGTGCGGGAAGTTGGTCCGCGAGCCGAAGCCGGACATGTTGCCGGCGGCGTCGAGGGCGCGGACCGAGAAGTGGTACGTCGCGCCGGTGTTGCCGCCGATCGGCACCGTGACCGGTGCGTTGCTGGTGACCTGGCGCAGGAAGTAGTCCTCGTAGAACTGGCCGCCGAAGTAGATCAGGTAGCCGGTCACGCCGACGTTGTCCGTCGAGGCGGGCCAGGTGATCGTCGCGGTCGTCGGGGTGACCTCGAGCAGCTCGGGCCGGCCGGGCGCCGACGGCGGCGTGGTGTCGCGCGGCGGCGGGAGGGTGTCCACCGACACGTCGTCGAACGAGGCGGCCGCCCGCTCGGTGACCAGCGCGATCGCGCCGGCCGCGAAGGTGGCGTCGGTGGCGGTGAGCGTCGCGCTGCCGGCCGCGCCGGTGACGGTGCCGCTCAGCTGGTCGCCGTCGGCGCGCAGCGTCATGTCGTACCACCGGCCGGTCCGCACCGCGAGCCTCCCGGAGGCCAGCACGGTGCGCTGCCCGCCGGACACGCGCGCCAGCTCCACGCGGTCGCCCGGGCGGAGCGTGAGCGTGTACCCCGCGCGGGCGACGATGCCCGCCGCGGCCGACGGCCCGGACAGCGAGGTGGGCTTGACCCGCGCCGACAGCGTGTAGCCGGCCCACCCGGCGTCGCCCGCGGTGGCCCGGGCCGACGGGGCCCCGCTGCGCGACTGGCGCAGCACGCGCGAGCCGTCGGTGGAGACGCCCCACTGGCCGCCGGCGAGCTGCCACCCGGCGGTGGAGCCGCTTTCGAAGTCGTGCGCGAATACCACGGCGGCGGAGGCGTGCCCCGACGCGACGACGGCGGTGCCGGTGAGCAGCAGCACGGCCGCCAGACCTGTCCACATGCGACGCATCCCGCCACGATAGGCAGCGCATCGACAAAGGACAATGTCAGTCGGGTAGTCGGGCGGCGGGGAGATTCGCCAGTATCCGCGTAACCGTGTCATCCGGGGTCTGGTCGGACGTGTCCAGCCATAGGCCGAGACGCGGCGTCCGTTCCCGCAGCTCGCGGTCGAGCGCCTCG
Organism: Phytohabitans houttuyneae; assembly: GCF_011764425.1. Taxonomy (NCBI): domain Bacteria; kingdom Bacillati; phylum Actinomycetota; class Actinomycetes; order Micromonosporales; family Micromonosporaceae; genus Phytohabitans; species Phytohabitans houttuyneae. The sequence continues at coordinate 2,593,049 of NZ_BLPF01000002.1, forward strand.
ACCGTCCAGCCGCCGCCGTAGCCCGTCTTGGGCCGCCCTTCCTCGCGGGTGGCCAGCACGTCCGGGCGAGGCGCGAGCACCACCAGGTGGCGCGGCCGGGTGGCGAACAGGTCGACGAAGCGGGCCAGCTCCGGTCCGATGACGATGTCCTGGACGACGGCGGTGAAGCCGGCCCGCGCGTACCGGTCGGCGACCGTGGCGGCCAGCTCGTACCGCAGCCACAGCTGGGCCACGGCCTCCGCCGGGAGGTCCGGCGCCATCTCCCGCCGCCCGGAGACCACCATCCGCCGGAACGCGTCGCCGCGCACGTGCGCGGCCCGGGGAAGCCGCTCGGCGATGCCCTGCGCCACCGTCGACTTGCCCGCCGCCATCGCCCCGGTCACGATGATCACACCCGTCACGGGACCGACCCTATCGGCGCGGCGACCGGCGGCGGGTCCGGCCGCTACGCCGGCGGGCCGAGGAGGGACGACAGGCGGGCGGCGAACGCGTCCGGCGCGTCGACGAAACCGGTGTGGTCGCCGGGGAACAGCACCGGCTCGACGGCCAGCGCCTCGGCCAGGGCCCGGGAGGCGCGGTCGCAGAGCTGGCCGGCCGACTCCTCGCCGATGCCCACCGTGATGCGCGCGCCGCCGCCGCGCAGCGCCGCGAGGTCCGGCCGCCAGAACGTGCTGGCGCGTACCTCGTGCGCGAAGAACCGGCGCTCGTCGGCCGCGCGCCGCGGGTCGCGCTCGCCGCCGAACATCGCCTCCAGCACGTCCTCGGGCAGGTCGATGCCGGCCTGCGCCATGAACGCGCGCCAGGCGCCGAGCGGGTCGCCGGCCAGGTAGGTGGCGATCATGTCGTCGGTACCGGCGGCCAGCGCGTCCCGGTCGGGCAGCAGCTCGGCAAGCGGCGGCTCGTGCGCGACCACCGTGTGCACCGCCTCCGGGTGTGCCTGGGCCAGCGCGAGCACCGTGCACGCCCCGCCGCTGGTGCCGAACACCGCGGCCGGCCCGCCGCCGGCGTGGCGGAGCAGCGCGGCCAGGTCGCCGGCCCGCAGCGGTGGCGTCGAGTCCAGCTCGGGGTCGGCGAGCGGGCTGCGGCCGATGCCCCGCGGATCGGCCGTGAGCACCATGTGGTCGGCGGCGAGCGCGTCGGCGAGCGGCGCGAACGCGTCGGCGTCCATCGGCGAGCCGACGAGCGCCACGAGCGGGCCGTCGCCGCGGATCTCGAAGTACAGCGTGCCGTCCGAAACCTGGAGGGTGTGTGTCGCGGTCGTCGTGGTCATCGGGTTCTCCTCACTTTGCGATGACCTGATCGTGGCCCGCGCGGGCGCCGGAGATCCAACACCGAGCACGCCAAGATCTACACGCCAGGTGCGTGAGTCGCGGCGCGGTTGAACACCCGGCGGGGCGGGTACCGCGGCCGGGATGGCACGGTTTCCGTTCGCGTTCCGCGCGCCGGCCCGCTGGGCGCTCGCCCTGGTCGGCGTGACGCCGGCGCGCGCCTGGGTGGCGGTCTCGCCGGAGGAGTTCGAGGTCCGCTTCGGCCCGTGGCACCTGCGGACCAGCCGGGCGAACGTGCGGGCCGCCCGCCGGACCGGCCCGTACCGGTGGTGGCGCGCCCTCGGTCCACGGCTGTCGATGGCCGACCGGGGTGCCACGTTCGGCACCACGACCGGTCCGGGCGTCTGCGTGTGCTTCGCCACCCCGGTGCCCGCGCTCGCGCCCGGCGGATGGCTGCGCCACCCCGCGCTCACGGTGACGGTGACCGACCCGGACGCGCTGGTCGCGGCGCTCGACCGGCCGGTCGGCTGACGCCGACCCGGAAACGTTGGTGGCCCCGCTCTAGACACCTTCGTGGTCAGGGTGAGTGCGAACGTCAGATTCACATTTGAGATAGTTCCGGGCTACCGCGATGTCCGCGGTGGTCTGGACCGTTGCTCCCGCGGCCTCACCCTCCGCGTTCGGTCGCGGTCACCCCGAAGAGCCAGCTCCGGCAGACCGGTCCCATGGGGTTGCCGGGAGTGGCTCTGAAGCTGGGCGCACGAATGCGCCCACGAACCCGCGGCGCGCCGATGGACCAGCGCCGTTAGCTACGCGCTGCCGCGGGCTGGGGTCCAGGGGGCTTGGTCGCTGCGGCTTGGCCGTGTCGCCGGGGCTGTGCGGGCCTGGCCCTGCGGGGTGGGTTGGTGCGCTGTTACAGCACCAACTCCCGTGGGTCTGCGGGAGCATGCTTGTGGGGGTGAGCTGGGCGACTGCGGAGGGTGAGGCCGCGGGAGCAACGGTCCGGACCACCACGGACGTCGCGGTAGCCCACATCTCTTGGGATGACCGTCGAGATCTCGACGGTCATGCGCCGCCCGCACCGGGCCGCGTCGGGCGGTGCTGCACTGTGGACGGATGCGCACCCCAACCCTGAAAGGTCTCTAGCGGCGCGGCCAGCGGGCCAGCTGCCGGCGCACCTGCGCGGTCTGGTCCGGCGTGAGGCCGTAGAAGGCGAACCGCCGGTCGTCGAGCCGGTCCAGGTAGGCGCCGACGTCCAGGATGTCCTCCTGGTCCAGGCCCGGGTCCTGGCGCCGGGCCAGGGCGAGCAGCCGCTCGACCGGATAGCGGTCCAGGGCGGCGGCGACGTCGATGTAGTCGCGGACCTCGCGCCGGTTGACCAGGGCGGCGACTTTGGTGGCGACGAGGTCGTCGAGGTGCATCCCGGGGCCGACCTCCATGACGACCGGGCTGCGGCGCCGGTCCAGGCGGGACAGGCTGAGCCGGACCGTCCGCCGCCCGTCGCCGACGACGAACTCCTTCTGGTCGGCGGTGAAGCCGGCGAACAGGGAGCCGAGGTCGCCGTCGCCGTCCTCGTCCACCACGGTGTACCCCGCGGCGCGCAGTGCGGCCCGCACGCCGCCGGCGGCCGCGGCGGCGGCGCCCCCGACCGTGCTGAACAGGTCGACGTCCTCGGTGGGCCGGTGGACCAGGCCCCGCAGCACCCAGGCGAGCCCGCCGCCGAGGACGAAGCCGTACCGCCGGGCGACGGCGAGCGCGACCCGGGCGACGTCGAGGTGGAACGGGTCGGGCTCGTCCGAGGTCATGCCGCGGAACGAAGGCGCGCGTGCCGGGCCTCCCACGCCTGCCGCACCGGCCGGGGCAGGTTGAGCCGCGACCAGACGCGGGCCAGCACCCGGCCGTTGATCCAGCGCCGCAGCTCGTCGCGGCGGATCGCCTCGCGGAGCACGTTTTCGTACATCCACAGCAGCAGGTCGGGGTCGTCGAGGTCGAAGCGCCGGTTGGGGCTCCACATCAGGCGCTGGGGGAGCTCCACCACGCCGTGCTCCGGGCCGACCAGCTCGTCGAGGCTGTCGATGACCAGCACAGGCCTGTTGGGCCGCGCCAGGTGGACGACGCGGCCGGTGCTGGGGCCACCCGCCATGGCCCCAGCTTACCGGCAGGTCAGCTCGTGGTGTCGCGGTTGTACAGCGCCTTCGCCCACCAGAAGCAGACCGCGGTGATGGCGGCGCACCAGGCGACGGCGGCGATGGCGTGGTGGCCGACGCCGGTGCCGAGCAGCAGGCCGCGCAGCGTCTCCATGATCGGCGTGAAGGGCTGGTACTCGGCGAACCAGCGCACCGCGGTCGGCATCGACTCGGTGGGCACGAAGCCGCTGCCCAGGAAGGGCAGGAGCACCAGCGGCATGGGCAGGTTGCTGGCCGTCTCGGGGCTGTCGGCGACCAGGCCGAGCGCGACGGACAGCCAGGTGAGCGCGAAGGCGGTCATGGCCAGTACCCCCGCCGCGGCGGCCCATTCGACCGCGCCGGCGTCGGGCCGGAAGCCGACGAGCAGGGCGACGCCGACGACGACGGCCAGCCCGAGCATCGTCTGGACGACGGCGCCGAGCACGTGGCCGGTCAGCACCGACGGGCGGAAGATCGCCATGGTGCGGAAGCGGGCGACGATGCCCTCGCTCATGTCCATGGCGACCGACAGGGCGGTGCCCTGCGCGGTGCCGGCGATGGCCATGAGCAGGATGCCGGGGACGACGTAGTTGGCGTAGGCCGCGCGGCCGCCCGACGGTCCGCCGAGGCCGTTGCCGAGGGTGCCGCCGAACACGTACACGAACAGCAGCAGGAAGATGACCGGCATGCCGATCAACATGAACGTGAGGGACGGGTAGCGGCGCATCCGCAGCAGGTTGCGCCGGAGCATCGTGCCGGAGTCGCGGACGGCCAGGGCGAGGGTGGTCATGGCGCGGTGGTCCTTTCGCGGTCGGGTCGGCCGGTGAGGGCGAGGAAGACGTCGTCGAGGTCGGGCAGGTGCATCGAGAGTCCGACGGCCTCGATGGAGGCGTTGTCGAGCCGGTCGAGCAGGGCGCGCAGGGACCGCACGCTGCCGTCGTTGGGCACCTGGATGGTGAGCGCCTCCTCGTCGCGGGCCGGTGCCTCGAGCACCTGCGCCGCGAACTGGAACTCGTCGGGGTCGGCGAAGCGGAGCCGGACGTGGCCGCCGGGGACCAGTCGCTTCAGCTCGTCGGGTGTGCCCTGCGCCACCACCCGCCCGTGGTCGAGGACGGCGACGTGGTCGGCCAGCTGGTCGGCCTCCTCCAGGTACTGCGTGGTGAGGAAGATCGTGACGCCCGCGGCCGCGAGGTCGCGGATGACGTCCCACATCCCGCGGCGGCTGCGCGGGTCGAGCCCGGTCGTGGGCTCGTCGAGGAAGATCACCCGCGGGTCGCCGACCAGCGTCATGGCGAGGTCGAGCCGCCGCCGCATGCCGCCGGAGTACGTGGAGACCGGCTTGCCCGCCTCCTTGACCAGGTCGAACTGCTGGAGCAGCTCCTCGGTGCGCCGGCGGCCGGCCGCCTTGTCCAGGTGGCACAGGTCGGCCATCAGGTTCAGGTTCTCCCGGCCGGTGAGCAGGTTGTCGACGGCCGAGAACTGCCCGGTGACGCCGATGCACCCGCGTACCGCGTCGGGCTCGCGGGACACGTCGTGGCCCAGGACGGCGGCCTCGCCGCCGTCGGCTCCGGTGAGCGTGGACAGGATCCGCACCGTCGTGGTCTTGCCGGCGCCGTTGGGGCCGAGCAGCGCGAAGATCGTGCCCTCGGCGATCCGCAGGTCGACGCCGTCGAGCACCACCTTGTCGCCGTAGGACTTGCGCAGGCCGGTGACGGTGATCGCGGCCGGGGAGGGGCTGGTCATGGGAGTCCTCACTTCCGTGACGGAGGGATGGTCAGGCGGCGCGGCGGATCAGGATGTCGCCGTAGTTGGAGCTCGCCCGGACCTCGACCGTGTCGTCGTCCTGGGCCGGGCCGTCGGCCGCCTCCAGGGCGTTGTGCACCCGGCCGTGGCGGGAGCTGAGCTCGAGCCAGGCGGCGGTGCCGCGGCGGACGCCGATCTCGATGCCGCCGTAGGAGGTCTGCACCTCCACGGCCCCGCGCACGATCTCGCCGATCCGGACGCTGCCGTGGTTGCTGCGCGCGGTGACCGAGGCCAGCGCCCGTTCGACGGTGACGTCGCCGTACGCCGTCCGGGCCCGGACGTCCCCGGTGCTGCTGCCGATCCAGCAGTCGCCGGACGAGTTCTTGATCTCGGTAGTGCCGTCGACCTCGCGGATGCGCACCTTGCCGGACGAGCTGGTGACCCGCACCGGACCCTCGGCCCGCTCGACCACGATCTCGCCGTGGCTGCTGTCGATCTCCAGCGGCCCGGTCCGGTCGATCCGGACCGTGCCGCCGGTCTTGAACCGGCACTCGCCGAGCCGCCCCTCGCAGCGGAACGTCGCCCAGGACGACTCCGCCTGCACCGCCGATCCGGACGGCACCTCGACAAGGATGTCGACCGACGGTCCCGGGCCGGGGCCGAAGCGGCGCCAGCTCTTGGGCGACCGGACCAGCAGCCGGCCCGCCGCGAACTCGACGGTGGTCTGCTCGGCCAGGCTCACGTCGGACCTGCTCGACGCATTGCGGGGACGGACCTGCACCACGGTGTCGGTGCGGTCGGTGGCGGCGATCCACGCGTCGCCGACCGGCAGCTCGATCTGGACGGCAATCGGCTCCGGCGTGTCGAAAACAGGCATGGTGGTCTCCCGAGAGGTACCCGATGGATGTCGTTGCTGGTCAGGGGGTGGGGCGGCGGGGCGGCTAGCGGGCCCAGCCGGTGAAGTGCTGGCCGGAGGTCGGCTCGGCGCGGCGCGGCGGCCGGCGCTGCGGGTCGCCGGCCTCGACCGCCGCGGCGGCGGCCCGGACGAGCCAGGCGTTGACCGACAGCCCCGCCCGGCCGGCGGCCTGCTCGATGCTCGCCTTCAGGTGGTCGGGCAGCCGCAGGTTGATCCGCGACGTGGCGCCGTCGTCACCCTCGGGCGCGGCCACCGGTGCCGGCGGCGCGGCCGGCACGGCGGGCGGCTCGTCGTCGCCCGGGCCGGGGAGTGTCACCACGAAGGTGGGCTCCCGCCCGCGCAGCTGCACGTGAACCGACCCCGGGGCGAGCTCGCGGGTGATCTCGTCGGCCGCGTCGGACAGCGCGTCGAGCAGCGTCAGCCGGGTCGCCGCCTCCAGCTGCGTGACAAGGCGCTCGGCCAGCGCCCGGCCCTCGGAGTCGGCGCCCTCGGCGGCCACCGCGAACTCGGTGCGCAGCTGTTCGATGTACGGCCTCAAGTCCATGGCACCATGATGGCACCATCATGGCGCCATGACAACACCGATCTGGCTCACATGTGTGCCACGGCGCTCATCGCCAGCGCAGCCGCTCCCGGAGCAGGTCGATCTCGGCGGGGTTGGCGGCCAGCGCGAGCGCCCGCTCGTCGGCCGCGCGGGCGGCGTCCGGGTCGCCGGTGGCGCGCAGCAGCTCGCCGCGGGTGGCGTGGTACAGGTGGTAGCCGTCGAGGGCGTCCTCGAGCTGGTCCAGCTCGGCCAGCGCGGCGGCGGGGCCGTCGGCGTAGCGCAGGGCGACCGCGCGGTGCAGGCGGGTGACCGGCGACGGCTGTACGCACAGCAGGATCGTGTAGAGCACGAGGATCTGCGGCCAGTCCGTGTCCTCCCACCGCGCCGCCTCGGCGTGACAGGCGACGATCGCGGCCTGCAGCTGGTACGGGCCGGGACGGCGGTGCGCCGCCGCGCGGGCGATGAGGGCGCCGGCCTCCTCGATCGCGTCCCGGTCCCAGCGGCCGCGGTCCTGCGCGGGCAGCGGGATGATGCGCCCCTCCGCGTCGAAGCGCGCGGCGGCGCGCGCCTGGTGCAGGCGGATGAGCGCGAGCAGCCCCATGACCTCGGGCTCGGTCGGCATCAGCCGGTGCAGCAGGTCGGCCAGGAACTCGGCGTCGTCGGCCAGGTCGCGGTCGTGCGAGGCGGTACCGGCGGTGGTCAGGTAGCCCTCGTTGAACAGCAGGTAGATGACCGCGAGGACCTCGGAGAGCCGCCCGGCGAGCTCGTCCGGGTCCGGGATGCGGTACGGGATGCCGGCCTCGCTGATCTTGCGTTTGGCGCGGGTGATCCGCTGCCCGACGGTCGCCTCGGTGACCAGGAAGGCGCGCGCCACCTGCGCGGTGGTGAGGCCGCAGACGGCGCGCAGGGTGAGCGCGATCTGCCCGGTGCGGGGCAGGGCCGGGTGGCAGCAGGTGAACAGCAGCCGCAGCCGGTCGTCCGGCTCGGGCTGGGCGGGCCAGTGCAGCAGGGCGAGCTTCGTGCGGTACCGGGCCCGCCGCTTGAGCAGGTCCAGACCGCGGCGGCGGGCCACGGTGAACAGCCACGCGTCCGGCCGCTCGGGGATGCCCTCGACCGGCCAGTGGGTGAGCGCCGCCTCGACGGCGTCCTGCACGAGGTCCTCGGCGGTGGCGAAGTCGCCGGTCAGGCCGACGAGGGCGGCCGCGAGCCGGCCCGCGTGGTCGCGTACCGCGCGGGCCAGCTCGACCTCGGTGGCTGTCGTCACGTGGAGGCGATCGGGCGGATCTCCACGAGCGGGCAGCCGGGCCAGCTGCGGGCCAGCCGCAGCGCCGCGTCGAGGTCGTCGACGTCGACCTCGGCGATGCCGCTGACCACCTCCTTGCCTTCCACGAACGGGCCGTCGGTCACCACCGGCTCGCCGCCGCCGAGCCGCATGGTCGTGGCGGTCTCCGGCGGCATCAGGTGCACGTGACGGGTGATCTGCTCGCGGTTGTCGGCGAACCACTGGCCGACGCGGGCGTAGGCGCGCTCCCGCTCGGCGTCGTCCATCGCGGCCAGGTCGGCGGCGAACTGTTCGGTCTCGGCGAACATCAGCACGTACTTCATCGCGATCCTCCGGTCATCCCATCCACTGGCTCAGGCGGCGCTCCAGCTCCCGCGCGTCCACGTCCTCGACGTGGGAGGCGACGGTCCAGCCGTGCCCGAACGGGTCGATGACGAACGCGTCCCGATCACCGTAGAACTGGTCCACCGGCTCCCGCTCGAGGGTCGCGCCGAGCGCGACGGCGTGCGCGACGGTGGCGTCGACGTCCTCGACGTAGATGAACTGGAAGACCGGCGTCCCGGGCAGCCCGCCCGGCGGCGGCGGGGTGGTGCCCGGGTGCGGGTCCTCGACGATCAGCACCGAGTCGCCGATCACGATCTCGGCGTGCGCGACCGTGCCGTCCGGGCCGGGAAACCGCATCCGCTCGGTCGCGCCGAACACCTCGGCGTAGAAGTCGATGGCCTTGGCCGCTCCCGCCACGATCAGGCACGGTGTGATCCGGCGGTAGTCGTCCGGAATCGGGTGGGGCTTGGTCTGCTCTGGCATGCGGGTCGTCTCCTCATCGGTCGGTTGCTCACCACTGAGACGACCGGCGACCCGCCGGATCCGACAGCGGCGCGAGATTTTTCTGGGAGCATCGCCGGGTGGATACCGAGGCCGTGTTCAACGACGACTACCTGTACTTCTACGCCGAACGGCTGGACGCCGCGCACCCGGCGGGTGCTCGGCGAGGTCGCCAAGGCGCTCCGGCCGGCGCCGGATTCGGCGACGTGCGCGGGTACGGCGACGGCGGCGCCCCACTGACGATGGAGAGCCGCCGCATGGTCGTGACCGGCAGCCGGTAGGGCGGCGTGCCGGGTCGCGCGGGGCGACCCGGCACGCGCATGCCCGCCGCTCAGGTGAGCGGTTCGATCCAGATGTTGCGGTACTGCACAGGGTTTCCGTGGTCCTGCAGCCGGATCGACCCGGTGGCCGGGCCCTCCGGGATGCTGCCGCCGGTCGGCCCGGTGATGGCCACGCCGTCGTGTACCAGCGTGCCGTTCCAGACCATCGTCACCCGGGCGTTCTCCGTCTTGGTGCCGTCGGCGGCGTAGCGGGGCGCCCGGTACTCGATGTCGTAGGTCTGCCAGGTCTCGGGCGGCGTCGACGCGTTCACGTCCGGCGGCTTCTGCAGGTAGATCGCGCCGGCCTCGTTGTTGTCCAGCGTCGGGTCGCCGTACGAGTCCAGGACCTGGATCTCGTACCGCTCCTGCAGGTAGACGCCGCTGTTGCCGCGGTTCTGCCCGGTGACGTCCGGCGGCAGCAGCGGCACCTTGAACTCGACGTGCAGCTTGAAGTCGCCGAACGCCTGCTTGGTGCGCAGGTCGCCGTTGCGGACCTGCATGACGCCGCCGGGCAGGCGCGCCCACGAGGCCATGCGCCCGTCGGTGTGCTGCCACTCCGACAGGTCGCCGCCGTCGAAGAGGGTTATCCGGCCGGCGGGCTGGCGCACCGAGATCAGGTCGAGGTTGACGTGGCCGGTGTCGGTGGCGTCCACCCGGTACTGGATGGCGTTCACGCCGCGGCGCAGCGTCAACCGCTCGGTCTTGGTGGCCCACTCGTCCCACGTGACCGTGCTGGGCAGGACGGTCTGGCGGACCTTGCGGCCGTTGACGTACACGCTGACGGTCTTGTCGCCCGAGAACGGGTTGGGCCCGTTGCTGTACCGCAGCCCCACCTCGTACTCGCCGGCCTTGGTCACGTCGGCGTGGATGGTGGTGGAGGCGTTCAGCGCGCCGTACCCGTCGACGAAGCCGACGCCGGAGTAGCCGCGGTGGTCGGTGTTGAGCCCGGCGCCGCCCTCGCGGTGGCCCTCCTCGGCCTCGTAGAAGACGCGGTCCGGCTGCGGTCCGGGGATCTCGTTGAGCGTGTACCAGGCCTCGGTGCTCCACAGCTCCGCACCGTTGGCCGCGGTGAACGGTCGCGGCGAGCGCAGGTGCACGACCCGGTCGCGCTTGAGCCCGTCGACGGTGAGGGTGACGGTGCGGCGGTCGGCGGAGACCGTCGCGCCGGTGACGGCGAGGCTCTCCTCGTCGACCTTCGGGCCGCCGTACGCCGGCGTCGGCGCGTACCGCCACTGGGACAGGCGGTAGGCCTGCGCGAGGTTCTCGACCGTGGCGGTGGACAGCGGCCGGGTGTACTCGATCTTGAAGCCGTCGCGGGTCGCGCTCATCGACCTCATGTCGAACGCGTTGACGTCGTTCGGGGTCAGCTTCTGCAGGCCGTACGACAGCTTGCCGGTCTGGCCCCAGTTGCCGCCCGCGCCGAGCCCTCCGATGTAGATCGACCCGTCCGGGCCGAGGCTCACCTCGTTGACGCCGGCCTCCAGGCCCTGCGTGTGCCGGAAGACCGCGCCCTGGTCCACGCCGTGCACCTTCTCCAGGTACGCCCGCTGCAGCCCGCCGTAGGTCACGTCGCCGATCAGCAGCTGCCCGCGGAACGGCCCCTTCTTCAGCAGCACCGGAGTGCTGGGGGAGTTGGCGATGTCGTTCTGCGGCAGCCACAGCACCGGGCGGGTGACCGGGCCGGCGTCGAACGGGCCGGCCGGGTTGGTGTAGTGGTTGAAGAACCGGTCCTGCTCGATCCGGACCAGCTTGGAGGCGGGTAGCCAGCCGCCCTGGTTGTCGGTGACGAGCAGCTCGCCCTCCGGGCCCCAGCCGATGCCGTTCGGGGTGCGCAGGCCGCCGGCGACGTAGCTGACCTTGCCGGTGCGGCGGTTGACCACGATGCTCGTGCCGCGGTTCGGCGCGGGCTGCGGGTTGGTGGTGGCGCCGCCGAGGTCGATCGCGACGGAGAGGTTGAGGTAGAAGTTGCCGCCCTTGTAGAGCAGGCCGAACGCGAACTCGTGGAAGTTGCCGCCGAACGGCCAGGTGGCCACCGTGCGCCGCTCGTCGGCGACCTCGTCGCCGTCGGTGTCGCGCAGCTCCGTGAGCTCGTGCTTCTGCGACACGTACACGATGCCGTCGACGACCGCGACGCCCATCGGCTCCTTCAGCCCGCCGGCGATCTTCTTGTACGTGACCTGGTCCGGGCTCGTCGCCGTGGTCACGCCGTCCAGGATGTACACCTCGCCGAGCAGTTCGTCGCTGCCGCCCCAGGTGCTGACGACCAGCCGGCCGTCGGCGGTCCAGGCCATCCCGGTCACCTGCGGCTCGAAGCCGGCCGGCCGCAGGTCGGTGAGCGTGTAGCCGGGGTGCACCGACTCCAGCGGGAGGCCGTCTCCCGGCGCGTCGGCGACGCCCTGGCACGCCTTGTACCCGGGTGCGGTCACGCGGACGACGCCGGCGTCCGTGCTCAGCACCGAGGTGGGCACGACCGTGAACCCGGCCGCGCCGGGCGGCTGCCACGACAGGGTCAGCTGCTGGCCGCCGCCGGCCTCGAAGTACTCCACGCGCAGCGCGTGGTACCCCTCGGTCAGCGTGACCGTGCCGTCCTTGGACGTGGCGCCGTGCAGCCCGTCGTGGTCGACCACGAGGGCGTCGTCGATGTACAGCCGGGACCCGTCGTCGCTGGTCAGCCGGAACGTGTAGGCGCCGCCGGCCGGGATGTCGATGTTGCCCAGCGCGTGGGTGAGGAAGTTGTCCTCGAAGCCGAAGTCGGCCGCGCTGGACCAGTCGATGACCGGCATCAGCTTGTCGACGTTCGGCGTTTGCCCGGGCTTGAGCGTGCAGATCTGGCTGAGCGGCACCCGTACGTCGTAGGTGCGCAGGGTGACGCCGGGCTCCTGGGGCGGCGGGTCGGCGGCCCGGGCGGCCAGCGGCGGTGCGCCGGCGGCCAGCAGCGGGCCGAGCAAGGCGGCGCCGATGAGCGCGGCGGCGCGGCGGGGGCGAGGGGGCATGGGGTTCCTCCTTCGACGGTGCTCGCGGGCGATCGAGACCGCGCCGAGGGTGCCTGCCCGGTGGCGGAGATATAGCTCGATCATGGCGACAGGCACCATCATCAAGTACATTCGTCGGCATGCCTAGATCTTTTGATGGAAATCTTCAAACTTTTATCTGCTTGAACAAAACGCGGTGTTGATGTTCGCGCCACGCCAGGTTGCGGAGCCCTTGGATACTCGGCAGCCGGTGTTCCACGGGGGGTGGAATAGGGGGACGGGGGACGACGTGAGCTACCTGGAGCGTCTGCAGGGCGATGTCACGGGCCGGTACGGCAGGCTGGCGGACCGTGACGAGGACACCGTCGACCACGAGGTCGCCCTCACCCGCGACTGGATCGACACCCAGCCGATGGTGCGGGCCGTCCTGGCGGAGGCCGCCGCCGCCGAACCCGACCTCGACTACGAGGCGTGGCGCGCGGGCCTCGGCAAGCCCCGCGACTTCCGGTGGCCCGCCCGCACCGAAGCCGGCCGGGCGTGGCTGATCTGGCGGCTGATGAACGACATCGCGGAGGCCGAGCGGGCGGGGGCGGTACAGCAGGTGCTCGGCTACGCCAGCCAGATGTACGGCGGCAGCGGCCTGCGGAGCCTCACCTCGATGACCCAGGGCTTCGTCGAGCGGATCTTCCAGCCGCTCTTCGACCACCTCGCCGACCGGGTCGGCCGCGGCGGCGTCGCGCTGTACCGGCTGGAGCGGTACGCCGCCCGCGTGGAGTGGTTCGACCGGGACCGCCTGTACGCCGACTTCGAGGCGGCCCGCTCCGGCGGGGACGCCGGCGAGGAGGTGTACGAGCGCGACCTGCAGCGGTTCCTCTTCCTCGACGGCGGGCTCGTCACCCAGGCGCACGCCGGATCCCGGCCGCTGGACACCGCCGACCCGCTGATCTGCCGGGGCGCGGTATACGCCGGCCCGGACGGCGCGGCCGTCGCCGCCGGCTTCGACCAGCTCGTCGCGGCCGCGCGGGAGCACGAACGCACGGTGGCGTACCTCGTGGTCCTCAACCTGACCGGCCACCTGCTGCGCACGCCGCCGGAGCCGTACGTGGAGGCGGCCGGCGTCCACGTCCACCTCGTCGTCGTCCGCGCCCAGCCCCGGGCGGAGCCGCCCGCGGAGCCCCGGGTCGTGGAGCTGGCCGGGCTGCTGGCGGCGGGAAGGGCAGGTACGGCTGGATGATCCGGGTCCTCTCCGGAAGACTGTGCCGGGCACGCGCGCGTGCACCGTCCGATCGGGAGAGACGTGGGAGCCACTGTGGACAGTCACCGGTACGTGGTCGTCGGAGCCGGGCCGGCCGGTCTCCAGCTGAGCTACTTCCTGCAGCGGGCCGGCGCCGACTACGTGACGCTGGAGCGGGACACCGAACCGGGGCGGTTCTTCCGCACCTACCCGCGGCACCGCCGGCTCATCTCGCTCAACAAGGTCCACACGGTCAGCACCGACCCGGAGATCCGGCTGCGCTGGGACTGGAACTCGCTGCTCAACGACGAGCCGGAGCTGATGTTCCCGAAGTACAGCACCGACTACTTTCCCGACCCCGACGACCTGGTCCGTTACCTGGCCGACTTCCAGGCGCACCACCAGCTCGCGGTGCGGTACGGGACGGCGGTGCGGCGGATCGAGAAGGTCGACGGCGGCTTCGCGGTGCACACCGGCGACGGCACGGTGCACGGCGAGTGCGTGATCGTGGCCGCCGGGTGGGGCCGGCCGTACGTGCCGCCGGTGCGCGGCATCGAGCACGCCATCGGGTACGAGGACATGCGGGTGGACCCGGCCAGCTACGCCGGCCAGCGGGTCCTGGTGATCGGCAAGGGCAACTCGGCGTTCGAGACCGCCTCGGCGATCCTCGGCCACGCCGCGATCGTGCACCTGGCCAGCCGGCGGGCCCTGCGGCTGGCGTGGAACACCAAGCACCCCGGCGACGTGCGCGGCCAGTACGGCGCCCTGCTGGACAGCTACCAGTTCAAGACCCTCCACTCGGTGCTGGACTGCGAGATCGACGAGATCCGGCCGGTCGGCGACCACTTCGAGGTGGACATCACGTACACCCACGCCGACGGCGAGACCGCGACGCTCGCGTACGACACGGTGCTGCGGTGCACCGGCTTCCGGATGAGCACCGACATGTTCGACCCGTCCTGCCTGCCCGACCTGGAGCGCGACGGGCGGATCCCCTCGCTGCGGCCGGACTGGCAGTCGGCGAACGTGGACGGCCTGTACTTCGCCGGCACCCTCGCGCAGGCCCGCGACTTCAAGCGCGCCTCGTCGGCGTTCATCGACGGCTTCCGGTACAACCTGCGCACGCTGACCGCGCTGCTCCGGGAGCGCTACGACGGGGTGCCGCTGGCCGTCGACGAGGTGCCGGCGAGCGCGGACGGCCTGACCACGCTCGTCCTCGACCGGGTCAACTGGAGCTCGGCGCTGTGGACCCAGTTCGAGTACCTGTGCGACGCCCTCGTCGTCGACCCGGCGACCGGACTCGTCCGCCACTACCAGGACCTGCCCGAGGACCACGCGGTGGAGCGCTTCGGCGAGGAGCCGCACTGGTACTCGGTGACGCTGCGCTGGGGACGCGAGGAGTACGCGGACGTGTTCAACATCGCCCGCCACCCCGACCCGACCCGGGCCGGCGAGAGCGCCTTCATCCACCCGGTGGTGCGCCGCTACCGCGGCCGCGAGCTCGTCCTGGAGCAGCACCTGCTCGAGGACCTGCTGGCCGAGTGGCGGCGGCCGGACCGGCACGTCGAGCCGCTGCGCGCGTTCTTCGCCGCGGACCTGCCGTGACCGGCGCCGGTCAGCACTCGATCAGCACCTCGCCGAGCGGCTTGCGGGTCAGCGCGGGCACCCGCGCGTCCGCCGCCGGGTAGCCGACCGGGATCACCACGTTCGGCCGCTCCTCCGGCGGGCGTTCGCAGACCTCGTTGAGGAAGCGCATCGGGCTCGGCGTGTGGGTGAGGGTGGCCAGTCCGGCGTGGTGCAGGGCGGCGATCAGCAGCCCCACGGCGATGCCGACGGACTCCTTGACGTAGTACGGCTTGGGGCTGTGCGGCCCTGGTGCACCTCGAACACCACGATCACGGCCGGCGCCGTCTCCAGGAACGGCTTGCGCCAGTCGGTACCGATCGGTGCCAGGGCGTCCAGCCACTCGGCCGGGGCGCGGCGGGCGTAGAACTCGCGCTCCTCGGCCTCCGCCGCGGCGCGCAGCCGCCGCTTGCGGTCCGGGCTGGTCACCACCACGAACCGCCACGGCTGGATGTTGGCGCCGCTGGGTGCGCTGGCCGCGGCCCGGATCGCCGCCTCCAGGACCCCGTGGGGGATCGGCTCGGGGGAGAAGTCGCGCACCGACCGGCGCCGGGCCATCCGGTCGGCGAACGTGCGGGCGGCCCGGACGGTGTCGCCCGGTGTGAGGCGCGGATGGTCGAGAGGGACCGTCGGAGAGTGTGCGGTTTCGGTCAACGGCGGACTCCTCTCGGTGGCGGGTCAGCGCTCGGGCTCACCCGCGGGTGCTGGTGCGGTCTGCGCGATCAGGTGGTCGACGACGCCGCGCAGCCCGTCGCCGGCGGCGGCCGCGCGGCGCTGGCGGGTGGCGCCGTCACCGCCGTCGACGAGGCGGTCCAGCCAGCCGGTGACCCGCGCGAGGTCGCCGCCGGCGAGGGCCGGCGCGGCGGTGTCCAGCAGGCGGCGGGCGAGGGTGGCCGCCGGTACCAGCCGGCCGGTGTCCGGCTCGACGGCGTCGCCGCCCAGCCCGTCGCGGGCCGCCCGCCAGTACGCCACGCGCAGCAGCTCGGCCGGCACGACCGGTCCCGGGTCGCCGGCGTCCACGGCCGGCAGGATCACCGTCACGAGGGCGCGGACGAGCGCGGCCAGCAGGGCGGACTCCTCGGCGGTGACCGGCATGTCGGCGACCCGCACCTCCAGGGTCGGCAGGTGCGCGGACGGCCGGATGTCCCAGAAGACGGTGCCGGTGTCGACCAGCGCGCCGGCCTGCAGGAGGGTGGCGACGAGCCGGTCGTAGTCGGCGGCCGAGGCGAGGTGGGGCGGCGGCCCGGCCACCGGCCAGCGCTGCCACGACAGGGCGCGCCAGCTGGCGTAGCCGGTGTCCCGTTCGCCCCAGTAGGGCGAGTTGGCGGCGAGCGCGATCAACACCGGCAGGTACGGGCGCAGGTGGTTGCTCACCAGCACGGCCCGGTCGCGGTCGGGCAGCTCGACGTGCACGTGCACCGCGCACACGCAGACCTCGTCGTGCAGCCCCCGGAAGGTGGCGTTGCCCTTGTCCTGGCGCGGTCCCTCGGTGATCGGCGGCGGGATGTGCCGGCCGAGCACGGGACTGCCGGTCGCCACCACGCGCAGCCCCTGCCCGGCCGCGGCGGCGGCCAGCTCGGCCCGGCCCTCCAGCAGCTGGGCGTACAGCTGGTCGAGGCTCTCGCACGGGTCGGTCCGGCACTCCACCTGCAGCTTGGTGATCTCCCCGGCGACCCGCTCGCCGAGCCGTTCCCGGGCGCGGTCCACCACGGCCGCGGCCTCGGGCACCACCCCACGGCTTGTCGGGTCGACCACCAGGAACTCCTCCTCGACGCCGAACCGGACAACCGATCCCATCTGCACCCTCGCCTTCGCCGGTGACGGCCGCGCTCGCCGCGACCGTGACCAGGCTAGGGCCCGGCGGCGCCGCCCGGCTCGGCGACAAGCCGTTCGACCAGACCGGCGAGCAGCGCGGTCCGTTCCGGCATCAGCGTGACGTCGACGTACTCGCCGCGGGCGTGCGGGTTGCCGCCCACCGCGCCCAGTCCGTCCAGAGTGGGCACACCCAGGGCGCCGGTGAAGTTGCCGTCCGAGGCGCCGGGCGCGTACGCGCCGTCCGGCGCCGGCAGGCCGAGGTCCTTCGCGACCGACCGCGCGACCTCCAGCAGCGGCTCGGCGACGGCCGGCCGCAGCGGGTACCGGTTGATCCCGCCCTCGACCGTCAGCGCCGCGCCAGGCAGCCGGGGCACCAGCGACCGGATCGCGCGGTCCACCCGGTCCAGCTCCTCGCCGGTCCAGGCCCGCACGTCCACGCTGACCGCCGCCGCCTCGGGCACGGTGTTCGTCGTGGTGCCGCCGGACAGCGCGGTCGGCGTGACGCTGGTGCCGGTCGCCGGCGCGGCCAGCCCTTGGACGGCCAGGATCTGGTGCGCCAGCTCGATCCCGGCGTTGACCCCGCGGTGCGGCTCCACACCGGCGTGCGCGGCCCGGCCCCGCACGCCGAGCCGGTACACCGAGCCGCCCTTGCGGGCGATCTTGAGTGCGCCGTCCGGGGTGCCGGGTTCCAGCACGAGCACCGCTCCGGACCGGCGGGCCTCCCGCTCGATCAGGTCGCGCGAGGTGACCGACCCGGTCTCCTCGTCGCCGGTCAGCAGCACGCCCACCCGGCCGGTGTCGGCCAGCATGCCCAGCGCGGCGAACAGCTGCACGATGCCGGCCTTCATGTCGCAGGCGCCAGGGCCGGTCGCGCACCCGCCGTCGACGCGGAACGGCCAGTCCCGGACCGTGCCGGCCGGCCACACCGTGTCGTAGTGCCCGAGCAGCAGCACCCGCTGGTCGGGTGCGGGCCACAGCAGATGCGGTACCCCGTCGCGGGTCAGCCGCCGCGCGCGCCGGCCCAGCACCCGGGCACCCCAGCCGTCCAGCAGGTCGGCGCAGTCCCGCAGGTGGGAGGGCGAGCCGGGCGGCGACTCGCACGACACGAGGTCCCTGAGCCGATCCATCATCGCCGGGGCGCGGTCACGGGCCGCCCCCAGCCGGGTACCCCCCGTAGCCGTAACCACCCGTCCATCATTCGGCCGGGGTCCATTGACGTTCCACTCTGAGGTTGCGCACTTCCCCCGCTCGCCGTCGCGGACTGTCAGCGGCTGTCAGCGGCCGAAGGTCAGGTGGAAGTCGCGCAGCGCCACGGTGAGCAGCGGGCGCCGGCCGGCCAGGTAGCCGAGCGGGCCGTCCGCCGGCACCTGCCAGCCGGCCTTCGCGAGGTGGACGGCGGCGCGGGAGCGTACCGGCGTGGTCCGCGTCCCGTCGCCCACCACCTGGACCACCGAGAACCTCGCCGGCCACCGCCCGGGCAGCCGCGGGCCCCGTGCCAGCCGTGCCTGCGCGATGGCGCCGGCCCGCGCGTCGAGCCCGCCGCCCGCCGGCCGGAAGTCGAGCTCGGCCAGCTCCTTGGGGATGCCCCACAGCGCGCGGCCGCCGTCGCGGGAGGCGGGACTGTCCACCCAGATGTCCACGATGGACACCAGCGGCCGGCCGGCGCGGCGCACGAGCACCGCGGAGAGCAGCTCGCGGTACTGCAGCACGCCGCCCGGCCCGTAGTCGACCCAGGCGGTGCCGACGAGGCCGCGCCCCGCGACGGTCAGCGGCCGCACCCGCGCGGCCAGTGCGGGCGGCAGCGGCGGCAGCTGGGCGCGGGGCACCGGCCAGACCGACACGTACATCTGGCCGCGCAGGTGCCACGGCTCGGGCGGGTAGCTCACCCCTCCATGCTGACGCCGGGTGCGCAACCGTGCAAAGTACGCTTTAATGGTCGCCATGGCCGAGAACTCTCGAATAAAACCGGTGGAGCGCGCCACTAACCGGACGTGGGACGAGTGGTTGAAGTTCATGGACGATATTGACGCCAAGAGCCTCGACCACCACGCGATCGCGGTAAAGGTTTTCGAGGAGCTCGACGGAAAGATTGACAATCTCGGCTGGTGGACGCAGGCGGTGACGGTCGCCTATGAGCAGTACATCGGCCGCCGCATTCCCGGACAGCGCCCGGACGGCACGTTCCAGACCCAGCAGAGCAAGGCGACCAAGCTCAGCATGAAAGAGCTGATGGACAGGTGGGTCGCCTTCGCCGAGAAGGACAGGGACGTGCAGGGCATCGTCGAAGGCGACCTCAAGGTGAGCGGCACCGAAAACCGCATTACCTGGCGCACCAAGGCCAAGGACGGATCGGCTGTCACGATAACCAGCGAGCCGAACAAGAAGAATGGCACGGCGTCGCTTGTCATGCTCCAGATGGGGCTCGCGACATACGAGCTGAATGTCGAGGCCAAAGAGCGCTGGGCCGCGATTATGAAACGCTTCCTGGCGGCCATCTGACGGCGGGTCCGGCCCGGGTGCCCGGCTTACCAGGGCACCGGGCCTTCGGCGCCGAAGAAGCCGCCGGTCGGTCCGTCCGCGGCGAGCGTGGCCAGGCGCACCACGACCGCGGCGCCCTCCGCCGCCGTCAGGTGCCCGGTGTGCCGGTTGATGTCCGTGGTGACGAAGCCGGGCGCGGCGGCGTTGAGATGGCGATGATCCGCCTCGCGTGACGGACGTGAGCTGTGGCCACCGCCACGGGCCGCTGCTGTCACAGGCTCGCGCGGGCGTACGTCCTGTGCGTATGGGACCGTCGAAGACGACCAAGCAGGAGGCAGGGATGAACGAGCGCGGCGAGCGGTCCATGGACCGCGCCACCGACGCCTTCGTGACGCATCGCAACCTGCTGTTCACGGTCGCGTACGAGATGCTCGGCTCGGCCGCCGACGCGGAGGACGTGCTGCAGGAGACATGGCTGCGGTGGGTGGGCGTCGACCTCGACACCGTGCTGGACCAGCGGGCGTACCTGGTGCGGGTCACCACCCGCCAGGCGCTCGACCGCCTGCGCACGCTGCGCCGCCGCAAGGAGTCCTACATCGGGCCGTGGCTGCCCGAGCCGCTGCTGACCGCGCCCGACGTGGCCGAGGACGTCGAGCTGGCCGACAGCGTCTCGATGGCGATGCTGCTGGTGCTGGAGACGCTCACGCCGACCGAGCGGGCGGTGTTCGTGCTGCGCGAGGTCTTCGACCTGGCGTACGACGAGATCGCCGGCGCGGTCGACAAGACACCGGCGGCGGTACGCCAGATCGCCCACCGGGCCCGGGCGCACGTGGCCGCCCGCCGCCCCCGCGGTGCCGTCTCGCCGGGCCAGACGCGGGACGCGCTCCAGGCGTTCCGGCGGGCGATCGAGACCGGCGACCTGCAGAGCCTGCTGGACATCCTCGCGCCGGACGTGGTGCTGCTCGGCGACGGCGGCGGTGTCGTGCAGGCGGTGCCCCGGCCGATCGTGGGCGCCGACAAGGTGGCCCGCCTGCTGTCCGCCGGCGCCGGCAAGGTCGCCGGCCTGATGACGATGGAGCCGGTACAGGTCAACGGCCACCCGGCGCTGATCCTGCGGCTCGACGACGAGGTCGACACGGTGCTCGCGGTGCGCATCGACGACGGCCTGATCAGCGGGGTGTACGCGGTGCGCAACCCGGAGAAGCTCCTGCGCGTGGGCCAGGAGACCGCGGTCAGCCGCTGAGCGCCCGGGCGCCGTCAGGCGTTCACCTCGATGGTGTGCCAGGCGCGCGGCGCGCCGTTGCCGGCGCTGAGGTGGGTGACCCCGGGCTCGTTGTCGCGGCCGAGGAGCGTGCCGTCCGGAAGCTGGCCCACCCAGTCGAGCCGGGGCACACCCGGCGCGGGGGAGTAGGCGCCGCCGTCGAGGTAGCCGGTGCGCTCGGGCCCGGCCAGCACCAGGATCCCGCCGCCGGCCGGCGCGACCGAGTACGGCCAGTTCGGCTTCTCCTCGACGCCGGTGACCGGCAGCGGCGTCCAGGTCTCGCCCCGCAGCCGCCACAGCAGCGGAAGCCCGGTGCCCTTGCGGGCCAGGCCGAGGCTCGCGAGCCGGCCGCCGCCCGCGCCGCCCGTGCCGCCCAGCGGCTCCTGGTCGGCGACGAGCCACACGTCCCGGCCGTCGGCGGAGATCTGGACGTGGGCGTTCCACACCGGACGGCCGCGCTGCTCGGGCACCGGGATCCGGGTGAACCCGCCGCCGGCCGTCCCCACCGCTGTCACGATCCGCCCACCGTCCACACCGGACAGCCACACGCGGCCGTCGCGGCCGTTGGTGAGCAGGCGCGCGGCGGACAGCTCGGCCGGCACGTCCCGCCGCCAGCCGGCCGCCGTCCAGTCCCGGACCGCGCACGGGCCGGCGCCGTCCGGGCAGTCCAGGTAGTACCGGCCGTAGGCGGAGTGGTACTCGACCGGCGCGAAGCCCCGGGCGTCGTAGGGCCGCGACTGCCAGGAGGCGCCGGCGTCCCGCGAGACGTACCAGGAGTGGGGCTCGGCCAGCAGCACGACGACCTCGTCGGCGCCGGTGTAGAGCTGGTGGTTCTTCGCCTCGGGCCGCGGGTGCTCGCGCGGCCGCCAGCTGCGGCCACCGTCGGCGGTGTGGAAGAACCGCGCCTCGCAGAGCGCGCGGCAGCGGACGAACAGCGCGTACCCGCGGCGCGCGTCGGCGAACTCGACCGAAAGCGGCTCGAACCCGTCCGGTAACCCGACGTCGACGGCGACCTCCTCCGCCGGCGGCGCGGTGGCGGCCGTCGGTGCCGCGGGCGGCGGTGGCGGGTTCGACGCCGGTTTCGCGTCCGGCCCGCAGGCGGCGGCCGCCGTCAGCATCCCGAGGGACAGCGCCGCGCCGGCCAGGACCCGACCCCACTGCTTCACCATGCCGGGTAGGAGCCCCGGCGACCCCACCCGGTTCCACAAGCCGTTCATGGCCAGATGCGAACGGGCGTCGTAGCGTCTAGGCGCCGGCCGCGGCCAGGAGTGCGTCAGCGGTACGGGCGGCCGCGCCGTCGAGGCTGGTGCCGCGCATCACCGCGCGCACCGCGGCGCCGTCGAAGACCATCGTGAGCTGCACCGCGAGCCCTTCCGGGTCGGCGGCGCCGAGGCTCGTGGCGTGGGCGGCGAAGTACCCCGTCAGCCGGTCCTTGAACGCCCGGGCCACCACCGTCGCCGGATGGTCGGGGTCGCGCGTCTCGACCGCCGTGTTGACGAACGGGCAGCCGTGGAAGCCGGGCGTGCCGCTCTGCTCGTCGAGGCGCTCGAACACGTACCGGATCCGGTCGCGCGGGCCAAGCTCGGCGTCCGCGGCGGGGAAGTAGCCGGTGACGATCGCCGGCCCGTGCGTGCGCAGGCACTCCGCGACGAGGTCGTCCTTGGTGGCGAAGAGCTGGTACATCGACCGCTTCGACACCCCCGCCGTCTGGCACAGCCGCTCCACGCCGACGGGCGCGACGCCCTCGGCGTAGAAGAGGTCGGCGGCGGTGGCGAGCAGCCGGTCGCGGGTCGTCGAGGTCACTCCCGGAGCGTAACGCGATCTCTTGCGGTTGGAAACCGATCGGTTTACGGTCGAGAGGAAACCGATCGGTTTACCTCAAGGCTGGAGCCCCGACATGCAGATCAAGAACTCGGTCGTCCTGGTCACCGGCGGCAACCGCGGCCTCGGCAAGGCGTTCGTGGAGGAGGCGCTGGCCCGCGGCGCCGCCACCGTCTACGCCGCCGCCCGCGACCCGCGCACGGTCACCACGCCCGGCGCCGTCCCGCTGGCCCTCGACGTCACCGACCCCGACTCCATCGCCGCGGCCGCCGCCCGTGCCGGCGACGTGCAGATCCTGGTCAACAACGCCGGCGGCCTGGTCAAGGCCAACTTCCTCACCTCACCCGTCGACGACGTGCGGCGCGAGTTCGACGTCAACTTCTACGGCCCGCTGCTGGTCACCCGCGCCTTCGCGCCCGCCCTCATCGCGCGCGGCGGCCACGTGCTCAACGTCCACTCGGTGCTGTCCTGGCTCGCGATCAGCGGCTCGTACAGCGCGACGAAGGCCGCCCTGTGGTCGATGACCAACGCGCTGCGCCTGGACCTGGCCCCGAAGGGCGTCGGCGTTACCGGCCTGCACGTGGGCTACGTCGACACCGACATGGCCGCCGCCGTCGACGCCCCCAAGTCCGCGCCGGCCGACGTGGCGCGGCAGGCCCTGGACGGCGTCGAGGCGGGCGCCCACGAGGTCCTCGCCGACGACGTCAGCCGCACCGTCAAGCAGGCCCTGGCCGCCGACGTCGCCGCCCTCTACCCCCAGCTCGCCGCCTGACCCGGTCAGGGCCGTCGCCTAGAGCGTCACCTCGAGGACGGGTTCGAGGCTGTGGGTGCCGTGGTCGAGCTGGTGGTCGAGGTTCATCGCGGCGCTGATCAGGGCGAGGTGGCTGAACGCCTGCGGGAAGTTGCCGATCTGCTCGCCGGTCGGCGCGATCTCCTCCGAGTACAGGCCCAGGTGGTTGCTGTACGTGAGCATCTTCTCGAACGTGAGGCGCGCGTCGTTGAGGCGGCCGGAGCGGGCGAGCGCGTCGACGTACCAGAACGAGCACATCGTGAACGTCCCTTCCGAGCCGCGCAGGCCGTCGGGTGAGGCGGCGGGGTTGTAGCGGTACACAAGGCTGTCCGACACCAGCTCGCCGTCCATCGCGCGCAGCGTCGACTGCCACAGCGGGTCACTCGGGGTGACGAAGCCGACGAGCGGCATGTAGAGCAGCGCGGCGTCGAGCACGTCGGTGCCGTAGTGCTGCACGAACGCCTCGCGGCCCGGGTGGTACCCGCGGTGCATGATCTGCTCGTAGACGGCGTCGCGGGCGGCGGTCCACCTCGTGGTGTCTCCCGGGCGGCCCCGGCGCTGGGAGACGCGGACCGCGCGGTCGAAGGCGACCCACGACATGAGCCGGCCGTACGTGAAGTCCTGCCGCCCGCCGCGCGTCTCCCAGATGCCGTCGTCCGGCCGGTCCCAGTTGTCGCAGAGCCAGTCCACCAGGTACTGGGCGTTGTGCCAGCCCTCGTGCGACATCGGCAGCCCGTGCAGGTCGGCCAGGTGCACCGAGTCCAGCGCCTCGCCGTAGATGTCGAGCTGGAGCTGGTCGGCCGCGCCGTTGCCGACCCGGACCGGGCGGGAGCCCCGGTACCCCTCCAGGTGGTCGAGCACCTGCTCGTCGAGGTCGGAGGAGCCGTCGATCCGGTACATGATCTGCAGTGGCGCCGACCGCTCGCGGGCCTCGCGCGCGCGGTCGTTGAGCCACCGCAGGAAGGCCTGCGCCTCGCTGGTGAAGCCGAGGCCGAGCAGCGCGTACACGGAGAACGACGCGTCCCGCACCCACGTGAAGCGGTAGTCCCAGTTGCGCTCGCCGCCGACCTGCTCGGGCAGCCCCGCGGTGGGTGCGGCGACCAGCGCACCGGTCGGCGCGTACGTCATGAGCTTGAGCGTCATCGCGGACCGTTCCACGATCTCCCGCCACCGGCCGCGGTACTGCGAGCGCCCGATCCAGTTCCGCCAGAAGTCGCGGGTCTCCTCGAACAGGTGCAGCAGCTCGTCCGAGGTCATCGTCCGGGGCGGCCCGTCGCAGGCGCTCTCCAGCATCAGCCCGCCGATGGCGCCGGCCGCCAGCGGTACCACCGCGGTGAGCCCGCCGTCCTCCCGCCGCACCGTGCCGGCCGGCAGGTCGCGGTCGGAGCGGTGGGCGACGTGCACGGTGAGCGTCACGTCGCCGCCGCGGAACACCGCGCCGTCCGGCGTCAGCTCGGTCTCGTGGGTCGCCCGCCCGTAGTCGAAGCGCGGCTGGCACTCGACCCGGAAGCGCATCTCGCCGCGCACCACGCGCACGAGGCGGACCACGCGGTGGCGGTCGGTGGCCGTACCGCCGGCGATCGGCATGAAGTCGACCACCTCGCCGACGCCGTCCGCGCTGAGGAAGCGGGTGATGAGGATCGGCGTGCCCGGCAGGTACAGCTGCTTGCTGGTGTAGGGGACGCCGTCCGGTGCGATCCGGAAGTAGCCGCCCTTCTTCCGGTCGAGCAGCGCCGCGAAGACGCTGGGGGAGTCGAAGCGGGGCAGGCAGAGCCAGTCGATGCTGCCGTCGTTCGTGACGAGGGCGGCGGTCTGCAGGTCACCGATGATGCCGTGATCCTCGATCGCGGTGTAGTCATCCACCTTCCGAGCGTGACGGCTGCGGGATGCACCGGTGCGGATATCGACGGAGACGACGGTCAGCCGGCCAGCAGGGCCATGATGTTCTTCTCGGTGATGTCGGGGCCGGTGAGCTGGTTGACGATCGCGCCGTCGCGGAGCACCACCACGCGGTCGCAGGTGCTCACGATCTCGTCCAGGTCGGATGAGATGAGCATGACCGCGAGCCCGTCCACCGCCAGGTCGTCGATGAGCGACTGCACCTCGGCCTTGCTGCCCACGTCGATGCCGCGGGTCGGCTCGTCCAGCATCAGCACTCTCGGATGGGTGGCCAGCCAGCGGGCCAGCAGCACCTTCTGCTGGGTGCCGCCGGACAGCTCGGCCGCCGGCTGGTGCGGGCTCGTCGCCTTGATGCGCAGCCGGCTCATCAGCGCGCCGACCACCTTGTCGAGCCGGGCCTCGGAGACGATGCCGGCGCGGGCGAGGCGGGGCAGCGCGGCGAGCGCGATGTTGTCGCGGACCGAGAGCGTGCCGACGATCCCCTCGGCCTTGCGGTTGTCCGGCAGCAGCCCCACGCCGGCCCGGATCGCGCCGGCGATCGACCGCTTGCGCAGGCTGGCGCCGGAGACGGTGACCTGCCCGGAGTCCAGCGGCAGCGCGCCGGCGATGGCCCGCGCGGTCTCGGTGCGCCCGGCGCCGAGCAGCCCGCTGAGCCCGACCACCTCGCCGGGGCGCAGGTTGATCGAGACGTCGGTCAGCACGTGCCGGCGGGTGAGGCCGGTCGCCTGCAGGATCGGCTCGTCCGCCGGCTCGTCGGCGGCGGCGCCGAGCACCGCGGTCGGTCCGGGCGTGACGCGGCGGCCGAGCATCAGCGACACGAGGCGCAGCCGGTCGAGGCCGGCGACGGGTCCGGTGTGGACGATGCGGCCGTCCCGCAGCACGGTCACGCGGTCGCAGACGGCCTCCACTTCGGACAGCCGGTGCGTCACGTAGACCACCGAGCGGCCCTCCGCGCGAAGCGCGGCGATCGCGGCGAAGAGGCGGTCGGCCTCCGCGGGTTCCAGCCCGGCCGTGGGTTCGTCCAGAACCACGACGGGGGTACCGGCGGACAGCGCCCGCCCCACCGCGACCATCTGCCGCACGCCCGGCTCGTACGCGCCGAGCGGCCGGCGCACGTCGACACGCAGCCCGAGGCCGGCGACGATGTCGGCGGCGAGCGCGTTCATCCGGGCGACGTTGATGAGGCCGGCGCGGCGGCGCGGCTCGCGGCCGAGGAAGAGGTTGCGCGCGACGGACATCTGCGGCACGAGGTTGGCGTCCTGGTGCACGGCGCTGATCCCGGCCCGCTCGGCGTCGCGGGGCGAGCCGAAGCGGACCCGCTCGCCGCCGACCCGCAGGATGCCGGCGTCCGGCTGGTGGATGCCGGCGAGCACCTTGACCAATGTGGACTTGCCGGCCCCGTTCTCCCCGACGACGGCGTGCACCTCGGCGCGGCCGAGGCTGAAGGAGACGTGGTCGAGCGCGCGGGTGCCCGGGAAGTCCCGGACCACGCCCGCCAGGTCGAGTATCGCGTCCACCACGGGTGCCCCCTCGCAGAAGACCGAACTTTTTTCAACCTGAACCGCGCGTCGCTTGAGCCCGACCCTTGCCTGCGCTGACGCGGACCGCGAGGAGAGGTTGAAAAAGGTGAGCCGACCGCGATGATTCCCTACAACCGCGGAATCGTAAAGAGCCCTTTAAATGCGTGCCACATGGAGGCGGACGGCGCGGCCGGCCAGCTCGTCGAGCACGTCGCGGGGTGCGGCGTCGTCGGTGACCAGGTGGTCGATCTCGTCCGTCGGTACCGTCTGCACCATCGTGTCGACGCCGATCTTGGTGTGGTCGGCGAGGACGACGATCTCCTCGGCGGCCGCCGCCAGGGCCCGGTCGACGCTGGCGACCTGCATGTTCGGCGTGGAGACGCCGCGCTCGGGGGTGAGCCCGTTGCCCGAGATGAACGCCCGCCGCACCCGCAGCCCCGCCACCGACCGCTCGGCCGCGCTGCCGACGAGCGCGTGGATCGAGCCGCGCAGCGTGCCGCCGGTGAGCACCACCTCGATCCGCGGCGCGGAGGCGAGGGCCTGGGCGACGAGCAGCGAGTTGGTCACCACGGCCAGCTCGTTGTGCCTGGCCAGGGCCTGCGCGAAGACCTGCGTGGTCGTGCCGGCGCCGATCACGATCGCGTCGCCGTCCTCGACCAGCGACGCCGCGAGCTCGCCGATCGCGGCCTTCTCGGACGAGGCGACGTGTGCCTTCTGCGCGTACGTCGGCTCGCGGGACAGCGCACCGGGCAGCGTCGCGCCGCCGTGGTGCCGGTTGAGCAGGCCGTCGGCCTCCAGCACCCGCAGGTCCCGCCGGACGGTGACCTCCGAGGACTGCACCGCCTCGGCGAGGTCGCGCAGGGAGGCGGCGCCGTTGGCCCGCATCACCTCGAGGATGCGCTGGCGCCGCTCCGCGGCGAACATCGCCCGCCGCGTCTCCACGTGTCCTCGGGAGTCGTCCGCCGCCACGCTCCACCCCTTGTGATCGGATGACTTCGGATCTGATCGTACTCAGGCTTGGTCGAAAGAGTGCGCAACCTCGGTCGTGACCGTTTCGGATCGAGTTCGCGACCGAACCTGATCAGTTGGTATTGACTTTGTTCGGCGCCGGGTGCTTGATTGAGACCAACCGATGGCGCGCGTCGGTCCCACCCACGAAAGGATGATCATGGGCAGAAGGCGTGGATGGGCGGCGCTGGCGGTGGCCGCCCTGCTCGTGACCGGTGCGTGCGCCAAGAGTGAGGACGGCGCGGGCACCCCGGCTCCCGCCGGCTCCGAGGGCCAGCAGGTGGCGCAGAGCGCCGCCGCCGACGGTCCCACCTGCACGCTGCAGGCGTTCGGCGGCGAGGCGTTCGACGTGAAGACCGCGACGGTCGGGTTTTCGCAGTCGGAGAAGGAGGCCAACCCGTTCCGGATCGCGGAGACCCAGTCGATCAAGGACGAGGCCAAGGCGCTGGGCGTGACGAACCTGCGGGTGACAAACGCGCAGTCCCAGTTTTCCAAGCAGATCTCCGACGTGCAGCAGCTGATCGCCCAAGGGGCGAAGCTGCTGGTCATCGCCCCGCTCAACTCCGACGGCTGGGAGCCGGTGCTCAAGCAGGCGGCGGAGAAGAAGATCCCGATCATCACGATCGACCGGAAGATCAACGCGAAGCCGTGCACGGACTACCTCACGTTCATCGGCTCGGACTTCTACGAGCAGGGCAAGCGCGCGGCGGACCAGATGGTCGCCGCGCTGAACGGCACCGGTGAGGTCGCGATCCTGCTCGGCGCGCCGGGCAACAACGTCACCACCGACCGCACCGCCGGCTTCAAGGACCGGATCGCCGAGAAGGCGCCGAACATCAAGATCACGTTCGAGCAGACCGGCGAGTTCACCCGGGAGAAGGGTCAGCAGGTCACCGAGCAGCTGATCCAGTCGCGCCCCGGCACCAGCGGCATCTACGCCGAGAACGACGAGATGGCCCTCGGCGCGGTGACCGCGCTCAAGGGCGCCGGCAAGGCCGCCGGCCAGGTCAAGATCGTGTCGATCGACGGCACCCGCGCGGCGGTGCAGGGCATCGTGGACGGCTGGCTGTACTCGGTGATCGAGTCCAACCCGCGCTTCGGCCCGCTGGCCTTCCAGACCGCGCAGAAGTTCGTCGCGGGCGAGGCCATCCCGGCCACGACGATCATCAGCGACCGCGAGTACACCACCGCGAACGCCAAGGACAGCCTGGGGCACGCGTACTGATGGAAGGTCGAACCATTAACAGGGAGGGTGACGCTCCCGTACTCGAGGCCCGGGGAATCTCGAAAGGGTTCCCCGGCGTCCTCGCCCTGGACGGCGTCTCCTTCCGCCTCGCGGCGGGCGAGGTGCACGCCCTGGTCGGCGAAAACGGCGCCGGCAAGTCCACGCTCATCAAGGTGCTCACCGGGGTGCACCAACCGGACCGGGGGCAGCTGTGCCTCCACGGCGGCCAGGTGTCGTTCGGCACGCCGCTTGAGGCGCAGCGGGCCGGCATCTCGACCATCTACCAGGAGGTCAACCTCGTCCCGCAGATGAGCGTGGCGCACAACCTGCTGCTCGGCCGGGAGCCGCGCGGCCGGCTCGGCGTCATCGACGTGGGCCGGCTGTACGCCGACGCCGCCGTCCTCGTGACCGGGCTGGGGCTGCGGCTGGACGTGCGCCGGCCGCTGCGCTCGCTCGGCATGGGCGCGCAGCAGATGGTCGCGCTGGCCCGCGCGATCTCCGTCGACGCGCGCGTGGTCATCATGGACGAGCCCACCTCCGCGCTCGAACCGCGCGAGGTCGACACCCTCTTCGGCGTGATCGACCAGCTCCGGGCCGGCGGCATCGCGGTCGTGTACGTCAGCCACCGCCTGGAGGAGCTGTACCGCATCTGCGACCGGGTCACCGTGCTGCGCGACGGGCGGGTGGCGCACACCGGCCCGCTCGGTGAGCTGGAGCGGGTCAAGCTGATCGCGCTCATGCTCGGCCGGGACACCGTGGACGTGCGGCTGCACGGCCAGACCGAGTTCTCGGGCGAGCACACCGCGAAAAACGGGCAACCGGTGGTCGAGGCCCGCGCGCTGTCGCGGCGCCACCAGCTGCACGAGGTCTCCATCCGGGTACGCCCCGGCGAGGTCGTCGGCCTCGGCGGCCTGCTCGGCGCCGGGCGCAGCGAGACCGCGAAGGCGATCGCGGGCGCGCTGCCGTTCGACGGCGGAGCCGTGGTCGTCGCCGGGCAGGCGCTGCGCAAAGGTTCGCCGGCGGCCGCGATCCGGGCCGGCGCGAGCCTGCTGCCCGAGGACCGCAAGGCCGAGGGGATCGTGCCGACGATGTCGGTGCGGGACAACATCGCGCTCGCCGCTCTGCCCCGCCTGTCCCGGGCCGGGATCGTCTCCGAGGCCAGGGTCGACCGCGTCGTCGCCACGCTGATGAGCCGCCTGCGGATCAAGGCGACCAGCCCGCACCAGAAGGTCTCCGAGCTGTCCGGCGGCAACCAGCAGAAGGTGCTGCTCGCCCGCTCGCTCGCCACCGGCGCCAAGGTGCTGCTGCTCGACGAGCCCACCCGCGGCATCGACGTCGGCGCCAAGGCCGAGGTGCAGGCGCTCATCGACGAGCTCGCCGCCGAAGGGCTGGGCGTGCTGCTGATCTCCTCCGACCTGGAGGAGCTTGTCGAGGGCTCGGACCGGGTCGTCGTGCTGCGCGACGGCGCGGTCGTCGGTGAGCTCGCCGGCGACGAGGTGACCGAGGAGGCGATCATGAAAGCGATCGCGGACGGGGGTACCGGCGATGGCTGAGACGGCGGCCCGCCTGCCGCAGCCGCTCGGCAGCCGCACCCGGGTGCTCGCGTGGCTGCAGCGGTACGGCGTGTACGCCTCGGTGCTCGCGCTGTTCCTGTTCAACGTGGCGTTCACCCCGCACTTCCTGGAGGTCGCCAACTTCCGCACCCAGCTCATCCAGGTCGCGCCGATCGTCATCGTCTCGCTCGGCATGGCGCTGGTCATCGGCACCGAGGGGATCGACCTGTCGGTCGGCTCGGTGATGGCGCTGTCGTCGGCGATGGTGGTGCTCTACCTCGGGTACGGCGCGCCGGTCGCCATCGTCGCCGCGCTGGCCGCCGGTGCCGCGGTGGGCGCCGGCGGGGAGCGCTCGTCGCGTACGCCGGGGTGCAGCCGATCGTCGCCACGCTCGCGCTGCTGGTCGGCATCCGCGGCCTGGCCAACGTGCTGGTCCCGCAGCTCACCGAGTTTCGCAACCCCACGCTGATCACGCTGGGCAGCCGCTCGGTGCTCGGGCTGCCGCTCGTGGTGATCATCGCGGCGGCGCTCACGGCCGTCGTGGCGTTCGTCGTCAAGCGCACGATCTTCGGCCGGCAGCTGGTCGCCGTCGGCGGCAACCGGGCCGCCGCCAAGCTCTCCGGCCTTCCGGTACGCCGCATCCTCGTCACCGTGTACGTCCTGAGTGGACTGCTCGCCGCCGTCGCCGGCGTGCTGGCCACCGCCCGCCTGCAGGCCAGCGACCCCACCTCGCTCGGCCTGCTCATGGAGCTGTCCGCCATCACCGCCGTGGTGGTCGGCGGCACCCCGCTGACCGGCGGGCGGGTGCGGGTGCTCGGCACCGTGATGGGCGCCCTGCTGATCCAGCTGCTGCAGGCCACGCTCATCAAACACAACCTGCCGCAGTCCTGGACCCAGATGGTCCAGGCCGTGATCATCCTCGCCGCCGTCTACGCCGCCCGGGGAGGAAGCAATGACCACCACAGTCGACACGGCGTCGGCGCCGGCCGCGCCCGCCAAGGGGAGCGGGCCAGCCAGATCCTGCAGCACCACGGCGCACTGATGGTGCTCGCCGCGACCGTCCTCGTCGGAGGGATCGCGTTCGACTCCTTCGCCACCCCGCAGAACGCGGCGAACATCGCGGTCTCGTCCTCGTTCATCGCCATCATCGCGATCGGCATGACCTTCGTCATCGTCAGCGGCGGCATCGACCTGTCGGTCGGCTCGTCGTTCGTGCTCGCCGGCGTGCTCGCCGCCTACGGCTCCCGCTACGGCGTGCTCGTCGCGCTGCTGCTCCCGCTCGCCGTCTGCGGCACCATCGGCCTGCTCCAGGGCCTGATCATCGCGCGCACCGGGATGGCGCCGTTCATCGTCACGCTCGCCGGGCTGCTCGGCATGCGCGGGCTCATGCTCGCCGTCTCCGGCGAGGGCGCCAACACGTACCTCGTCGAGGACGACGCCTTCGCCGCGCTCGGGCAGGCGTCGCTGTTCAACCTGACCGTGCCGGTCTACATCACGCTCGGCCTCTTCGCGCTCGGCGCGATCCTGCTGCAGCGCACCGGTTTCGGCCAGAGCGTGTACGCGATCGGCGGCAACGAGGAGGCGGCCGCCCTGATGGGCGTGCCCGTCGCGCGGGTCAAGACCCTCGTGTACCTCATCTCCGGGCTCCTGGCCGGCCTCGCCGGCGCGCTCAACGCGGCCCGCCTCTCCTCCGGCGTCACCATCCTCGGCGTCGGGCTGGAGCTCGACGTCATCGCCGCCGTGGTCATCGGCGGCACGCTGCTCACCGGCGGCGCCGGCGGGCTCACCGGCACCATGGCCGGCGTCCTGCTGCTCGGCGTCATCCAGAGCCTGATCAACCAGGTCGGCACGCTCACGTCCTCGTTCCAGCAGGTCGTCAGCGGCGCCTTCCTCGCGCTCGTCGTCGTCGTGCAGCGCGTGCTGCACCGCGCCCAGCGCCTGTCCTGACCCAGCCGCTCCGCCCACCAGGGCGGAGCCCTCTCCCGAAGGGATCTGGACATGTCAATGAATCGACGTCAGCTGCTCGTGGTCGGCGCCGCCGGCCTCGCCGCCACCGCCCTGCCCGCGACACCCGCCGCCGCGAACCGGTCCCCGCTGCGTCCGGCCGCCTTCCACCGCCTGCCGCCCGGCGCGGTCCGGGCGCAGGGCTGGCTGAGCACTCAGCTGGCGCGCCAGGTGACCGGGCTGGGCGGCCGCCTCGACCAGGTCTCGCACTTCCTGCGGTACGAGGGCACCGGCTGGACCAACCCGTCGCTGGGCGGCTGGGAGGAGGTGCCGTACTGGCTGCGCGGCCTCGTCGACCTCGCCTACGTCACCGGTGACCCCACCCTCCTCGCGACCGCCCGCCGCTGGATGGACGGCGTGCTCGCCACCCAGGCGGCGGACGGCTTCTTCGGCCCCAACGCGCTGCGCACGTCGCTGGCCGGCCACGCCGACCTGTGGCCGCACATGCCGATGCTGGCCGCGCTCCGCTCGCACGCCGAGTACACCGGCGACACCCGCGTCGACGGGTTCCTGACCCGCTTCTTCCAGTACACGTACGCCCAGCCGGCGGCGGTCTTCCGGGACGGCTGGGGCACCTGGCGGTGGGGCGACACGATCGACGTCGTCTACTGGCTCTACAACCGCACCGGCGCCGCGTTCCTGCTCGACCTCGTCCGGAAGATCCACGCCAACTCGGCCAACTGGTCGGGCGGCCTGCCCAACCTGCACAACGTCAACGTCACGCAGGGTTTCCGGGAGCCGGCGCAGTACTGGGTGCTGTCCGGAGTGGACGCCGACCGGGCCGCCACCTACACGCTGTACGACACGATCCAGCGCGACTACGGCCAGTTTCCCGGCGGCGGCTTCGCCGGCGACGAGAACATGCGGCCGGCGCTCGTCGACCCGCGCCAGGGCTTCGAGACCTGCGGGATCGTCGAGTACATGCTCAGCCACGAGATCCTCACCCGGATCACCGGCGACCCGGTGTGGGGCGACCGGACCGAGGAGCTGGCGTTCAACTCGCTGCCCGCCGCGCTCGACCCGTCCGGCCGCGCCGTCCACTACGTCACCAGCGCCAACAGCGTCGACCTCGACAACGTCACCAAGTCGCAGGGCCAGTACAGCAACGCGTTCGCCATGCAGTCGTACCGGGCCGGCGTCGACCAGTACCGCTGCTGCCCGCACAACTACGGCATGGGCTGGCCCTACTACGTCGAGGAGATGTGGCTGGGCACCCCCGACGGCGGCCTGTGCGCCGCCCTGCTCGGCCCGTCCACGGTGACCGCGCGGGTCGGCACGGGCGTCCCCGTCACGGTGACCGAGGAGACCGGCTACCCGTTCGGCGACACCGTGACGTTCCGGCTGCGCACGCCGGCGGCCGTCGGCTTCCCCTTCTCCGCGCGGATCCCGGCTGGTGCATCGACCCCGAGCTGCGGATCAACGGCGCGGTGGTCTCGGCCGGCCCCGGACCGCGCTACGTCCGGGTGCACCGCACCTGGCGGGACGGCGACACCATCACGCTGCGGCTGCCGATGCGGCCGGTCGTGCGCACCTGGCCGCGCCAGCACAACGCGGTGTCCGTCCACTACGGCGCGCTCGCGTTCTCGCTGCGCATCACCGAGAGCTGGAGCCGGACCGGCGGCACCGACCAGTTCCCGGAGTACGACGTGCACGCCGGCTCGCCGTGGAACTACGGGCTCGTGCCGGGCGCCGCGATCACGGTCGCCACCGGCGGCAGCCTGGCCGACCCGTTCACCGTGGCGAACGCGCCGGTGCGGCTCACCACGAGCGCGCGGCGCATCGCCTCCTGGCAGGCCGACCAGCAGCGGGTCGTCGGGCCGCTCCAGGACGGCCCGGTCGCCTCGACCGCACCGGTCGAGCAGGTCACGCTCATCCCGATGGGTGCGGCCCGGCTGCGGATCAGCAGCTTTCCGCAGACCGGCGGCACGGCGGCGTGGCGGCGGCCGGGTGCCGCCTTCCGCATCTGGAACAAGCACTCGGGCAAGGTGCTCGGCGTCGACGGCATGTCCGTCGGCGACTCGGCGAACGTGGTCCAGTTCGCCGACAGCGGCACCGCCGACCACCTCTGGCGGATCGTCGACGCCGGCGGCGGCCACGTCAAGCTCCAATGCGCCAACTCGGGCAAGGTGCTCGCCGTGGAGGGCATGTCCACGGCGAACTCCGCCCGCGTGCAGCAGTTCGCCGACGTGGGCTCGGCGGACCAGCGGTGGCAGCTCGTCGACAGCGGCGACGGCCACTTCCGCCTGCGCAACGCCAACTCCGGCAAGGTGCTCGGCGTCGCCGGGATGTCCACGGCGGACTCGGCGCAGGTGGTGCAGTTCGACGACAACGGGACCGCCGACCACGAGTGGCGGCTCGTACCCGACGGCCCGGTCAAGATCCTGAACGGGCACTCGGGCAAGGTGCTCGCCGTGGAGGGCGCGTCCACAGTGAACTCCGCGCGGGTGCAGCAGTACGCGGACACCGGCGCCGCGGACCACGTCTGGTCCTTCCTGCCCGACGGCGACGGGTGGTACCGGATCCGCAACCAGCACTCCGGGAAGGTGCTCGGCGTCGCCGGCATGTCCACCGCGGACGCGGCGCAGGTGGTGCAGTTCGACGACAACGGCACCGCGGACCACCAGTGGCGGCTGCGGGTGGTCGCCGGCGGCCCGGGCACCCTCCGGATCGAAAACCGGCACAGCGGCAAGGTGCTGGCCGTACACGACATGTCCACGCTGGACTCGGCCGACGTGGAGCAGTACCAGGACAACGGGACCCCCGACCACAACTGGTTGATCCTCTAAGACTGAGCCCCTTTAAGGACTTCCCCATGAGACGCAGACCCTTGTTCGCGGTCATGACTTTGGTTGCCGGCCTGCTGGCTGTCCCATCGCCCGCACAGGCCGCCCCGGCCAAGACCCCGCCCCTCACGACCCCCTGGACCGCCCAGGCACTGAACGGCACGCCCCTGCCGGAGTACCCCCGCCCCCAGATGACCCGCCCCGACTGGCTGAACCTCAACGGCGAGTGGCAGCTGCGCCAGTCGGCCACCAACGACGCACCGCAGTTCAACACCAACCTGCCCGAGCGGGTCAACGTGCCGTTCCCGGTCGAGTCCGCCCTCTCCGGCGTGATGCGCGCCGCCAACGACAACCGCAACTACCTGTTCTACCGCCGCACGTTCACGGTGCCGGCGGGCTGGTCCGGCCGGCGGGTGCAGCTGCACTTCGGCGCCGTCGACTGGCAGAGCACCGTCTGGGTCAACGGCGTGCAGGTCGGGACGCACAGCGGCGGCTACGACGCGTTCACGTTCGACGTCACTCCGCAGCTCAACGGCGGCACCAACGAGGTCGTCGTCAAGGTGTGGGACCCGAGCGACACCCGCCAGAACGGCAGCCTCCCGCCGATCGGCAAGCAGACCAAGACGCCGAACGGCATCTTCTACACGCCCAGCTCCGGCATCTGGCAGACGGTGTGGCTGGAGCCGACGCCCACCTCGTCGATCAGCAGCGTCGACCTCTACCCCAACCTTTCCAACAACACCATCCGGGTACGCGTCTTCACCCGCGGCGACGTCACCGGGCACACCGTGCTCGCCGAGGCGCTCAACGGCACCACCGTCGTGGGCAGCGCGACCGGCGGGTTCGCCGAGTTCGCCGTACCGGTGCCGAACGCCCGCCGCTGGACGCCCGACGACCCGTTCCTCTACAACCTGCGGGTCACGCTGCGCAACGCCTCCGGCGCGCAGGTGGACCGGACGACGCACTACTTCGGCATGCGGCAGATCAGCGTCGGCATGGTCAACGGGGTGCTCCGGCCGCTGCTGAACGGGCAGTTCGTCTTCCAGACCGGCACGCTCGACCAGGGCTACTGGCCGGACGGCGTCTACACCGCGCCGACCGACGCGGCGCTCGCCTTCGACCTGCAGAAGCACAAGGACCTGGGCTTCAACATGGTGCGCAAGCACATCAAGGTGGAGCCGCAGCGGTGGTTCTACCACGCCGACCGGCTCGGCCTGCTCGTGTGGCAGGACGTCCCGTCGCTGACCGCGCAGGACATCAACCCGGACAACGCGCAGCAGGCGCAGTTCGAGGCGGAGGCGCGCGAGATCGTCAACGAGCACCGCAGCTCGCCGTCGGTCGTCGCGTACACCGTCTACAACGAGGGCTGGGGCGAGCGGGCCCTCGGCGACACGCAGCGGGTCGGCAACGCGATCAAGTCACTGGACCCGACCCGCCTCGTCAACGTCCACAGTGGGTACAACTGTTGCCAGTCGCTGGGCAACCCGGGCAACGGCGACATCGACGACTGGCACATGTACCTCGGTCCCGCCTCCCCGCTGCCGTCGGGGTCGCGGATCGCGGTGCTCGGCGAGTTCGGCGGGCTCGGCCTGCACACGCCGGGCCACGAGTGGAGCCCCAGTGGCGGCTTCTTCGCGTACGAGTGGCAGCCGGACTCGACCGCGCTGACCAACCGGTACGTGGGCCTGGTGCAGGGCGTGCAGAACCTGATGATCGGCAAGGGGCTGAGCGCGGCCATCTACACCGAGATCACCGACCTGGAGGGGAGCTGAACGGCTTCGTCACGTACGACCGGCAGGTGGTCAAGATGGACCAGGCCCGGGTGCGGGCGGCGAACCAGGCGCTCGTCAACGCCTCCCGGGCGCTGCCGAGCACCGCGCGGGTGCAGCTTCCGGTCAACGGCCGCGTGTCGTTCCAGGTCACCACGCCCGGCTTCACCAACCGGTACCTGCGCCACCAGAACAGCCTCGCGTACACGGAGGTGGTCGACGCGGCCAGCGCGGCGGTGCTGAAGAGCGACGCTACGTACACGGTGCGGGCCGGCCTCGCGGACGGCAACTGCTACTCGTTCGAGTCGGTCAACTTCCCGGGCCAGTTCCTGCGGCACGCCAACTCGCGGGTGCAGAACGCGGTGAACGACGGCAGCGCGCTGCTGCGGGCCGACGCCACCTGGTGCGCGCGGAGCGGGCTGACCGGGGCGGGGTGTCGCTGGAGTCGTACAACTTCCGCGGCTCGTACCTGCGGCACGCGAACGCCGAGGTGTGGCTGAGTGACGGCTCGGGCGGCGCCGCGTACAACGGGCCGACGCCGTGGGCCGCGGACGCGACCTGGAACATCGTCGCGCCCTGGGCCCCGTAAGCGTGAAACGGCGGGCCGCCGCCTACGGGTAGCGGCCCGCCGTCACGTTGAGTCGCAGCGTGTAGACGGCGCTCGTGGCGGTGATGAACAGGTCGTTGCGTCGTGGCCCACCGAACGTGAGGTTGGAAACGACCTGCGGCACCAGCAGCTTGCCGATGAGCGTGCCGTCGGGTGCGAAGACGTGGATGCCGTCGCCCGCGGAGATCCACACGTTGCCCCGGTGGTCGAGGCGCAGGCCGTCGAAGCTGCCCGCCGCGCAGGTCGCGAAGACGCCCCGGTCCTTGAGCGCGCCCTCGTCGTCCACGTCGAAGAGCCGCACGTGCTTCTCGCGGGTGTCCACGATGTACAGCTGGCGCTCGTCGAGAGTGAACGCGAGCCCGTTCGGCCGGACGAAGTCGCCGGCGGCCAGCCGCACCTCGCCGCCGCCCGGGTCGACCCGGTAGACGTTGCAGGCGCCGATCTCGCTCTCCGCCTGGTAGCCCTCGTAGTCGCTGTCGATGCCGTAGCTGGGGTCGGTGAACCAGATCGAGCCGTCCGCGCGCTCCACCACGTCGTTCGGGCTGTTGAGCCGCTTGCCGAGGTACCGGTCGGCGAGCACGGTGACCGTGCCGTCGTGCTCGGTGCGGGTGACCCGCCGGGCGCCGTGCTCGCAGGTGACCAGGCGACCGTGCCGGTCGACGGTGTTGCCGTTGGCGTAGCCGGACGGCGCGCGGAAGACGCCCACCGCGCCGGTGGTCTCGTCCCAGCGCAGCAGCTGGTTGTTGGGGATGTCGCTGAAGAGCAGGTAACGGCCGGCGGCGAAGTACGCCGGACCTTCCAGCCAGCGCCCGCCGGTGTGCAGGCTGGTGAGCCAGGCGTCCCCGCCGTAACCCGCGAAGCGCTCGTCCAGGACCTCGAAACGTGCCTCCACCCTGTCGTTCATCTTTCCGAGCTTGCCACGCCCAGGTACCCGCCGGTCCGGGACCCGCTGGCCGCCACCTGCTCGGGCGTGCCTTCGGCAACCACTTCGCCACCCGCCGATCCGCCGCCCGGGCCGAGGTCGATCACCCAGTCGGCGGCGCGGATCACGTCGAGGTCGTGCTCGATGGTGAGCACGGTGTTGCCCGCGTCGACAAGCCGCTGGAGCACGCCGAGCAGCCGGGCCGTGTCGGCCGGGTGCAGTCCGGTCGTCGGCTCGTCCAGCAGGTAGATGGTCCGGCCGGTCGACCTCCTGGCGAGCTCCTTGGCCAGCTTGATCCGCTGCGCCTCGCCGCCGGACAGCGTGGTGGCCGGCTGCCCGAGCGGCAGGTAGCCGAGCCCGACGTCGGCGAGCAGCCGCAGCCGGGTCGCCGCGCCGGGCACGTCGGCGAACACGTCGAGCGCGTCGGCCACCGTCATGTCCAGGGCCTCGGCGATGTCGTGCCCCTTGTACCGCACGTCCAGCACCTCGCGCTTGAAGCGGCGGCCGCGGCAGGACGGGCAGCGCACCTCCACCGCCGGCAGGAAGTGCATCGACACGCTCAGCACGCCCGCGCCGGTGCACCGCTCGCACCGCCCGCCCGCGACGTTGAACGAGAAGTGCCCGGCGGTGAGCTTCCCGCGGCGCGCGCCCGCCGTCGCCGCGAACGCCTCCCGGATCGGGGTGAACAGGTCCGAGTACGTCGCCGCGTTCGACCTCGGCACCCGGCCGATCGCCTGCTGGTCGATCGTCACCACCTTGTCCAGGTGCTCCCACCCGTCGATCCCGTCGTGCGGGCCGGGCGGGTCGCCGGCGCCGTGGAAATGCCGGCGGGCCGCGCGGTCGAGGATGTCCAGCAGCAGCGACGACTTGCCCGAGCCGGACGGGCCGGTGACGGCGACGAGCAGGCCGAGCGGCAGCCGTACCGTGACGTCCTTGAGGTTGTGGGCCTTCGCACCGCGGACGGTGAGGGCGCGGTCGCCGGCCACCCGCCGCTGCGCGGGCACCGGCACGGTCCGCCGGCCCGCGAGGTGGTCGCCGGTGACCGAGCCCGCGGTGGCGGCGACATCCTCCGGGGTACCGGCGGCCACGATCCGCCCGCCGTCCCGCCCGGCTCCGGGGCCGACGTCGATGACGTGGTCGGCCGCGCGCAGCACGTCCAGGTCGTGCTCGATGACCAGCACCGTGTTGCCGAGGTCGCGCAGCCGCCGCAGCACCTCGACCAACCGTTCGGTGTCGGCGGGGTGCAGGCCGATGGTGGGCTCGTCGAGCACGTACAGCACGCCGGTCAGGCCGGAGCCGAGCAGGGCGGCGAGCCGGAGCCGCTGCGCCTCGCCGGCCGAGAGGGTGGGTGTGGCGCGCTCCAGCGTCAGGTACCCCACACCGACGTCGACGAGGCGCCGCACCCGCTCGCGGAGGTCGTCGATGACCGGCTCGGCAAACTTGTGCTCCTCTTCGGACACCTGGCCCGGTATCCGGTCGATCCACGCGACGAGGCTGGCGAGCGGGATCCGGGCGGCGTCCACGATGGACATGCCGGCGACCGTGACCTGGCGGCTCTGCGGCCGCAGCCGGGTGCCCTCGCAGTCGGGACACGTCTCGGTGGTGAGCAGCTGCTCCATCTTCTCGCGGTAGGCGGTGTCCTCGACCCGGTCCGCGTACCGGCGCAGCACGTTTGTCAGTACCCCTCGAAGCGGCCCTTGGCGGCCGTCGCGGGCGGTGGCGTGTCCGGGAAGTAGCGGTCGAACTCGGCGCTCCCGACGCCGTGCAGCAGCAGGTCGCGGGCGGCGGGTGCCAGAGCCTTCACCGGCGTGCCCGGTGCGAACGCGAAGCCGTAGTGTCCGGCGGCGGCCCGCAGCACCCGGATGTTGTGCGCGACGAGGGCCGGCGGCCAGCCGAGGACCGCGCCGCCCTCGACG
Source organism: Phytohabitans houttuyneae (assembly GCF_011764425.1). Classification (NCBI taxonomy): domain Bacteria; kingdom Bacillati; phylum Actinomycetota; class Actinomycetes; order Micromonosporales; family Micromonosporaceae; genus Phytohabitans; species Phytohabitans houttuyneae. Next base: position 2,633,312 of record NZ_BLPF01000002.1, read on the forward strand.
CTGCGCTCCTCGTCCACGAGGCGGCCGGCGTTCGCGCGGTGGACGGTGCCGATGCCGGTGCAGGTCGGGCAGGCGCCGGCCGGCTTGTTGAACGAGAAGTCGCCCATCACCAGGTTGGGTACCGCCGCGCCGCAGTGCGGGCAGGGGAGCGCGTCGACGGCCGCTTCGTCCCAGTCGTCCTCGCTCGCGACGTCGTACGCCGGCGGGACGTCCGCACCGCAGGCCGGGCAGGGCCGGTGGCCGATGCGCGCCCAGAGCAGCCGCAGGTAGGTGAACACCTCGGTGGCGGTGCCCACTGTGGAGCGCGGGCTGCGGTTGGTGAGGTGCTGGTCGATGCTGATGGAGGGCGAGAGGCCGGTGATCGAGTCGACGGCCGGCTTGCTCACGAACGCGGTGACGATCCCGAGCGACTCCATGTACTGCCGCTGCCCCTCACGGTGCAGGGTGTCGAACGCGAGTGTGGACTTGCCCGAGCCGGACAGCCCGGTGAGGACGACGAGCTTGCGCTTCGGCACGGCGAGCGTGACGTTCTTGAGGTTGTGCAGGCGAGCGCCGGTAACCGTGATCCACTCCATGCCTTCAAGTTTCTCATTGAACCTCCTGTAGAGACTTTCTCGCCGGCTGGGCTCGTATGCTGCACACAAAACCCTCAACACGGGGGTGAAGGGGGAGGGGCGATGCGGACGGTCGACCTGGCGCGCGCGGCGGGCGTCTCGACCCAGCAGGTCCGCAACTACGAGGATGCCGGCGTGCTGCCCCCGGTCCCACGCACCGGCAGCGGCTACCGCACGTTCGAGGAGATCCACCTGCACGCGGTGCTCGCCTACCGGGCCCTGGCCGCCGGGCACGGCCCGGAGGCGGCGCGGCGCATCATGCACGCGGTGCTGGCCGGCGACGTGCCGGCGGCCCTCGCGCTTGTCGACGCCGGTCACGCCGCCCTCCACCAGGAACGGGCCGCGCTGCGCACGACGGCCGCCGCCCTGGAAGCGGTGGCGGGTGGGGGCGTGGCAGGTCCGGATGTCACGGGGTCCGTGGCGGGCGGGCCTGAGCTGAGCGTGGGCGAGCTGGCCGCCGAGATCGGGGTGCGGCCGTCGGCGCTGCGGGTGTGGGAGGCGGCCGGGCTCCTGTCGCCGCGGCGCGAGCGGGTCACCGGCTACCGCCGCTACGGCCCGGCCGAGGTCCGCGACGCCCGGGTGATCCGGATGCTGCGGCAGAGCTGGTACCCGCTGCCGCAGATCGCACCCGTCCTCGACGGCCTGCGCCGCACCGGCAGCAGCGACGCCCTGCGCGAGGCGGTCGCCCGCCGCGGGTCCGAGCTGACCCGCCGCTCAGCGGCGCTGCTGGAGGGTGCCGCGCGCCTCAGCGGCTACCTCACCGCGTGGCTGCCCGCGGGGTGAGCGGGTTGTGGCCCGTCAGTCCGGCGGCGGCCCCATCGGGTGGGCCCGCAACGCCTCCGCCACGGTGACGAGGTTGGCCGCCATCGCCCGGCCGGTCCTGTCCGACCACTCGTGGCCGCGCTCGTCGTCCACATAGTCGGGTCCGGCGCCGGGGCCGAGGTGCCAGTACGTCCACGACTGGCCGGGCACCGTGTAGCCGATGTCGACGAGCCCGCCGCTGATCTCGCTGATCACATGGTGGGCGCCGTCCTCGTTGCCGGTGTTGACCACGCCGGCCACCCGGTTGTACGCGACCGGCCGCCCGTCGTCGTCGGTCTCCGACAGCATCGCGTCCATCCGCTCCAGGACGCGCTGCGCCACCGACGAGGGGTGGCCGAGCCAGGTCGGCGTCGCGATGACGAGGATCTCGGCGCGCAGGAGCTGCGCGTGGATCTCGGGCCACTGGTCACCGGCGCCCATGTCCGTGCTCACGCCGGGCAGGATGTTGCGGTCGACCGCGCGGACCCACTCCACCTCCACCCCGCGCTTCTCCATCTCCCCGGCGACCACGCGGGCCAGCGCCTCCGTGTTGGAGACCGCCGGGCTGGGCTTGAGGGTGCAGTTGAGGACGAGTGCGCGCATGCCGCAGCGGTACCCACTCCGGCACGTTCCACGCCTGAACCGGGCGCGGATGTGCGCTCTGCGTACGAGTGTCCGCTGGCCGTACGCGATGCGGTATGTTGCGCGCATGGCCGGAAGATCGGTGACGCTCCGCGCGCTGTCCGTGCTCGACGCGTTCGACACCGCGCACCGGCGCCTCAACCTCAGCGAGATCGCGCGCCGCTCCGCGCTGCCGCTGGCCACCGCCCACCGGCACGTGCGCGAGCTTGTCGACTGGCAGGCGCTGGAGCGGGGGGAGGACGGCACGTACCAGATCGGCGCCCGCCTGTGGCACCTCGGCATGCTCTCGCCGATGCACGCCGACCTGCGCGAGATCGCCCTGCCGTACCTGCAGGACCTCTGCGCGGCGACCGGTGACACCGTGCACCTGGCCGTGCGCGACGGTGCCAAGGCGCTGTACGTCGAGCGGCTCGGCGGCGCCCGCTCGGTGCGCGTCGTCTCCCGCCCCGGCGGCCTGCTCCCGCTGCACGCCACCGGCGTGGGCAAGGTGCTGCTGGCCTGGGCGCCGGTCCAGGTGCAGCGCGAGGTGCTGGCCGGGCCGGAGCGGCTCACGCCGTACACGGTGGTGGACCCGGCCCGCCTGGCGGCCCAGCTGGTCGACATCCGGCGTACCGGAGTCGCCTGGACCCGCGAGGAGATGGCGCTCGGCGCGAGCTCGCTGGCGATGGGCGTGCGCGGGCCCGGCGGCCGCGTCGTCGCGGCGGTCGGGCTTGTCGTGCCGAGCGTCCGCCCGGACATCACCACCGGCCTGCCCGCGCTGCGGGCCGCGACCGCCGCGATCGGCGCGCGCCTGGCCGGCGCGTAGGGTGAAGCCAGCGTCGCGTGCCGGTGACGGGCAGCGTCAGGCATGGAGGCGCCGGACCGGAAGGGCCACGTGGTCACCCACGACCGTGCCGCCGCACTCAGCCTCCAGCTCACCCTCACCCACCAGGCTCTTCGCGAGCGTCTCCAGCTGCTGCGCGATCGGCTGGCGTCCGGCGGCCCGGCCACCGCGCGGGACGGTGCCGACCTGCGCGCACACTGCACCGCGTTCTGTGCGGCACTGGACCGGCACCACACCGGCGAGGACGGCGGGCTGTTTCCGGCGCTGCGCCGAGAGTTTCCGGAACTCGCGCCGACCGTCGACAAGCTCGCCGAGGACCACTGGCTGATCGCCGGCATCCTGCGCCGGGTGGCCGAGCTGACCGCGCGCGACGCCGACCCGGCCACGATGGTGGGGGAGCTGGACGGGCTGGCGGCCATCATGGACTCGCACTTCGCCTTCGAGGAGCGGCGGATCAGCGCCGCGCTCGACGCGCTGAAGGCGCCCTCCGGGGAGCACGACTGGATCGACCCCGACCTGCCCGGCGGCCGGAAAAAGACGTCCGCAACGTGAGAAGGTGTCGGATATTTGTCGGGCGGTCGGCGGGGAACGCCGGTACATTCGGTGGCGGCGGGAAGCCGACCGAGGTCGTGGGGAGACCGTGGGGGATCTGAACGCAGCCTGCTCCTGGTGAGCGCGCCTGGTGCCGGGCCGGGGCTTGTGACGCCCAACGGCGGTGCCGCCTCCCTGGCGTGGCCACCAGCGGCCGGTTCCGCGTCCTCACGGAGCTTCCCTTTGGTGGTCGGGGCGCCCCGCACGGCACTGGGAACCGTGCTGGACGCCCCGACCACGCCTCGCCGTCCAAAGTCGAGAGCCACGGGCTGGAAGCCCGCGAGATCGGCGCCGCACTGTGCCCACAGGTAAGTTCGTGATCGGGTTGCCCTTCCCATCCGTGTTTACCGGTGGACACATCTGCGAGGAGGCTCGATCAGTGGGCGAGCGGCCGTACATCCTGCTCAGCTGCGGCATGTCCATCGACGGCTATCTGGACAACGCGGGCGGGAAGCGGCTGCTGCTCTCCAACGACGCCGACTTCGACCGCGTCGACGACGTACGGGCCAGCTGCGACGCCATCATGGTCGGCGCGGGCACCGTGCGACTGGACAACCCACGGCTGCTGGTCCGATCGGCCGAACGCCGTTCGGAGCGGGTCGCGCGCGGCCTGCCTCCCACGCCGCTCAAGGTGACGGTGACCGGGCGCGGCGAGCTGGACCCCTCCGCCGCCTTCTTCAGCGCCGGCGACGTGGACAAGCTCGTCTACTGCGCGAGCGAGGCGGTCGACGGCACCCGCGGCCGGCTCGGCGACGCGGCGACCGTGGTGGACGCCGGTGACCCCGTCGACCTCTGCCGCGTGCTGGCCGACCTGCACGAGCGCGGCGTGGGCCGGCTGATGGTCGAGGGCGGCGGGCGCGTGCACACGCAGTTCCTCACCGCCGGGCTCGTCGACGAGCTGCACCTCGTGGTCGCGCCGTTCTTCGTGGGCGACTCGCGGGCGCCGCGGTTCGTCGGCGACGGCGCCTTCCCGTGGGGGCCGGACCGGCGGGCGCGGCTCGCGGAGGTACGCCAGATCGGCGACGTGGTGCTGCTCCGCTACGGGCTGTCCGACCGGTTCGACGAGAGCGCCGGATGCGGCCGGTGCGAGGAGGGCTGACGCAGTGGTGACCCGGGTGGCCATGTGGTCCGGACCGCGCAACGTCTCGACCGCGCTGATGCGCAGCTTCGGCTCCCGGGCCGACACGCTCGTCGTCGACGAGCCGCTGTACGCGTACTACCTCGACACCACGGGCCTGGACCATCCCGACCGCGCCGGCGTCCTGGACTCCCAGCCGCGGCGGTGGCAGGACGTCGCGGACGACCTGACCGGCCCGGTGCCGCCGGGCGTCGCCGTCCACTACCAGAAGCACATGGCCCACCACCTGCTGCCCGACGTGGGGCGCGACTGGCTGGCGGGGCTCACGCACGCGTTCCTGATCCGCGACCCCGCCCACGTCGTCGCCTCCTACGCGAAGGTGCGCGGCGCCCCGACCCTGGCCGACCTGGGGTACGCGCAGCAGGTGGAGATCTTCCGGGCGCGCGGCGGCCCGGTGGTGGACGCGGCCGACCTGCTGCGCGACCCGGGCGGCGTGCTGGAGCGGCTGTGCGCGGCACTCGGCATCGGCTACGACCCGGCGATGCTCCGCTGGGCGCCCGGACCCCGGCAGACCGACGGCGTGTGGGCGCCGCACTGGTACTCCGGGGTCGAGGCGTCCACCGGGTTCGGGCCGTACACCCCGCCCTCGGCACCGGTGCCGGAGCGGCTGGCGCCGCTCGTGGAGGCGGCCCGGCCGTACTACGACGAGCTGCACGCCCACCGCGTCTGACGCTCACACCACCGGCGTGCCGTTCGCGCGCGCGTGGGTGACGTAGAGGTCCGCCACGCGCCGCGTCACCGGGCCGACCTCGCCGGTGCCGATCGTGCGGCCGTCGATCTGGGTCACGCCCGCGATCTCGCCCATCGTGCCGGTGCAGAAGACCTCGTCGGCCGTGTACATCTCGGTGAGGCTCAGGTCGCGCACCGTGGCCGGGATGCCCGCGGGCCCGGCGAGCCGCAGCACCGTGGCGCGGGTGATCCCTTCCGGGCAGGCCACCGCGTGCGGCGTCGACAACGCTCCATCGTGGACGGCGAAGAGGTGGGTGGCGTTCGTCTCGGCGACGAAGCCGCGGCCGTCGAGCATCAGCGCGTCGTCGGCGCCGGCGAGCGTGGCCTCCATCTTCGCGAGGATGGAGTTGAGCAGGTTGTTGTGATGGATCTTTGGGTCCAGCACGTCCGGGCCGGGGCGGCGCACGCTCGACGTGGCGAGCCGCAGGCCGCTCGTGTCGTACACCGGCGGCTTGTGCTCGGCCAGCACGATCAGCGTGCAGCCGCTCTGGTTGAGGCGGGGATCCATGCCGCTGGTCACCTTCACACCGCGGGTGAGCGTCAGTCTGATGTGGACACCGTCGCGCATGTCGTTGGCCCGCAACGTCTCGGCGACCGCCGCGGTCACCTCCTCGGGCGTGGGGATGCCCGCGAAGCCGAGCGCGGTCGCCGACCGCCGCAGCCGGTCCAGGTGGGCGTCGAGCCCAAAAATCCGTCCCTCGTACAGCCGGAGCCCTTCCCACACCGCGTCACCGCCCTGCACCACGGAGTCGAAGGGTGAGATGCCCGGCTCGTCGCGGTGGCGGAGCGCGCCGTTGACCCAGTACCGGATGCCGGCGTTTCGCTCGTCGTAGCGCTGCAACATGATCCGAACGCTAGCGGGCGGTCGAGGCCGCGGATGCAAGGGCGTCCCGCGAGCCTTCCGCGTTACACCCCGCGCGACATCTTCGCACCACCCGCGAAACCGGAGATCCGCCGAGGTTTGGCCTGGTGTAGCCCCATATCGATGGCACTACGGTGTCCCGCATGCGACACGTCTGGACCTTGATCGCCGCCGTCGTCATCGCCCCGCTCAGCTGGGTGCTCCTCGCGTACGGCCAGGACCGCTCGGTCCAGGCCTTCCTGAACGAGGAGGCCGCGGGCGCCTTCCGCGACGGCGACTTCGTCCGTCCCGCGCTGTGCCTGGGCGCCGCCGGCCTGCTGCTGGGACTGCTGGGCACCCTCCGCTTCTCCCCGGCCGGCGCGGTGCTCACCGGGCTCGCGTACACCGGCGGCTACCTCGCGATGCTCGCCAGCCCGGACGCCGTCCTCGGCCTGGTGCCGGGCCGGATCTCCCTGGCCGGCCGCGAGGCGGACCTGGAGACGCCGCTGCGCACCGGCTCCGCGATGGTGCTCGGCGCCGCGCTGCTGGTGGCGGTCGTCAGCGCCAGCCGGTGGCGCCGCCCGGCGGCGGCCGCCGCGGACGAGACCGCCGACAGCGGCCCGCCGCTGGCACGAAGCGACGACCGGCCGCTCGGCGTGGACGGGCTCGGCCTGACCTCGACCTCCGGCGACCTGTTCGGCCGCATGCCGGCCCACGACGACCCCGTCGAGGCCGAGTGGACCCGGGTGCCGGTCACCCACGGCCGCGGCAACCAGCGCCCGGACGGCCCGGCGAACGCGGCGCAGCGGGCCGGCCACTGGCAGGACGTGTCCCGCGAGGTCGCGCCCGAGTCCCGGCGGTGGCCAACTATGCGTTGACCGAGGGGAGCCGGAGGGCCGGCGCCGCCGTCACGGCGCCGGCCCTTGGCACGCCCCAGCCCGCCACCTCACCCTCCGCGGTAACCCCCTCCAGATCGTGGTACGGATCGGCCCTCATAGGGGCACACGATCTGACCTCGGCGCCGCCATCCGGTTGGCGCCGACCTCAGATCCCAGCCTGATCCGAAGGCTCGCAGAGACCTTGGCGGTCAGGGTGGGCCTTCTGGAAGTTCAGTCCGAACGAGATGTGAGCTGCCGCGATGTCCGTGGTGGTCCGGACCGTTGCTCCCGCGGCCTTACCCTCCGCTGTCGCCAGGCTCAACCCCAAGGAGCTGCTACTGATCGACAGTCACGCACCGCGCGGCGCCGAGTCCGCCCACGATGCGGCGCCGCAATCGAGATCTTGGTGAGTTGGTGCGTCTCGAATTCGGACTTGGGGTTGCTTGTCGTGCGACAGCTTCCGGCGTCCTCCAACTGACGGTGCCCGCACCACAGTGGCCGGCTTCACGGGTAAGGCGTTGACTAGGCAAGATGCAAGATCATTGAGGGGGGAGTGCGCGAGTCCGCCCGCAGTTCGGCATCGTCGTCGCGGTGTGTGACTGTAGATCAGGTGCAGGCGGTGTGAGCTTCGAAATCTTGGTTAGTTGGCGCGTTATTTCGGCGCCAACTTGCCAAGATCTGCCGGAGCGGGCTCCTGCGTTGGGCTGGGCGACCGCGGAGAGTGAGGCGGCACCACGCGGGCGCGACAGCAGCTCACCTCCAACTCGGGGTCGGACTTCCAAGAAGGCTCACCCTGACCGAGACAGGACTCCAGACGACGGAAGTCCGAAAGTCGAGGACGCCAACTCTCCACGATCTGCGGGAGCGGGGTGGCTGAACCGGACGCGGAGGGTGAGGCCGCGGGAGCAACGGTCCGGACCACGACGCTGGTCGCGGTAGCTCGCGTCTGGTTCGGGTTGGATCCGAAAGGTCTCCACCGGAGTGACAGGCGGCGCCAGCCAAAGGTGGTGGCCGCCGCGCGAGCGCTCAGGCGGCGACGGAGACCGCGACGCGGTGCGGGAGCGGCTCGGCGACCGGCGGCTCCTCGCGTGCCGGGGGCGCCGGGCGCAGCCACCGCACCAGCAGGACCGCGGCGCCGGGGAGGCTGGCGGCGAAGGCGAGCACCCCGTACACGACGGCGACCGTCAGGCCCAGGCTCGCGCTCAGGCCGCGGCGCCG